>CAUSOG010000005.1:0-107725 GCA_963533195.1 uncultured Streptococcus sp. | reverse complement strand
TACAGAACTAAATCCTTTCAATAATTAATTGTCTAACTTTTTGGGGTCAGTACAAATGAAGTCAACTCTTTTTTATTTATCCTTTTTGTCTACCATGTATAATGGTTCAACTAAGAGAGGTTGCAGGACTTTTTCTTTTTTTGCAGCCATAAATCTTTAAGGGAAATGAGCGAAACAGCTATTAAAATCATAGCAATCCCGACCAGATCAAGGACATAAAAACGCTCATTCATCAGAAGAAAGGCAAAGAAGACCGCTGAAATAGACTCAATGGAAGCTAGAAGACTGGATTTGACAGGACCTATCAGGGAAGTCCCCTTTAAAAAGACCGTGTAGGAAAAGATGGTCCCAACAATCACGATTCCCACCAAGGCCAACAGAATATTGGGGCTGTAATCCCACTGGTGCTGAGCTAGACCGCTAATGGGAAGCAAGAGAAGCCCTGCCATGGTCATTCCAATGCCAATCACCAGTATACTGCCCCATTTCTTAATCAAGTCAATAGAGAGCAAGATGTAAAGCCCATGTGTAAAAGCTGAAAAGAGACCAACCAATAAACCTTTAGGAGTAATGGCTAGCTGATTCAGCTGACCGTGGGTCGCTATCAAAAATGTGCCTCCAATCGCTAACAGCATAGAACAAAGCTCCGATACTGTAGGCGCAACCCGATCCTTGATACAGACATAGGCCAAAATCCCTATTGGGCAAAGGTATTGCAATACCGTCGCTGTCCCTGCATTGGTTTCTCGAATGGCCTCCAAGTAGGCAAATTGGTTGAGAAACATAGCAAAGAGGGCAAAAATAAAAATAGAAAACAAGGAAGACTTATCTTTTAAGAGTTTCCGAAAATGGTCCCGATTTGCCAAATAGGCCACTCCCATCAAGGCGAGGCCTGAAAGCAGCAAGCGGAGATTGGTCAGCGCTAGCGCAGAAAAACCATGCCCCATCAGATATTGGCCGCTAGTACCAGAAAGCCCCCAAGCAATTCCAGCAGCTAAGGTGTAAATAGTCCCTTTCAAAACTTTTGACATCCTAAACCTCTTTCTATATCTTTGCTTATTATAGCACAAACCATAAAGAAAAATCAGCCAGTTTTGACTGATTTTCGTCTCATGATTAAGCAAAGATTTATTCCGGCGATACCAAAATCTTGATCTGCGCCTTGTCCTGAGTCAGCTCGATAAAGCCTTCTTGCACAATATCCTCCAGCTTAATCTTCTTGGTCACAAGCTTGTCTGCAGAGAAATAACCCTGCTCCATCAGTTCCAGCACCTTAGGGAAAATATGCCGATAAGCGATAATACCCTTGAGCGTTTTTTCTTGAATGGCAAATTCATTAGGATTGACGCTGGCTTCTCTCTCCCAGATAGAAACCACCATACATTCTCCGGCCTTGTGAACAGCAGCCAAAGCCTGCCCCAGCACGACTGGCACTCCAGTCACTTCATAAGACACATCTGCCCCGCCACCAGTTAAACGATGGATAGCAGCTACCACATCTTCGCCTTCTTCTGGTCGCACAATGATGGCCCCAAGCTCCTCTGCCTTGGCTTGGCGTTCTGGAGATAACTCGACACCATAAATCTTAGAGGCACCGGCTGCTCGCAAAGCCTCAACAATCAAGAGCCCGATTGGACCCAAACCGAAGACCACCGCGGTATCGCCCGTCTTAAGAGCTGACTGACGGACTGCGTAAACAGCCACAGCAGCAGGTTCTGTCAAGGCTGCCTGCTCATAGCTAAGACTGTCTGGAACTTTGTGAACAATGTCTCCGTCCAAAACACAGTATTTGGCAAAACCACCGTCCGCCGCCAAACCGACAAAGTTTAGATTAGGGTCCAGATTGTAATCACCGACAAGATTATGCTTAGCCAAAATGGGCTCAACTGTCACCCGGTCGCCAACTTTGACCCGTGTCACGGCACTGCCGACCTCAACAATTTCTCCAGCAAACTCATGTCCCAATGTCACAGGCGCTTTCTGCCCAGAGTAGATATGCTCTGTTTCTGTCGGAATAAAAATCGGTCCGTCCAAGTATTCATGCAAGTCAGTTCCACAGATTCCTGTGAACTTGACAGCAATTTTAACCTGATGTGGTTTGACTTCCGGTACATCCACTTCTTCAATACGAACATCTTTAGCGCCATACCAACGCGCAGCATTCATTTTTGCCATAAACATACCTCACTTTATAATTTGTTAGTTTTATTGTAAACCCTTTCAGAAATCTTGTCAAAAGATTAGCTACATTTTCAAAAAATAACATACAAAAAACCAGCATCAGCTGGTCATAGACTTATTCTGCAATTCTAGCCGTATAAAAAGGCAGAAGGAAGAGGAAGCTAATACAAAGAATCAAGAGAATCGCACGAATCAATCCGCCAAATAGAAAAGCAACCACTAAAGTTCCCAAATAAACTGAAAAATTAGTAAAATTAGTTTCAATCAGCAAGGTTTGCCCTGCTTTAACTGTCACTGGCTTGGTTTTCATAGGAGCAGATCCAGCACGGACTTCTGCTTCATTAGCTTCAATTGGAAAAACAGCCTCTTCTCCGTTTTTGATTGCGCCAACTTTCTGACCATTGATAAAGATTGGAAATTTCCCAATAATCCCTACAAAACCTGTCTCGCGTTTGATCTTAATTTCTGACATAAAGACTCCTTTGTTTTTTTAATTATTTTAACATAACTGATGGATAAAGAAAAGATAAAAAACCAGCCTCACGACTGGTTTTCTACTTATTTCTACAATTTCTCCAACTCTTCATTGAGCAGTTTTTGTGCTACTTGTGGGTTGGCTTGACCCTTAGTGGCCTTCATAAGCTGACCAATCAGTGACTTAGCTGCATTCTTATTGCCGCCTTTATAGTCATTGATCGCTTTTTCATTATCCGCAAAGACTTGCTGGATAATAGGAAGAAGTTGGGCAGGGTCTGAGATTTGAATCAGGCCTGCTTTCTGCACATATTCCTTGGCCGATCCGCCATTTTTGGCTAGATGAACAAAGACCTTCTTGGCAATCTTAGAGGAAATTGTGCCGTCTGCAATCAGCGCAATCATCTCAGTCAGGTTCTCAGGTGTCAGCTCAATCTCAGAGATAGTTTTGCCTTCGGCATTGAGGTATTGCGCCACTTCTCCTTGGAGCCAGTTAGAGACAGACTTAGCGTCACCGCCTGCGGCAACAGCTGCTTCAAAGAAGTCTGACACAGCCTTCGTCGCTGTCAGCTGCTTGGCATCGTAGTCAGACAGACCGTAGTCGTCCACATACTTGGAACGGCGCTCTTTTGGAAAGGCAGGCAGACTACTGCGTACTTGCTCAATCCAAGCATCTTCAATCTCAAAGATAGGCAGATCAGGCTCTGGGAAGTAACGGTAGTCCGCTGAACCTTCCTTAACCCGCATGAGCAGAGTTTCGCCAGTTGCTTCGTCATAACGACGGGTTTCCTGACGGATTTGACCACCACTGCGTAGGATTTCTGCTTGGCGTTTTTCCTCAAATGCCAGACCCTTACGGACAAAGTTGAAGGAGTTGAGGTTTTTCAGCTCAGTCTTGGTACCAAATTCTTCCTGACCGTAAGGACGGATGGAAATATTAGCGTCGACCCGCATGGAGCCCTCTTCCATCTTGACATCAGAAATGCCCGTGTACTGGATGATTTCCTTGAGGGCAGTCAGATAGGCATAAGCTTCTTCTGGACTGCGCATATCTGCTTCCGATACAATCTCAATCAGCGGCACCCCTTGGCGGTTGAGGTCCACATAAGAGTAGCCATCGCTGCCATGGGTATTCTTTCCGGCATCTTCTTCCAAGTGAGCTCGTTCGATACGGATTTTTTTGGTCGTGCCATCTTCTAGCTCAATCTCAATCCAGCCATTGTAACCAATCGGCTCATCAAACTGAGAAATTTGATAGGCTTTTGGATTGTCCGGATAGAAGTAATTCTTGCGGTCAAAGTGCATCTTCTGGTGAATATCCATATTCAAAGCCAGAGCAGCCTTGATACCATAGTCAATGACACCCTTGTTCATAACAGGCAGCACACCTGGGAAGGACCAGTCAATGATATTGGTGTTGGCATTTGGATCTTCACCGAAGTGAGCTGGAGCCGGTGAGAAAATTTTTGAATTGGTCTTCAATTCAACATGGACTTCCAGTCCGATAACTGTTTCAAAGTTCATTATTTTTCACCTCCAAAGATAACTGGCTGCTGCTTGTGATAGTCAGTCGTCGCTTCAAATGCTGCGGCTGCCTGATAGATGGTCGCTTCATCAAAGTGGTTCCCAATCAGCTGCAGGCCGACAGGAAGACCATCTGCAAAGCCAGCTGGGATTGAAATGCCCGGCAGGCCAGCCAGATTGACTGGAATGGTCAAAAGGTCAGCCAGATACATGGCCACTGGATCTTGGTTTTGACTGCCCAAGTCATAAGCAACCGTCGGTGCAGTTGGGCCTAAGATCAAATCGTATTTTTCAAAAACCTTAGCAAAATCCTGCATAATCAAGGTCCGAACCTGACCAGCTTTCTTGAAGTAGGCATCATAGTAGCCTGATGATAGACTGAAAGTTCCCAGCATGATCCGGCGTTTCACCTCTTCACCAAAACCTTCGCTGCGAGATTTGACATAGACATCTTCTAGATTTTCAATGCCTTCTGCGCGATAGCCATAGCGAATACCGTCAAAACGCTGCAGGTTAGAGCTAGCCTCAGAGGAAGCAATAATATAGTAGACTGCCACGCCGTACTTGCTGTGAGGCAGGCTGACTTCTTCAACAATCGCACCTAGACTTTCCAAGTGCTTCGCTGCTGCCAGAATCGTTTCCTTGACCTTGCTGTCAATTCCCTCACCCATGTATTCCTTAGGCAGGGCAATCTTCATGCCCTTGATGTCTTGGCCAATCTTGCTGGTAAAGTCTGGTACTGCTTCTTGTGATGATGTAGAGTCCTTAGGATCATTACCAGAAATAACATTCAAAAGCTGAGCGTTTTCCTTTACAGTCTGAGAGAAAGGCCCAATCTGGTCTAAAGAAGATCCAAAAGCAATGAGACCAAAACGAGAAACTCGTCCGTAGGTTGGCTTGAGGCCTACTACACCGTTAAAGGAAGCCGGCTGGCGAATGGAACCGCCTGTATCTGAACCCAGTGACAGACGAACCTGACCAGAGGCAACCGCAGTCGCTGAGCCACCAGATGATCCACCGGGAACCTTGCTGCTGTCCCAAGCATTCTTAGTCGTCTTAAAGTAAGAGTTTTCGCTGGATCCCCCCATGGCGAACTCGTCCATGTTGGTCTTCCCGACGATAATCATGTCCTTACTGTAAAGCTTCTCCACGCTGGTCGCATCGAAAATTGGCTTGTAGTTGTAGAGGATCTTAGAAGCAGCTGTCGTCAAGATTCCCTTGGTTGAGATATTGTCCTTAACCGCCAGCGGAATCCCACTCATGAGATTATCGGCGTCAATGCCCTTAGCATCTAAAGCCGCAGCCTGAGCTAAAGCTTCTTCTTCACTGACAGTAATGAAACTGTCCACAGCTGCTTCGCGTTCTTTGATGTCTGCCAAAGTTGCCTGAGTTAACTCTACTGCAGAAATTTCTTTCTTGACCAGCAAGTCATGCAGTTCTTCAATGGTCTTGTGATTAAAAGTCATTAGGCATCTCCTCCGTCATCTAGGATGGCAGGCACTTTGATGTAGCCCCGCTCTTTTTCAGGTACATTTTGGAAAAGCTCTTCCCGGTTCCAGCCTGGCTGAGCCACATCTTCTCGCATATAGTTGATATTGGCAGCTATATTAGAAGTGAAAGGCACACCCTCCGTATCCACTTCATTGAGCAATTCGACCATGTCGACAATCTTGGTTAAGGTCGTCGCAAACTCAGCAGTTTCTTCTGACGAAAAAGCCAGTTTTGACAGCTTAGCAACGTGACTTACTTCTTCTTGAGTAATCTTCATCTCTGATTCCTTTCATAAGATATGTGAACTTTAGCGACTGGAAATAACAATTTCTAGATGACATCTTTATTTCCAAGCTTCAGCTCACCTTTACTTTGACAAGCTAGGGACGCTGATTTATTTGCCATCCACTAGCTCTTTTCTTCAGCTTCTTCCTGCTATTCTTCAGGAATTCGCATCATTTCATTTTACCATATTTCAGGCTAATTCTTCAATTCCAAATGCAGTTCTTTGAGCTGTCTTTGGTCCACCAAACTTGGACTTTCTAGCATAGGATCAAAGCCAGTACCATTTTTAGGAAAAGCAATGACTTGGCGGATATTTTCTTCCCCAGCCAAAATCATAACCAAGCGATCTAAGCCTAGAGCCAAGCCGCCGTGCGGTGGGAAGCCGTACTCTAAGGCTTCTAAGAAGAAACCAAAGTCCCGCTCATAGTCTTCTCGGCTCATGCCCAACAGCTCAAACATCGCTTCCTGAGCCTTCCGATCATGAATCCGCAGACTCCCCCCACCAATTTCATAGCCATTCAAGACGATGTCGTAAGCCTGGCTGCGGAATTGGTCTGGCTCTTGTCCATCTTCAAAGATTCCCTGTGTGAAAGGATGGTGCATGGCTTGATAGCGGTTTTGGTCTTCATTCCACTCCAGCAGCGGCCAATCCACAACCCAGAGGAAATGAAGCAGACTCGGGTCAATCAAATCCAAAGCTTTTGCGACTTCTATGCGCAGATGTCCCAAAGCTTCCTGAGCCCGACGCTTCTTAGCCATGACTAGCAGAATCAAATCTCCATCCTTGGCCTCAAAACGTTTCAGTAACTCCTGACTTTCAGCTTCAAAGGTGCTAGCTAAATCACCAACCAACTGGCCATTCTCAACCTTTAGACTGGCAAAACGGCTACAACCAAATTCCTTCATTTCCTGATAAAAATGACTGAGCTGTTTCTTGCTAAAAGCACTAGCCGCATCTGGCACACAGATTCCCATCACTTCCTCTTGGTTGTCCAAGGCTCTCTTGATGAGAAGCGAATCATTGGACTGACACAAATCCGTCAAACTCTTCAGCTCTAAACCAAAGCGTGTATCTGGCTTATCAGAGCCGAAGCGACTCATAGTCTCTTCATAGCTGATAGTCGGAAAAGCTTCCGTCAGCTCTAAACCATGAGTTTTCTTGACAACAGCCTTGAGCATAGCTTCAACCAGAACTCGGATTTCTTCTTCGCTGGCAAAACTCAGCTCCAAATCCACCTGGGTGAACTCTGGCTGACGGTCTCCCCGCAAATCTTCGTCACGGAAGCAACGAACAATCTGATAATAGCGCTCGAGACCAGCTCCCATCAGTAACTGCTTGAGCATCTGCGGGCTCTGAGGCAGCGCGTAGAATTGATTTTTATAGACCCGACTAGGAACCAAGAAGTCTCTAGCACCTTCAGGAGTTGACTTGGTCAGATAAGGCGTCTCCACTTCCAAAAAGTCCAAACCATTCAAATATTCCCGAATAGTTGATGTGACCTGGTGACGCAGCTTGAGGTTATGTGTCATCTTCTCACGACGCAAGTCCAGGTAGCGGTATTTCTGACGCAAGTCTTCCCCAGTATGGGCATGCTGGTCCAGCTCAAAAGGTAGAGCCTTGCTGCTAGCAATAAGCTCAATCTTCTCAGCCCTCAACTCAACCTGACCAGACTTGATAGCCTTGTTAACAAAGCGCTCTTCCCGCGGAACCACTTGCCCTGTCACTGCAATGACATCCTCTTTGCCAATGTCTTCCAGTTTAGCAAAATCTTCAATCTCACCGCCAACGAAGACCTGAAGCAAGCCCTCGCGGTCCCGCAATTCAATAAAGGCAAGCTTACCGTGATTGCGGATATTGGCCACCCAGCCAGTTGCGGTCATAGTCTGTCCGACCTGCTCTAAACCATAGTTTCCGATAAAAATTTCTTTCATTATCTTTCCCTCTCAAATCAATTTGTAGCTCCGCCCTGTTGTTCAGGATATTAGCAACATTTCCCCAGTGTCTTCACCTGACCTACTGCAAAATAAAAAGCTTTCGTCTCTAAAACAGACGAAAGCCGTGGTACCACTGTTATTCGCCGCCCTAAAAGGCAGCCTCTGAGCTCGTAACGTGAGCAACGTTTGTGCTTGATCACACAAAAGATTATGAAACATGTTCTTCGGTTTTTGCTTTCTTGGTGCTGCTCTCAGCTATCAGCACTCTCTGTGCAAGTCAGCAAGCCTACTCTGCTTCTCTTTTACTTTTAAATTGTATTTATTATAGTCGAACCCAGGACATTTTGCAAGTGGTTTAAGGCAAATTTGTGATTTTCCTCTGACAGAGAAGCCACAGCTGGCTCTACCACCTGAATCTGATAACCAAGATTATAGGCATCAATCGCTGTATGCAAGACGCAAATATCCGTCAAGACTCCAGTCAAAATGACCGTATCTACCTTTCTTTCTCGCAGACGGATATCTAAATCCGTGCCGGAAAAAGCAGAATAATGACGCTTATCCATCCAAAAGACCCGCGAGTCTGCTTGATGCTTCTCATAAAAATCAGCCAAAGGGCCGTAAAGATTGCGACCGCTGGTCCCTTTAATATTATGAGGTGGAAACAGCTTGCTTTCAGGATGAAAGACATCATTCTCATCATGGGCATCAATAGCAAAGAAGATATAATCTCCTCGGTCAAAAGCTGCCTCCGTCACTTGAGCAATGGCCTCAGAAATCGCCTGAGCTGGCGCTCCTGCTGTCAACTTACCCTCATCTGCGACAAAATCAACTGTGTAATCAATGGAAATCAGTGCTTTTGGCATTAGTAGTCCCTCTTTTTAATTTCATCAAAGACATCGGGAATCAGTACTTTCAGATAAGTTCCTTTCATCCCCAGCGAACGGCTTTCAATAATCCCAGCACTTTCCAGCTTACGCAAGGCATTGACAATCACTGAGCGGGTAATCCCAATACGATCAGCAATGACAGATGCTGTCAGCTGGCCTTCATTGCCATTCAGCTCGCCCAGAATAGCTGAAACAGCTCTCAGTTCTGAGTAAGACAGGGTATTGACTGCCATGGTCACTGCTGTCCGGCGGCGGATATTTTTCTCATCCTCTTCCCGCTGGAAGTTAAGCAGCTGAATACCAACCACTGTGCTGGCAATCTCAATCAAAATCAGATCATCGTCCGCAAATTCCTTGTCATTGCGCCAGATAATCAATGAACCCAGACGAATCCCTGACACATGAATAGGAGCAATGGTGGTCAGCCCATCTGGAAACTCATCCTTGGTCTCCACTGGGAAAATCGTCAGATCATGCTCAACAGGCAGATTAGCCTCCGTTTCATAGACCAGATTAGCTTCGTGAACGTATTCCTCTGGGAAATTCTTATCCTGGAAAAAAGCTTCCACACGGTCATTATTGGTCTTGTAGCGCATGAAATAGCCTAGAAGACGTCCCTTGCTATTGATAATGCAAGCATTGCAGTGGATAATATCAGCCAACTGACGCGTAATAGCATTATAGGGCAAATCTTCCTGCATCTGCTCTTCCGAGCGCTTCAGAATAGATGTAATTTTTCGTGTTTTTTCTAGTAAATCGGCCATATTTTTACCTCATATTTATTAGCTTCATTGTAACATAAAAGCAGTAAAATTTCAATAATTATCTGAAAATTTTTTATTGAAAAACAATTACATACAATTCTATAAAATAAAGAATTTTTCAAGTATATGACTTGATATGTCAAGTTATATTAAACAAAAAACAGTCAAGAATTTGACTGTTTTTGATTGCTTTTGTTCTTTCTAATCAAGAGAACGTTTCTTGTAGAACAATTTCATAGCCATGAGCAGAAGCATTTGGCCTGCAAGAATGAGCCAAGAAGAGTTTTCCCCTGTCTTAGGCAAGGCATGACCTGAAGCAGCTGCCTGCTTATGATTTCCAGAGCTAGCACTTCCAGCATTTCCAGTAGTTCCAAGAGCTGTATGCTGAGGATCTCCTACTTGTCCAGTAAGCGGAGAGCGAGCGAAGCGCTCCTCTGTGTGAGCCAAAACAGACTGGTAATAGCGAATATCTTCTTCCTTGTTTTGCTCAGCATAAGTTTGAGCTAGCAAGTCGTATGTCGCCTTAGCTTGTGCTTGAACTGCAGTTAAAACTGCTACTTTTGCTTCTTGATCTGTTTGAGCTGTAAGAGCCGCTTGGTAAGCTGCCTGAGCTGCGGCTAGTTTGGTTTTAGCTTGTTCCAAGTTTTCTTCTGCATTTTCAAGATTTGACAATGACTCTTTAGCCATTTGCAAGGCTGCTTCAGCTGCTGTAACAGCTTTTTCAAGGTTAGTCTTTCTTTCTTTTGCTTCATTCAAAGTTGCTTCTAGCTGTGCCAACTTATCTGATTCAGTTTTTAGAGCTTCTTGAGCTGCGGCAACTGTTGCTTGAACAGCAGTCAGAGCTGCTTGAGCCTGAGTTAATTTTTCCGCTTTAGTCTTGTCATCCAAGTTTGAGTTTTGCAGAGCCTCCTGTGCTGCTGCCAAAGCTGCTTGATCAGCTGCCAACTTCTCTTGAGCTGCGGCAAGAGCTGCTTGAGCCTGAGCAGTTGCTGACTCACCTGCTTGAGCTTGCGCCTGAGCCAGTTGCTGGTTGGCTTGCTCTAAAGCTGCAGCTCTCCGATTATAAGTAGACTGGGCAACTCCCTTAGATGCCAGAGCCAGTTGATTGGCCTTGAAAGCAGCGTCATAGGCAGTTTGAGCCTTGGCTACTTCTTGCGGATCGACTTTTGCTGTTGCAGCTTTGCCTGTAATAGGGCTGGCATTGAAGTTCTTTTTGCTAGCATATTTGACTTGATCTTCGGACACCATGGTGAAATGAGCCATAGTGATGTCGCCTTCCATTGAGAAATCAACTCCCAGATAGTTTTTCTGGCGACCAGTATTGAGACCAGAGATAGATGTAGCATGCAGCCATTCGTAACCATTGAACATGAATTCAACAACAGAATCATAGACCCGTCGCTTCATTTCAGCCACACTCATCTGATTAGCATTTTCTCTCCAGATGTAGGCGTTTTCATAGTACTGGAGACCTTTGCTCTCTTGCTCAGCACTTGTGGTCATTAAACCATATTCACGCGCTACTCGGTTAATTCCTCGAGCATCGTGATGGTATTCCTCCATCAAGTCCCAGTTCCAGTTGTCTTTGCGGTATTCTGTTGCCACTTTATCAGCGAAATCAATTGAAGATGGTGTCACAACTACTTCACCTGTTCCCATCTGAGCACGCAGCTGGTTGATGAGTTCTGAAGCAAACTGTGAAAGTTCCTGACGAACATTCTGTGGAATATTGTTGGTATCAATCAAAGCTTTACTATCTGTAGGATCTGCTACGTAACGGTTGAGAGCCTTAGCACTGGCATTCAGTGCAGCCAGTCTCTTTTGAATCTCATTAGTTTTTTGCTCTGATAAATTCGGTGCAACTAGCTCTCTCAAGGCTGCAATGTATTCCGGAGTCATAGACACACGGTTTTTATTGCTAGAAGCTTCAGTAGTAATCGTTCCAGCTTGAGCCTTTTTCAAAGCTTGTTGAGCTTGATTCAAGTCTGACTGGGTCTTCTCAGCTGCAGCAGTTTTGTCCTGCAAGTTCTTCTGAGAAGCATCACGAGCCGTCTTAGCCTGAGTCTGGTTGGTCTGAGCCTTTGCAACCTCAGCCTGCTTCTGACTGTCAGTCTGACGAGCTGTAGCTACTTTTGCTTGAGCTGTTTCAACAGCAGACTGGTCAGCTGCCACCTTGTCTTGGGCTGCTTTCACATTCTTTTCTGCCTTAGCTGTAGCTTCACCGCTTAGGTTGGCCTGAGCTTCCTTCACGTCATTTTGAGCTTTAGCAAGGCGTCCTTCTTGACTTTTCGCTTGCTCTTGAGCCTCTTTAGTCTTGGCAGCCTGAGCATCGCGCTCAGCTTCAGCCGTCTTAGTTGCTTGGTCAGCTTTAGCCAGTTCTGACTTGTTGCTGTCCACTTGAGCTTTTTGGTTGCTCTCTTCTTGCTTAGCTGTTTCAATAGCTTCCGGACCAGCTTTATCAGCTGCCTCCTGTGCCCGGTTAGCTTCAGCTTGTGCTTGCTCGACCTGACTTTGAGCCGCAGCAGTATTTGCCTGAGCTTGAGCCAAATCAGCTTTCCCTTGTGCAACATTGCTGTCGGCTTCTTGTACAAGAGCCTGAGCAGCGTCTACCTGTTCTTTCGAAACAGATTCATCCTTCTGTGTGTTTTCTGCCTGTGGTTGGCTTTGACTAACGGGCGCATCAGAATAAGACTGATTATCAACTAATTGATCAGCCTGAACTCCTTCTGCGAGCACCAAAGACAATGCCGCTGCACTGACAGAAAAAGCACTAAGTGTCTTTTTCATTGTCAATATAATCTCCTCCACTTTTTCATCATTGTTTAAAACATTGACAAACACATTCTATCACGTTTGTCTTCAAGAAGGAAGACGCTAACACATTTTTTTAAGCATTTTTGGACAGATACATAAAAAATGTTGGACAAATTCCTAAAAAATGTCGGTAAAGTCGCCTATAATTTTTACCAGTCGACCTCAAATTCAATTTTCAGAGTATCTTATTTTTGCAATTCAAAGACAGCCATTAAACTAAAAAATATGTAAGATAAATAAGAAAAAGGCCGGAATATTTTCCAGCCTTTTTATAGCATCCGCTTATTAACGGCGATATTGGCGCAAGAAGCGCGTCATTTTTTCTTGGATTTGAGCTAGCTCATCTACTCGAGGCAGATAAACGATTCGGAAATGATCTGGGTCCTTCCAGTTAAAGCCTCGTCCATGGACGAGAAGGACTTTCTCCTGCTTGAGGAAATTGAGCACAAACTGCTCATCATCGTCGATATGATACATGTTCCGGTCAATTTTCGGGAAAATATAGAGACCGGCTTTAGGTTTTACAGCTGATAGCCCCGGAATATCCTGAATAGCCCGATAAATGAAATTACGCTGCTCATAGATACGGCCACCTGGCAAGAGCAGTTCATCCACAGATTGATGACCGCCAAGTGAGGTTTGAACGACTTGTTGAGCCAAGACATTGGAGCACAGGCGCATGTTGGAGAGCATGTTCAACCCTTCAATATAACCCTTAACATGATGCTTAGGCCCAGATAGCACCATCCAGCCAACCCGGAAGCCTGCAATGCGGTGCGACTTGGAAAGACCATTCATGCTGACACAGAAGATATCAGGAGCCAGACTAGCCACAGGCGTATGGACATTGCCGTCCATCACCATGCGGTCATAGATTTCATCCGCAAAGATAATGAGATTATTTTGGCGAGCAATTTCCACAATTTCCAGCAGAAGTTCCTTAGGATAAAGTGCCCCTGTTGGATTGTTAGGATTGATGATAATGATAGCCTTGGTATTAGATGTGATTTTTGACTTGATATCGTCAATATCTGGATACCATTCTGCCTGCTCATCACAGACATAGTGAACGGCATTCCCACCAGCCAGACTGACTGCGGCCGTCCAGAGTGGGTAGTCTGGCATTGGCACCAGCACCTCGTCACCGTCATCCAGCAATCCCTGCATGGACATGACAATCAGCTCGCTGACGCCATTTCCCAGATAAATGTCATCAATATCTACATTAGGAAAATTCTTAAGCTGGCAGTACTGCATGATAGCCTTCCGGGCTGAAAAAATTCCCTTGGAGTCAGAGTAACCTTCACTGTCACGCGCATTCATAATCAAATCATGAATGACCTCATCTGGAGCGGTAAAACCAAATTCAGCCGGATTCCCTGTATTGAGGCGGAGAATCTTCTCACCATTGGCCCGCATGCGCATAGCTTCATCCAAAACCGGACCGCGAATATCATAGGCAACATGTTCCAGCTTACTGGACTTGTCAAATTCTTTCATTCTTATTTTTCCTCTATTCATCAGAATGTTATCATTATACCACCAGAAAAAGCGATTGACAACAAAAAATAAACTCACTTTTCATGTAATTAAAAAGAGAATCATAGGATACAAAGCGCCATTCTTCTTCTAATTCCTCAAAGTAAAGGACTTTTTCTCAGCTTGCAATTTCCTGACAGCATTTCCATTTTATCTTTACTTTTTTTCTGAAAAGGGTTACAATAGAAACAAGAAAATAGTTGCAAATCACTCGGACGTTATGGACTGATTGATTTTTGGTCAGCCCAATCATTCTGTGAATGATGCGACGTCCTTTGCCGACCATTTTAGAGGAGGTAGCTCTATGACTCAGAAATATGAAAACATTATGGTTGCTGTGGATGGTTCTCACGAATCCGAACTAGCCTTTGAAAAGGGCGTTAACGTAGCTCTCCGAAACGGCTCTCGTCTCACCATCGCCCATGTCATTGATACCCGGGCTTTGCAAAGTGTCTCAACCTTTGATGCAGATGTCTACGAGGACTTACAGGAAGATGCCAAAAAGCTGACAGCAGAGCTGAAAGAAAAGGCTAAGAAATCCGGTATCAAGTATGTTGACATTGTCATTGAGATGGGCAATCCCAAGACTCTCTTGGCGACAGATATCCCTGAAGAGCACAAAGTGGATTTGATCATGGTCGGTGCTACCGGTCTCAATGCCTTTGAGCGCCTGCTAGTCGGATCGTCCTCCGAATATATCCTGCGCCACGCCAAGGTTGACTTGCTGGTGGTCAGAGACCCAGAAAAAACTTTGTAAAAACTAGAGCAGTTCACTGACTGCTCTAGTTTTCTTCTTTCTGCTCTATGCTACGCTGGTAAGCCTGAATTTGTCGTTCCAGTTCTTCTTTGATAGCTCCTTCGGGAGCGTATTTTTCTTCCCAATCATCTGGTTTGAGGATTTTATGGGTGACAGGGTCAAAGTGAGCCTTCCCATCTGGGAAAATTTTGCCCATATTAGCCCGATGGACAATATCGAACAGCTGCTCTGGATCTACTCCCATCAGGACAAAACTGCCATAAGTAAAATAAAGAGTATCAATCAAGGCATCTACCTGACCGACCAGAGAAACCTCAGCTTGACTCTTAGAGCGAACCTTGTCGGCAGCCTTGTCAAGCGCCTGATGGAGATAGGCTACAGAACTGTCAAAGTCTTCCTCTGACTTACTAGCTGCTCGCAGAAACTCAACCAGCTCTTCTAGCTTAAAGCCTGCACGATAGCGAGCGTCCTGAGGCGTCCAGGCAATCGGTTCTTCCTGAGTGCTTTCATCCATGACACTATGGAACTCTTTAACCTTATTAAAGTGATGGTCGCTGCTGGTAAAGACCTTTTCCCTCGCTAGGATGCCAAAATGCTCCAAAGCCTTATGAATCCCATCCTGACTATTGCTGCTGGTTGTGTGCTTGGCCACTTCCTTGACCGAGCTGGTTCCATTTCCCATAGCAATAGAGAGACCAACTCCCGATAGCATTTCCAAGTCATTGTCAGAGTCACCGAAGGCCATGACCTGATGAATGTCAAAGCCATATTCCTTGCCGACTCGGCGAATCCCCTCTAGCTTAGACGTGTCTTTATTGATAATATCGACCGCATAGGGGCTGCTGCGGGTAAATTTCAAATCAGGAAAGTCTGCTTCAATCTTACGGCTTTCTTCTGGACTGGCCAAAATCAAAGCTTGGTAAATCGGCTCCTGAATCAGCTGCAGGAGATCCTTTTCATGCTGGGGCAAGGCCTTGCTGATGACCTTATTAAAACCATGACTGACCGTTCGCGCCATTCGCTTAGGGATGAAGCGGCTAGTCCACTGGGAGAAAGGGCTCATACCGAAGGACATAATCTTGGAGCCCAGCATAGCCTCAGCCGTTCCCAAGGAAATCTCTTTCCGATGCTTCTTAGCATAGGCGATTAAATCCCGCAAACTCTGCTTGTCAATGGGACTGGCAGAAATTACTCTGTCTCTTGAAAAAATATACTGGCCATTGTAGGTCACAGCAAAGTCTAAGTCCAATTGCTCCATAAAAGGTTTGACAAAGAAAGGACCACGGCCTGTTGCCAAACCGACCAATATTCCTTGCTCCTTTAAACTCTGAATAGCCTTTTCTGTAGATTTCAAAACCGTTCGACTGTCATTGACCAGTGTCCCATCAATATCAAAAAAGACGGCCTTTACTTCCATTGATTTTCTCATTCTTTCCTTTTATGATACAATAAATTATAACACAAAAATGACATACAATCACATGAATTGCAGAAAAGAAAAGCTGGAGTAATATCTATGCAACAGGATTGAAAAACTCTATGAAAAAAGAATGTAAGTTTTCGGATCTGCATCATGACTACAAGGAGAAAAAGGATTTATGACAAAGAAAATCTTGGTCCTGCACACAGGAGGAACCATTTCCATGCAGGCTGACGGGTCTGGGGCTGTCGTTACTAATGCTGATAACCCTATGAACCATGTGACCGTTCCGCTTAAGGGGATTGAGACGGAAGTCATTGACTTTTTTAATATTCCCAGTCCTCATATCACGCCCCAGCACATGCTCAAACTTTACCAAAAAATCAAAGTCAGTGCTGACCAATTTGACGGAGTAGTCATTACTCATGGGACAGACACTTTAGAAGAGACGGCTTACTTTCTGGATACTATGCAGCTGCCGAAGATTCCGGTCGTTCTGACCGGAGCTATGCGCAGTTCCAATGAGCTGGGGAGCGACGGAGTCTATAACTACCTGACAGCCCTGCGGGTGGCTAGTGATGAAAAAGCCAGTGATAAAGGCGTGCTTGTCGTTATGAATGACGAGGCACATGCTGCCAAGTATGTGACCAAGACCCACACGACCAATGTCAGCACCTTCCAAACGCCTACTCACGGACCGCTCGGCTTGATTATGAAACAGGAAATTCTCTATTTTAAGACAGCGGAGCCTCGAGTCCGCTTTGACTTGAACAGCATTTCTGGTCTGGTGCCCATCATTCCAGCTTATGCAGGTATGAAGACAGAGCTTCTGGACATGCTGGATTTAGACAAGTTAGACGGCCTCATCATAGAAGCATTCGGTGCTGGCAACCTCCCCAAGGAAGTAGCTGACAAACTGGCTGATATGATAGCAGTCGGACTGCCAATCGCTCTGGTCTCTCGCTGCTTTAACGGGATTGCTGAGCCAGTCTATGCTTATGAAGGAGGCGGCGTCCAGCTGCACCAGGCTGGTATCTTCTTCGTCAAAGAGCTCAATGCCCAAAAAGCCAGAATCAAACTGCTCATCGCCCTGAATGCTGGACTCAAAGGTCAAGAACTCCGAGATTATATGGAAGGCTGAGAGAAAAAGTCCCTATTTATGTTCTTTAAATCAAAAAGAGAGTGGGACAGAAATCGGGAATTCGTTAGAATTCGATTTCGTCGTCCCACCTCCGCACAGTTGAGTAGGGCTGTAAAAGCTGATGAAATCAGCGTAGTAGAGCCCACTCAACCACTGCGTCTTGCTCGACAATCCTAAGACAATTGAGAGGCTAGGACTTTTGTCCCAGCCTCTTTTTTGAATCTTTCATATTCTAACACTGTGAAAACTTCATTGAATCACTGGACTTAGAAGATAACCTCAAACAGAGACTCTAGAATTTCAAAAATATAATCACTTACCATAGTTTACCTCCATTTTCTGAGCTTGCTTAAATGTCTTCGGATAACGGACTTTGATTGCAACTTTCATAGCTTTTACCTCGCTTATCATGAATTCTTTAAGAACAAAAACGAAACTCTTGAAATGTTTAGCTTCAAGTCTGGTCCCTAATCTTTTTGTTCTTACTTGGATATAAGGATACAGCCCTAAACTTAAGAATCTCTTATAGATTTCTTAGGGAAAGCTTATAGTCAAAGAAGTCCAGCAATCTCTATCTACTATTTGAAACGAATAAGTCTTTTCAATCAAATACAAAAAAACTTCACCGATTGGGTGAAGCTTGTGATTTGTTAGGAGATTTATGATGAAAAATTCTAAATTATTCTGCTTCTTTGAGTGGCTCATACCTCACAAGCCTTCTAGTCTTCAAGCTTTGGTTACGGGATTTTAAGGGATGTTTACATTGTCATTGGTCTTACCTCTTTCTTTGATTTGACAATAGTATAACCCCTCAAACTTAAAGCCTACTTATAAATAACTTGCAGGAAACTTAATCCAAAGAACTCTTAATCTAGGTAATCTCGCTTGTCCAAATGAAGAGCAATCAAGTGCCAACTAGGATCTGTTCGCCAGTTCGGATTAGCCGTAATCTGGCTGGCAACCTTTCTGGCTTCTTCTAAAATCGGATAATCTTCTACGATGTCTGCCACTTGAAACTCAGGAATACCAGACTGCCGAGTGCCAAAGATTTCTCCGGAACCTCGCATTTTCAAATCTTCCTCAGCTAACAAAAAGCCATCGGTCGTCTCGGTCATAATCTTCATGCGGCGCTTGCCCGACTCCGTCTTAGGATTGGCAACAAGGACGGCATAAGACTGCTTGTTCCCTCGGCCGACACGGCCTCTCAGCTGATGAAGCTGGCTGAGTCCGAAGCGGTCCGCATCCATGATGACCATCACCGTAGCATTTGGTATGTTGACTCCGACCTCAATGACCGTGGTAGAGACCAGAATATCAGTCCGTCCTTCCTTGAAGTCCTGCATAATCGTCTCTTTTTCCTCGCTCTTCATCTTGCCATGAAGCAGAGCCACTTGGGCCTGCCGACCAAAATAGGCTGTCAATTCTTCTTCTAAGGCAATGGCATTCTTAAGATCCAACGCCTCAGATTCCTCAATCAAGGGAGAAATAAAGTAGACCTGAGCGCCCTTGTGGAGCTCTTTTTTCAGCCAGTCGAGGACGACTTCCAGCTGCTCATGCTTGACCCAGCGGGTGATGATAGGCTTGCGTCCCGCCGGCATCTGGTCAATAATGGACACATCCATATCACCAAATGCTGTGATAGCAAGGGTTCTGGGAATAGGCGTCGCCGTCATCATGAGAACATCAGGATTGTCTCCCTTTTCCCGTAAAATCCGGCGTTGCTCCACACCAAAGCGATGCTGCTCGTCAATAATGACCAAGCCCAATGCATGGTAACGGACTCCTTCCTGAATCAGGGCATGGGTTCCGACAATCATGTCCACCTGACCCTTTTCAATCGCTGCCAAGGTTTCCCGGCGTTCAGCTGCTTTCATTCCCCCAGTAAGTAGGGCTAGCTTCAATTCTGGAAATAGCTGAGCTAGGCTGTCAAAATGCTGCTCAGCCAAAATTTCTGTTGGAACCATCAGAGCTGACTGAAAGCCTGCTGTATAAACAGCATACATAGCTAGACCAGCGACTACAGTCTTTCCGCTTCCCACATCGCCCTGCAGCAGGCGATTCATGTGTCCAGGAGACCGCAAATCCTGCAAAATCTCTGTCAGACTGCGTTCCTGAGCCGAAGTAAGCTCAAAAGGCAAGCTCTTCTTTTTCTCGGCTACAGCATCCGACTGCCAATCAATTTTTAATCCATTGCTGACAGCCTTGGTTTCTCTCTTTAAGACCTGCAGCTGCATTTGAAAATAAAAGAGTTCTTCAAATTTGACCCGCCGAAGAGCCTGCTTGTAATCAGCCAAGTCCTTTGGAAAATGCATAGCCCTTACAGCCTCAACTCTGCTCACTAGCTGGTAGCGTTCCAGCAGGGGCTGGGGCAGATTTTCCTCTAAGAGCAAGTCTAATCCTTGGTCAAAGGCAGTCTTAATCAGCTTGACCAGACTGGCCTGACTAATTCCCTGAGCCAGCCGATAGACAGGTTGCAAGTCGTCCTCTATCTGAGCCAGTAGTTTCATTCCAGTCAGACTAGCCTTGGCTTTGTCCCACTTTCCAAAGACGGCTATATTAGCTCCCACTTCAATCTTGTCCGCCAGATAAGGCTGGTTAAAGAAATTAACTGCCAGAGCGACTTCTCCCTGCTTGATAGTGAAGCGCAGGCGATTGCGTTTGTAGCCATAATACTGGACATTGGCTGGGGTCACGACCTGACCAGAAATAACCGCCTTTTCTCCATCCTCCAAGTCTAGGACATTCTTACTCTTAAAATCCTCATAACGAAAAGGAAAATAAAGCAGCAAATCCTGCAAGGTCTCTAAACCCAGCTTGGCAAATTTTTCTGCTGATTTCGGTCCCACACCAGGCAGAACCGTCAAAGGTTGGTGTAAATTCATAATTCCTCTTTCAGTTCTGATACTGCTGCGGTGCTAATATCGCAGACAGGGGGGTCAAGCTAGAACATTATCAGATACTCCAAGCTGTTCCCTGCATTAATCCTCTTAGTTTTTATAGACCCTCGGTACACGGTCGCTAATCAAACAAACCACCTCATAGTTAATGGTGCCACGCTTTTCTGCCACATCTGTCGCTGTAATGGTCTCTGCTCCGCTATTTCCAATCAACACAACCGGAGTGCCAAGGGGATAAGCCTGAGGCAGGCGCACTGTAATCTGGTCCATGGAAACGCGGCCGACAATAGGGCAGCGATGACCATCAATCAAGATATCAAATCCTTGCATATCGCGTGTCCAGCCATCTGCATAACCCAAAGGAATGGTGCCAATCCACTCTTGAGACTCGCTGGTGTAGGTAGCTCCATAGCCAACATCTGCTCCAGCATCTACTTCCTTGACATGCACCAATTCTGAGACCAGAGATAAGGCCGGCTTGAATTCATAAGGAAGTTCCAAGACTCTTCCGCTAGGGTTGAGACCATAGATGATATCACCGAGCCGGACGGCATTTAGAACGGTCTCGCTGTGCCAGAGAGAGGTGGCGGAATTACTAGCGTGAACGAGAGGAGGCACACTGTCCAGCTCAGATAAGATCTGATGAAAACGAGCCAGCTGGGCTTCAAACTTATGGTGTTCAGCTTCATCTGCCGTTGCAAAATGGGTAAAAATTCCCTCAGCGACAGCCCCAGCAGTCCGCAAGCGATGGATTGCCTCCTGAGCTTCCTGACTATCACGAAAACCAATCCGCCCCATACCAGAGTCAATCTTGATATGAAAATTCAATCCTGTTAAGTCTTTTTCCGCAGCTAAAGCTAGGTCCAACCACTCCAGACTGGCTACGGTCAGAGACACCTTTCCCTTTCTAGCCAGCGGAAGCGCAGCCAGATCTGACACTCCTAGCACCAGAATTCTTTTGCCAATACCAGCTGAGCGCAGCTCCAAGGCTTCATCGATATTAGACACACAAAAACCATCTACGAGGGGCTCAATATGCTTAGAAACCTCAATAGCTCCATGACCATAAGCATTGGCTTTAACGACAGCCCACTTCTCTGTCGTCTGAGGCAGATGGGCACTCAGTTGTCTAATATTAAAAGCAATAGCAGCTAAATCAATCACTGCCTTGCTGGGTCTATGCAGACTAGCTTTCATCATTTTCCTCCAAAATAACGCTGGCTGTAACTAGGCCAGCAGCATGGCTGAGCGAAATCCAAACCTTGCCAGTAAAAGGTGACCGGCTGAAATAAGGCGCTCCCTGGCGATCATTTAAAATCTCCAAGTCTTGAAACCTGAGCTTACCAATACCGGTTCCCCAAGCTTTAGAAAAAGCCTCCTTGGCAGCCCAACGACCAGCCAGAAATTCAATTTTTCGTTTGCCAGATAACTCCTCAAAACGAGAAAACTCCGCCTTTGTCAAGACTTTCTTTGCAAAGCGGGTATTTTTCAGATAGGCTCGCTCAATAGCAGCCAGTTCTTCTATGTCAATTCCGTGTCCTTTTATCATATCATTCTCTGAAAAGGCGACAAAACTCAGCTGGGCCGCCAGCTGAGTTCGTCTTCACCCGACAGTTAGTCCTCTTTACAGGTCAAGACTGTCCCTTTCAATTTTCCTTATTTATCTAAAGTGTTGTAAATTTCTTCAATGAGCTGAACAGTATTGTCCCAGCCCAGGCAAGGATCGGTGATGGATTTACCAAAGACTTCCGGCTCATTTTGCCGGCCATCCTCCAGATAAGACTCAATCATAAAACCACGAACCGCTCTCTTAATATTTTCGTTCCAATCCCGATTCAGCAAGGTCTGACGCACAATCCTAATCTGTTCCAGATACTGCTTGCCAGAGTTATCGTGATTGGTATCGATGACGATGAAAGGATTCTCCAAGCTCATCTTTTCGTAGTAGGAAATGGCATCCAGCATATTTTCATAGTAGAAATTTGGAATGTTCTTACCGTATTCATTGGTAGCCCCACGCAGAATAACGTGAGCCAAAGAATTCCCAGAGGTTTCTACTTCCTGACCATGAAAAAGGAAAGTCTGCTTATTTTGTGCTGCGTAGACAGCGTTAAACATAACACCCAGATTGCCAGAAGTTGGATTTTTCATGCCGACCGGAGCGTCAATACCTGACGCCACAAAACGGTGCTCCTGATCTTCAACTGAGCGGGCACCCACAGCATGATAGCTAACCAAGTCATCTACCAGCACAAGATTGGACGGATAGAGCATCTCATCAGCCGTCGTCAGACCAGTCTCTGTAATGACGCGGTAGTGGAGCTGACGAACTGCCTGCAAACCATTGATAAGGCTAGGTGCTTTAGAAGTATCAGGCTGATGAACCAAGCCCTTATAGCCATCCCCATTGGTTCGCGGCTTAGCAGTATAGACGCGCATGACCATAAAAATCTTATCCGCGACCTTCTTCTGCAGCTCTGACAAACGGCGGGCATACTCCAGCACAGCCTCTTCATTGTCCGACGAACAAGGGCCAATCACCAAGAGAATGCGCTCGTCTTCGCCACTGAGAATCTCAGCTAGTTCTTGGTCTCGCTTGTTTTTATGAGTCAAGGCCTGACCAGTCAGTCTGGTTCTGGACTTTATCTGCTCAATGTCAATTTTCTGACCTTTTTCGATAAATGCCATACTATTTTCCTAATGTATCATAAATTTCACGAACCAGCTGTTCTGTATTTGCCCAGCCCAGACAAGGATCAGTAATGGACTTGCCAAAGACTTCTGGTTCGTCCTGACGACCGTCTTCCAGATAAGACTCGATCATAAAGCCACGTACTGTAGCCTTAATCTTTTCATTCCAGTCCCGGTTAATCAGAGTCTGGCGAACGATACGAACCTGCTCCAGATACTGCTTACCAGAGTTATCATGATTGGTATCAATGATGATAAAGGGATTTTCTAAGCCCATTTTTTCATACTGGGCAATGGTATCCAGCAGGTTATCATAATAGTAGTTAGGAATATTCTTGCCGTATTCGTTCAGGGCACCGCGCAAGATGGCATGCGCCAAAGGATTGCCAGATGTTTCGACTTCCTTACCCGCGAATAGGAAACTCTGCTTGTTCTGGGCTGCATAGATTCCGTTAAACATGACATTGAGATTGCCAGAAGTCGGATTTTTCAAGCCAGTCGGCAGATCTGCTCCACTAGCTACAAAGCGGTGCTGCTGGTCTTCGACCGAGCGAGCTCCGACTGCCATGTAAGAAATCAAATCATCTACCAGAGGCAGATTTTCTGGATAGAGCATCTCATCAGCCGTGGTCATGCCTGTCTCGGAAATAACCCGATAGTGCAGATTGCGGACTGCCTTGATGCCGTTAATCAGACTTGGAGCGGCAGTCGCATTGGGCTGATGAATAAGCCCTTTGTAGCCATCTCCATTCGTCCGAGGCTTGGCAGTGTAAACACGCATGACCATGAAAATGCGATCTTTTACTTCTTCTTGGAGAGCAGATAGACGCTTGGCATACTCCAGCACCGCTTCTTCATTATCTGAGGAGCAGGGACCGATAACCAAGAGAATGCGGTCATCCTGACCACGCAGAATTGCTTCTAACTCTCGGTCACGCTTTTCCTTGCGAGCGAGCATGTCGCCTTCTAGCTTAGCAAGTTGGCGAACTTCTGCCACATCAATGGGTTGACTGGTTGCTTTAAAGGTCATCTATTCTCCTTCTTTTACGCTTACTTTTTACGGCCGTGACAGTTCTTGAACTTCTTGCCAGAGCCACATGGACAAGGGTCGTTTCTCTTTACGTTAGACAGGTCTATATTATCAGGTATATTTGGCGCCTTAGCAGAGATATTGCGGGTAGCTGTCGTACTGATAGCCCGCTCTGTCCGAGGGCGCTCTTGCTCATGAATCTGCGCTTTCATCATCAGACGAGTCACATCAAATTCAATGGAGCCAATCATGTCGTTGAACATACGGAAACTCTCTGCTTGGTATTCGACAACTGGGTTATTTTGTGCATAACCACGCAGTCCAACAGCATTGCGCAGCTGATCAAGGGCATCAATATGATCAGTCCACTTGCTGTCCACTACGCGCAGAATCAAGACCTTCTGGAATTCACGCACTGCTTCTTCGTCTCGCAGCTTAGCAATCTGACTGTCATAGACTTCAAGTGCACGTTCAAACAGATAATCTTTGATTTCTTGGTCAGACTTGCCTTCCAAATCGCTATCTGAAATAGAATCTTCTGAAACCAAGTTATACTTAGCAAAGTTTAAAATCGCTTCAATCTTATCATCCTGATCAGAGTGGCTGCTACCATCAACGATACGGTTGATAGTCCGCTTAATCATAGCCTGGATTTCAGGACTGAGGTCACGGTCAGCAGTAATGACATCGTGGCGCTCGGCATAGATAATTTCCCGTTGCTCACGCATCACATCGTCATACTGCAAGACTTGTTTCCGCGTATCATAGTTATTTCCTTCGACACGCTTCTGAGCTGCCTCTACCTGACGGGTCAGCATGCCAGACTTGATAACAGAATCTTCGTCACTAAGGTTCATTCGATCCAAGAGGGCTTTAATGCGCTCTGACCCAAAGCGGCGCATAAGCTCATCTTCCAGTGACAGGTAGAACTGTGACTCACCTGGATCACCCTGACGGCCTGAACGTCCGCGCAGCTGATTGTCAATCCGGCGGCTTTCATGGCGCTCTGTACCGATAACGCAGAGACCGCCCAGTTCGCGAACACCTTCACCCAACTTGATATCGGTTCCCCGTCCGGCCATATTGGTCGCAATAGTAACCGCCCCACGTTGGCCGGCGTTCATGATAATTTGTGCTTCTTTATAGTGGTTTTTCGCATTGAGGACTTCGTGAGGAACCCCAGCTTCTACCAATTTCTTAGAAATATAATCACTGGTTTCAACTGCGACAGTACCGACTAGGACTGGCTGGCCTTTTTCGTGACGCTCTTTAACATCCTGAACAACTGCCTTAAACTTAGAATCAATACTTGGGTAGAGCAAGTCAGAATGGTCAATACGTGCTACCGGACGGTTGGTTGGAATCGGAATAACACGAATGTTGTATGTTTCGCGGAACTCTTCTTCCTCTGTCTTGGCTGTACCTGTCATGCCGGACAGCTTCTTATACATACGGAAGAGGTTCTGATAAGTAATAGAAGCAGAAGTCTTTGTTTCTTCCTGAATCGGCACACCTTCTTTGGCTTCAATCGCTTGGTGGAGACCATCAGAGTAACGACGCCCTTCCATAGTCCGACCGGTAAACTGATCGACAATCAGAATTTCCTGATCTTCACTGACCACATAGTCAATGTCAAGGAGCATGATGTAGTTAGCTCGCAGAGCATTGTCGATAAAGTGAGTCAGGGCAACATTTTCAATATCGTAGAGATTGTCCAGCTTGAAGTAGCTTTCTGCCTTGTCAATACCTGAGTCAGACAGACCAATCGTCTTAGATTGAACATCGATGATGTAGTCATCCTTATCCAGAGATTTGACATAGTGGTCAGCCATATGATAAAGCTGGTTGGTATCTGAAGAAACCGGTCCTGACACGATCAATGGTGTCCGAGCTTCGTCAATCAGGATTGAGTCCACCTCATCGACCAAGGCATAGTTGAGCGGACGCTGTACCATGTTTTCAGCGCGGACTACCATGTTATCACGCAGGTAGTCAAAGCCGATTTCAGCATTGGTTGAATAGGTAATGTCGCAAGCGTACGCTTCTTTCTTCTCAGATGGAGACTTAGCTGCCAGATTGATACCGACAGAAAGGCCCAGCCAAGAGTAGAGTTCACCCATTTCGGTCGCGTCACGCTCAGTCAGGTATTCGTTAACTGTGACAACGTGCACTCCTTTACCTGCAAGGGCATTTAAGTAAACTGGCATTGTCGCAGTCAAGGTTTTTCCTTCACCGGTACGCATCTCTGGAACGTCACCATGATGGAGAACGATCCCTCCCATAACCTGAACCTTATAAGGGAAAAGGCCCAACACTCGCTTAGCTCCTTCACGGACAACCGCAAAAGCTTCAAATAAGAGCTGATCTAAACTTTCGCCATCAGCATAGCGTTTCTTGAATTCTTCTGTTTTTGCCTGAAGTTCTTCATCAGACAAGGCCGCCATTTCGTCTTCATAAGCCAAGACCTTGTCAGCCATTTTTTCTAATTTTCTTAATTCACCTTTATCATTTTCAATGATAGTCTTTAAAATATTCGCCATTTTTTTCCTTACTATATAATAATCTTTCTGATTTTTAGAATGTTCTTTTCATTATAGCATGTTTTCCTATATCTTTCAAGAATGAAAAAAGTAAAAAAGCTCCAGCAGACTGTGCTTACAGAACTGGGAGATAGCAGGATATTCGAGGCTAAAAAAGAAAAGGCAGAGGTCTCGCTCTGTCTTTTCGAGTCCAAACAATACAAAGATAAAAAGTGTTCTTTTTGATAAAGAGACCTTTTTCTGATAAGACCTATCACTCCTTGAACATTCTACCGCTCTTTTGGCTACTTAAAATCCAACAAGCGCATGGTGTCTTGGGCAATCATCAATTCTTCATTGGTTGGAAGGATGAGAATTTTAGCCTGAGACTGAGAATTTTGAATAAAGAGCTGACCTTGCTCATTAGCTGCCTGATTTAAAGAAAGTCCGAAACAATTGAGTTTTTGAACGACCAAGTTGCGGATCAAGGCTGAATTCTCCCCGATTCCAGCAGTGAAAACCAAGGCATCCAGACCATCTAAATCTGTGATGTAGCTTGCAATGGTCTGAGCGATGCGGTTGACAAACATATTGACTGCTAGACTAGCTTTTTCATCGCCTCTGTCACAAGCTTCCAGAACATCTCTTAAATCATTGCTGAGCTGGGAGATAGCCAGCAGACCGGATTCTTTATTGAGGACATCGCTTAATTGCTGGGCAGAAAGATTTTCCTGTTCTAGCAAAAAAGGAAGAATCATGGGATCTATGTCACCGGAGCGGGAGCCCATCATCAGGCCAGCTAAGGGGGTGAATCCCATTGAAGTATTGACAGACTGACCATTTTTAATGGCGCAGATACTAGCACCATTGCCCAAATGGCAGTTGATAATCTTCAAATGCTCCGCAGCTTCTCCTTGCCCCTCCCAAATCTCCTTTACCTTTTGAGCAATATACTTGTGACTTGTTCCGTGGAAACCATACTTTCTCAGACCGTATTTATGATAGTAATCCCAGGAAAGAGGATAGAGATAATAGGCTTCTGAAAGGCTTTGATGGAAGGCTGTATCAAACACAGCCACTTGTCCTATCTCCGGCAAGGCCTTTTGGAAAGCTCGAATCCCTACCAAGTTGACAGGGTTATGGCTAGGAGCCAAGAAGGACAGCTTCTCAATGATGGATAGCACTCGCTCATCTATCAAAGCAGAATCATCAAAGGACTCGCCGCCATGGGCTACGCGATGACCGACTCCATCTATCTCGTCCAGAGATGCAATCAGCTTCCGCTCCAAAAGAAAGTCAAGCAAGTAATCCACGGCAAATTGATGTGAAGGAATGGCCAGCAGTTCCTTTTCTTTTTGACCTTCAAATTCAATCTTAAAAATGCCTTCCTTTAAGCCAATCTTTTCAAAAATTCCTTTCACCAAAAGGCTTTCATCAGGCATACTGAGCAGTTGAAATTTTAATGACGAACTGCCCGCATTAATCGCAAAAATTTTTTTAGACATATTTTTCTCCTGAGCAATGAAAACAGTGATTTTTCCAAATAACGTTTTTTGAAAACTGAAACTTTTCATTGCTGCTTGTTAGATAAATAAGCTAGCTTCAAATCATCGGCTAGCTTATTTACTCTTTTGTATATTACATAGCATTGACTGCTAAGACAGCCAAGACAGCGCCGATAGTCGGTCCTACAATTGGCACCCAAGCATAAGCCCAGTTTGCATCTCCTTTATTCGGAACTGGTAAGAGGGCATAAGCAAGGCGCGGACCGAAGTCCCGGGCTGGGTTGAGGGCAAAACCTGTCGTCGAACCCAAAGACAAGCCGACCGCCATAATGAGGAAGCCAACTAAGAGTGGAGTGAGTCCAGGCGTGATTTCGCCGTGCGTTATCATCAAAAGTGCAAAGATGAAGAAGAAAGTCGCAACGATTTCACTGAGCAGATTAAATGCCGGATTCTGGATGGCTGGTCCAGTAGCAAATACACCAACTGAGTTGCCTTCTTCTGCCTTGGTTTCTTTGAAATGGGGATAATAGAAGATTACTACAATAGCCGCTCCGACAAAGGCCCCTAGAATCTGAGCGATGATATAGCCCACCACTTGCTCCCAAGGGAAGATGCCACCCACCGCAAAGGCAATAGTGACAGCTGGGTTAAGGTGACCGCCAGTATTGTAAAATCCTGCCGTATAGACACCCAAGGTCACTGCCAAGCCCCAGCCAAATACAACGGTAAACCAATTGGGAGAGAAACCTTTTGCAAGACTCTTATTAAGACTGATAGACGCTCCGATTCCATTCCCAAAAACCATCAAAACCATGGTGCCCAAAAATTCACCTAGATATTTTTCCATACTCCATACTCCTTCATTTTGAAATACTTTATACTCTCTCATCTAAGTTGCTTATTCCGCACGCCATAGATTTCAAGAGATTACCAGAGAAATATGCTCGTAAAATAGGAGAAAATCCCTAGCTCCAGAGCATGGATTGCAAGTGGTATTCTCTCCTCTGATATTATTTAATTAGCTTGCTTCTCTACAGACCTACAGCATACTCAGCAATGGACTGGTCTTCTTCAGAACTTCCTCCGCTGACGCCGATACCACCAATCATCTCTGACTGGCAATAAATAGGAATGCCACCTGCTAAACTAACAACCTTATTGTCACTCATCGTTTCCAGCTGGTAGAGCCACTGGCCAGGCTGAGTTAAAGGTGCTAAATCCTTGGACTGCATTCTCATGCCGACAGCTGTATAAGCTTTCTTATAAGCCATATCGTTACTCACTAATAAGGCATTTTCCATACGATAGGTCATCACGACTTGTGCTGCTGGATCAACCACCGTTATCACGACAGCTAGTCCTAGCTCTTCAGCCTTGCGTCTGGCCCTTGTTACCAATTCCCAGGCATCCTGATAGATATTTGTGAAAAGAACAGGCTCTTTATCCAGTAAGGTTTGGCATCTGGCAAGGACTTTTTGGATAATGATGTCTTGCAATTCTGGGTTTCCTTCCCAGCTTGATAGTTCATGACTGCTGAGCTCGTCTTTCTCTCTATCTCTAGCCATCCATTTCACCTCTTTTCAGTAATTGATACGGACATCTTTTTGAATCGATCGGAACAAATCAAAAAGATGCTTCTAACAGGTCAGATTTTTTAAACGGGACTCCCTTGACCAAACGCGCTGCATTTGAGCCAAATAGGCGCAAAACGTGGTCTGGTATAGCGGAATAATCTTTGATACGATAGATAAATTTTTCAAGCGGCAAGTTACGATAATGGAGGACTGCATCTCGCCCGTCACAGGCAATCCCTACTAAAAGCTGAGATTGATTGGCAGCCACATGCGCTAGTGATACAGGTTCGCTAACTTCATCTGGGCTGACCAGACTAAAAGGGATACCTTCTTCTTCAATACCGTAGCCGATTTGTGCCACCTTATCCGCAGGAGCATCGTCCGTAGCAATAAGCCTAATGGTGGGCTTTCTAGTATAAGCTAATTCCATAGCCGGCCCCCCATTTCTCTCTGACATAGGTCAAAATCAGTCCGGTCGCTACTGCATTTCGAGGTCCCACCAAGCCACGCACATTGCCTCGACCAGCCACAATGGCATGCTGAGAGAGGGCTTCGGTCACTAGCTGAGGTATTTCGAAGTCCAAAGCTGAGCCACCTACGATGACAACGAAAGGAATGTCTCGAATATTCTGAGTTGGACTGACGCGCTTGAGAGCTCGAACCGCATTGGTAACAAAGACCCTTTCCTTGGCAGACTGCCGAACGAGTTTGATTTTCTCGATAGAGTAGTCTCCATCATCAATAGGAACAAATTCATCATTTTCCTTGACGATGACGACTCTGGCAAACAAATCTCCAGACAACGGCTTGTCAAAAAATTGAACAGTGCCGTCTTCATGCCGGATATGGAAAAGACTTTCTACCTTGGCCAGAGGATATCGTTTGATGTCCTCTGCCAGATGATGATTTTCCAGTCCCAACTCCGAATTGATCAGCATAGTTACCATATCACCGGCACCGGCTAGATGGACAGCCAAGATTTGACCCTTGCTATCGATAATGGAAGCATCTGTCGAGCCTGCTCCTAAGTCTAAAATCGCCAAGGGGCGATCCGTCCCTGGTGTAGTCAGAGCCCCGAGGATAGCTGATTCAGCTTCTGCTCCACCGATTTCTACGGTAATACCCAACTCTCGTTCGACTTCTTGGGCAATGATGGACATTTGTAGCTTGTCAGAATTTACCATAGAGGCGATGCCGACAGCCTGCTCCATAGAAAATTCTCCAGCCACACCACCACGCACAGAAATCGGAGCAAAAGTATTGACGGCCAGTAAGTCACGGATATAAATGTCGGAAGGCTCTTTCTCGGTCAGGTCAGCCATGGTTTGACGAACCTTCTCCAGCATGCCTCCAACATTGGTTCCCGCTTCTCCGACAACATTGCTAATCTCGCCAGCATAGACGATTTTCTCCATAATCTCATCGGCACCCTTGGAAATATCCACCTTTAAGGTATGCTCCTTGCCGATAATTTGGATACTACCTGCCGGAATCGTCCGAGCCTGAACGTCACCTGCCGGTGTCTTAATCACGACAGCCGAGCGGTTGCCAATGAGGGCACGGGCAATGGGAACGATACTTTTCGTCTCTTCTGCACTCAAGCCGAAGACCGTCGCAATGCCATAGGGATTGGATAATTGAGAAATCACCTTCCCTTGCTCTACCACTTCAACAGCAGCTTGCATGCCCAAAGGAACCTTGTCGATAAAGAGAATCTCATCCACGATTGGAATCTTCTGGCTAATGCGGTTATTGACCAGAACCCCATCATCCGCCTGCAGAATGGCAGCGGTAATCTGATAGCCCTTGGCTAGATAGGCATTAATCAGCTGGGCAACCAAGTCAAAATCAATGACCTTCGGCACGACTACGATGTATTTCCCATCAATCGGATGATGAACCAAGTCGAGAATATCCACTGTCAGTCCAATCCCCAGACCCAGACCGCCTGGAGTACGGGGATTATGACCAATCATGGTAGACTCAGTAATGACTGTCTCTGTGATGGTTTCCATGGCAACATCGCCGATAACAGGCGTCGCTTCATTGATCCGAATCAAATCAACTTGGCCCAGCTCAAAGGATGTTTGCTCCATCAATTTTCTCAGAGATTGATAAATCCCGTGGACATTTTCCTTGGTCCCTTTGATACCTGTTGTATCTGCAATGGCTGAGGCAAGAAAGTGAATGCTTCCATCATCTTGCACTTCAGCTAAGGCAGACTCGGTCGAAGAATTTCCTATGTCTACTCCAATGATTCGTTTCACATTTTCACCTCCACCAAGATTAGGCTATTTTGAGCAGCATTTATAAAAGCAGTGATAATAATCTTTTTTCAACCCAAAATAGCCTTGATAAAATCGGATTAGTTGTCGCCTTTCAACTTCTTGCGGCGCTCATAATTTTCAGCGGCTTCTCTGACAAAACCCCCACAGATAACAGCTCCATATTGATTTTCCAATTCATTGGCAATGTCCAATAATTCCTGTTTGGAAGACCGGTAAGGGCGCAGGGCATTGTAGATTTCCAGCACACGCGCATCCGGAACCTTAGTCAGTTCGGCAGCCCGAGAAAAGTTATACTGGATTGCTTCGCGGCCGGCATTCTTAGCAATTTCACCTTGCTTGATCAAAATCTCTGGCTTAATCCGCAAATCCTCTGCTTTTACATAGCCAGACAAGATATTTTCCAGTGTAATATCTTCAAATTTCTTATCCTGACCAACCTTTATCCAGTCTGGGTGTTTTTTAGAAATAGGATAATCAGCCGCTGTCGCTTCATTAGAACTGACAGGACGATTGGCTGCTCCTTGACTAGCTGAGCCGCTATCGCTTAGCTCGGCTAATATTTGTTTTACTAATGTTTCTACTGATTCACTCATTCTGATTTCTCCTTGTAGACATCATATGCATCAAATCACCTGACATTCATCAGCTGGTTTTCCTCTTTTAACCAGTTTCGTTTCCTTGATATGGAGCAAAGCTGAGTAGGCCTGATACTTAGGACGAGCCATTTGGTCGTTAAGGGTTGGCACCGGATTTGGTGTTTCACCCTTAGCATACTTAGCAGCATTTTTACCAATCAAACGATAGGTTTCAGGAGTTAACAAAGGTGCCTGCGGGAAGAGTTCCAGATTACTGAGCGGTGGCAAATCACGTTGGTGAATAACCGTTGTTCCCTTAGACTGAACACCGATAGAAATGCCTGAGCCAGACAAATGGTCTCCTTCTACCGCTACAAAGGCAACGTCAGAAGAACGATAGACCTTGACAATACGAGCCTTGAGCCCTTCTTCTTCAATACCAGCCACCAGCTGACGCAACACTTCCGTATGAGGAATGTCCACCATCGTCTTCACCTGCTGTTCCCCAAAGGCAGGTCCAACTGCAATAACGACTTCATCCGTTGACTGGCTAGGCTTAGCCACACCAACTGTACGGATGACAGCTTTTTCATTGGACACAGGCTTTGTGGCAGGCTTTTCGCTTGTTTTAGCAGCTGCTTCGTTGGTATTGGCGCTCATCTCTTTCATCACTTTTGCAATAATGGAGCGCAGTAAAGTTTCATTTATCTCTGTCATCTTAGCTCCTCCTATACATCACGCGGGTCAATGGCTTTAGGAATGTCTTTGACTTTTTCCCATTCTTCGCCGACCAGACGATGGCCTGTACCGACACCAACATAGTCATTTGGTGAATTAACCGCTGAAATAACATTCCAATCCCGATCAAAGATAGCAGATGTTTGCAGGAAATCCCCTGCTACACGTTGCTTGAACAAATTGAGCAGCTCATTGGCAACTTCAGGGAAGCCATTATTAGCCAAGGCTTTGATCAAATCAGCCCCTTGAACGCCGCGTTCCAGAATACCTTGAGCAGCTTTGATGTCTTCAACCTTATCCCGCTCTGGCATATCTTTAGAGCCATGAGCATATGTCGCTGCTTCGACTTCTTCGTCGGTAATCGGCGGCAGGCCCAAGCCTTTGAAAAGAGCTTGCATAACGCGTGCTGCCTTGTTCCGAACCTTGACAACTTCCTCTTCACGTACAGGACGAAGACCACCATCTACCCGCAGATCACGCTGCAGGACATTATAGTCGTCAAAGTCTTCCGCATCCCAGTTAGAGCCGGCAAACATATTGTCATAGTTTGGCGTAGCAGAGTAGCCAGAGTTGATAAAGTCTGTACCTGGCGCAAACTGCATCAAAGTCCGAACGGAGCGACGTAAATCTGAGTGAGTAAAGGTTTGGTCATTTGATGAAGCACATTCCAAATCCAGCATGCTGGCAATCAAGTTTTCAGCAACGACCGCCCGAATACCACTCGGAACAGCTGCTGGAATACCGATACAGCTAACTGATCCATTCTGAGTTCCTTGCACCCCAGCTGCTTTGGTTACATAAAGACAGCGAGCTTCCAAATAGAGCATGGATTTGCCTTCGGCTTGTCCCATCTGCACTTCAGACCCTGTACCGGAAGTGAAGCGCATTTTGAGTCCACGAGAGGCATAGGCGGAAGCCAGAAAGGCCTTGGACCAAGGTGTATCATCTCCATCGGTGAAGACATCTTCTGTACCATAAACAGAGATGGTCTCAGCATAGGCTGTAAAGCCACGCATACCAAATTCTAGTTCTGTCGCTTCTTCCAAGGAGCACTGAGTCAGTACCCCAGGACGGCCTACTTGTGAGCCAATCATCAGAGACAGGGCATTGAAAGGAGCGTAACGCACTACGGCAACCGTTGTTTCCTGCTCTGCAAAACCACGCAGAGCTCCTTCAGCTGCATCTGCTGCAATCTGAACTGGATTATCATTGACATTAGTGACGTGGGCTTGAGTAGCTGTTTGCTTACGGGTCCGCATCTTTTGCAGACACATCATGATTTCCACGACATTCATCTGATTGACTACTTCAATGATTTTAGCTGGAGTCATGGCCTTGGTAAGCTTGATGATTTCTGTACGAGGTACACTCGGTGTCAATATTTTATTGGCAATTTCTCTTGAGTCCATCTGAACGACTTCTTCAGCCTGGCTCAGGTCAATCCCGTAGTTGGCAATGAACTGGTCAATCAGGTCAAATTCTTCTTTTGGTTTTCCGTCTAACTCAACCACTTTCCCATTTTGAATCTTGATACTGGGTTTAGGATCATTGGGGCTTTCCATAGCCACTAAACCTTCTTCGACCCATTCTTTTACAAATCCATCTTGGTTGATAGGGCGTTCGCTTAATACTTCAAAACGTTTGGATCTCATACCGTTTCCTCCCTCTCACTCTTAAATGTAAGATGGCTGTGAGTTGGTTGGCTCGTCACCCATACTGCCTAAAAGTGCCAGTCCAACTTCACGCGCTGAGATAACTGATTGTCTAACTGCTCCAGAATCCCCACTGATAAAGAGGATGGCTTCGTTTGAGTGGCTAGTACCACCATTTCCTGGAGAAGCATAGCCGACAACAGTAACATTAGCAGCCTTAACAGCTGTATCCGCCATAACAACACCAATAGCTGCAGGTGCTCCAACAATCAATCCAAAAGCACGGCCATATTCAGCACCAAAGGCAGTCTGACAAGCATAGCTAGCACGCGCAGTATACTGGAGTTCAATATGCCCTGCATCATTAGCATAAACATCACCAAAGGTTCGATCTACTTCCTTCAAGGTTACTTCCACAGCTCGTCTGACATCTGATACATCTTCACCACCGAAGATAATCAAGCTTCCGTGTCCAGCACCGCCCTTGGTATCACGAGGCAGTTCGATTTTAACAATTTCTGTATTGGTTGCTTTGACCGCTTCATCAGCGGCCATAATATGAGGACCTGCACCGGTACGAGCACCGACTACACCAATTGAGCGATAGCTCTTTTCTAGCTTCATAGCATCCAGCACCTGCTGGTCCACATTGGCAATGACAAGTCCAATTGTATCGCCTATCGGATTAACACCGACAAATTCTGTAATATTGCATTTGTTTTCCATAAGACAGCTCCTTTCGCTGACATATATTTTGAAGCGCTTACAATTTCAAGGAATAAGGAAATCAGATAAGTGGAGCACTGTAGACATACGACTCTTTCTGATTCCTTTTTTTTACTTTTTTTGGGTCAAAAGAATAGATTATTCTAAGGTTTTCTGTTAAAATGAGTATGGTTGTTTTTAAAAAGGAAAAAAATTCTGCATTCTCAAAAAGAGCCTAACCAACTTTTTTAAGAATGCCAAGCTAAGCCTACAAGAAATATACTTGACAGGCCTTTCCCTTCAAAAATAACAATCGCAGAGACAGATAACAGATGATAAACTTTTCGCAGGGTTGCTCATCTTTTATCTGTTTTTTATTTTCCATCATTACAGAATGGCAGGACAGCAGGCCGCTGTCCTGCCATTCTAGTAAATCCGATAGTTGAATCTTCCGACAAACTAGCCTTGCCAGTCAGCCGGATAGGTCACATAGATAAAGCGGGCCTTATCTCTGACAGAGAACTGAATGTCGCTGCCTTTAGGGATAAAGAGTACTTCGCCAGGGCCGGCTGTCATGACTTCGTCACCAACGATAATATCAAGACGCCCTTCAATAACATAGTCCACTTCATCATAGTCCAGATGCCAAGGGAAAGTTGTCTTTTCCATGGTCATCAGACCCAAGCCCAATCTTGGACTCTCATCTAAGGTCAGCAAATCTCGTGTATAAACTTGATGGCTCGCATCACCTGTATCCAAGCGATCTTCTGGACGAACATCCAGACCAGGCAGGGCGATAGAAGCTACGCCTGCCTTGCTGACTTTTTTACCACCATCTTTAGTGGCTAATTCTTCCAATAAAATCTTACGAACCAATGTTTCTAGGTCAGAACGATTAATATCTGCCATACTTCATACCTCCAAGTCTAGGCTTCCTTCTTCGTTAAGAAGAAAGCCAGTAATACCGCTGTGATACCGCCGACAAATTTACCAATCATCATCGGCACAATCATTTCCGGTTTTTGACCAGCTGTAAAGCCTAGGTGATCTCCGATAACAAAGGAAGCAGATACAGCAAAGGCTACGTTGATAATCTTACCGCGTTTGTCCATATCCTTCATCATCTGGAACATGGCAATGTTATTAGCCAGAGAAGCTACCAAACCAGCTGCACCAACTTCGTTCATTCCTAGGGATTTTCCGATAGCAGAAAGTGGTTTGTTGGCTACCTTGGTAAAGACAGCTACCAGACCAAAGGCTCCAGCCAAGGTTACGGCAATCGTTCCGACAACTTCAAAGGCTTCCTTCAGTGTTTCAGCACCTTTTGGATAGAGGCTAATGAGCCATTCATTTCCCGTCAGAAGCTGCGCTGCACCAAAGGCCAAACCAAGCGTTGCCAAGATAACAATAATCTGACCAAACACTTCAAAACCTTTAATCATGGCATTAGGTGCCAAAAGCAATCCTATGAAAATCAGAGCAGATACAATGATAATCGGGATAAGATTGACAACCAAGGTTCCAAAAGGCAGACCTGGTACGAAAAGTCCTCCGAGGAGACAGCCAATCGGAACAGTTACCAAACCGTATAGGATTCCGCGAGCCAAAAGCGGACGGTCATCTTTTTCAATAATACCCAAGGCAACTGGAATCGTAAAGACGATGGTTGGCCCCATCATAGAGCCCAGTACAAAGGCAGCAAAATTTCCTACTGCTGGATCCTGAGCCAGACTGAGAGCCAGAGGAGCTCCTCCCATATCATTGGCAATGAAGGTTGTCGCAAAAATAGACGGGTCAGCGCCCACCAAGCCATACAAAGGCACGACAATCGGTTTCAAGACATCCGCCAAGAGGGGAGCGATTACCATAATCCCAGCCATAGAAAGAGCCAAAGCTCCCATAGCCATGATACCTTCTTCAAACTTTTCACTTAGTCCTAGTTTGCCACCGATACATTTATCCACTGCACCGATCAGCATGAATAGAACCATGATATAAATGATAATTTCATTGATACTCATAACATTACCTTAGTTTCTAATATTCTTCATCACTGTGATAGTCAACCTTGTCAATGATAGCCACAACGACCATATCCACAGGGATATTCGTCTTATTTAGGCTCATCCGGGCAGAACTGCCAGTGGTTACCATTACTTGGTCTCCTTCGCCTGCACCGATGCAGTCGGCCACAATAAGCAGAGCTGGGTCACTTTGATGTTCATTTAGCTGCCGTTCGACCACTAAAAATTTCAAACCATTTAAATTTTCGTCTTTTCTAGTCGCCCAAAGGCTTCCTTTTACTTTACCAACAAACATCTCTACCCACTCCTTTATTCTATGATTTCTATTTTTTGACGTTTTAGATAATCTCTCGCCAAGGCTGTCACAATCATTCCTTTTTCTATTTTAAAGCTACCGTTTTCAGGTAAGCCCATTTCTCTCAGCTTTTTCTCTGTCAGCAAAACCGTCTTGCTCGGAGCCTTAGTCTTCGGGCTGACTTCTTCTGTCACCGCCCGTTTCACTTCCGGGCGAGGCTCTTCAGCTTGATTACTTTCTAGGAGTGCTAAGAGTTGGCCTTCTTTATAAAATTGCAGACCGTAGCGGATCAGCTTTTCGCGCTGTCCCTGCAGTTCCTGATACAAGTGCACTTTAGAAGATTGCTTGTACTGCTGAATAGCAAAGGCGCTGTCTGACACTAGGACTTTTTTGCCTTTCAAAAGACTCTTCAAAATGACTGCTTCCTCTACCGCTAAAGGGCAAAGGGATGAGAGTCTCAGAAAAGCATCAAAGCCAAGTGTCTCGACAACAATAATCTCTGCTGTGCAAGAATCTTTTACAACTTGAAAGCCTTCTCCTTCTAATAAGTCAGGAATCTTATCGCCTCCAATGACGTATACTGAGGGTTTCTGAGGCTTTTTCTTCAACTTTTCCATCAGGCGGTCTGTAATCAAATCTACCAAATGATCTAGATTTTCCATTCTTTACCTACCTTTTATTTGCTCATACGACTTACTTTTTAATAATCCGTCCGCGTGTTCCTTTTTTGAAACCACAAGCATTAGCTTCATCGTAGTCAATATGCATATAGGTCGCAAATTTAGGACTAACACGGATAACCACATCATCAAATATCAGCGGACGAGCTCCTTCTACTCTGACTTGTACAATCTCGTGATTTTTTACATTCAGACGTTCGGCATCTTCCGGTGTCATATGAACATGACGCTTAGCTACGATCAGGCCCTTATCCAGACAAACTGCCTTGTCTCCATGAGCCAAGATGACACCCGGTGTTCCTTCGATATCGCCACTTTCGCGAATGGGAGCCTTGGTGCCCAGTTGCAAACAGTCGGTCAGGGAAACTTCTACCTGAGAATGTTTGCGAACAGGTCCCAGAATAACCACATTGTGAAAAGCGCCTTTTGGACCGACAACTGTCAGCCTTTCTTGACTAGCGAACTGGCCCGGCTGTGATAGGTCTTTTGCTTTTGTTAATTGATAGTTGGGACCAAACAAGGCTTCCAAATCTTCCTGACTCAAATGGACATGACGTCCGCTCGCTTCTACCTCAAATGACCCCTGCAATTCTTCCTGAACTTTATCAATTACTTTATTTACCAAATTTTCTAAAGTCATTGCTGTTCTTCTTTCTCTTGTTATTAGCTTGCTATCAACCAGAGCAAGACTTCAATTGATTTTAATAATTGAGAAACCTTACAAGCAAATTGATCTCTGTCACCATCAGCAGCCTGCTCCAATTCTTTACGCAGGAGGGTCGTTTCGATATATGTTTCATAGCAATTCAGCTGCCAAGTCGGCTCTTGATAACTCATCATCACCGTTTCTTGATCTAGCTGTCGACTGACCCGAATAGCCTGCAATTCTGCATTGCTAGGCAGGTCTGTCTGGTAATCAGAAATATCATCCAGAATATGCTGGCCAACGATTTGTTCTACTATGTTCAATAGTTGGCCAACTTGCTCACACTTTTCATCCTGAAAAGCCTGATGCAATTCTCTCTGGTTCTTCAAAAAGCAAGTATAAAGTTTAGTCAGTCTAAATAGTCGTGGATACACAGCAGAGTCCTCAAGGTTTGTAATCGGCACCCTGATAGCATCAGCAGCTGAGTCTGTTTTCCCTTTGGTCTGACCTGAACAGATAATTCGAATATGGTGATCATTGAGAAAACCTCTGGCTGCTGGCGTCAGTTTTTCATCTTTGTTTAATTCAAAGACACCGTTATCAGCGAGAACGGATTCTCTATAAAGCTTTCTGATCTTAGCTTCTGTAAAAACTGACATGTATTCACATCCTTCTACTCCGTTGATACTCTGTGAAAATCAATCTGATACTCTTCGAAAATCAACATTTCCTTTTAAGTATAGAGCTACCGCCCATAAGCTTCATTTTCACTGAGTATTCTATTTGCCTCAGGGGCCTGCATCAGGCCTAAACGCTACAATACAGGCCCTTTCAGCAAATATTTATCTGTCCCAGATTATTTGGGCAGAATGACTTCCACTTCAGCATGTGGACGTGGAATTACGTGAACTGAAATCAATTCACCAACATTTTCAGCTGCAGCTGCTCCAGCATCTGTCGCTGCTTTTACTGCGCCGACATCACCACGAACCATTACAGTTACCAAACCAGCACCGACTTGTTCTTTACCAATCAAAGTTACGTTAGCGGCTTTGACCATTGCATCAGCTGCTTCGATTGCGCCGACGAGTCCTTTTGTTTCTACCATTCCTAATGCATTTGCGTTTGCCATGTTTATTTCCTCCAATTATTTTCTTATTTTTAAGTTTATACAAAAGTCTGTAATCTTATTCTTGATGAGGCAAGATTACTTCTACTTCAGCATGTGGACGTGGGATTACGTGAACTGAAATCAATTCACCAACGTTTTCAGCTGCAGCTGCTCCAGCATCTGTCGCTGCTTTTACTGCGCCGACATCACCACGAACCAAGACTGTTACCAATCCAGCGCCGACTTGTTCTTTACCAACTAAAGTTACGTTAGCGGCTTTGACCATTGCATCAGCTGCTTCAATTGCGCCGACAAGTCCTCTTGTTTCTACCATTCCTAATGCATTTGCGTTTGCCATGATTGTATCCTCCAATTATAATGTTTAATATTGACTATTTTAGTTTTTCCAATACGCGTTGAACCAACAAGGTTACCAGTTCTTCTTCGTTTGATCCGTCAACAGCTACTGCTTTCGGTGCTTCCACTGCCATATTTTCTGCTTGTCGCAAGTCTGACAGTTCTGATGTACCGTAAGCTACACGACGGATATTGAAGAGATTGAGCGGGCTGACATTATCAGATGTCGCGCTGCCACCCACTGCTCCACAACCCAAAGTAAAGGCTGGGAAGAGACCAGTCGTTGCACCGACACCACCCAGAGCTGCTGGCGTATTGATCAGCAGACGAGATACTGGTTTTTTCAGTGCAAATTCACGAATAATTTCTTCGTTTTGACTGTGAATAGCAAGAGTATGGCCTGCACCTTCGTGATGCAAGATCTTAATGCTCAGCTCACAAGCTTCCAACCAGTCCTTGACAGTGTAGAAGCCTAAGACTGGAGCCAGTTTTTCCATAGAATATGGATACTGCTTGCCGACGCCTGTTTCTTCTGCAATCAAGACCCGAGCATCTGCTGGAACTGAAATACCAGCTAACTCCGCAATCACTTGCGGTGTTTTACCAACCATCTTCGGATTCATCGCACCACTCGGCTGGATAATGAAGGCACCCAGTTTCTTAGCATCTTCTGCTGGAACAAAGTATGCACCTTGTTTCTTGAACTCTGCTACAACCTTTTCCTTCATATCTTCTTCAACGATGATGGACTGTTCAGATGCACAAATCACACCATTGTCAAAGGTTTTAGAATCCAAAATCTGACGAACTGCTTTTGGTACATCTGCTGTTCTTTCGATGAAGGCTGGACCATTACCAGGACCTACACCGATTGCTGGTGTACCAGATGAGTATGCTGCCTTAACCATAGCATTTCCGCCAGTCGCCAAAATCAGATTTGTATCCTTGTGGCGCATCAACTCATTTGTAGCTGCGATGGATACCCGATGAATCGCACTGATGGCTCCATCCGGACAGCCAGCTGATTTAGCAGCTTTCTTGATGATTTCCACTGTTTCCTCAATACTCTTAAGAGCATTTGGGTGAGGAGAGAAGACGATACTGTTTCCCGCCTTCAAAGCGATCAAAGCCTTATACATAACTGTTGATGTCGGGTTGGTTGATGGAATCAAGCCAGCGATGACGCCGACTGGAACCCCAACTTCCAAGACTTTCTTTTCCTTGTCTTCGCGGAGAACCCCGACAGTTTTCATATCCTTAATTTCTTCAAGAATACCTTTGGAAGCAAGAGCATTTTTCAATACCTTGTCTTCCCAGCGGCCAAAGCCAGTTTCCTGAGCCGCCATTTTTGCTAGGCGTTCACGCTCATCATAACAAGCTTTCGCTACTACTTTTACAATGGTATCAATTTGCTCTTGGCTCATTTTAGCAAGTTCTTGTTGGGCTTTCTTTGCATCCCGAATCAAATTCCTTACTTCCTGAATCGATACCAAATCTTTATCTTCTAAAAACATCCGCAATTACTCCTCTCCTATTGTTTCCATCAAAGTCTCAACGAGAAGTTTCTTGTTGGCAAATTTTATTTCTTTCTTGCTGAGACGGATACCTTCTTGATGATAGGCAAGGCTGCGTAGTTCGACGACTTTTAGTTTTTCCAGTTTTTCTCTGGTGTAGGTCCTTGTCTCTCCTTCAAGCTTCTCTGCTGGTTTAGCCTTAGTTTCCTTTACAGGCTGAGGCTTTTCTTCGATTTTTTCTGAAGGGATTGTTTCCGCCGTAGAAGCAATCTCTTTTTTAGCTGTTTTACTATTTCTCTTTGGTACAAAGAGAAGGTCTGTCTGATTATCCAGCCTAGAAATTACATGGCTGGCCAGATAGTAAGGTTTATCCTGTACCAACTCAACTGCTGCATCAACCGCTGAGCGGACTGCACTGACATCGCCTATCAATTGAACCGTATTCAAACCAGCTTTGACCGTTTCAATATTAAGCAATGATACATTGGCAGCCTTCAAAGCCGCATCTGCCGCAACTACAGCACCTAGATAACCTTTTACTTCAATTAAACCTAGTGCTCTATCTGCCATTTAATCAACTCCTAATCAATAACTTTTAGGATCATTTGCTACTGCGATGACTGCATTCGCAAATGCGTCGCAGGCAGCTCGGCATGCTGACTGTGATCCGACCAGAAGTCCGCCGGCAAAGTTGGTTTCACTCGGTGGTCCATAGAAGGCACCAACTTGCACATCTGCCGCTTTCAAAGCCGCATCCAGTGCCACCATAGCTTCACCCGGTGGAGCAATCAAGTAAGCAATTGCTGTTCCTTCTTCTGCATTAGCACCCTCTGACAGGTAAGAGCCCGCACGAGAGATACAATGAGCAAAATAAGGAATGCTGTCATCATCATTGGCACTGTAGAAGCTAGCCCCATTTTCGATTTCATAGACTGCTACATCCAGACCGCTGCGAACTTCTTCTGGGTTTGGACCAGCCAAGATACCGATGACTTCACCAGCCAGCTTAGTTGAAGCGTTACCTGCACCAGCATACATACTGCGAGCATAGACCACTTCAACATCTGCTGCCTTGGTTGCTTCATCCAAGGCTACATAAGTGACATCATCACAGTCAGAAGTGATAATTCCCAGGCTTCTGTGATGTGGTTTAAGCTCCAAAGAAGCTGCCAAACCTGCATCCACGTTTGAAATCAGAAGGGCACTTAATACATTTGCACCTAATCGATCATTTTTCAAAGCCACTACCTCCTATTATTTCAAATCAATTCCTGATTTCTTATTATCAAGAATCTTCTTAATGATTTCTGCTACATAGGCTCCAGCTTCAACGGCTGGTGTTCCGCCTTTATGAATATTGGAAACAACGGTCCGTTTCGCTTCTGGCATACCAACTGTTGGCTTGTAAGCCAGATAAGCACTCATAGACTCAGCTGTTACCAGACCTGGACGCTCACCAACCAGCATACAGATAACTTCTGCACCAGTCAGCTCTGCGATTTGGTCCATAGCTGCAACCCGAGCATGCTTGATAAAGAGTACTTCACCAAAGTCCAGTCCGAACATTTTCAGACCTTGCTTCAGAGCTGGCAGGAAGTCTTTGACGTTAGCCTCGATAGCTGATGAGCTAAGACCATCACCAACGACAATCTGAACTTTGGCATTAGGTTTGCATTTTTCCTTGATAATCGCCTGCTGATCTTCAGGGAAGACCCGGCCAAAATCTGGACGTGTCAAATATTCATCTTTAGTAGTCGCCTTAGTCTGTACAGGAATGAAGCCCATTTCCTTGATAAAGTCATCTGAGACATAGGAGAAGACCGCATCCTGAGCTGCCGCATGGTCTGCACGGAAACGCAAAACACTTTGTGTCTTGTAGCGATCGCCTGCCCGCCATAGGCCCAGACGTGCCGGAGTAAATTTCTTAATCTTCCGGTAGGCTTCTTCATTGATGGCATTAGGCACCAAGAACTGTTCCTGAATATCTACTTCTGTTATATCCGGAATAATGCCATCTTCAATCACTGAAGTGTCTTGTTTGACTTCTTCCTGCAGAGAAACCGCAGGTTTTTCAGCTTTGTTCTGGTCAGTCGCTGCTGTTTCTTTAACAGCTGAGTCGCCGCCCATCTCATTTAACAATGAGCGAATCATTTCTTTTAATTGCAATTCATCCACAATGATTTCCTCCTTGCTAATTTGATTTCATAAAGATGGAGCCGTCTCCGCCGATTTCTGTCAGGTGACCATCTTCCATCAAGCCCATCTTTTCCATCCACTCTTCAAATTCCTTAATCGGACGTTTGTTGAGAAGTGAGCGCATGGTTGCTGTTTCATGGTAACCAGTTGTTTGATAGTTAAGCATGATATCGTCACCATGAGGAATCGCCATGATGTAGTTAACATTAGCTGCTCCGAGAAGAACCAAGAGATTTTCAGCGTCGTTTTGGTCAGCTTTCATGTGGTTAGTGTAGCAGATATCACAACCCATTGAGATACCAGTCAGTTTGCCCATGAAGTGGTCTTCCAAACCAGCGCGGATAACCTGCTTAGAATCGTAGAGATACTCAGGTCCGATAAATCCAACAACGGTATTTACCAAGAATGGATCGAAGCGCTTAGCGAAGCCATAACAACGAGCTTCCATAGTCACTTGGTCTGCTCCATGGTGAGCATCAGATGAAAGTTCAGAACCTTGACCTGTTTCAAAGTACATGACATTCGGTCCAGCAGCTGTTCCCACTTTCAGAGCTGTATCCCAAGCTTCTTGAATGATTTTAGCATCAAAACCAAAGGCTTCATTTCCTTTTTCAGATCCAGCGATAGATTGGAAGACCAATCCTGTCGGAGCACCTTGATTCATGGCTTCAATCTGAGTAGTAACGTGAGCCAACACACAGTGCTGAGTTGGAATCTTGTACTCTTCGATGAAGTCGTTAAACTTATGCAAGACCCGTTTGGTACTTTCTACTGAGTCATCTACTGGGTTCAATCCTAAGAGAGCATCCCCACATCCATAAGCAAAACCTTCCATGGTAGAAGCCATGATACCATCTGGATCATCTGTGGTATGGTTTGGTTGAAGACGAGAAGAGAAGGTTCCCGGCATACCAATCGTTGTATTGGCATGTTTGGTAATGACAATCTTATTGGCAGCTACAATCAAGTCCAAGTTGGTCATCAACTTAGCAACCGCTGCTACCATTTCAGAAGTCAACCCACGAGACAGCCACTGAATGTCCACGTTCTTAGTCTTGTTATCCAAGATCCATTCACGCAGTTCTTCTACTGTCCAATTCTTAATCTTTTCGTAAGTACGAAGATTGACGTCGTCAATGATAATCCGTGTTACCTCATCTTCTTCATAAGGCACTACCGGATTATTGAACAAATCAGACAGTTTTAGCTGAGCTAGTACAACCTTAGCAGCGACACGCTCTTCGGCAGATTCTGCTGCTACTCCGGCTAGCTGATCCCCGGATTTGTACTCATTGGCTTTGGCCAGCACTTCTTTTACGGATTTAAATTCGTAAAGCCGACCAAACAATTTTGTTTTCAAAATCATGGATTACTTCCTCCTTTGTGTAAATAAAAGTTTAATTAAACACCAATGTTTTCACGACAATCGGTAAGACCGAGCCCTCAATGACTGGATTCCCAATATCGATATAGTCGCCATTTTGAACATCCACTGAGTCAATGCAGACAAATGGATAATCCTTAGGCAGCTGAGCAAAGAGACATTGACCTAAAACTTTGGCCATATCTTCTCTGACCACCACTAGCAGCGGGATTTTCTTTTCAATGCTTTCGCTCATTCCCTTGACAATAGCCTCTGCATATTCCAAAACCCGGGCGAAGCTTGGGCTTTTTTCTCCATTGATTGCCAAAGCCACCTGCTGGACTTCATTTTCCAGTGTGAACCAGGCCACCTTGTCCTTGATAATCTGCTGCAGTCCCTCCTTATCCTCATGCTCATCAGAAGCAGCCAGTTTGAGAACTGGAATGTTCTTAATAGGAAGGATATCGGAGATGTAGGTAATGGTACTGCCGCTGACATCAGTCGTATGGCTGCCTGCTCCAACAACGGTTGCCCGAATGGTCTCAGCTGACTGGATGACTTTCTTTTGATCAAAAATCTTGGATTTGCTCAGCGCTCTGCCAAGCAGGATACCGATATCCCCATAGCGGAAATCATCCGCCGAGGTCGTTTCCGAGTATATTCCATCAGCTACACCACCAGAGAAAGATACGCAGTGGAGATCATAGTTCAACTTGAGACCGTGGTTGGTCTGAAGGAGCTCATAGTAAGGACTATGATTGTCAATTCCTACAGACTGTTCTAATACGGAGACCATTTCTTGAATCAGTCGATCCAAATCAGCTCGATGGACCGTTTCACCAACTGCCAGCTGAAGCCCCTGCTCTGCAATGATAGTCTGCAGTTTTGGAGCAATATAGCTAATCCGCTGGGTCTGCGGATCCATCTTTATCAGCCGACCTCCGATATCAAAACACCCTGTATCAATCACATCTCCTTCTCGGAAGACCGCCAGATTGGAAGTCCCCCCACCAATATCAATATTGACTACTGATGTATGATGCTCTTGAGAATACTGATGACTGCAGGCCCCTTTACCAGCGATGATACTCTCAAGGTCTGGACCAGCCGTCGCAACGACAAAGTCACCAGCATAGCCACTCAGTGCTTGAAGCACCTGACTGGCATTTTCCTTGCGAGCCGTCTCACCAGTAATGATGACTGCCCCCATCTGAATATCTTTTTTCTGAATGCCTGCTTTCGCATACTCATTCAGAACAAAGTTTTTGATCTTATCCACCTCGATCAAAAGTTGATCCGAAATTGGTGTGAAGATAATTTCACTTTTATAAAGAACTTTTTTATCTGTAATATAGACACGAGGAATAGTAAACACAGAAGCAATATTCTCGATGGTAAGCTCTGACAAGATCAGCTGTGTAGTGGCTGTCCCGATATCGAGCCCCACACTCAAAATTTTATCTGACATACTAAAAACCTCCAAAAAAAGACGCTTAAAGCAATGCAAACAAACAGAGTTCATTTACATTCTTCAAGCGTCATTGCTTTTTTCGACTGACATCATTGTTAGTCTGGTAGTATTTATTTTTTAAAACGAATGGTCGTTGTCGTCCCCTCATGGTCTGAGTGGATAGACAAGGTTCCAAACAATTTTCCTTGGACAAAGCGCTCCACCAAGAGTAAACCCAGATGATTCTCAAAGGCATGCTCTTGATTGTAACCGCTACCATTATCCAGTGCTTTTAAAGTTATTATATCATTTTTAAGTCCAACCTGCAAATGGATTTGCGGCTTTTCTGGATTTTTTTTGTCCTTAAAAGCATGTTCATAGCTGTTCTGCAGTAATTCATTGACGATTAGCGCCAGTGAAGTAGCCCGACTGCTGTCAAGACAGAGTTCTGGTTCCAAGCTGTAGGTCAGGGCTATTTCCCTATGCCCGGAAAAACAGCGCTGAACATTTTCGATAACTTTTTTCAGCAGATGCTCAATCTGAATGCTGTCATCCTGCTGAGAAGACAGGAGTTCGTGGGTCGCTGCTATAGAGAGCACACGATTCATACTGTCATTAAGAGCTTTTTTGGTATCTGCTCCTGGACTTTGCTGAGCCTGTAGTCGCAGCAAGGAAACAACGGTTTGCAAGTGATTCTTTACCCGATGGTTCATTTCACGAATGGTAGTTGTATGGGTTAAGAGCTGCGCTTCCTTTTCCTTAATATCTGTAATATCCTTACAGATCATGACCACATTTTCACTCTCAGCCAGCAGGTAGCGCTTGATCAAAAAGCAATAAGTGCCATAATGTACCTCAACTTGGTGAGGTTTTTCTTGAGGGGCTTGCGGTCCCAGTTGCTGGATTTCTTCAAAAGTCAGACTGTCTAAGACTAGATTACTGTAGTGCATTCCCTCAATCGAGTCCATATAGCCCAGCTTATGGCGATAAGAGTCGGCAGCTGCTTGATTGAAATACTTGAGATAGCCCTGCTGGTCAAAGACCAGACAAGCTTCGTCTATATGATCAAATAAAACAAACTGCTCTTGGGCTGAAATCTCAGGAGTGCTCCGTAACTCAAAACCGTCGTTCTCTTTATCTAAAGAAAAGTGGTCCGGTAAAGTCTGAGGAGCATTTCTTTCGATAATTAGCGTTCCAATGACGCGCTCTTCTCTCACTATCGGAAAGACTGTCTGATGGATGGCTAAGCCCTCCTGCGATCTGGCCGAAAGCCCAATCGAGGGAGCGCCCGTCTCCAAGGTCCTGATAACACCTGGCTCATTTTCCAGGTAAGCCATAGCACCCACAACCGAGTTTTCGTACAAGCTGAGCTTGCTTTCCGGTTTTTTGTGAAAGATGACAATGGCATGTTCCGAAAAGATATTCTTTACGTCAATGAAGACATCTTCATTGGCATAAGCTGAGTTTTTCAATAATTCGTCAGCCTCTTGGACAAGATGCTCGATATCAGCCTCATCCAAATTTGTCTGTTCCTGACAAAGCTGCTTTATCTTATCTTTATACATCATTACACATCATCTTGGAGCACCAGCAATTTGGCAATCTCAATCATCGGCACTCTCTTTTGCATACTAATTGTCCGAATGCGTTTGAAAGCTTCTGGCTCTGACAAATGATCACGAGCCATCAGTAAGCCTTTGGCCTTTTCAATCACAATCCGATCGTCTATCTTTTTCGACAGCTTGACCATTTCATTGGACATCTGCTGAAGCTGGCGGCCCTTCTCAATGCAGACCTCTACCATAGGAATCAAGGACTTGGCATCCAAAGGTTTAACCAAGTAAGCACTAATTCCATTGGTTTTAGCTTTTTGAACATAGTGTTCATCACTGTAGGCTGACAGTAGAATCACACTGTAGGCTAAAGCATCTTCGAGTATCTTCTTACCCGCTGTCAGGCCATCCAGAAGCGGAAGCTTGATGTCCATCATGACCAAGTCACAACGATATTTCTGACACAAATCAATAGCCTCAAAGCCATCGGATGCCTCAGCCACCACTTCATAATCAGCTGCTTCTAATATATTTCGGATATCTAATCTTACAATTGGATCATCATCAACAATTAGTATTCTGCCCTTCATACTTCCCCTCGACAGTTTGATTTTTTATGTCCGCGTTACGACAGTGCTGGAGAAGCCTAAAATCTCTTCCAGACCTTGTAAAACGGCAATGAGAGCTGCCTCAACAGAAGAAACGTCACCTGTCATCACGACAGAGCCGCTGAAACGATCCACAAAACCAACTTGAACATCCGCAGCCTTGGTCGCAATATCAACCGCAATGATAGCCGCTTCACTCGGAGTGATCGTCAAGATTCCAATCGCATCCTTGATTTCTGCCTGCAATCCCAATTTTTCAAAAATGACTTCATCAGGATTAGCGATAAGGTGCGCCAAGGTCACTTGTTTCCCAGGAACGTATTCCTGTATCATTCTTTGTTTTTCTTCCAATTTAGTAAACCTTCTTCATGATTTTAAACGTTCAGAAGTGTACTGCATGCTCTTAATCATTATACAATAATTTTGGCATAACAGCAATTCAGAGGATTAAAACGCTTTCTCTAATACTTTAAGCAGTTCTTCTGCTGTAGGGACGCGAGGGTTAGTCGGAGTACAGCCATCATGCAGAGCAGCTTCTGAAATTTCTACCTTGTACTGAGCAAAAGCATCTGCTTTCACACCATATTCTCTTAGAGAAGTTGGCATCTCCAGCTTTCTTTGTAGTTTCTTGATGGCTTCAACCAGCTGTCTTACTCCTGACACAGGACTTGAAGCACTGCATCCCAGTAGTTTGGCAATATCTTGATAGCGGCTCGCTACAGTCTTGTCTGTCGCCTGCCGGTTCCGATTGTTGAATTCGATACCAGCATTATACTGAATGACATGGGGCATTAAAATACTGTTTAAACGACCATGAGGTACATGGAACTTAGCTCCTGCCGCATGTGCCAGACTGTGATTGATACCCAAAGAAGCTGTGTTAAAGGCCATACCAGCCAGAGTGGATGCTGCATGCATCTTTTCACGCGCTTCTACATCCTGACCATTTTTGTAGGCTTTAGGCAGGTATTCAAAGACCAGCTTGATTGCCTTTTCAGCCAAGGCATCAGAGAAGTCCGTAGCCTTGGTCGATACATAAGCTTCAATGGCATGGGTCAATACATCCATTCCAGTGTCAGCCGTTATGTTACCAGGAAGTGACAGAACCAAATCCGCATCTAAGATTGCAACATCCGGAAGGATTTCTTTGGTCACTAAAGGATATTTGGTCCCTCTCTCTGCATCCGTGATTACAGAAAAGGACGTTACTTCAGATCCAGTTCCGCTTGTTGTAGGAATGGCAATGAGAATGGCCTCTGAGAAGGCACCCTGCTTCTTGGCAAAATAATACATAGCCTTGGAAGCATCAATGGCAGAGCCTCCGCCAATAGAAAGCACAATGCTGATTGGCTTGTCTCCAGCACTCTTGATGCCAGCCACAACCGTTTCGATTGGCGGATCAGGCACAATATCTGTGAAAACAACAATATCATTGCTGTCATCAAAGTTGGCTAAAATAGCATCCAGCGTGCCAGATGTCTTCAAAAAAGGATCGGCAACGACTAAAATATGCTCGTTTTTATAATGGCTTAATTGCTGCAGAGCGCCCTTGCCCACATGCAATTCAGTCTTATAGGAAATCTTATACATCTTTTCTCCTTTCTGTTGTATCTATTTTTAAACAAAAAGAAACTATATGAAAATAAGACTGCTCCCCTACACACGTCACAGCATTTTCATATAGCTTCATTGCTTATTTATCTTCAGTACCCCTTTGTACTATATTGAATTATAACACAAAAGCGCTTTCATGGCAATGAAAAAGTCATTAATATAAGAAGTTTTTAATGCCGCTTCTCTTTTCAAAAACAAGCTTGTTTGAAGGATTAAATTTTTATTAAAATTTGATTCGTTTTCCTTGTAATTACCTGTGAAAGGTGTTACAATCGAGTTACTAGGAAATTGATTTTAGTACTTTTAAGGATATGGAAGTCTGGTGTAAATCCAGCGCGGTCCCGCCACTGTGATAAGCTTTTCAGCTTTAAGTCAGGTCTTTATTCTTAAATTTTAGTAGATTTCATGCCTCGATGTAAGGTAGTGATGTCAGTTTGGAACAAACATTTTAGCTTAGTTTCCATTATTGACTCTACGTTTAAGTACGTTAATTTTCTAAAGATGAGGTTTCACTTGTCTTTCTGCAAAGGAGCAGAGTCAATAATTGGAAAGCTAGTGCTAATCAACGAAGCTTAGCATGAAGATACGATGATGTATAGGCGGCTTTCTTTTTTTAGAACATCAAAATAAGTTCTGTCCTTCCAAGACTTAGTAAAGTCAATTTGGAAGGACAGAACTTTTTCTGTTTCTTTTTATCACTGGCGCTTGCTTGCCCAACGCTCAACATCCGCCTTGGTGATATTGTGGAAGACCTTGGCACCTCTTTCATAGGCCACGTCTTCTTGATGTTTGGTAAAGTTGATTACTCGAGCCAAGGCAAAGAAGTAATCTGACAGACGATTGACAAAAATCAGGACATTATTGTTAATTTCCGTGGTCCACATCGTTCCTACGATATGACGCTCTGCCCGTCTTGCAATGGTCCGAGCCACATGAATCATGGAAGCAATCTCGTCACCGCCCGGTAGGATAAACCTTTCCAGAGCCGGTGGAATTTCTGCGTAGGTATCAATCCTCTCCTCAATCCAGTCAATCAGCTGCTGATCGACCTTATAAGGGTAAACTCCTTGAGGAGTAGAGAGGTCTGAACCACAGTCAAAGAGATAATGCTGCAGCTGAAGCAGCTCATCTCTCAGCTTATCATCCTTGTCCAGCTTGGTAATCGTATAACCAATCCAAGAGTTCAACTCATCAATGGTTCCGTAAGCATTCACTCGTTCTGCATCCTTGGCAACACTTTGGCCACCAACTAGCTTGGTCAAGCCCTTGTCACCTGTTTTTGTATAGAGTTGCATATTTTTCCTCCTTTAAGTCACATTTTTGCGAATATCAACATAATCTTCTTCTTTCAAGCTGCCTTCTGCAAAGGTCGGCATATGCTCCATGGTATAAACAGCATTTTCCAGCAGAAAGAAAGCCAAAGGACAGCCTGAGCCTTCACCCAGTCGCATGTCCAGCAAAAGCATGGGCTCCAGTCCTAGAAAGTCACTGACCAGTCTATAAGCAGGCTCCGTTGAAGCATGGGAAGCAAAGGCATAGTCCAAGACATGAGGAGTCAGCTGATGGGCAATCAAAAGCCCCGTCAGAGAGATAAGACCGTCCACTACACAAGGCAGCTGATATCGGGCACAGGCAAGATGAGTGCCTGCCATAGCCAGCATATCTAGCCCACCAAGCTTAGCGGTCAGATCCAGAATATCTCCATAAGGAGCGTGGCGATCCAAACACTGCTGGATAACGGCTGTTTTATGAGCCTTCATATCCTGAGTCAAACCAGCTCCATAGCCTGTGACATCCTCTGCTTTGAGACCGAGAACTGCCGCTATGACAGCAGCAGAGGTGGTGGTGTTGCCAATCCCCATTTCTCCTGTTCCAAAGAGACGGTAGCCGTCTTTAATCAAAGCCTCTGTCTTCTTGTAGCCGACTAGAATAGCCTCTAAAGCCTCTTGGCGAGTCATGGCTGGCTCTTTGAGCATATTGTGGGTGCCGTGGCAGACCTTGTCCTCATTTTCCTCAAAGATATCCTTCTTGCAGCCAATGTCTACCAGACAGATGTCTGAACCTGCATGTTTGGAAATAGCACACAAGCCTGATTTCCCTGCTAGAATATTACACGCAACTGTGTAGGTCGTTTCCTGAGGATTGGCAGAAACGCCTTCAGCCACGATGCCATTATCTGCCACGTAGACGAGAACAATCTTCTTCTCTAAATCAATGGGACCAGAAAACATGGCATGCAAGCGAGCATAGATAGTCTCGAGCTTTCCCAAGGACCCCGGAGGTTTCCCTAATTGATCACAATAGCGCTGGCCTTCTTGAACCTTGTCTTTGTCTAATGGAAGAATCTGCTCAATAATTTTTTCTAAGTCTTTCAAACTAGTCTGTCTCCTCCCTGACCGGCTGCACCCCTTCAAAAATAATCCTGCTCAAGGTTCGAGTCTGATAATAAGCCCCACTGGCTGAGCGAGCTAGTTCAGCCTCTAACTGAGGCAAGACTTCTAGCTGTTCCCTGCTCAGCAACAGACCAACCAATGTACCACTATGGGCAACATTGAGGCCTAAACACTGGTATTTTTTTACCAAAGCCAGTAATTCTTTCAGATAGGGTTTGGGCAGCCGTTGGTTGTTCAACAAAGCACTATAGCTCGCTAAATGGCCAAGTTTTTCCAAACTCTTCTCCTGACAAGCCTCCTGAAAGAGAGGAAACAAACGCTTAGACTCCTCAGCCGGATAGCTAGGACTGTCCTTCATCCGAACCAAATCAAGAGTTGTCACCATCTCCACAGGCTCCAAGATATAAACATAGAGCTCCGGTCGCCAGTCTGTCTGCCAGACCACTTGACCAGTCAGGGGATTAATGACCGTCCAGTCCGCAAAAGCCACCGAGTCAGTAGGCTCAATCTTGGCACAGAGACGAGTCAAGTCTGTCGCTCTTAAAGGCTGCTTTTGTCCCAGAGCAGCTGCCTGCAGGCAGCTAATCATATCAGCTGTGCTACTAGAATAGCCCTTGCTGATAGGCAGGTCTGACTCCTGAACAAAAGAGAAATCATTGGACTCAGGCAGGAGCTCCAAAGCTCGCCTTACCTTTTCACCTTGGGCTTGCCTTGCGAGAGACGAAGCCCCGTCCAATCTCACTCGACTGCTCTTCTCAATCCCATAGGAGAGCAGGACTTCCTGCTCTCCTACTAAACCTTGAAATAATTCACCGCAGGAACCTGGACAGGAAACCATTACCTTAGTCATAAGGAGCCTCTTTCGCCAAGATCTCTGCCAGGCAAGCCAGAAGCTGTTCATTTTCCTGTTGGTTGCGGATGGCTATGCGGTAATGCCGGTCTGTCAGATCATGATAATTTTGACAGGAACGGATAAAAATCTTTCTCTGCCGAAGCTCCTGACGCAGGTCCTGCTGACCTAAATATTCAAAGAAGATATAGTTGACACTAGGCTTGACCGGCCGAATCTGTGAAAATGCAGTCAGTCCTTGAAAAAGGAAATCTCTTTCTACTCGAAGCCACTCCTTGGTAGCTTCCTGATAGGCCTGATCTTCCAAAAGGGCAGGCAGGGCCTTATCCGCCATGGCATTGACCGACCAAGGAGCGCGCCTCCCCTCTATCTCATCAAAGCAAGTTGGATGACAGCTGAGGGCATAGCCCAGTCTCAGACCAGGAATGGCATAAAACTTGGTCAGAGAACGCACCACTACTGCATTTGGATAGACAGCTAGACAGGAGACAAAGCTATAGTCCTCCTCATCGTCCAGAAAGTCCATAAAAGCTTCATCCAGTATCAAAAAGATTTGCCGCTCCTGCAGGTAGTCAGCTAACTTTTCTAGCTCAATACGCCGAATCAAGGTACCCGTCGGATTATTGGGATTGCAGATGAGTACAGCGTCTCCTGCAGTCAGTAAATCCAAGGCTGGCATCATATCAGCTAGATTCCACTCATAGGATGGAGAAGGTAGGCTAAAGCGCTCCACCTTGGCCTGTACTTGTGAGAAGGCTTTCTCATATTCCATGAAAGTAGGGCTCAGAGTCAGGACTGTCTTTGGGCGCAAGAAGCGGGCCAGCTCATAAAAGACTTCTACCGCACCATTTGTCAACAGGACATTGTCCTTTTCTAGGCCATGATGATGTGCCAAAAGCTCTCTGGAGCGGCTGTAGCTGATGTCTGGATAATGAACCAGCCAATCAATGGACTCGGTCAGGCAAGCCCTCAGCCGCGGAGAAATCCCCAAAGGGTTGATATTGGCACTGAAATCCAGACAGTCTTCTAGAGAAAAACCAAATTCCTCAGCCAAAGCTGCCGCATTTCCTCCGTGCTCTACTTTCATAAATAGACATTCCTTCCTCGTTTCCTTGTTAGAATCTAGTATACCATATTCGGTTTCTCATCCCTAATCTGACTCCAGATAAGCCTGGAGGCGGTCAATTCCTTCGTTTTCCGTCGCTGATATTTCAAAAATTTCCTTGGCACCGGCCGCTTTCAGCTGCCGCCGTGCTTTTTCGATTTGCTCTGGCTGTTCAGCCATATCAATCTTGGTGACAATGCCAATCACTTCTTTATTGAAGAGGGAAGAAAAGCCTTGAGGAAAGGTCTGCATCTGATTGGAAGCCGCCACCAAGAGACCAATCACATCAGCTTCTGTTGCTGTCACGTTCAGAGCATTATAATACTTACGATGCTGGAGAAATTCTCCAGGCGTGTCAATGATGGCATCATAGAACTCAATAGCCTGAGTCTTAAAGTAGCTTAGCTCCAAGCCTTTCAGTCGCTGGGTCAGAGTAGTCTTACCCACTCCGACTGGACCGACAAACATGATTTTTTTCATATTTTGCATCCATTCCTCTCTATGACAGGGAACTGCCTGCTATCTGCTTAGCTGGGCTTCCTTACTATCTAGTTTGATAGTTTCCCTGCCGTTGAGCAGTACACCTTTATTTTCATCGCGGCCTTGCAGATAGTAAAGGGCATCTTCCTGGCCGTAAGTTTCAATTGCCTTAGTTTGCAAAAGACCGATTCCCTTGCTAGGATCTCTCAAGAGATTAAAGATGATCCCCATTTGCAGTTTAGGGAAGTCCTTGAGCATAGCATAGTCGCCATTACTGTCACCGGCAATCAGGATTGGTTCTTGATTGTCATGATTGACAGCAATCAGCTTCTTGATGGTCTCTGTCTTGCCCTCACCTTGAGTCTGAGCATAGTTGGTATCGTATTCCGGCTGAATTACTCCCTTGTCATCCTTTTTCAGGCGCATAGCAGTAACATTTTCTTTAGGAATATTGTAGCCATACTTAGAATTGCTAGCATAAGGGATAATCACATCAATATAAGACGCTGAGCAGATATAGACATCAATGCCGTTAGCCATCAGAGTCTTGTAGAGATTTTGCATTTCCTTGACTGAGCGAACACCCCGCTTGAAGGTTACACTGATTTGGCCTGACTCACCTTTCAAGCCTTCCGGACTTTCCCAGGTTTCAGAAGTCAGCTTGTCTTGAAGAGCCTGGTCAATAGACTTTTCAGATAGGGCTTGAACTTCTTCAGAAGTCATACCTGCATAGAGGTAGGTCACCCATGGATAGCTAATATCTGAGCTGAAGGTGTCACCAATCGCTTCGTAAAGATAGCGGAGTTTAGCAGCAAAGTCTTGGTATTCATCAGTCTTTTTGACTTCTTCCAGAGACTTGTCCCCTTTCATTCCCTTATAGCTATTGTAAATAGCTGTGTAGTCAGAAAGCAAGTCAGCTGCAATCTTGTCAATATTCACTGGCTCACCATCTTTGTTATGGTAATCCTCAACGAAATCGTCACTCGGTATATTGGTCCGCACTGCTTGGTCAAATTCTTCTGGCGTCATCTTAAAGGCCAGATTTTCAATTTGATAGGTAAAGGTTGCTTCGCCAATGTCATTAATGACTGTCGTATTGTCCCAGTCAAAGACGGCATAAGGTTTTTTATTTTTATCGTAGCTAGAGCTGGTGTTCCCATTCTCCTTGATGAGCTTGGTCAGACGGGCATAAAGCTTGTCTTCCCAGACACCTTTATCCAAAGTCTTAGCCTTGTCCTTATCTGTTGTCTCCGTCTTAGCCGAGGATGACTCAGTCGTCGTCTTATTATTCCCCGCTTGACAGGCTCCCAGAAGCAAAGCCAAACCACAAAGCAGCACAATTCCTTTTGTCCGCATAGAAACAATCCTCCATAAAAAATAATAGTGCGCAAAAAAATGGCATAGAAAACCCCTTTGATTCTGAAACACTCGCTTCATTGCGATCAAATCAGGCTTCCTTGCCATTTTCTATACTGTTATTATATTATAAACTATCTGATAGACTTTGTCAATGAAGCGCTTTCAGATTTGTAAAAAATAAAGGCAGAGAAAATTATTTCTCTACCTTAGCAAACTTTTAGAATATAATCGCTATAACTGTTTAACTAAATAGGAGATATTCGGAATACCACTTAACTTTTTGTCAGTTACTAAAAACACCTCAAATCAGTTCATCACTTTTCGGGTGCTTTCTTATGTAAATAGCTGCATAAACCGCATCTACCATAACAGCTGTCAGCGTCAAGGTTAACAAAATTCCCAATAAAATACCAAAAGCATTCTGAATATAACCCGTTAGGAGGGAGGGAATGATTGTTGCACCCGCAAAAGCTACAGCAAAATTATTCCTCCATGTTTTCTTTCTATCTCCTTCTTTTACTTGATTAAAAGCCCAGACTTTCCCCTGATTTTTTGGGAGATAATACCAAGCATAGAGACCACAAGCAAAGATAAAAAGAAGTAATATAAAGATAACATAAATTGGAGTGAGAGGGGATTGATATATTCCCTCTATACTTTTTGAATCTCCTACTATTGCAAACATCAACATTCCGATAAAATTGATCCAAACTAATGAGCTCCAAGTAAGCAATGCAATCAGAATATAGGTTAAAAATTTAAATCGATTGATTAGAAACTTAGAAAAAGCAAATAACATACTTACCACATTAAGAATGATGCAAGTCAAAAATAGAATTTTAATCCATCCCTGACGACTTCCTGTTTCACCTATAAGGGCCCAGTAAAAGAAAAATGAGCAAAATGGTAAATTTATCCATGGATATAATTTAATATAACCTAAACTGACACCATGTGTGATCAAAGGGCCATGGTATCTTTCTCTTTCTATGTTAGTAATCTTTGCCTTACCTTTCATATTCACCTTCACCATTAACTAAACCAACCAAACAAACACTTTCTGAAGTAATTTAATGTATGAATCAAGGAATTCATTTAATTTCCGAAATTCTTTCAAAGACATAGACATTTATTACCTTTCAGTTTATAATTTTTCTATTTTTTCAAAAATAATATCTTGCTTTTCGTAACTTTCTCTGAGCGGTAACATACCTAAAATTAACGAAAAGAAGCCCATTAACAAGAGACAGCTAATGATTAGAATGGAACCCTCTGTTCCATTATCAATGAATGTATAAAATCCAAAACATCCTAAAAACACAGCTAAAACAAAAGGGAGAAGTCCGTACAGTTTTAACTGACGCCGTGACCTTGAGCGTTTGAATGTTATTTGATACTTTGATTTTTTATTTGAAAGCTTTTGATAAACCCTAAAACGAACCCCTAAAACAATGAACTCAAAAATAACATAAGCTAAAACGATAAATAGGACAAATAATCCTAATTTAAAGTGAAAATTATGACTAATGACATAACTTATAAAAGAATTAGTCACAAGCCTATAACCAGCTCCACCTATTACAACTCCTATTGCTATACCAAGCATTTTACTCATAGTTGGAGACAAACCCTCAAAACTCGTATCTCTTTTATCTAACTTTAACATTTTCACAGTGATTTCATTAGGAAGAGAGCCCCAGAAATAAGTTTTAGGACTAATGGTCGTCATATCCAAAAGATATTTTTCTCCCTCTACTTCCACAATTTTATGAAAAGTTTTATTTGTTTCTTTAAATTTTAGTTCCATGCTCACCATCCAAACACTTTTTGAACTGATTTGATACCTGAATTAAAATCTTTCCCAACGTCTTTATATATTCTTCTCCCTACTGTATACTGCTATTACAACTCTTCAATTTTATTTAATAATAGTGTCTTATAATACGAGGGCACTTGTGGCATTCTCATCATTACAAAGTAGAACCCAGATATTATGCCATTAATAACCAACAAAGCTCCTTCTGAGCCATTATCAGTTCCCATAAAAAAAACTAAACAAATAATATTAATTACAAATATGAAATACCAATCAATTATTCGTTTGCCTTTTGGTTCAAAAACGAGCCTATAACGTCTGCTATTTTTAGGGATTCTTGATTTATACTTTCGTATTGCAACTTTTTCATAACAGATAGCCATAAGATATGACAAAATCATAGAGAAAGCAAAGACACCTAATTTCAAAGAAAGCTGTTGACTTATACCCCAACCAATAAATGCCTCTTTCATAAGTCTATAAGAGAAACCCACAAGCGGCTGAACCAGGATGGCTATAGTAGAAATCCCTAATGGTGTCTTAGATTTTATTTCAAAACTCTCATTGGATGAAGATAACTCACTCATATCCACTGTAACTTCTTTAGGAAGCAGTCCAAAAAAATATGACTTGCCTCTTATAGAAGTAGGATCTAAGATATATTGTTTATTTTCAAAGTTAACAATACGGAACACCGCTATATTCGAATATTTAAATTTTAATTCCAAATTACCACCCAAACACTTTCTGAACCGATTTGATACCTGAATCAAAGGATTTTCCAACGTCTGCAATACTCTTAATGAGATTATCGACTCATATTAAAGCAATTGTCAGTGAGTCAGAAATTGAAATATAAGAATGATTTCCCTGTATTTTACTAATTGTATTTTTTAAAATTATTTATCAGCCAACTCCCTTAATTTTCTTCTCATCTCTTTCAAAGCATTTCTTTTTTCAAAGATTTTCAACTGAGGAATCATGATTGAACCAATTATCAAGAACAAACAGCCAGCGATTAAAAGGCCTATGGAAGAAAATTTGATAAACCAGAAAAAAGAGAACAAAGTTGCCGCAATTATAAGCAATAAGAATATGCTAGTCATTTTAATTACTTTTTGAACTTTCTGACACATTTCTTCCAACTCTTTCTGGTTAAGTTCAATTGTCTGAGCCTCAAGACTATCAATATACTTTTGTTTTTTTCCAAAAAAGCGACTCACTAAAAAGATAATATAAACTGATAAGGAGAGTAAGGAAATAACTGCAATTATATTTATCCCTTGTGTCATATGGCTTCTATATAACCTATCAATTGAGATGCCTACTAAAGAAATCCCTACTGTATATTTCGAGATCTTTGCAGCTATCTTATTAGTCTTTTCTGCCCCTTCACTTGGCATATTCTCTATATTTCTTATAGCTATTTTATTGGTTTCCATATCATAATAATAGACTTTACTATTCTCGTGAAAAAGCATGATGTCGGTCTTCATTTACTCTGTCCCAATACTTTTATATTAATTTTTTTGTTTTCTCCAATCAGTGAAAACTCGAGTATAGTTTAACAAAAGCGGTTGAAAAAATACAATATTGATGCTCACTAAAGAAATTATATCATAAGCTGTTGGCAACTTGAATAATCTATAATAATCATATTTAAAAAATCGTAATATTTTTTCTTCATTTCGCAACTCCTATACTGATATTTTTGTTTCTTCTAAACATCTCAGTATAATTATTATCCATTTTAAATTATTCTTGATAAACAATACAGTTATAGCGGATGCATTCACATTTACTTCTTCACTCTTAATAAAAAAAGGGAAATCGTTTCTTCGACAATCCCCCTTCAATTCTACCATTTATCAGGCACTTGATTTCTCCAGCCTGTGAAAACTTGTGCATAGCCCAATAGATACAAGGGCGTCAATGCGATGCTCAAGCCTACCAAGGCAATAATCATATAGATTCCTGACAGCATAAACAAGCGAGTGATGACTGCTACTGCTGCTGACAGGCAGCACAAGACGATGGCATGAATCTGCAAAATGTTGATCTTTTGTTTCTGTTCAAAATATCTCAATTTTGAAACGATCACCATCTGATAGAGCAAATTGATCAGCTGATAAGACAAGCTGAGTATGATAAAAATCATAAAAAATGCTAAGTAGTTCTCACCAAAAAAGATGGATCCCCAAAAAAGCAATTCAAAATGAAGAAATAGGTAAGAGCTGGTCGGAATGAGCTGCAAGGCTTTGGTATAAAAAAACTTTTGGAAAAGTAAAAAGGCCAGGAACAAAATAAACGCGTGAATGATAGTAAAATTCATGATCATCATGCTCAGGTGATGCATCTCACCGTGTAGGAAAATCGAAACGATAAATACCAGCGAGATAAAAAATAACTCAATCAAACCGGCTTTATAAAAATCCAAATTTCTGATTGGACTATCATCCGTAATAAGGACATTCAAAAACTCATAATATCTCTTTTTCATATTATAACTCCCATTTATTAAAAAAATTCCCTAAACTTTGCGGAACTTTCTATAAAAAAATTCCACATTTCATTATATCATATAGGCTATAGGATTAGGAAGTCTTATAAAATATTGGTATATCTATATAGGATTGAAGCCTCTCTCAATCATTCGCCAAGTTGGCATTTTTTCGTTATAATAGTAAGGATGAAGATCAAAGAAGAAATTATTAATTTAGCAAAAGACATTGGGATTTCTAAGATTGGCTTTACGACAGCGGATGATTTTGACTATCTGGAGAAATCGCTGCGTTTGGCTGTAGAAGAAGGGCGAAATTCAGGATTTGAGCATAAAAACATCGAGGAGCGAATCAAGCCCAAGCTGAGTCTGGCTTCGGCCAAGACCATTATCTCTATCGCAGTCGCCTACCCCCACAAGCTCAAGCAGCAACCTCAGAAAACGACCTACAAGCGGGGCAAATTCACCCCTAACAGCTGGGGACTGGACTACCATTATGTCCTGCAGGACAAGCTGGACCGGCTTGCCAAGGGAATCGAAGAGCTGACCGCTGGCTTTGAATACAAGGGCATGGTGGACACGGGCGCCTTGGTCGATACTGCTGTAGCCCAGAGAGCAGGAATCGGCTTTATCGGCAAGAACGGCTTGGTCATCTCCAAGGAATTTGGCTCCTATATGTTTCTGGGCGAACTCATCACCAATCTGGACATCGAGCCTGATCAGCCCGTCGACTACGGCTGCGGAGACTGCAACCGCTGCGTGACAGCCTGTCCTACTTCTTGCTTGATTGGCGATGGCAGCATGAATGCCAAGCGTTGTCTATCCTTTCAGACTCAGGACAAGGGTGTCATGGATTTGGAATTTCGTAAGAAGATTAAGACTGTCATCTATGGCTGCGATATCTGCCAAATCTGCTGTCCTTACAATAAAGGTTTGGACAATCCGCTAGCAACAGAGATTGACCCCGACCTTTCTCATCCGGAGCTCCTGCCTTTCTTGGAGCTTTCCAACGGTCAGTTTAAGGAGAAATTCGGTCATGTGGCCGGCAGCTGGCGGGGGAAAAATATCCTGCAGCGCAATGCCATTATCGCTCTGGCAAATGCCAATGACCGCTCTGCCATTCCCAAAATGCTAGAAATTATTGACAAGGGGCAAAATCCCATTCATGTCGCTACGGCTATCTGGGCTCTGAGTCAGCTGGTGCGGGAAGTCCATCCAGAAATGATAGAACTGGTTATGAGCATCAAAAATCCAACTCCGCAAATCCAAGAAGAGCAAGGCCGTTTCCTAGAGAAATTTGGCCTAGAAGAAAAGCTTGTGATAGAAAACTAAACCGCTGAGATTCTTCAAATCTCAGCGGTTTCTTTATTTTTCTTCTTGTTTGCGGATTTCTTTGATAATGGAGCCCATCTTGACTGACTCGTCGCTGAAATAGCGGTAAAGCCGTCCATCGCCGTCCCCCATGTAGCTGATAGGAGAAAAGCGGTCGCTGCGGAAAGCATCATTCTCATCAATCAAGTCTTCATCTACCACACGCCGAGTGACACGGGCGATGACATTGGTCAAGGCACCGCATTCGACCATATCCAGCACCTGACACTCAATGGATACAGGGCATTGGTCTACCAACGGAGCATCCACGGTCTCGCCGATTGTGTAGCTAAGACCGGTCAGGGCAAACTTGTCCTTGCGGCTGTTGAAACCAGCAATTTCAGACTCTTTGGTCAGATCCTTCTCTGGGACATTGACTGTAAATTGCTGGTGCTTGGTAATCTCTGTAATGGCATTTCCCTTGGTACGCATGGCAATAACCATCATACTGCCCAAGGAATAAACCGAGCTTGAGGTTGAAATATTATAACCGTGGATATCGTCCTTATAGCCTAAAAAGAAGACTGGAAAGCCGAAGTAAAGTTTTCTTGTTTCAAAAGTACGTTTCATATATGTTCCTTTATTTTTAATTTTAAAATAGATCAGCTAGTTAAAATATTCGTCAGCTGAAATGTCCTTTGTCGCCTATTAATTTTTTTGTCACAGGATGATGAGCCTGGATAGGAAGCTCAAAGTCCTTTATCTCGTCAACGATTTCCCCGTCTGCCATGACCAAAATACGATGACAGAGAGCATAGCTCAGCTTGAAGTCATGCGAGATGAAAAGATAGGTCAGCTGGTATTTCTCCCACAAATCATACAGGAGGCGTAACAACCTGCCTTGAACAATGGGATCCAGGCCACTTAGAGCCTCATCAAAGATGAGAATATCTGGCTTTAAGAGCAGACCGCGGGCGATACAAATCCGTTGGAGCTGTCCACCACTGAGCTGGCGCGCTGGCTGACTCAGAAAGCTTTTGTCCAGACCGACGTCTTCTAGAATGGCTTCTATCTCTTCTCTAGCCACATCTTTTGGCAGGGCCTCTGTCAAGACCTGCTCGACTGTAAAGTGCGGATTGACCGAATGGAGTGAGTCTTGAAAAACCAGCAGAATTCTCACCCCAGACTTTTTGACTGAGTAGGGTTGGCCATCCAGCAGGATCTCACCCTGGCTAGGTTTTTCTAGGCCGATCAGTAATTTAGCCAGCGTGCTCTTGCCACTGCCACTCTCGCCCATCAGACCGATAATTTCACCCTTCTGGACGGAGAAGTCACAATCTTTGACAACCATTTTGCCATCGAATTTTTTAAATACATGTCTACATTCCAGCATCTTGTCTCACCAACCGTTCGTATGGATTTCCTAAGATAAGGTCTTGGCTATAGGGTTGCGAAGGATTTTCGAGGAGCTTGGATACCGGCCCTTCCTCCATGATAGCCCCCTGATACATGACAAGCATTTTACCTCCAAGCTCCCTCGCCAAATGATAATCATGGGTCACTGTGATGAGGGTCTTGCCTTTAGCCTGCTGCTCCTTTAAGATAAGGATAATCTGCTCTCGGTTATGGATATCCAGCGCCGAAGTAGGCTCATCCAAAATGATAGTCTCTGGATCCAGGCAAAGCAAGATAGCTAGCATGACCCGCTGCAGCATACCGCCGCTGAGCTCAAAAGGATATTTCTTCAAAAGTTCTTCCGGCTCTCCCAGTCGCACCTCTTTCATAGAGGTTACGGCCTTAGTCAGACAAGCGCTTTTTGAAATCTTGCTATGGCTGCGTAGAGTCTCCCAAAAATGACTTTGAATGGTCTGAAAGGGATTAAACATAGCCATCGGATTTTGCGACATGTAGGCCACTTGACTGCCTCGCAGCTTCTGCCAAGCTTTGAGAGAATTTCGCTCCAAAGCCATGGAACCATAGTGGACTTCTCCTTGCATACTCAAAGATGAAGGCAGCTGACCAATCAATATCTTGGTTAAGAGAGTTTTACCAGAACCACTCTCCCCGATAATGAGCAGCGACTGCCCTGCCTCCACTTCAAAGCTGATGTCCTGCAGTATGGTCTTTTGCTCGATTTGGGCTGTCAGTTTCTTTACTGCTATTTTTTCCATATCTGTTTCCAGCCTTTCTCTTCAAAGCATTCGGCAAATAGATTAAAGGCGACCACTGTCAGAAAGATAGCTAGTCCGGGCGCCAGCATCATCCAAGTTGCCGTTTGAAAATGGCTTCTAGCATCATGCAGCATCATGCCCCACTCGGTAATGTTGGGCTGGACACCGATTCCCAAGAAGGAAAAGCCAGAAATCATGAGAATGATATTCCCGATATTCATGAGCACAATAATCAAAATGGGCTTGTAGATAAAGGGCAGGATATGGGTTTTGAGGATATGGAACTGGGAGAGTCCCATGGTCTGGGCAGAAATGACATAGGCTTCCTCCTTGGCACTCTTGACCAGATTGGCCGTCACCCGAGCATAGTAGACCCACTCTATGATGACAATGGCTAAAATCATATTGGTCATTCCCTGTCCCAATATCCCAACGGTAGCTAGTGATAGCAGGAAGCTTGGAAAGGCAGAAATAACATTTGCAAACCATAAGAAAGTCGCTTCAGCCTTTCCTTGGTACCATCCAATCAGCAAACCGACTGTCACACCGATAAACACTTCCAACAGACTGATGGTCAAGGATAAAAAGAGGGAATAACGAGCCCCGTGCAGCAGACGAGACAAGACATCTCTGCCCAGCTGATCCGTTCCCAATAGATGAACAGCGTCAGGCGGCATTAATTTGTTTGAGATCTCCACATGCTGGGGATCAAAAGAGGATAGATAGGGAGCAAAGAGAGCACAGATGAGGAGGACCAGCAAAATGACACTTGAAAAAATAAATCGTTTAGACATTGCTCCTCCTTTTTCTGACTCTAGGGTCTATCCAGAGCGGCAGCTGCTGGGTTAGAATATTATTTCCCAAGAATAATAGGCCAAATAAAAGCATACAGCACTGAATAATCGGCAAATCCACAGCCTGCAGAGCATCTACAAAGAGAGATCCGACACCGTTCCAAGAGAAGACTTCTTCGACAATCAAGGAGCCTGTCAGAAGATAGACCAAGGTCAGACTCAGGCCTGTCGCAATGGCTGGTAGGGAATTTCTCAAGAGATGATTTTTCACCAGGAAGAACTTGCTGACTCCGCGCAGGAGAGCATTTTCAACATGGACACTCTTCATCTGTTCCAGCACAGTCTTGCGGATCAAAGCGGTATATTGGCCAATCAATGACATACTAAGGGTCAGACTGGGAAGAATCAAGCTTCTAAAATCCTGCTTGCCCGAAACTGGCAGCCATCTGAGCTGAACAGCAAAAACTACAATCAGCATATAACCTAGCCAAAAGCTAGGCATGGAAACGGTGGAAAAGGATAGAAGGCGAGTGACCTTATCAAAGAGAGAACCCTTGTAGACTGCACTAAAAATCCCCAAAGGAATGGACGTAAGCAAAATGAGAGCAAAGGATGTCAAGCCCAGAGAAAGGGTCGACTGGAAACGCTCCAGCACCAAGGGCAGGACAGGAACCTTTAATAGATAAGACGTTCCAAAATCCCCACGAAGGGCCTTGGTCAGCCAACTTAGATACTGCTGGGGCCAAGGTTGATTGAGGCCCAGATATTCTCTAGCTTTTTCCAAGGATTGAGGAGTCACTTGAATCTTAGATACCCTTAGATAATTTTCTGCTTGATCAGCCGAGGATAGCTTGGCCAAGAGAAAGGTCAATACTGATATCATCAAGAGGGCAGCTAAGAAAGAAACTATTTTTTTTAATAAATCTTTTTTCATAGTCCTTAAAAGAAAAGGGGCGGCTGATAAGCTTTTCAACTCAGCAGCACTACTCCCTTTATATTAAAATTTGCAGTTATGAAGTCAGTTTTTATTTTTTCTCAATATAGCGCAGCGGGAAAGCATTTTCTTCTGGAGCAAAGCGCATGCCCTCGATTTCTCCCTTGCGGTAAACGGAAACAACGGATTGGTAAGTCAGAGGGATATAGATAGCTTCATCATGGAGCATGGTGAGGACTTTCTTGTAGCCTTCATCGACTTTTGCCTCGTCTGGTTCGACCAGAGTCGCCTTGATAATTTTATCAATTTCTGGCTTAGATGGCAGAGCTTCTAGGGAAACATTTTCTGGGTGGCCATGGTCAGCTGGTGAAGTCAGGGCAGTCATCCAAGCATGTGGATCCCACGGTGCTCCCCAAGAATACGTCAACATCAGGTCAAAGTTTCCTGTCTTGGCATTTTCCCAGTAGTCATCTTCTTCCATCGCTTTGAGCTGAACGTCAATTCCGATTTTCTTCCATTCGCCTTGGAAGTACTCAACCAAGTCCTTGTCTGTCGCCTTAGAAGAAATATAAGGAACATTCAGGCTTAGTTTCTTGCCGTCTTTTTCACGGATACCGTCAGAGCCTTTCTTCCAGCCTGCTTGATCCAGCATCTTTTCAGCCAGCTCAATATCGTATTCATACGGAGTCAGATTGGCGTCAGAGTGAGGGGTAGACTTAGAGAAGATGGTGTCAGCCGGTGTTTCAGTTCCGCGGAAGATGTCTTTCGCGATAGACTTCTTATCAACTGCATGGTTCATAGCCTGACGGACAGTCTTGTCTTTGAAGATTTCTTGCTTGGCATTCAAGAGCATGAGACGGCTGGACATTGGCTGAGATACATCTGTCGTGTATTTGTCATCCTTGGCATACTTAGCAAAGTTATCCAGACCGATAACACCATTTCCATAGATCAAGTCAACATTTCCAGACTCAAACTCAAGAGCACGGGTTTGTGGATCTGGAATAATCTTGACCGTTACTTCTTTCAATTTAGGCTTTTCACCCCAGTAGTTTTCGTTACGGGCAAAGGTGATGTACTCGTTTGGCTTCTTGTCTTTGACAACCCATTGACCGGTTCCGATTGGCTTTTTGAGGTTGTCCTTAGTCGTGTCATCTCCGTCAGGGAAGGCCGCATCAGCTACGAAGCGGATTGGGCGAATCATTGATAAATCATAGAGAGTCGCACTGTAGGCTTGTTTGAGCTTAATCTCAAAGGTATGCTCATCTACAACTCGATAGCTTTCCAATTGGTTAGTAAAGTCAAACCAAGTGTGGTTTTTCTTATTTTCTTCTGAAAAGACGGTATCGAAATTCCGTTTGACATTCTCCGCGTTAAAGTCAGAGTCGTCTGAGAATTTTGCCTTTCTCAGCTTGAAGGTATAGGTTTTACCATCTTCACTAATATCCCAGCTTTCTGCCAAGGCTGGCTCGATTTTACCATTGTCACCGTAGCGGACCAGGCCTTCATAGACCATATCCTGAATGACAAATTGGTCTGGATTGTAGCGGTGAGGATTGACATCCCCAAAGTCTTCGCCCCAGACCATGGTGAGTTTATCTTTCTCATTGACCTGTTGGGATGAGTTTGAGTTTTGCTGGCAGGCTACCAAGAATAAAGGCAGCAAGAGGACAACTAATAAAAATAATTTTTTTCTCATTTTTATTGAATCACTTTCTTGTATTCATATTTTTTATGATTGCAGTCCCAAGAGATAGGGGCTATAGTTTATGTTTTTTTTTGATAATCAATTCATGCGATTGTACTTGCTGTTGAGAGCATCCCCGAACTTGGTAAAGAGGAGAATGGTCAGAATCAGCAAGATACAAGGGAAAACCACAATCCAAGGGGCTTCCTGGATATAAATCCGGCCGTCATTAATCATGGCTCCCCACTCAGGCGACGGTGCCTGAGCGCCCAATCCGACAAAGCTGAGACCAGCGATTTCCATGATAATGGTGCTGATGTCAAAGCTCATGGTCGTCAGAATCTGCGGAAACAGACTGGGAAAATAATAGTTTTTCAGAGTTGTCCAAAAACTATTGCCATACATTTTAGAGGACTGGATATAGGGTTCATTTTTCAGCTGCAGGGTCATAGAGCGCATCAGATAGGCATACTTGGTCCAGGCTGTCAAGCAGATAGCGATGAGGGTTTGCTGGAGACCGATGCCCAAGATACTGACGATGGCAATAACCAAAATGATAGATGGGAAAGACTGAAAAGCCGTGATTACCAGCAAGATGAACTGGTCGAATTTCCCGCCGATGAAAGCGCTAGTCACCCCGATAAAGGAGCCCACCGCCGCAATCAGCATCAGAATCATCAGGGCTGGCAGGACCGTTTCCGCACCTCCGCTCACTGCACGCGCAAAGACAGACCGGCCTAGAGCGTCTGTTCCGAACCACTCACTGCTGCTCGGTCCTTGCAAGGCTTGACCCAGATTGACCTTGGTCAAACTGTCACCCAAGAGATGAGGAGCCAAGGAGGAAAGGACCAAGGCCAGGACGATGAGGCCGCCCAAGACCAGGAGTTTTCGATTGATTTTCTTATCCATACGAGCCCTCCTTGCTTGCTTTTAATTTCTTTGTGCGCGGCAGCAGTTTGGGATTTTCCTGAGCCAGTCGGACGCGAGGATTAAGCCAAACCATGAGCAGTTGAAAGACTAGATTTACAGTCAAGACCCCAGCTGTGATAAAGAGGACCGCCCCCTGAATGAGGGGATAATCCCGCTTAGCGACGACTCCTATCAGCATCTTGCCGATGCCCGGCCAGGAAAAGAGGTGCTCGATAATAGCCACCCCGCCCAAGAGAGAGCCCAGCGAGAGGCTGACTAGGGTCAGGAGAAAGGGCAAGACATTGTAAAGCACGTCATGCAGCAGGATTTGTCCCTCTCGAATCCCTCGTCCCCGTGCACCTTCGACTTCTGGCGAATGCAGGACTTCTATCAAAGCTGTCCGCAGCTGCGGGATGTAGCGAGTAGACATGATCATGGCCAGTGTCATGACTGGCAGGACTAGGCCCAGCTCATTGGCCGTTGCCTGAATGGGAAACCAATGAAGCTGAACAGAAAAAATCAGAATCAGGATAATCCCCATAACAAAGCTAGGAATGGCATTCAGGAAGGCCAGACCTGCCATCAGGAAGCGGTCGATAGGCTTTCCAGCATGGTAGGATGTGTAGAGAGCTGTCGGCAGGGAAATCCCCAGAGTCGCTAGCAGGGTATAAAAAGCTAGGTAGACTGTATTGGGAAAATAGAAAACCAGCTGCTCCCAGACCGAAGCTCCAGAATTATAGGTCACACCAAAGTCACCATGGACAATCCTGCCCAGCCAGGCCAGATATTGCTCCATAAAGCTGCCATTCAGTCCCATCTCTGCCCGCTTGATTTCCAGCAGTTCCTTGGTAAAAGGAATGCCCTGAGCGTTGAGGATGCTCTCAGCCGGATCTCCCGGTGCTAGATAAACCAGTAAAAAGGAGATAAAGCTGACGCAGAGCAGGATGAGGACGAATTGCAGAATCGTTTTGATAATAAATTTAATCATGCGCCTCCCTTTCAGATGTCTGGTAGCTTTCAGGCTTCTTGCTGGCAACGGCCAACAGCACTTCGCCTTGGTGGACGACCAAGGTCGCTTTCTGGTAGAGGACCAGACCGTCTTCCTTAGCAGTCACCTTTTCTAAAATATTGCCATAAATATCACAGATTTCGCCGATGACCTGACCAGCCTGTACTGTTTGATTGGGCCGGACAAAGCACATCCAGCAGCCCGACCTCTGACAGGTCAGATAGTAACTGTCGTCAAAGATCAGCGGCGCCTGCTTATAATAGGGCATAACCCCTTCAAAAAGATAGCGGGCGACTTGTTTGACCGACTCTTTCATGGCCAGCACATCCTCTGGCAGACAGGTACCATTTTCTCCCTGCTCCAGCAGGATGCTAGGCAAACCATAGTCCACCGAGGCAGCGTGATAAAGATTGCCACGGTCCTGAGATTGATAGATAATCGGTGTCCCAGAAGCCTGCAGCATTTGATAGGACTTTTCCATCACCTCTGGATTTGCCCGCAGGGAATAGTAACCATGCGGTGTCAGCAGTTCTTCCCGGTTACCGCTGTGTAGGTCAATGAGGAAGTCACTGACACTAAAGACCTGGCTCTCAATCACAGACCGAATATGATAGCTGAGGCTGGAAACTGGCCCTTGGTCCTGAAAGATCCTGTTTAGATTGAGACCGTCCTCAGGTACAAGCGTCGTCTCCCGAGCCCAGAAGCCGCTGACATTGACTGCATGCAGGAGGAGGACAGAGCCCTGAAAGTTAAAGTCCCATTCATGCGCCAAGTCCATCAGCGCCTTAACTCCGACATACTCGCAGCCATGGACTGCAGCACTGATGGTCAGCAAGGGCTGGGAGGCCTGTCCTTTGAGCAGAGTGTACTGGATAGCCAGCTCATCTGTGATGGGCAGACTGCCTTGATAGCTACTGCAAGGAGCCATAGAGTCTAGTTCTTGCTTAATCCTCATCTTTATCCTCCCTGTACTGACTGAGCAAGAGCTTGGTATAGTCACTCTTAGGAGCAGAGACGACCTCTCGCATGCTGCCCTTTTCCTGCACAATTCCGTCCTTAAGGACGATTAAATCTTCCGCAAAATTGCTGACCAGGGCGATGTCATGAGAAATGAAGAGAAAAGAGGTCTGCGAACGCTCCTTGATGTCTGCCAGCAGCTGCATGACTTCATACTGAACAGTCACATCCAGAGCACTGGTGATTTCATCGCAGATGAGCACATCGGGATTAATCAGCAGGGCACGGGCAATGGCCGCCCGCTGACATTCTCCTCCGCTCAGCTGGTGCGGCAGCCTCTGAGCAAGCTCAGGTGTCAGACCAACCGAGGTCAGCAAGTCATGGATGGCCTGCTTTCTATCTGACTGCTGCTGATAGAGAGAGAAGTTTCGACAGACCTCTTCTAGGCTCTGCTGAATGCTGCGCTTGGGATGAAAGGTCGATTGGGGCTGCTGGGCGATGTACTGGACCCGAGCATAGTAGTCCCTGTCCTTGTAGGCAGAGACTGGCTTGCCCAGTAGAGCCAGCTCCCCTTGGTCCGGCTTTAAAAAGCGGCAGATGAGCTTGGCAATAGTACTTTTTCCAGAGCCTGATTCACCGACCAGACCCAAAGCCTGTCCCTTTCCCAAGCTAATATCAATATCAAAGACACCGATTCTCCGCTCGCCTATCTGATCATACTCGTAAGTCAGCTGCTGACCAACTAATACTTGATTCATAGCCGCCCCCCTTCTCTAAACTCCGCCAATTTAGGCACTGCCTTCAGCAATTTCTGGGTATAAGCCTGCTCAGGATAGCGAAGAACTTGATGGGCTGGACCGCTTTCGACTATCTGTCCTTCCTTCATGACGACTACTTTTTGTGCCAGATGCTCAGCTACGCTGATATCATGTGTGACAAAGAGAATAGCCATGTTTTCCTCTTGATGAAGCTGGCTCAAGAGATCTAGCAGCTTCATTTTCGACAGGACATCCAGAGCGCTGGTCGGCTCATCAGCCAGCAATAGTTTGGGCCTGCTGGCTAGAGCCAGCGCTACACCGACTAGCTGCATCATACCGCCGCTGAGTTCGAAAGGATACTTATTGACGACTTTTTCAGGCAGCAGCCCCACCATCTCTAGGCATTCTTCCAAGGGACGGAGATTTACTGCTTGCTGGCCCTGATTTTTCACCAAGTCCTGATAATGCTTTTTGATCTTACGGCGGTTATTAAAGCTGAGACTGGCATGCTGACTAATCCAGGCCACTTCTCGGCCTACAAAAGTCAGATAAATGCGATGGTCTTGGGGCTTGATTTCTTGGCCTTCAAAGACCATACTGCCCTCTGCTACTGTCAGTCCCCTGAGTGGGAGACCCAGCAGCATCTTGAGCAGGGTGGACTTGCCACTGCCACTCTCGCCCACAATCGAAAGGGACTCCCCCTCAGCAAGAGAGAGGGAGACCCGATTGAGAATGACTTTGTCTGCTGACTGCACCAGAAGATCTTTTATTTCCAGCATGTTTTATTCCTTTGATAGTTTGTTGCTGACGTGGTAGTAGTCTGTCGGATGGGATTCCAAACCAGAGACGGACTTGTCCATTACCAGAGCGACCTTGAAGAAGCCGATAATGGTAAAGCCGTAGTCTTTGTCCATGATTTCTTGGATTTCCTTGCTGAGCTGATTACGCTTAGCTGGATCAGTTTCAGTCGCCAACTCTTCGATTTTCTTGTCTGCTTCTGGGTTGCTGTAGTGACCGATATTGGCTGTACCATTGGTCTTGACAGCACTGTTGAAGAAGGCATATGGGTCACCAATCGGAGCTGCTACCACCGCGTAAGGTGTGAAGGCATAGTCCTTTTCACTGGCAACGGCACTGACTTCAACTTTCTTAATAGTCGCTTCGATTCCGACTTCCTTGAGCTGTTGCTGGGTTGCTTCTACAGCCAGCGGCATTTCAGGCAGACGAGTGAAGGACAGCAGCTCAATGCTGACTTTTTGACCGTCTTTTTCACGGTAGCCATCGCCGTCAGTATCCTTGTAGCCAGCCTCATCCAAGAGTTTTTTAGCTTTTTCTACGTTAAATTCATGGACGCTCTTTTGTAGGGCAAAGGCGAAGCCAGTAGGGAAAGGTCCAACAGCTGGCACAGCTGAGCCTTTAAAGAGAGATTCTGAGTAGGTCTTCTTGTCAACCAAGGTATCTAAAGCCTGACGGAACTTATCATCTGCTACGTAAGGATTTTCAAAGTTATAGTAGTAAGCTAGGTAGCGGGAACCTTCTACTTCAGAAATTTTGTAGTTCTTGTCGGAAGAGTAGGTACTTAGATTTGCATAAGGCAGACCATAGACGGCATCAACTTCCTTAGACTTGAGGGCTGCAGAAATAGCTGTTGGATCAGAGAAGTATTTGATCTTCAGATTAGCAACTTTTGGCTTGCCATCCCAGTAGTCATCATAAGCCTTGAGCTCTGCTCCGCTCTCAGGAGTGTACTTGGTCACCATGTAAGGGCCAGTTCCGACAGGAGCCTTGTCAGATGCACTCTTGCCAGTCGTATCGACAATGGCGGAGTATGGCTCTGCCAAGAGATTCGCCATGATCGGTTGCGTAGCCTTTGTCTTGATGGTCACGGTTTGACCCTCTGCAGAGATACTGTCAATACCCATATCTGATGCTGCCCGTTCGCTTGTCTTAATCAAGCGTTCCAGAGAGGCTTTGACCTTTTCACCGGTCATTTTTTCACCATTTTGGAAAGTCACCTTATCCTTGAGGGTAATTTTCCACTCTAGGTCTGAGACTGCTTCGATTTTCTCAGCCAGCCAAGGTTTTACCTCAAGTTTGTCGTCCATCTTAAAGAGGGTTTCTCCCACTCCGTAACGGACCGTGAACCAGCCATTGTATTCCGCTGCTGGATCTACATTTGCTGGAAATTGCGTATAACCAATGGTTACAGTCTTACTGCCACTATCGCCAGAAGGCTCACTGGTTTTGCTAGGGTTTACACAGGAGGCTAAGGCTAGGCCTGCCAAGGCTAAAACCATTATTTTTTTTAAATGTTTCATAAAATAATCAAATTCCTTTTCTATTTTGTAAACTACTTTAAGACGGTCTGTCCTAGTCAAATCTAAATACGCTTCGCTCTCTGTCTAAGGTGGTTCTATGTCCTGAAGATGAGAGAGCAAACGAGTGAAAAACAAATGATTGCTCATTCTCTTTCCTCCTTGGGGATTTGCTTGTCTTAATCTTTTCCTTCCAGATAGCTTCGAGCATCTTCGACAAAGGCCGTTGGCAAAGCCAAGTCAGCCTGCAGCTCATCGCGATAAGCTCGGATGACTTCTGACTCCCGGCCAGAGACAACTTTTTCCGTCCAGTCTGGGTCTAGGAGCAGGGCCTTGCCGAGGGCAAAGAGCGGAATTCCCGCATCCAATACCCGCTGAGCATCCTGCTTGGTCTCTATCTGACCGACACCAATCAGGGGCACTCTATCATTAATTTTTCTGATAATTTTTTCAATCACTGGCTCCGAGTTCTGAGAATCTCTGATAGACGAGCGCCAGACATCAGAGGTCGAAATATGCAGATAGTCCACCTGATGATAGATAAGCTGCTCCAGTAACTGCAGGGTATCATAAAGCTGGATACCTGGTTCCTCAATCTCTTCTGGAGAAAAGCGGTAGCCAATCAGGAATGGGCGGTTAGCCTCTTCTTTGACTAGTTGCTTGGCTCTTTTCAGCAAGGTCTTTGGAAAGCGAAGGCGGTTGTTAAGGCTGCCGCCCCACTTGTCCTGTCGGACATTTGAATGAGGAGAGACAAACTGCTGGATCAGGTAGGTATTGGCTCCATGAAGCTCGACTCCGTCAAAGCCAGCCTGAATCGCCCGTCTGATAGCTGACAGAAAGTCCTCTATCACCTGCTCCACTTCAGCGTTCTTGAGCGCCCTTGGCTCTGCCAGATAATCGCGCGGAGCCTTGACAGCGCTGGGAGCTACTGGCTGACCGTCAATCAAATCAGGCAGAACCATACGACCACCATGATAGAGCTGGACAATAGCCAGAGCCCCTTGATCCTTGATGGCCTTGGCCAGACGACTAAGCCCCTCAATCTTATCGTCCTCGGCACCGCTGAAGCTCTCCGTAAAGGACTTGCCCAGAGGATGGACATAGGTACTGCCAGTAATGACCATACCAACCGACCTAGACCGGCGGGCAAAAAAGTCGATATCTGCCTGAGATACATAGCCACCGGGCTCACTAGCACAGATGGTCATAGGCGCCAAGACAACGCGATTGCGCATGGTCTGCCCATTTTTAAAAGTAAATTTATCCTGAATCTGTGTATTCATCTGGTCACCTCTTTCCCAAGATAAATCCTGTTGTTTGTTTTTAAATAATAAATCCTTAGAGTAAGGTCGCCTGCCAAGTCTGGTCCTTCTCTTCCAAGAGTAGCACTCGTCCTTGGGGGACATCAATATTCCAAAAAACAGCCGCTGGGTCAACCAAATGCTGGTAAATCAAGCGAAGGACGCCCAAGTGAGCCACTAGAGCCATTGACTCCTCCCCACTACCCAGCAAGCGGTCTGTTGCTGCCCAGATTCTAGTCTGAAAGTCTGAGAAAGCTTCTGCCTCAGGAGGCGTGACCTCAAAGGGGGCCTCCAGCCAAGCCTGCCAGACTTCGGGAAAAGCCGCTTCAATCTCATCAGCTGTCAAGCCTTCCCATTGTCCGAAACCTCGCTCGTCAAAGTCGGCTATGGGCTGGACTTTCCTGTCTAGAAAAGCCAGCTGGGCTGTTTCCCGCGTCCGTTTGAGACAACTGGTGTAAATCACATCAACTGGGTACTCCTGCATCAGTAGCGCCAGCTGCTTGGCATCCGCTTGGCCTTGCTCGTTGATAGAGACATCATGACTGCCGTAGAAACAGCTCCTGCGGTTGTAGTCTGTCTGACCGTGCCGCATCAGATACCATCTTTTCATCCTAGTACCACCAATCCTAAGAGATAGAGGAGCTGGGCAATTTCGACATAGGCCCCTATCGTATCGCCTGTGTGGCCGTCAATTTTATTATAAACGAACCAGCGATAGCCGATTGCTCCCAGAAATACCAAGCCGTAAGCCAGAAGGCCTCTCCAGCTGAAAACCAGCAGAGACAGGAGCAAGGGGAGAAGCTGGGAAAGCAGGATATGACTAGTCTTGCTGCCACTGAAGAAATTCCCCGAGCCACCGCCTTCTCTGGCGTAGGCCATCCGGTAGAGCTGTAGACTCAGACCAGCCTTGCCAATCATGGTCAGACTAGCCACGATAAACCAGCGAGGCTCTGGCAGATAAGGGTAGAGAACCAGCATCAGAGCATAGTAGAGAATGAGTGCCAGTACGCCATTGCTGCCAATGCGACTGTCCTTCATAATCTCTAGCATCCGCTCCTTCTTACGAGAGGAGAAGAGCCCGTCTGCCGTATCCGCTAGGGCGTCTAAGTGAAAACCACCTGTCAGCAAAACATCGAAAGCAAGGGTCAGAACCCAAGCGACCATCCCTGGCAGAACTAGACTCGTCAGGAAATAAAATCCTCCTGAAATCAAACCCAGCAAGAGGCCAAAGAGAGTCAGAAAAGGAAGTCCCCGTCGCAAGTAGGAGATATCCACTGCCTTTGGAATCACAATCCGGCTAAAAAATTGGGTATAGATAATCAACGCCTTTATCATTTCAACTGCTGAGCGAGGCCGCAGATAACGAGATAAGCCTCACTCGCCTCCTTTGCAATCAGTTGGTTGATCTTGCCCTGCACATCACGGAAAAAGCGTCCGAGTCTGGTCTCAGGGACAATGCCCAGACCAACCTCGTCCGTTACAATCCAGCACTCAGCATTTGTCTGACGGATTGTAGACAAGAGTTCTTGCCATTCTTCTTCCAAGAGCTGCAGCAGGAAAGACTGCTCTTGCCGACTGAGAAAGTGTTCCTCCGTCAGCTCCAGCTTGTCTGGAAAATGCTGGGCAATCAAATCAAAGAGGCGATTGCTGGTCAGGAGAGTGGCACAATCCAGCAGGTAAACTGGATGCGACTGCTCTCGCAGCCAGTCTGCCAGCCCTGCATACTGCTCCTGAGTCGTCCAGGAAGCCGGCCGGCGTTCTTGGTGCAGCCGAATCCGCTCCTGCCATTCTGGATCATCTCCTCGGGGCAGGCCAGTCGCAATGTAGCAGACCTGCTCTCGATCCGCCAGGCGCTCCTCCGCAAATGCCGACTTGCCACTTCTGGCACCGCCTGTCACTAACACAATCTTAGCCATTTGCTTCTTCTTTCATTGCTTGAAATGCCCGCTCAAAGGCCGCCAAGGTCTGGTCTAGGTCCGCTCTAGTATGGGCACTGGACATAAAATTGGTTTCATACTGAGATGGCGCCAGATAAATGCCCTCTTCCAGCAAGAGACCGTGCAGTCTTGCAAACTGAGCATGGTCAGCCGCCTTAGAATCCTCAAAGTTACGAACCGGCTTCTGACTGAAGAAGAAGCCAAACATGGTTCCCTTGGACACGACTTGCAGATTAATGCTGTACTTATCGGCTAGACTTCGTAAGCCATCACAGAGGTAGCTCGTTTTTTCTTCAATCTCAGCAAAGAGCTCAGGTGTCAACTGTTTCAGGGTTTCGTAACCGGCCGTCATGGCGACTGGATTACCCGACAGGGTACCAGCCTGATAGATGCTGCCTAGGGGAGCTACCTGATCCATATAAACGGCCTTGCCGCCAAAGGCTGCGACTGGGAAGCCGCCACCGATGACCTTGCCCAAGCAGACCAAATCCGGCTCCGTTTGGTAGAGGCCAACTGCCCCCTGATAATGAGCTCGGAAACCACTCATGACCTCGTCTACGATGAATAGAGAGCCGTATTCCCGAGTGAGGGAGCGAATAGTACTGATAAAGTCCGCATCCGCTGGAATCAAGCCCATATTGCCAGCAACGGCTTCTAAAATGACACAGGCGATGTCATCTCCATGCTTTTCAAAGCAAGTCTTGAGAGCATCTGTGTCATTGTAAGGCAAAGCCAAGGTTTCCCCAGCTACCTGAGCAATGACTCCGGCAGAATCAGCAATCCCAAAGCTAGCCAAGCCTGAACCAGCCTGAACCAAAAAGGAATCGCTGTGGCCGTGATAGCAGCCGATAAATTTGACAATTTTAGAACGCTTGGTCACTCCACGCGCTACCCGAATGGCGCTCATAGTCGCTTCCGTTCCCGAATTGACCATCCGCATTCTTTCCATGAAAGGCAGGCGCTCCTGCACCAGCTGGCCGAGAGCAATCTCTCTGGGACTAGGAGCACCAAAGCTGGTTCCCTCCCAAATAGCTTCCTCAACTGCCGGCAAAACATCCTTAGGAGCATGCCCCAAAATCATAGGCCCCCAGGACAGGACGTAGTCAATATAGCGGTTGCCATCAACATCATGTAAATAGGCTCCGCTGGCTTTTTCGATAAAAAGCGGATGGCCGCCCACAGCCTTAAAGGCCCGTACAGGACTATTGACCCCGCCTGGAAAGAGCTTTTGAGCCTCTGTGAAATATTGGTTGGAATGTTCTCTCTTCAAGTTCGTCCTCCTTATCTAGAAAACTGCTGATTTTCCGCAGTCTCTATCCTTCTTTCAGATAGCCAGCCGCATCCTTGGCAAAATAAGTGATAATCAAGTCTGCTCCAGCCCGCTTCATACTGGTCAAGGTTTCCATGACTATAGCTTTTTCATTGATCCAACCCTGCTGAGCTGCTGCCTTGACCATGGCGTATTCTCCACTGACATTATAGGTCACCAGAGGCAGCCTAGTTTCCTGGCGCAGCTCTCTGAGGATATCCAGAAAGGCCAGAGCTGGCTTAACCATGAGAAAGTCTGCTCCCTGCTCCTCATCGCTCTTGGCTTCTCTCAAAGCCTCCAAGCGATTGGCCGGATCCATCTGATAGGTCTTGCGGTCACCAAAGGCCGGAGCACTCTCACCTGCATCTCGGAAAGGCCCATAAAAGCTAGAGGCAAACTTGATCGCATAGGACATGATAGGAATATCTTCAAAGCCCGCCGAATCAAGCCCCTGACGAATAGCCGCCACAAAACCGTCCATGGCATTGGAAGGCGCAATGACATCTGCTCCAGCCCTGGCTTGGCTGACAGCAACTTCTGTCAGTCTAGTCAGAGACAGATCATTGTCCACTTCTTCCCCTCGCAAAATGCCGCAATGGCCGTGACTGGTAAACTCACAGAGACAGGTGTCTGCAATGACGACCGTCTCAGGAAAATGCTTCTTGATTAGACGGATAGCTTCCTGCACAATGCCATTTTCAGCTGAAGCCTGACTGCCTATTTCGTCCTTTTCCGATGGAATGCCAAAGACGATAAAAGCCCGAATGCCCAAGTCCACACATTCCTGAACTTCTGGGAGCAAATCCTCGAGGGAGAACTGATAAACTCCCGGCATAGAAGCTACCTCTTGCTTTTCAGTTAGACCTTCCTTGACAAACAAGGGCTGGATAAAATCATCCACAGACAGCTTGGTTTCTCGAACCAGCTGCCGCAGACCGCTGCTTCTCCTCAGCCTGCGATGTCTATAAAATTCCATGCTTCTTCTCTTCTTTCTTGATTATTTCCTTTACCATTTCCTCAACAGAAGGACTCTGGGGCTGGTAGTCTACCTCATAGCCGGACTCCTTGACCGCCTGAGCCGTTGTCTGGCCAATCACTGCAATCTGATGACTGGACGCTAGATGGGGCTTAATAGCACAAAAACTCTGCCAAGCCGATGGACTGGCAAAGGTCCAAATCACACCCTCCTGGGACAGATAGATCTCGAGCTGGTTCTGACCAGTAGGATTTGAGGTCGTTTCGTACATAGGCCAAGCCCAGACCTCATGACCTGCTTCTTTTAATTTCTCGGCCAGACTGGGATTGGACAGGCTGCTCTGGGGCAGCAAAATCTTCTGTGTCGGCAGAGCCAAATCCAGCCACTCCTGAATAAAGTCAAGACCATAGTGGCTGCTAGACTCAAAATCACAGTCTCGGCCTAGCTTATCCAGCGCCTGACTGGTCTGAGGCCCAATGGTCGCAATCTGGTAGTCAGCTTTCAGATAGGGATTGAAAGCCTCCACTGCGACAGCACTGGTAAAAAAGACCCAGTCGGCTTCTGACTGAATTGCTTGGACAGCTTCTGGTAAGGGCAAAGACTGACAGCGAATGAGAGGGACATGATGCGTCTCAAACCCAGCCTGTCTGATTTCTGCTAGCCAGGCAGAGTCTGGCGCCTGCTCTCTGGTAAAGATTATTTTTTTAACCATGGCATTCCTACTGCTCCCTTATCGGCTAACTGGCGTACAGCCTGCTCTGCCAATTCCTGGCCATCCTGCCCCTGAAGGCTGACAAAGACACATTGGCCGTCCTCCTTGGCCAGCATGGCTTCTAGCTGGTAGTCCTGACCGTTTTTCTGGGCAAAAGCAGCGATAGGAAAACTACAGTCTGCATTCATCTGAGCCAAAACTGCCCGCTCAACTGACACTTCAGCAGCTGTCTTCTCATCCTGAACAGTTGCCAACAGTTGCCGCAATTCCTCATCCTCTTCCCGGCATTCCACCGCCAAAGCGCCCTGAGAAATAGCTGGCAGGCAAAGACTGGTCTCTAAAGGCTGAATGTGAAGTCGGCTTTGCTCCAGCCAGCCCAAGCGTTTAAGACCGGCCATAGCCAAGACAATCGCATCGTATTCACCTTCTTCCAGCTTCTTGATACGTGTATCAATGTTGCCCCGAAGTGGCTTGAAAGCCAAATCCGGTCTCTGAGCCTGCAGCTGAACCTGTCGGCGAATGCTGCTGGTTCCTATAAGAGCGCCCTCAGGAAGATTAGCTAGCGTCTGGCCAGCTTGACGGAAAATCAAGCAATCCCGGACATCTTCTCGCTGACTAATCGCACCGAGCGCACAGCCCTCAGCTAGCTTAGCCGGCATGTCCTTGAGACTATGAACCGCCATATCGATCTCACCAGCTAAGAGAGCTCGTTCAATTTCCTTGACAAAGACTCCCTTGCCGCCAATTTCCTGGAGGCTGACATGGGTCAGACGATCTCCTTTTGTGGTATAGGGAATGAGGACAAAATCCCGCTCTGGATGGAGCACCTTGAGCTGGTCCACTAACTGTTGGGTCTGGGTCATGGCCAACTTACTCTTGCGGGTTCCTACCTTAATGACCTTCATCTTTTCCCCTTTCTCTGTGCAAACCAAATATCTTGGCAATCAAGGCAATGTCATAGTCTGAATGCTCTCCGACTGACAGCTCTTTGAGCTGCAAGATTGGCTCCTTCAAGACTTGGTTGATAATACTCTTCATGTGCTTAGAAATCTGCTTTTGCTCCCGCTCGGTCAAATCCGGAATCTTGCGATTAAGGCTTTCCATGGCCGAAGCTTGAGCTTCCAAAGCCTTATCCCTGATTTCCTGAATCAGAGGAATAATGCCCAACTGCTGACGCCAGTCAGCAAACTTGACCAGCTCCTCATCAATCTCCAAAGCAATCCGGCCGGCAATCTCCTGCCGCTCTGCTTTGTATTGCTCCAGTTGATTGGTCAGATTTTCGATATTATAGAGCTTGAGAGACGAGCCTGGATGGCAGGAACGAGGCAGACAGAGGTCAAACACGACCGCATCCGCCTTAAGCATGGAGGGAAAGATGATGTATTCTTCCGTTTTAACCGCTGAAAAGACTACATCCGCATCCGCCAGCACCGCTTCCAATTCATCCCAGCCATGGGCAGATACCCTGTCCTCTGTCAGAAAAGGCTGGGCCTTGCTGACCGTCCGGTTGAGCAGCATGACTGACTTGAAAGGCCGCTGTAAAGCATACTTGGTCACCAGCTGACCAATCTCTCCCAAACCGATAACAGCTACCTTTTTGCTGGTGTAATCTAGGCCTAAACGATCCAACTCTTGGATGGCGGTCAGACCGATAGAAATAGGTCGGTCATTGATTCGATAAGCATCATGCATCCGCTTGGCAAAGGTCAGCGCCTGCTTGAAAGCCTGATTGAGGACAATTCCAGTCGTACCAGCATCTTGTGCTGTCAGGAAAGCCTGCTTGAGCTGGCCCAAGACCTGACTTTCACCGACAATCTTGGATTCCAATCCAATAGAGACCCGCAGCAGATGCCGCAGAGCCTCATCCCCTTCACGAAAGACTAAATACTCTTCCAGCTCCTTGACAGGAATCTGAAACCAGTCTGCCAAAAAATGCTTGGAATAGTAGCGGCCAGTGTGCAGCTGGTCCACCACTAGATAGAGCTCGGTCCGATTGCAGGTGGACAGGATGATATTTTCCAAGATACTTTTTTCTCTTTTCAGGAGCTTCAGAGCTTTGAGCCCCTCCTGATCTGAAAAATGCGCTTTTTCCAAAATTGTCAGCGGCGTTTCCCGATGGGTCAAACCCACATATAATAGGTGCATGCTTCTTTCCTTCTTTTAAAGTTGGTCTAAAATTGCTTCTATCTTCTTGCGAATCTCCTTGGAGCGACTAGGCGAGAGACCATTGGTCGAGATCATGACAGATACGTCCTTCTTTCTCGCAATGGCTACATTGTAGAAATCAGAAAAGGTCTTGTCGCCCGTATTGTTTACCAGCTGGCTAGGTGCCGCATCCTCCATAATCTGACGATTGACTTCCTCCTGATCTGTACAGGCAAAGACCAGTTTCGCGCCTTCCAAATCACCTGTCTGGTAGGGTCTAGCTAGCCATTGGACCTCCGCCTGAGGAATGTCGGCATGCAGAGTCGGACTGACCACTGTCACAGCAGCCTGCTCAGCCAGCAGGGTCTTAATCTTCCGCGCTGCGACCTTGCCGCCTCCCACTACCACGACTTTCTTCTCTCTGATATTAATCATGACTGGATACATGCTAGCTTCTCCTATTTCTTTTCCCGAAAGATTTTCGCGCTGCGTTTGTAGATTGTATCCGGCTCCTCTAGACGGTCATTGACCAAGCGAGCCAGTACAAAAAAGTAATCCGACAGGCGGTTGATATAGATCAATCCTACCTCATTGACCGCTTCTTCTGCCTCTATAACAGCTACCATACGGCGCTCCAGGCGTCTGGTCATGGTGCGGGCCACATGCAGGAGACTGGCAATCCGATGGCCGCCCGGAATGATAAAGCGGTCGATTTTCGGAGGAATGTGCATATACTCATCCATCCGCTCCTCCAGCCAGCTGACATTGGCTGGCTCTTGCTTGTAGGGACGCAATTCCCTCGGTGTCGCCAAGTCGCTGCCACAGTCAAAGAGATGCTGCTGGATTTCCTCGCATTCCAGACGCAGGTCATCCAAGATAGGATAGTCACGCATCTCAGATACGACATAGCCTAGATGAGAGCAAAGCTCGTCCATCGTTCCATAAGCTTCGACCCGAATATGGGTCTTGGATACTCGATCCCCACCGTAGAGACGTGTAAAGCCCTTGTCTCCGTATTTCGTATAAATTCTCATTATTCTTCTCTATTGATGATTTGATAGATCTGCTCCATATCCAAAGACTGGCGCAGGACGTCTGCTAACTTATCATACTCTCTGTCTTTAAAGTCTTTGATACTGACAAGCTGGTCCTCTAGCGGCTCTAAGCCCTTAGCCAGACGAAGTTCATTCAGGTACCGACGAGTCCATTCTAGATTGTCAAAGACCCCATGCAGATAGGTCCCTTGGACCTGGCCATCATAAGCCACTGCCCCATCTGGACGCTCGGTTGCCTCACCATTTTGCTCCTTGATGATGGAGAATGGCTCAAGACTATCCGCCAGCTGGGTTTCCCCCATGTGAATCTCGTAGCCCTCTAGCTCTTGCCCCTCATGCAGGGCTCTGACCTGCGTCGTCCGTTTGACCGGCTGAAGCACCGTCTCTGTCTCTAAAATACCCAGACCGCTAATCTCTTCTAAGTCAGACTCTAGGTGCAGCGGGTCGCTAATCTTCTGCCCCAGCAGCTGATAGCCACCGCAGATCCCAAAGATTCGCACACCCTGCTCCAGACACTCGAGAATCTCGGCTTCAAGACCAGACTCTCGCAGATAGTTCATGTCTTCGATGGTGTTTTTACTGCCCGGCAGAATCAAGAGATCCGGCCGACCGATTGCATCACCAGGCTGGACATAACGGACAGAAACATCTGGCTGGATTTCTAAACTATGAAAATCCGTAAAGTTAGACAGGCGCTTGAGGCTGACAACTGCGATATCCAGACTCTTTCTGTTATCAAAGCGCCGACTTTTCTGCACCAATGCAACACTATCTTCGCTGTCAATATCCAGCTGGGCATAAGGCACCACTCCGATAACCGGCACCTGAGTCAGCTCCTCAATCATGTCAATACCAGACTGCAGCAGAGCAACATCACCGCGGAATTTATTGATGATAACTCCCTTGATCCGCTTGCGGTCCTCAGGCGGCATGAGCTCAATCGTTCCGTAGATAGAGGCAAAGACGCCTCCCTTATCAATATCAGCCACTAAAATCACTGGCGCATCGACCAGCTTGGCCATGCCCATATTGACAATGTCTCGGTCATTGAGATTGATTTCAGCTGGACTGCCTGCGCCCTCAATGACAATGATATCATTCTCAGCGCCCAGCTCCTCATAGACTTCCTTAATCTTAGGCAGGAGCTGCTGCTTGTATTCATGGTATTCGACAGCATCCATATCCCGCAGTACCCGGCCTAAAAAGACGACCTGGGACTTGCGGTCAGATGTTGGCTTGAGCAGGACTGGATTCATGCGGACATCCGGCTCTTTGCCAGCTGCCTCAGCCTGAACGACCTGAGCCCGGCCCATTTCATCTCCTTTTTTAGTGATAAAGGAATTGAGCGCCATATTCTGCGACTTAAAAGGCACCACTTCCAGGCCATCCTGCTTGAAAATCCGGCAGAGACCCGCCGCAATAATGCTCTTTCCAGCATCTGAGGCAGTCCCCTGTACCATCAATGATTTGACCATGTTCCATTTCCTCCTAGCTGCTCAAAGAAAGCAGCTTCATTTTCTGCCAGTGGCGTCTGGATAGTCTGATGAAGCTTGACAATCCAAGGTACAGCCAAGCCTGCCTCTACTAGTAGTTCTCCCTGCTGGAAGAAATCAAACTTGCTGCCCTCCGCAATCAAATGCCCCTTCTGCAGCAGGTAGGCATAGTCACAGCAGTCATACATCAGATCCATGTCATGGCTGGATACGATGATGTTGGTTCCAGCCTGAACTAGCTTTTTCATGGTCGCAGCCATCTGATCCCGCCCTTTTGGATCCAGTCCTGCCGTAGGCTCATCAAGCAGCAGATACTTGGGCTGCAGGGCCAGCATGCCGGCAATAGCCACCCGCTTTTTCTGACCGTAGCTCAGATACTGCAGCGGTCTGTCCTGCAGATGGGAAATGTCCATCATCTCTAAAGCCGTCGTTACTCTGCTCGCTATCTCGTCTTCTTCATAGCCTAAATTTTCCAAGGCCATGCCAATATCGTCCTTCACAATGGTATAAAAGAGCTGCTGCTCTGGATTCTGAAAGACCATATTGACATGCTGCCGATACTGGAACAAAGCCTTCTTAGAGTCGCCTACAGGCTGACCATCATATAAAATGCTGCCCTTCTGCGGTTTGAGCAGGCGGGTGATGATTTTCATGATGGTAGACTTACCTGAGCCGTTAACCCCCAGAATGCCGGTAATCCGGCCTTCTTCAAAGTCCATAGAAATATCGTGCAACGTTGGATTTTCGTCATACGAAAAAGAAATATTCTTCACTTGTAACATCTAAGTTTCCTATCTACTTTCCATTATAATATAAAAGCAGTCTTATTGTAAATGCGCTTTCATTATTCACTATGCTCTGCATCAAATCTTAGCGTCAGTACCTCATTCAAACGTTCATTATCATCCAGCAGTTTGACAAAGAGAGTATTGGCTAACCTACCCCAAGCCTGGTGTTGCTTCCTTTTATTGTAAAAGGAGAATTTCAAGTCCAAGGTATCCCGAATGGTCACAAACTCATAGAAGACCAGGAAAATAAAGCGATACATGAGGACAATCAAGTCTAGCAGTACCCGCGGAACGTGCATAGCTTTAAAAAGCCGCAGCATCTGAGCAAAAGGTACCGTCAGAACAAAGAAATAAGTCGAAACCAAGGACGAATAGATGCGCAAGAGGATAAAAATGGTCTGCTGGACAGAGGATTGGCTGATGCCCAGATAGCCCTGACCCAAAGGCAAGGCCAGCAAGAGCTGCTCCTGACTATTCTGATAGGTCAAGACAAAGGTCAAGAGACTAATCAGGATAAAAATACTGGCATGCAGATACCATTTCAGATAGCGCAGCCAAGGAAGTCGTGCCACATAACAGGTCAAAGGCGCCACCAAGACGATAAGCCCTAGCTGCAGACTCCTGACACCAGAAAAACTAACAGTTAACAAGAGCAGATAGATGACAAATTTATAAGCAACCGGCAGATTTTTTAGCCGATTTTGATAGGCGTATTTATCAATCGCAAACATGAGGAGACCCTCCTTTCTAGCTATGTTTTACGAAGCTTCCAGCAAAGAGCAACTCCGGTTCCAGACAACTTAATTGCTATCAGGAACCAGAGCTCGCTCTTACTGTTGAAGACTTTTATTTATGTTCAGAGTTTTCCTTTTGTTGGCCTTGTTTTTTCCCTTTATGATAGCCAATGACATAGAAGATGATACCCGCTCCGATACTGCCCTGCAGGGTGAAGAGCAAACTTTCTACTTCTGGACCAGCTGGCTCAAAAATCGGTGAAAACCAAGGCTCATAGTCCTTTTGGATAGAGCTGATGGCCTGCTCAGCAGCGTCATCTGTTCCACTGTATTCAACACCCTTAGGGGCAAAGACAAAGGCAGCAAGAGTGATGGCTACTGCAGCCAAGATCAAGATGAGATTCTTATATTTTTTCATTTGAACAGACCTGCTCTTTCTTTGATATTTTCTGAGATCAAGTTATAGAGGACAACTGTCAGCAATCCTTCTACGATAGCGATCGGGATTTGAGTAGTCAAGAAGACACCCATGAACTTCAACGCAGAACCAACAAAACCGCTGTTAGCATCTGGGAAGACCAAACCGAGCTGGATAGAAGTTGTCGCATAGGTCGCCAAGTCAGCAATCACAGCACAGATAAAGATAGAAACCGGTGTAGACAGCTTAAGCGATTTAGCAAACTTATAGACAAAATAACCGACAAATGGACCAACCACTGCCATTGAGAAGGCGTTGGCACCCAGAGTTGTCAAGCCGCCGTGAGCCAAGAGAAGAGCTTGGAAGAGCAAGCAGATGGTTCCCAAAACGCTGATAACGGACGGACCAAACATAGCTGTTCCCAGACCAACCCCTGTCGGATGAGAGCTAGATCCTGTAACAGACGGAATCTTCAAAGAAGACAGGATAAAGATAAAGGCACCGGACAAGGCTAGCATGGTCTTGGAATTTGGATCCTCAGCAACAATTTTCTTGATGCGCATCAAGCCGACCACAAAGAAAGGCAGGAAAACGGCGAACCAGAAGATACACCAAAAGAGTGGAAGATAGCCTTCCATGATATGCATAGCTGACACAGACTGGGTACTCAGTACCGCCAAAATAGCCAGCAAGGCCACAAAAGTTACTTTTTTATTTTTCAATAGTTTCATGTTTTTTTCCTTTACTAAGAACCTAAGCTCAAAAGGATAAATGTTTATCCACGAACATGGGCTCTGATATTAAAAAATCTTCTTTTTCACGAGGAGGGTAGTAAAATAAGGCAGCTTGGTTTCTGGTGTGATTCCTTCGAGTCCCAGCAGAGTCTGCTGTTTATCCGTCGAAGAATTGCTAACCATAAAAGTCTGCTGCAAGAGACCGAGCTTTTCTAGCAGGGGCAGGACGGTATCCAGATGATTGGCCACTTTCATCAGCACAATCGAGTCATGCAGCTCAAGCGCCGCCTCAATCTTCTCAGCAGAAGCCGTAGCTGGCATAACCACCAGAGACTCCTCATCCATAGTCAGGGGCTGACCTAACTCAGAAGCCATGCTGCAGAAAGAGGTGATACCAGGGATGGTTTGACAGTCAATTTCCTTTTCCAGCAGAGCCAGCAGATAACTGTAAGTGCTGTAGACCATGGGGTCACCCAGTGTGATAAAGCCGACATTCTTGCCAGACTTGACATCCTCTGCGATTTCAGCAGAGATGGCCTGCCACTGGACTTCTTTGGTCGAATTGGAACGAACCATAGGGAAATGCCGCTGCTTAATTTCCAGATGCTCTTTCAGGTAGGGTTCTGCAATGCCTAATGCAAAGCTCTTGCTTCCCTTCTTAGCTTCCGGTGTATAGAGAATATCTAAGTCTTCCAAAAGCCGACTGGCCTTGATAGTCACTAGCTCGCTATCACCCGGTCCTACACCAATTCCGTAAAATTTTGCCATTCCTTCCTCCTATTCGATGATTTCTTCTAAATGCTGGATGTAGAGCTGTTGAACCTCAGGGTATTCGCCCAGACCGACCAGATGGGCCTTGACCTCATATCCCTGCTCCTTAAAGAAGTGATACCAAGACCCTTCCTCATCAGAGCTCATATCATTGGTCGCATGGTCGCCCGCTACCAGCATGAAAGGTGCCAGATGAACTTCTCGGACGCCCGCTTTCTTCAGTTCCTGCTCAATCAGCTCAACCGGAGGATAGCTTTCTACACAGCCGACATAGACTGATCTGTCCTTCATCATATGATCTAAGGCTGCATAAGCTGTAAAGGCATAATGCTGACTGCCGTGCCCCATCAGAACTGTTGCTGCATCATGACCTTCATGGCCATACCGTTCCAGCAGAATATCCTTGACTGCTTCATAGTCTTCCTGACTGTTGAGCAGAGGCTTGGCAACGACCAGCTTTTTAAAGATCGATTCAAACTCTTTGGCTTGAGCGAGAATCTTTTCATACTCACTGCCCAAAATGACATGGAGAGGCTGGATATAGACCTCTTCAGTGCCCGCTTCCAAGAGCTGCTCCAAAACCTCTTTGACCGTAGGAATATCTAGTCCTTCCTGCTTCTTAATCCGCCGTCTAACGACATTGGATGTAAAAGCTCGGTGGACCGGATAGTCTGGAAAATGTTCCTGAATAGCCTGCTCACAAGCCTCAATTGTTTTGCGTCTAGTCTCGGGATAGGTCGTTCCGAAACTGACTACTACTATAGCTTTACTCATGACCTGTATCCTTTCAGAGAATTTCCCGACATTTATCGATGATGGAAGCAATAGTCGCTTCATCCGTCTCAACAATCTTGCTAAAGCCTGCTTCCTCTAAAACAGCCCGCGTACTAGCACCCATGACAACGATAGGGATATCTGTCCAGTCAAATCCAGCTTCCTGATTAGCTGCTACAAAGTTCATGGCCGCAGCAGAATTCGGGAGACAGACAACTTCAATCTCTGACCAATTGTCACTGCTAATCTGACTGTCAAAGGCCAGCCTGTGGCTAGCAATAACCGGCAGCGAATAGAGTTCTGCCAGACTGGCTTTCTTATGCTCAGCTGTCAGAATATACCAGTTGCCGACTTCTTTTTCAAGAGCAGCTGCAAAATCCGCATCCGACTGCTGAGGCGTCATCCGATCCAGCACAATCCCGCTCGCTTCGATAGACTTAGCCGTATGATGACCAATAGCCGCAAAGCGGATGTGCGGCAGACTGCGCAAGTCTCTGCCTGCCTTGCGGAGGGCTTTCAAGAAGAGAGGCCAGCTCTGCATGTCTGCAAAGAGGAGACCATCTACCTGCTCCAAGTTCGGCAGCTGCAATTCTAACTCTTCAACCAAATCTCGAGCTGGGAAAGTGCTCAGCGCAGCCCCAGCATCCCTGAGCAAGCGAGGAAGCCTGCCCGTCTCTGACTGCTGGATGAGGATTTTACGGCCGAAAAGCGGCAGATTCTCATGGAAGTTCAGCTGCTGTCTATAGGCTACGACATCACCTACCACGATGACACTCGGCGCCTTAAAGTCCTCAGCTTCTGCTAGTTCTACTATGTTGCCCAAGGTTCCTTCCACTGAGCGCTGCTGAGGATGGGTTCCCCATTCAACGATGGCGGCTGGCTTGTCCTTGCCATAGCCTCTCGCCGTCAGCTCTTGGACGATGGAAGGTAGGTTTTTCATACCCATGAGGAAGACCAAGGTTCCTTTGAGTTCAGAAATTGCTTCCCAATTGAGCATTTCTGTCTCATCCTTTAGATGGGCTGTAAAGACATGGAAGCTGGTCGCTACATCCCGATAAGTCATAGGAATTCCTGCATAGGTCAGACCAGCCACAGCAGAGGTGATGCCTGGCACCACTTCAAAGTCCACACCGGCTTCCACCAGCTTGACTCCTTCTTCTCCGCCTCGGCCAAAGATATAGGGATCACCGCTCTTAAGGCGGACTACCCGCTTACCCTGACGGGCTTTTTCGATGAGAATCTTTTCAATCTCTTCCTGTCGGATGCAGGGCTGGCCTGGCTTTTTACCGACATCTATCTTTTCGCAGTCAGACTTTAGATGCTGAAAGAGCTCCTGATTGACCAAGCGGTCAAAGACCAAGACATCTGCTTCTTGAAGCCGTCTCTTGCCTTTGAGGGTCAACAACTCCGCATCGCCTGGACCCGCTCCTAGTAAGGTTACTAAACCGGACATTTTTTCTCCTTTTATTCACTATTTTGTCAGATAAGCCTCTAACTCTTCTAAGCTAGAAACCATCTGCGGATAGGCCACAATTGGCCGAGAGATGATAATGCAGTCCATCCCCAGCTCTTGACAGCCATCAATCTTTTCACGAATACCACCAACTGTACCGCTCTCCTTGGAAACAAAGACATCTGCTCCAGAGCGCAGTAAGAGCTCTTTATTACACTCTTTAGAAAATGGAGCCTTGATCGCATCAATCTGATCCGCTACCAGTCCCAGCTGCTCACATGCCAGAAGCACTTCTGAAGTCGGCAGAACACGAACGACAATCCGCTGCTCTGGCAGACCCTTGACAAAAAGTGGCAGGGTCTTGCTGCCCGTTCCCAGATAGACTGTTTTGTAGCCGCGCTTAGCAATCTCATCAATGGCTTCTTGGGTCGAATGCACCACGATGGCTCCGCTCAAATCCAAGGTCGCCTGACGCTCAAAGCGCAGGTAAGATACACCAGCCATCTCTGCCGCCCGAATGGCTTCCTTAGATACGATGTCCGCAAAAGGATGGGTCGCATCAATGATTTCATCCACATCATTCTCTTTGATGAAGGCAACCATATCCTCGGCTGTCAGCCGGCCTTGAATGACCGGCTGGCCGAATTTGGAAGCCAAGTGCCGGCCGTAGTCTGTGACAACAGAGCTGGTCACATCGATTTTCAAGCGGTCAAGCACTTCTAAAATAGCGGTGCTGTCGGATGTCCCTCCCAGCAGTAATTTCATCATAAAGTATATCCTCGAGGTGTGATCATGCGTCCGTTTTTAACATAAGTTTCTTTGTTACCAACGATAACGATTGTCGTCATATCTACCAAAGTTTCATCCAAGTCTTTGATAGTTGTCAAGATGATTTCCTCATCCTTACGGCCAATATCCTTACCGATACCGACAATAGTATCCTCTGACTTGTACTCAGACATGATAGAAAGTGCTTTTGCCAGATGATCCGGACGTCCCTTACTCCGAGGATTGTAGAGGCAGACTACAAAGTCACCTTGAGCTGCAGCATGCAGACGCTTCTCAATCATTTCCCAAGGCGTCATCAAGTCACTCAGACTAATGTGACAGAAGTCATTCATAAGAGGAGCTCCCATAGCAGCAGCGGCACCCAGACTAGCTGTGATACCTGGAACCACCTTAACTTCTACATCACTGGCATCTCCCAGCAATTCTAAAATCAAGCCAGCCATTCCATAGACTCCGGCATCTCCACTGGAAACAACTCCGACATTTTTGCCAGTCTCTCTAGCCAAATCAATGGCCTTTTGACAACGGTCGATTTCCTGGCGCATACCATTCGCTACGAGTTCTTTGTCCTTGACCAAATCAAGAATCAATCGCATATAAGTTGAGTAGCCAACGATAATTTCACAATCTGCTATAGCAGCCAATGCTTCTTGTGACATCAATTCTTCTTTACCTGGGCCTAATCCGATAACGTATAACATATATTTTTTCTCCTTTATTGGTATAATAAAATTTTATAATGGCAGTCGGGCAGTAAGACCGTCTGCTCTTTTTGATTTACTTTTTGGTTATTGCTTTTGCAAGCGCATAGGTACAGCCGTTCTTGGCAAAGCGCTCTGTCAGGACTTGACCCTGACTTGCCAGATCTGCGCTGGCCAAGGCGACACTGCCGACTCCGACTGTCTTTTTGACAAATTCTGACTGAGGGTAGCGATCTGCTACGACAGACAGCTCCTCCTTGCTAAAGGTCTCAAAGGGACAGCCCAATTCCTCAGCTAAGGCTAGAATAGCTGCTTCATCCTTCTTGACATCAATGCTGACGATTTTGGAAATCTCACTGGCAGAAATCCCCTGCTGCTGACAAAATTCCTCAAAGCCTTCTCGGAAGACAGCAGGAGCCACATCCTTTCTAGCACCAACTCCTAAGATATAGGGTTTAGGATAGATGATAACTAGATTTTCTCTTTGAATATCCTTTTTTTCTGCAGTCAGCAGAATCAACGGTTCCGTTCCCTTGAGAACAGCCGCCAGTTCTTCCTCATCCACCAGAGTCAGACCGCGAAGGTCCGTAACCCAGTCCTTTTCCTGATAGAAATAGACGGTTCGGCCGCTGCCTAGATAGCTGTTGAAAGGTTTGATGAATTCTCTCAATTCCGTCCGCCAGCCATTGACCGACTGAGCCAGATTGTCCAAGGCTGTCACATTTTGCACATCTGTCGCTGTCGTGATAACAGGATTGGAACCGAGCAATTCTGCGATGTCTCGCGTCACTTGATTGGCTCCGCCTAGATGTCCGCTCAGCAGGCTGATGACATTCGTCGCTTTCTCATCCATGACAACCACAGCGGGGTCAGTCGCCTTGTCTTTCAAGACTGGTGCAATAGCTCGCACAACCGCCCCGATAGCCATGATACAAATGAGAACATCCACTTCCTGAAAGAGCTGACCAAGTGCTTCAACCACTCGTCCTTCGATGGCGATGACCCTGTCATCTGCCAATCGAGGTGTCGTATAGATAGGGATTTCCTTGTCTAGCTTTTCTCGCAGAGTCAGAGCCAAGTCCTTTCCGACCGCTGTCACTGTTGCGATTGCGTAGCGGGCTTGAGAATCACTTGGCATGGCTACTCTTCCCCCGTCTGAACTCATGCTGAAAATCTGCATGGTAGAGCTTGGAATAGTAGAATTCCTGACCTAAAAAGTCACCGACCAAAATCAAAGCTGTCTTTCTAATCTTAGCTTCCTTGACCTTCTCAGCAATGTTTGTCAAATCGCCAAAGACCTTCTTCTCATCCGGCCAAGTCGCCTTGTAAATAACAGCCACAGGCGTTTCTGGAGGATAGCCACCCTCAATCAGCTCGCTGACCACCTTCTCAATCCCTTGAACTGACAAGAAAATGGCCATAGAGGTCCGGTGCTGTGCATAGCTTTTTAGGGATTCCCGATCTGGCACAGGCGTCCGGCCAGCCATCCGAGTGATGATGAGGCTTTGAGAAACCTCCGGTACGGTATACTCTGCCCCGATACTGGAAGCAGCTCCCAGAAAAGAGCTGACGCCCGGCGTACAGTCAAACTCTATGTCGCGCTTCTTCATCTCTTCGATCTGCTCTCGAATGGAGCCATAAATAGAGAAATCTCCCGTCTGCAGGCGGACTACATCTTTACCAGCCTTGACTCCAGCTTCCATGACATCGATGATTTCCATCAAGTGCATACTGGCGCTGTCGTGAATCTCAGCTCCTTCCTTACAGTAGTTCAGCAGGTCTGGATTGACCAAGGAGCCTGCGTAAATGACCACATCAGCCTCAGACAGCTGCTTGTAACCTTTGAGCGTAATCAGCTCCACATCACCTGGGCCTGCTCCAACAAAATGTACTTTGGACATCAATTAGCCTCTCTTTCTTTTTTCTTACAGGAAACGATAATGGTCGGATTCTGAGGCTTAAAGTAGTGCCCCTTACCTATACCTGTCCAGCGACTAGCCTGAACTGATACAATCTCTAAATCCTCCCAGTCCATCTGTTCCGCTATTTGAGCTGCTTCCAGAGCATTTTCCAGCAGGATAAAGTTCAAGACCAGCCGACCGCCCGGCTCCATGAGCTGGGCACACCAGTCGAAAATCTCCTGCATATTGCCCCCGGTCCCTCCGACAAAGATGGCATCAAAGCTGCCTTCCAGCTCAATCGGAGCAAGGCCTTGATGGAGACGGACATTGTGGCAGCCAAAGTGCTGGATATTCTCCTGCGTCAAGGCCACCGCGTCTTCATTGCGCTCCACTGCCACCACTTCCAGTTCTGGATAGGTTCGGGCTGCCTGAATCGTGACACTGCCAGTTCCAGAGCCGACATCCAGCATGCGCTTGGCCCGATGCAGCTCCAACTTATCCAAACTGATGGCTCTGACTTCTTCCTTAGTCATAGGGACTTTAGCCCTGATAAATTCCGAATCCCTCATCTAACACCACCACCACATTCATTTCATATTCTCTGTCTTCTACCTCACTCGCAGGCAGAATGGTAATACGCTCGTCTTCATAACTCAGCTGCTCACCGATGACCAGTACCTTATCTAAGCCTCTTTTAACGGCCTCTTGAGCAATTTCGTAGGGGCCAACTTTCTGATCCGTCACCATAAAGACTTTTGACAAACTCATAATCAAGTCAAAGTTAGGCACCTTAGCATGACTGCTCGTCAGATAAGCGTCGTTCATAGGCAGGGCAATTCTGCTGGCCAGATACTGCATGGCGCTGATACCAGGCGAGATAACCACGCGCCCCTTGAACTTCTCTGAGAGCCATTTTCCCAAACCGTAAATCAGCGGGTCGCCTGAGGCCAGATATAGAATTTCTTCATTCTCACCAAAGCTCTCCAGTAATTCTGCCAGCGCAGCTAATTTTTTAGGAGGAACCAAGCCCTTATCCTGATAAGCCGGTGGCAAAATTTCTAAATGCCGCTCACTACCCAAAATGCGGTCAGCCTTTTCAAAATAGGCTTCCTGTCCCAGAAGACCATAGCTCGGATCTCCCGGACCAATTCCGATAACATAAATCATGTCCATTCCTCCTTTATCTGCTCTAAAGGCTGGGTTGATGCCAGATAGCCTTCCTCAGTCCCAAAGACGACCACTTCAATACTGACTTCTGGCTTACGATAGCGGAGCAGACGCTCACTTCTAGCCTTAATCTTATCCGCCAATACCTGATAGACACCCTCATAAGAAAATTCCTTAATGGCTGTTCCAGCTGCCTCGGTCGTCAAGCACTTATCAACCTTTTCCAGCAGCTCAATAGGCGCCCCCATCAGGGCTAGATTAGCCACCAGCGTTTCCATACGGGCATCCGAGTCCTTGCTGTGGGTAGAGAAAATCCCAGCAGCTACTTTGACAAACTTGCCCATGTGACCGATCATCAAAACCTTGGTAAAGCCGATGCGCTGCACTTCTTTGAGGACATGTCCGACAAAGTTACTCATATTGACGATGCGCCCAGCTGGAATCCCCACAGTATTAGTCGCAAAATCTTCACCGTAATTCCCCGGCACCAAGACGACTGAGCGATGTCCTTGATTATAGAGCATGGTTAACTCGATCGTGATGGATGCCTTCCAGCTATCCTCGGACATAGGATTGACAATCCCTGTCGTTCCCAAAATTGAAATGCCGCCGACAATACCTAGTCTGGAATTGTAGGTCAGCTTGGCCGTTTCTTCTCCTCCGGGAACGGAAATGATAACCCGCGCCCCACAGTTGGGACCGATAATCTCACGGACATGTTGCTCAATCATCCGTCTAGGAGTCGGATTGATGGCTGCCATGCCGACATCGCAGGCCAGTCCCTTCTCGGTCACACGCCCGACGCCCTGACCACCGTCAATCTCGATTTCCTTCTGATCTGGCAGAAGAGTCACGGTCGAATAGATCAAAAGGCCGTGCGTCGCATCTGCATCATCACCACCATCTTTTTCAATGGCTGCTGTCGCTTCTTCTGGTCCAAAGGAAGGATTGTGAACATCCATGGTCACTTCCACACCTGAAGCCGTATGAACAGTAACCTTTTCTTCTCTTTCCTGATTTAAGATCATGCTCAAGGCTGCAACAGTCGCTGCCGTCGCACAAGTACCAGTTGTAAAACCTTTTCTTAATTTCTTTCCATTGACATAAGCGTATTCATCCATCATCAGCCCTCTCCTTTCTCCGGAGCCTGCTTTTTATCTGAAACACTGTAACGCTCATAGTCTGTAGTGTCGAGCTTGAGCTGGTAGAGAATGGCATTGACCACAGCTGCTGCGATGGTACTACCGCCCTTTTGACCCAGTGCCGCGATAGAAGGCACAGAACTTTCATGCAGTTTGAGCTTGGATTCTGCCGCTCCGACAAAGCCGACTGGAACTCCGACAACTGCATCCGGCTGCAAGCTTCCTTCTTCGACCATATCCAAAACCTTGAAGATAGACGTTGGAGCATTCCCAAAGACAAAAAGTTTTGGACCATCCACTTTAGCTGCATATTCTACAGCAGCCATGGAGCGAGTAATTCCCTTTTCCTTAGCTTCCTGAAAGACTGCCGGCTCATTGACCAGACAGCGATAGGAAACACCTAGGTCATCCAGCAATTTCTTATTAAAACCACCCAAGACCATGGTCGTATCCGTAAAAATGGTACCCTTGTTTCGGAGGACATAGAGGATTTTCTCAATAACCTGATTGGAAAACTTGATATTGTAGAGGTAGTCAAAGTCTGCACTGGTAAAGACAACCCGCTTGAGCACTGCCTCTTCAAAAGGATCCGAAAAATGTATATCTGGATGCTCTTGGTCAATAATTTCCTGAATCTTGCTGAAACTAGCTTCTTCAATCTTGTGCGCTGCTTTTAGATAGGACATCTAGTTCTTTCCTCCTTCTTTACTGGATGGTGTAGAATAGCGGACATAGTCATCCGTCACCACTTCTCTCAGCTGGTAGATAATGGCATTGATAATGGCTACTACAATCGTGCTGCCGCCTTTTCTGCCGAGATTTACCAAGGCAGGAAGACCTGACTGAAGCAGTTCCTCTTTGGATTCTTCGACATTGATAAAGCCGACTGGAACCCCAATCACTGCATCCGCTTCTACCAGTCCCTGCTCTGCCAGCTCAATCAGGTAAGATAAAGCCGTAGGAGCACCACCAAAGGCAAATACTTTAGGGCCTTCAATCTTGGCTGCTATCTCAACAGCTGCCATAGCTCTGGTAATCTGCTTTTCCTTGGCCAGCGCAACCACTTCTTCATCGCTGATCAAACAGCGGTAGCTCACACCTAGCTGGTCAAGCACGCGCTTGTTAATCCCATTGAGAGAGATATTAGAGTCCAGCAGAATGGTCCCCTTAGCTCTGATTACCTCTTCTATTTTTTTAAGAACATCATGCTCAAAGCGCATGGTATAGAGATAATCAAAATCTCCCGTCGTATGGATTGCCCTCTTGATGATGGATTCTTCCATTTCCGAATGGAAGACATAATCAGGATCTTTTTCAGTAATCATAGACTGAATAATTTGAAAGCTCTTTTCCTCAATAGAGGAAGGATTTTGGATATATGTCATAGTATACTCCTAGAAATATGCTTGCTTTACTAAATAAAAAAGAGTGAACAAGATTAAACCTGTCATGGTACTTGTATAAAGCAGAGAGATAGCCGTCTGAATATCATCCGCCGCAACCGGCCTGGAAGCCTCTCCAATGGTCGGCTTCTCGATTAGCTCTCCGTGATAGACGTGCGGTCCGCCCAGCTGAATGCCCAGAGCACCAGCTACAACTGCCTCCGAAAAAGCACTGTTGGGACTAGCATGCTGATAGCGATCCCGCCAGCCAATCCGCAGGGCTCCTTTGACATCCAGCAGTAAAATCTGACTGCTGAGAATCAAGAAAAGCCAAGTCAAACGCGCAGGAATCAGATTGGCCAGATCATCCATCTTGGCGGATATCAAGCCGATTTTGCGGTATTTCTCCGTCTTATAGCCTACCATAGAATCTAAGGTGTTGATGGCCTTATAGGTCATGGCTAGAATGGGTCCTCCTAGAAAGAGGCAGAGCAGAGGGCCGATAACCCCGTCACTGGTATTTTCAGCCACCGTCTCAATTGTCGCCTTGCTGATTTCCTCTGGTGTCAGCTGGGAAGTTTCACGGCCGACAATCATACCAACTTGCTTTCTAGCTTCTTCCAAAGTGCCAAACTTGAGCGTATGGTAAACCTTTTGGGCCTCAAAAGCTAGACTTTTAGCCGCTAGACTAGCATAGGCCAGATAGATCCAGACGATCCAGTAGAGGACGGGATGGACCAGACTAGCCAGCCAAAGCAGCCCGTAGCTGACTCCCAGCGACAGTCCAACTGTTGTCAGCCAGAGGAAAAAGCCAAATAGATAGGGCGAAAACTGCCTTTTCTCCTGCAAGCGCATACATAGATAAATATAGGAACCCATCCACTTGACTGGATGAGGCCAGCTATAGGGGTCGCCAATGAGCCAGTCCAGTAAGACGGCCAAAAAAATTGCAATGAGTGTCATATCACTTCGCCTCTTTGATATAGTTCAGCCAGTTGGCCAGCAGTTGCTCATCCTGATAAAAATGAACATGCAGGTAGCTAGCAAAGGTCCGGCCCTTTTGATAACCGCCTGTCCAGGCAGCTACGACCTGACCGTCTCTGACCTTCTCTAGCTTGAGGACCGTATCTTCCTCCGTTTCAAAGACCGAATGGTGAAACTCATGTCCCCTGACCGCTGTACCTTTAGGACCAAAAAGACTGTCTACCTGCGTTTCTGCTTGGCAATAACCAAAGCTTTTCAGGCCGGGTGTCATCAGGCTCTTGCCCTCGAAAATGCCGACCATTTCATAGACCTGCCCCCCTACTTCCAGCAGCTCTCCCAGATACATGAGTCCGCCGCATTCTGCGTAGATTGGCTGGCCTTGCTCGTGAGCTTTCTTAACCGAAGCCCGAAAGTCAGCATTTACCATCAGCTCCTGAGCGTAGACTTCTGGAAAACCACCGCCAAAATAATAAGCATCTGCAGCTGGGAGTTCCTTATCTTTCAGAGGGCTGAAAGGCACTAGCTGGACATTGAGCTCTCTTAAAAAGTCTAGATTATCTTCGTAGTAAAAGTGGAAAGCATCATCCAAAGCATAAGCCAAAGTCAAGGGCTGGTCATTGCGGATATGAAAAGGATTGGTCATCTGCTTATCGGGAAGTTCTGCCTTTTCCAGCAGTCTGTCTAGATTTATATACTTGGCCGCTGCCGCTCCCAACTCCTCAAATCGACGGTCCAAATCATCCATTTCTACGTCAGGGATTAGACCTAGATGGCGCGATGGCAACTCTGCAGTTGCATTCTTAGGCAGATAACCCAGCACTTCGACATCCGTGTAACGCTCAATGGCACCCTTGATAAGTTCAAAGTGAGTCTGTGAAGCCACCCGGTTGATAATGACCCCAGCAATATTCAAATCCGGATCAAAAGTCGCAAAGCCATGTACCATGGCTGCTGCAGATGTTGATGTCGCCTTCCCATCGATAATCAAGACAACCGGAATGCTCAACTTCTTAGCAACAGAAGCAGAAGACGCACAGTCCTTGTCCGTTCCCAGACCATCAAAGAGCCCCATGACTCCTTCGACTACTGCCACATCCGCATCTCCATGCCATTTGTAGTAGGACCAAGCCAGACTCTGATCGTCCGGTATCATAAAGCTGTCCACATTCCGTGACGGTCGCTTAGTAATCCGACTATGATAAGCTGTATCAATATAATCAGGTCCTACCTTATAAGGCTGGACCTGATAACCTCTGTCTGCCAGAGCTTTCAAAATCCCTAGGGTAACTGTGGTCTTTCCGACACCGCTGGAAACACCAGCTAGCATAAATTGCTTCATCGCTTTACTCCAGATTTGCTGATAAAAAAAGTACTACAAAAAAAATAAGGAATTTTTATTTTTTTTGTAGCACCGTTGCTCACTTATTATGTAGAGCAAACACCCCGTTGTGTTCGCTTTCAGTTCTTATATTAAATTTATTTTAATATAAAGCGTAAAAGCTGTCAAGTTTTTAATAGAGCATCTGCGAAAAAAGTCAAGATTCTAGAGCGTCTCCACTGAAAATTGAGCATTTTTTACAATTCTGTTAAATTTAAAAAAACATCAGGAAAACGAACATTCCTGATGTTTTATTTGAGCATCAACCTGCATCTTCCTCTACAAACTGACTATTATAGAGGTCCGCATAGAAGCCATTCTGAGCCATGAGTTCATCGTGGTTGCCCTGCTCGATGATATTTCCATCGCGCATGACCAAGATAAGATCTGCATTACGGATAGTAGACAGACGGTGGGCAATGACAAAGGAAGTCCGGCCTTCCATGAGTTTGTCCATGGCCTTTTGAATCAGCTCCTCCGTCCGTGTATCGACTGATGAAGTTGCCTCATCCAAGATCAAGAGCGGCGCATCTTTCAGCAGAGCACGAGCGATGGTCAACAGCTGCTTCTGACCAACCGATAAGTTGACCGTGTCATCCAGCACCGTACCATAGCCCTGCGGCAGAGTCATGATAAAGTGATGAACACCGACCGCCTTCGCTGCAGCAACAACTGCTTCATCCGTCACATGCTCCTGATTATAAATCAAGTTCTCTCGGATAGTTCCCTCAAAGAGCCAGGTATCCTGCAAGACCATTGAAAAGGCATCGTGAACCTCGGAGCGTTTCATATCCTTAATATCTATACCATCAATGCTGATACGTCCCTTGTCAATTTCATAGAACTTCATAAGGAGATTAACGATAGTCGTCTTACCGGCACCCGTCGGACCGACAATGGCAATCTTCTGTCCGGCTTTGGCCTGGGCTGAGAAATCATGAATAATGGTCTGGTCCGGCTTGTAGCCAAAGAAGACTTCTTCAAAGGCAACATCTCCCTTGACAGCAGTAAGCTGCTGCTCTTTATGCTGGTCGTCTTCCATCTCAGGCTCAGCCAGAAACTCAAAGACACGAACCAGTGCTGCACCAGCCTGCTGCAAAACAGTGATGCCTTGCGCAATCTGTGACAAAGGCTGAGAGAAGGTCCGTACATAAACCATAAAGGCGACAATAATTCCGATACTAATAGAGCCATTAATCGCCAGAGCAGCACCAACCAAAATAACCATCACATAGGCAAAATTCCCCGTAAAGAACATGAGCGGCATCATCATACCAGAGATAAATTGAGATTTCCAAATACTGTTATAGAGATTGTGATTGAGAACTGCAAAGCGCTCCTTAGACTGCTCAATGGCATTATAGCTGGTAACAACATTATGACCAGAGTACATCTCCTCCACATAACCGTTTACCGCAGCCAGATCGTTTTGCTGGGCGGTGAAATAGCCCTGAGACTTGCCCATGATGAGACCGACAAAGACAAAGCCTAATACAGTAGCCAAGATGGTTACCAAGGCCAAGATCCAGTTCATGAAGAACATGGTCAAAACCACAGCCACCAAGAGCAGGCTGGCAGAGATAACATTTCCCAGACTCTGGTTGAGGGATTGGCCGACCGTATCTACGTCATTGGTCACGCGCGACAGAGTATCCCCCTGAGAATGACCATCGAAATAGCCCAGCGGCAGCTTGTTAATTTTCTCTGCAATGGCCGTCCGCAGCCGCTTAGAGAAATACTGGATAACTGTACTGATGATAAAGGACTGGCCGTAGTTGAGCAGGGCTCCGACTGCATAGAGCACAGTCAGCAGAAGGGCAATCTGAGACACAGCTTTTAAATCAATACTGGTAGCCAGACCATCAGAAATGAGATTGGTAATTTCTTTTAATTTATTTGGCCCATAGACCGTGATAATGTTTGACAAGACAGCTCCCACAAATGCCAAAGCAAGAGGAAGCTGGAAGCCTTTGAGATAAGGCCTTATCTGGCTAAATAATGAAGGCTTCTTATTTTCCATTTTCTAATTCCTCCTTGGATAGTTGTGAGTAGGCAATTTCTTGATAGACTTCGTTGCTGGCCAAAAGTTCTCGGTGAGTACCTTGACCGACTACCTTACCAGCATCCAAGACCAAGATTTGATCCGCATCCATGATAGTAGAAATCCGCTGCGCCACGATTAGCTTGGTCATATCCTGCGTCCGCTCAGCCAGCTCCTTGCGCAAAATGCGGTCTGTCTTATAGTCTAGCGCTGAGAAGGAATCGTCAAAGATGAGGATTTCTGGCTTACGAGCCAAAGCTCTGGCAATAGCCAAACGCTGACGCTGACCACCAGAGAAGTTGCTCCCGCTTTGAGCCACTTCTGACTTGAGCCCTTTTTCTTTCTCTTGGACAAAGGGCTTAGCCTGTGCTAGATCAAGAGCATCCCACATTTTCTGCTCATCAAGCGGGCTTTCTTTGCTTTGACCGAAGTCCAGATTGCTCTCAACATCTCCAGAGAAAAGCACCGCCTTTTGCGGGATGTAACCGACCTTATTATGCAGATCTTCCAACTGGTAATCTTGAACATTGACACCATCTACCAGAATCTCTCCTTCAGTCACATCATAGAAACGAGGAATGAGATTGACTAGCGTGGATTTCCCTGAACCGGTTGAACCGATAAAGGCCACGGTATCACCAGCCTGCGCTGTAAAGCTAACATGCTCAATGACCGCTTCTGAATTCTTGGAATAGCGGAAGGACACATCTCGAAAGACCACTTCTCCCTTGCTATCCGCTGCTGCCTTAGGATGTTCTGGACTGGTGATAGAAGAATGCAGGTCCAGTACTTCATTAATCCGGCCAGCGGATACAATGGTCCGAGGCAGGACAATGAAGAGGGCACCCATGAGCAAGAATCCAATCACAATCTGCATAGCATAGGACATAAAGACGACCATATCACTGAAGAGCGGGAGACGCTCCTGCAGCCCAGCCTCCTGAATCAAATAAGCACCAATCCAGTAAATCGCCAGTGTCAAACCGCTGGAAATCCCCATCATAACTGGATTCATCATAGCCATCAGACGACCGATAAAAAGATTGAGTCGGGTTACTTCATCATTGGCCGCCGCAAACTTCTCATCCTGATAGTCCTCAGCATTGTAAGCCCGGACCACGCGAATCCCAGTCAGACTCTCTCTAGTGACGCTGTTGAGCTTATCGACCAAGCGTTGCGCAACTGACTGTTTGGGAAAGGCCAATGTCACCAAAACTACTGTCAGCAGGATATTGACTATAACAGCAATAAGAACTGCTATCAGCCAGTTCTCGGACTTGCCAATAATCTTGGTCATGGCCCAAATCGCCATAATCGGTCCCCTGGTCACCACCTGAAGCCCCATGGTAATTAAGGTCTGTACCTGGGTAATATCATTTGTCGTCCGAGTCAGCAGACTAGGGATTGAAAATTTCTTAATCTCCGTCTGCGAATAGTCTAGCACACGGTTGAAAATATCGCTCCGCAAGCTCTGGGTAAAGCTGGCTGCTATACGAGCGGCAAAAAAGCCAACCACAATAGCTGACAGCAAGCTAGCAAAAGACAGGCCGATCATTTTCAGACCTGGCTCCCACAAATCTGCCAAACCAGTCCCTGGTGTTTGCAGCAACTCTGTAATCGTCGAAATATAGGTTGGAACTTCTAATTCCAGATATACCGTTAGGAAGGTGAAGAGCACACTGAGAACAATCATGCTCACTTCCCTTACCGTCAGCCGTTTAAATAACTTAAACATCTTTCCCTCCATTTTCTAAACTTTCGATATTCTGATAAAACTTGGCCATGACTTGAGAAAAAATCAGCAGTTCCTGCTCAGAAACACCATTCAAAATAGAAAGGTTCATTTCATCAAAAAAGTCACGGATTTTTTTCATTCTTTCCTGCGACTGCGGAGTGAGACGGATATATTTAGCCCGCTTGTCTGTCTTGCCCATTTCCAGCTTGATAAAGCCATTCTTCTCCATCCTTTTCATTAAGTTAGAGGCCACCGATTTGGAAATATCCAACTCCTGCTCAATATCCTTGATAAGGGTATCCTTCCCCTCTTCCATACGACAGGCGACAATATGCAAGACCTGCCCCTGAGGCCCAGCCATGGACTCAATCCCTTGCTCCTTGGCAAGCTTTTCCGCTATGAGATGAATCTTTCGTCCAAAACGCTTCAATTCCAGTAAAGGCTTATCCATACCTGTATCCTTTGTAAAAATAGTTTTCGTGAGAACTATTTTAACACAAGAAAAAAGAAAGTCAAGAAAAAAGTTTCCATGAGAACTATTTTTTCAACAAGAAAAAAAGCGAAGAAAATTTCTTCACCCTTCCTTTCAAACTGACAAACAGCCTAAAAATTGATTGGTCCCGCATTAAAATTTTGAAGAAGAAGCGAGGAATAGAGCCCCTCCAATGATAAGGAGAATGCCTGCAATCCAGCCTATAAATGGAATGGGCGCGATGTTGCTGCTTCCGACGATAAGGAGGACGCCCGCTGCGACACTGAAACGCATTTGACCTTTGTAATAAGCCAAGGAAGTAATTCCCAAGCCCAGAGCTGCCAATTTAATCACCGCTCCCAGTAAATTCAGGCCAGAATCACCTAGTAGGGCTGAAAAAGGAACAAAAAAGATATTCGAGAGCAGCAAAATAGTCCCTCCAATCAAACCAACCAGACCGCTTATCAGTGCTAAAGTTTTTGTTTTCATTTACATCTTGCCTCCTTCAATATTATTCTGCTAATTATCTCTAATTTTAGACATTTTTTGCAATTTTGTCAAATTTTTCTAAATGATAATCCCTTCCAAATGATCCAATTCATGCTGGCAGATTTGGGCAGGCAGGCCTTTCAAGGTCATGGTCTGCTGCTGCCAATGTTTATCCAGATAATCAATTGTGATTTCCTGATAACGTTGGGTAGGACGGCTTCCAACCAAGGACAGGCAGCTCTCTTCTGTCTGATAAGGGCCTGACTTAGAGCGCAGCACCGGATTAAACATGACTACCGGCACCAAACCATATAGAAAGATAATGACTCGCTTACGGACGCCAATCATATTGGCTGCGAGTCCTATACAGTTTTCTTGATTTGCCTGCAGCGTATCCTGCAAGTCTTGAGCCAGATAAAGGTCTTCTCTGCTAGCCTGCTCTGATGGCTGCTGTAGGAAGAAAATATCTTTGACAATTGCTTTTTCCATTACTTTTCCTCATAGAGAAGGGCCTGATAAATCAGACCCTATAAACTTATTTTGCGTGGCGCTCACTAACTTCTTTAGCCAGTACAAAGTTGCCCAGCGTTGCGGAGCCATTTCCAGCCACAGCTGGTGTCACGATATAGTCACGAACATCGGGAACTGGCAAATAGCCATTCAGGAGAACTGTGAATTTCTCACGAACCCGATCCAGCATGTGCTGCTGAGCCATAACACCGCCACCAAAGACGATGACATCTGGGCGGAAAGTCACTGTCGCCTGAATAGCCGCCTGAGCGATATAGTAAGCTTGAATATCCCAGACAGAACTATTGAGTTTAATATTTTCCCCACGAACTCCGGTCCGCGCCTCTAAGCTTGGTCCAGCCGCCAATCCTTCCAAGCAGCCATTGTGGAAAGGACAAACGCCATTGAACTCTTTTTCCACATCCATAGGGTGCTTAGCCACATAATAATGCCCCATCTCTGGGTGTCCTGTCCCCCCTACAAATTCGCCTCGCTGGATAGCGCCAGCACCGATTCCTGTTCCAATCGTATAATAGACCAGATTTTCAATGCGGCCGCCAGCATTGTTGCGGGCTACTACTTCACCATATGCTGAACTATTGACATCCGTTGTAAAGTAAATGGGCACATTGAGGGCCCGGCGCAGAGCGCCAACAATGTCCACATTAGCCCAGTGCGGCTTAGGAGTAGTCGTGATAAAGCCGTAAGTCTTTGAATTAGGGTCAATATCAATTGGCCCGAAAGATCCAACAGCTAGACCAGCTAGATTGTCGAAACGAGAAAAGAACTCAATCGTCTTGTCTAGCGTTTCAATAGGCGTGGTCGTTGGAAACTGTGTCTTTTCAACAACTTCAAACCGTTCATCGCCTACAGCACAGATAAACTTAGTGCCGCCCGCTTCCAAACTTCCATACAATTTTGTCATTATAAATCCTCTTTTAACATTTGATTTCTACTCTATTCATTATAGCATATCTCTTGCAGACTTCTTGCCAAAAATAGTCTTTTTAAAGCTTTTTCAACAAGACTGTACTTATGACATAAAAAACGAACAAATCAACTTTTGTTCGTTTTCTAAATTCCATTAGGCTTTCACTTCAATAACTGCGTCGCCTTTAGCAAGAGCTCCTTCTGCTACTGGAGTCACAGAAGCGTAGTCAGCTGTGTTGGTAACGATGACCATAGTCGTATCATCCAGACCAGCGGCTGCAATTTTCTCAGCTTCAAATGTTCCCAGAATATCACCAGCTTTGACCTTGTCGCCTTGAGCAACCTTTTGGTCAAAACCTTCACCGCCCATAGACACTGTGTCGATTCCGACGTGAATCAGAATTTCAGCACCATTAGCTGTCTTCAAACCATAAGCATGGCCTGTTGCAAAAGCAATCGTCACTTCAGCATCAGCCGGTGCATAAACCACACCCTCACTAGGCTTGATAGCAATTCCTTGCCCCATCGCTCCGCTAGAGAAAACAGGATCATTGACATCGCTCAAAGCCACTACCTGACCAACGATTGGAGAAATAATTGTTTCGTCTTGGAGGGCAGCTGGCACATTACCAGTTGTTTCTTCTTCGACTAATTTTTCAGTTTCAGTTGTGTCATTTTGTTTATCAAGAGCAACTCGTAAAGCAGCACTTGGAATTGAAGCCTTAGATAGGACATCTGTCATTTCATCTTGCCATTCATCTGTTTCATCTTCAAAACCGAACATATAAGTCAAAGCAAAACCAATCGCAAATGATACAGCTACCATAAATATGTATTGAAGCAATTGACCATTACCAATATAAAGGAGTGTACCAGGAATAATCGTGATACCATTACCTGTACCAGCTAAACCAATAAGTGAAGCTAGTCCACCACCGATGGCACCACCAATCAATGAAAGGAAGAATGGTTTGCGGTAGCGCAAATTAACCCCGAAGATAGCGGGCTCTGTAATACCAAGAAAGGCAGAAAGAGCAGCTGAAAATGACAAAGCTTTAAGTTTTGGATTTTTAGTTTTGACACCAACAGCAACAGTCGCAGCACCTTGCGCAGTCATGGCAGCTGTGATGATAGCGTTGAATGGGTTAGCATGGTCAGCTGCGAGCAATTGTACTTCAAGCAAGTTGAAGACATGGTGTACACCTGATACGACAATAACTTGGTGAACCCCACCAATCAACAAACCACCTAGACCGAATGGCAAACCAAGGATAGCCTTTGTACCAAAAAGGATGTAGTTCTCAACAACGTGGAATACTGGTCCGATGACGAAAAGTCCAAGGATAGACATTACAA
>CAUSOG010000004.1:0-110584 GCA_963533195.1 uncultured Streptococcus sp. | reverse complement strand
CACTGGTTTCAGCATTCGTCGCACTTGGTGCTGCTGCTTTTACATCAGCCTGATAGGTAGCTGTTACTTCTGTTCCATTGACATCTACTCGCTTGATAGTCTCTGCTGCTGGACGTCCAGTATAAGTCGGCAGTGGAGTAAAGGTAACTAGACCTTGATTATCAACCTGATAGGTACCAAGACCAGCAACTATTTTAGTCTGGCTGTCATTATCAAAGGTTGGCAACTTCTTGCTATCAATAGGCACACGGTTATTGCCCGGATTGAAGGTCAGCTGTCCTGTCTGAATAGCGCCTTGAATGCCCTCACTGCTGGCACCTTGAGCAGTCGGTCTAACAGGAGTCACCTTTGGCTGATAAACAGCTTGATGCGGAATACCTTTGCCATCAATCATTCGAACAGACACAGGGTCAACAGTACCAACAAAATTATTGTTTGGTTTGAAAGTAATCTTACCTGTTGAAGGCTCGACTTCAAAACGACCAACTTCCTGACCATTTGATAAAGCTAGAACTCTAGTATCATCTGTAGTCGTTCCATCTGCTTTCACAAATTTTACAGGATTTGCTGCACTTGGACTTACCGGAGTTTTGCGAGAATCACCATCATTAAAGACAGGCGTCTTTTCTTGCGTTAGTCCTTGAGCATCTGTTGTTTCATACTTAGGAACATTCAGCACGGTTGGCACATAGCGGCCATCCATAGTGTTGAGCTGGTCATTGATGGCTGCTTCAGCCTGATTCTTGGCAATCCAATCCGTACTTGCGCCGTTAGTATCGAAACGACGGATGTTAATTCCCTGAGTTGTGCCGACAAAGCCTGCCTTAGGCTCATATACCACATCTACATCAGCACCGTTTGCTGTTACTTTATAACGGCCTTCAGCAGTGTTATACCAGCCTTCTGCATCAGCAGTCAGGGCATTTCCTCTCGCATCCAATACAATCGGAGCTTTAGCAGTATCAATTGCTACTTTCTTATTTTCAGTATTTTGGGCAATCCCCTGTGGAGTGAAATGAAGAGTGGCTGTCTGTCTCTGATCACGGATTCCAGTACTTTCTTTCTTCTCGCCTTTTGGTGGATAGGTCAGTTCAACTTCTAAGTCTTCCACCTCACCACTAAACGCAGTTCCAGTAGGCTTTTCAATATCTCCCTTGTTCAAGGCGATACGAACCCGCATTCCCAGTTTGCTAAGTTCAGGATTGGTCATAGCTGGATTCTTCTTAAAGTTGACAGTATAATCTCCCGCAGTTGTTACTTCGGTAAATTCACTGGCTTCGTCTTCGTCAAAGACACCATTATTATTGAAGTCAATCCAGGCACGGACATAGGCTTTTTCGTATCCATTAGACGAAGCATGGATGCGGAGAGAATAATCTCCGTCATGCAGACGGTTTACTGGAAAAAGACCATTGGTTTTCCCGACTAAATCATCAGACAAGAGCTGATTAATACCTTCATCGGCTAAATCATTCTGATCGTCATGCTTCCAGTTGTTTCCAGATGTGGTATCAATATCAGCCGCAACACGGCCCAAGAATGGCTGTGGATTTTGACCGCCAGTTTCTGCATTGTATCTTGAAATAGCATGGATAGCTTTTCCATAGGAATCCGGTGCATCACCTTCATCGATTGCCATAAAACCAATCATCGCAGCTTGCTGACCAGAAGAGGCTATGTAAATACCAACCTCTGATGCACCACGTGTCATTACAAGTGGAATTGTATTATTTCTAGAAAGATTAGATCCAAATACTTGGCTTCCCAGTCCGCCAGTCTTTTGATCAGAGCTGACATAGGCCTGCCAATGAACACCAGTACCGTCAGTTCCAATAAATTGGCCTTCTGTGGTAGGCTTCATTGGCTTATAGGTTTCTGTAATCTCAGTAGTCACACCATTTGCGTCTGTAACTGTGCGCTTCCACTCGGCCAAATGTTCCCAACCCTTACCATTGGTTGTAAAGATAGCGTACTCACCCGGATTAGCTTCTTCACCATCAGCCATGACAACTGTTGCTTTAACTGGCTTCCCACGATATCTAGCTTCAACTTTGAACTTCACGCCATAGTTGGCTTCATCTTTAGGAACCTGCAGTTGGGTTTTACGCCCTTTAGTATCAATTCCCTCTGACTTAATAGCTGAATATTGATTCTGAGCAGCACCAGTAATTTTAGGACGGTAATCATCACCATACCAATACTGATAAGCATAATTATTACTATTGTTATATTGAAGCCAAGTATTTTTTGCATTGGGATCATAGCTGCTTTCGTACTCAGTCCCCTTTACTCGATCACGATAGATCTCTGTCGCATAGAAAGGTTTCAATTCCGTCACGGTCAGTTTGACCACATAGCCTGGCGAAATTTCCTTTTCATATACTGTTCCAACTTTAAAGGAGCCATCTTTATCTAGATTTCTCAGTGATTTAGTATCACCAAAATCTAGCCAGTTCACCTGCTTCATCAACTCATCAGAGCGTTTTCTTACAGATTCTTCCAGTGTTGGTTTAGAAACTGTAGGATTAGCTGTTGCATCTTGTATGGCAGGGCTAGCTTGACCAGCAGGACTGGTAGTACGAAATGATGTTCCTGTCTCCATTGGCTGGCCATTACGCTCGGACCTAGGCATAGCCGCAGAACTTGGTTTTGGCGTATATTGTACTGAATAAGAGCGCGTCCGACTAGCTTCAGCAGGTCTTGCTTCATTAGAGGTCTCAGCTGTCTGATTAGCTTCTTGTGGCTTTTCAGGTGTCGCTTGCTCTGGAGCTGCAGCTGGGCTTACCAGCGGATTTTGATCCGCTCTTGCTTCTGAGTTAGCTGTTTCAGAAACAGCAGATGTTGCTGTATTCTCAAGAGCAGGCTGACTGACTGGCTGACTCACAGCAGAGTCCGTCGGTTTTTCTGGCAGTGAGATAGTATCATCTACAGATCCGCTGGCAGTTTCATCTGCATTGACTGTAGCCGCAGTACCTAAAAGGAAAACGGTAGATAATAATACCGAGCAAACTCCAACATTTAATTTTCGAATCGAAAATTTATTTAAATGGGGGTTAAATAATTCTTTTCCCATAGAATCTCCTATATTAATATTTAATAGCAACTGGTATTATACAACATTTATATTTAGTTAGCCATGGATATGACTGTAGTTGAGGGCCATTGTGTCCAAAAATGGACACATAAAAAAAAGGCTCCATTTTTATAGTAAAAAAGAAGATCCGCAAACGAATCCTCTCACTTTTAACCTTCTGATAAAACCTTATCTAATTTTTCCTGCAGGGCTGCTAATTCCCAACCTTCGATTTCTTTTAGCTTATGATTGGTCACTGCCAGCCCCTCATATTTGAGTCCGCAGTTCCGGCAAAAGCGGTTCATGACGTAGTCCAGCATTTCAATTTCTTTGCTAGGCTGAGAACCTTGCAAGAGCAAGAATACCTTTTTGCCCTTAAGTGCTTCCTGCGGCTCATGCACATCAGCCACTCGGTCCAACAGAGTTTTTAGCAAGCCTGAAAAAGACCACCAATAAATAGGACTGGTAAAGACCAGCACATTAGCCTGACTTAGCTGCTCATAGACTTGAAAGAACTGGTCGTTTTCTGCTGACTGGCCATATTGCTCAATATGGTAGTCCACTAATTGAAGAGCTTCATAATCTCTATCCCGCAGAAAAAAATGCCCAAGCTTAAAACTATTGCCGTTCCTATTCGGGCTGGCGTTTACCAAATAAATCATAGCTTCTCTTCTCCTCTATTCTTTTTCCAATTATATCAAAAAAAGAGGCAGCAAACAATGCTAGCCCCTGCTATTTATTCCGACTTTTCCATATCTTCTTTCATCTCATCCATATTAAACTTAGCAAAGAGATACTTACGATCTTGTACTGGGAAACGCTGATCTAGCTGGTCTACAGCACCCAACTCGACAACACCTTCTTTGATAACAAAATCCATAACATGTCCACCAAAAGTCAGATCATCCGATACAAAATGCAGATGATAACCTGCCAGACTGACTCCGTGGAAAATCTCAGGCGTCCAGATACCAACAATGGTGCCTGTGACATTTTCCTTACGATACTCAGGTTGGTTAACCGCTACTTCCGCAAACTTCCGTTCTGTCGTAGACTTGGGAATCATCCGAACATGCATGCGGGCGAAATCACCATGAATCTTGATAGAGCGGAAAAGATTTTCCCCATCATAGTAAGACTCAATCCGCTTTTCAAGTTCCTTGTCGTTCATCTCAAAGCGCTGACGGAAAATGACCTCCGCCTGGTGAGGAACTACTGCCGCATAAGGCACAGTCATATCCGGTGACACCTCAACCACTTCTGGCACTTCTCCAGATCCCTTTGCCTGATAAGCCTTACCATTGAGAACAATGAGCTCACCATCAATAGAGTCTAGTGTCCCCAAGCCCAAATCTCCATACTGCAGCAGCTCCCCAACGGTCATACTGCCGTCGTAAAGACCAGCCATCAAAGCTCCCAAAGTATTATATTGAAATAATTTGATTGGTTCTGCCATTCTTTTTCCTTAATCTTTCTCTTCCTAAAAATATTATTGCCCATCCAACTAAGCTTTTTTCATCCTTATTACATGTACTTACTGAATTTTTACCGCCAATTATTATACCATAAATCGTGGGAAATGGCTGAGCGAGTGCTTCTTCAGCTTTTATAAGCTTTCATAAAGCTCCTGCATACTAGCATCATCAGGTACCAATCTCAGGTAAGAAGCTCCAGCCTTTTTAGCTTCTTCAAATCGGCCTAGTTCTCGTAAAAGATAGACATACTGCTCCAGAAACTCTGGATTGTCTTGCAATTCGCGAGCCAGTTGATTATAGAGTTCTTCTGCTTTTTCCAGATTTTCCAAAGCCTGATAAGCACGCGCTAAATTCCAGAGGGTCAAGACGTTATCGACTTCTTGCTCTGCAAATTCTAAAATATCCTCATAGCGTTCCTGCTCCAAGTAAAGAGTAGTCAGTCGCAAGGCAATCTCTTCCAAATCATCCGCATCTTCCTGAGCCTGCAAGAGATAATGTTCAGCAGCTTTTTCATCATGAAGTTCATAAGAAAGCTGTGAGGCTAAAAGCAAAAGCCGAGTCTCAAAAGGATTCTTAGCCAAGCCCTGCTGAGCAAGAGTCAGAGCTTCAGCCGTCCGATGCTCCGCATGAAGAGACAAAGCATAGCCATATTCGTAGCCTTCAAAATCCGGTGACAGAGTATCTAATTGCTTAAAATAAAGATTGGCCTTCTGGTATTCTTCCTGATCCGCTAAAATAGTCGCCAGCTCATAAACCGCTGCATCGTCATACTCAAGCTCAACTGCTTTCTCCAAAAACTCAATGGCAGCTGCAAATTTCCCAAGACTGGCATAGCAGACTCCAATCCGCTGATAAGTTGAGACACCTGTCTGCTCAAAGATTGAGCGATTGTCTAGCTGGGCGTATTCCTTAATCGCCTGTGAAAAATCCCCCAGCTCCAAATCTATCTCAGCCAGACCAAAGGTTACCAAAGGCTCATCAGTCAGGGCTGCTGCCTGAGCCAGTTTCTCACGAGCTACATCAGGAAGCCCCTCTAGCTGGTAGAGGTCGGCCTTAGCCAAGAGAGCAGCAACATACCAGTCACTGTCTGGCTGAATCTCCTCCAGATAGGCAAATGCCTGCTCCAACTCTCCATCATCACTGGCAATAGCTGCCAAACTGATATAAGAAGCTGGATAGTCAGGAGCCAACTTTTCAAAAATACGCTTGGCCTGAGGGAAAAAGCCGATACTCTCTAAGTAATCGGCCAAATCCAATAATTCTTCTTCGCTGTCTGCAGTTAGGGCTTGCTCGAAATAGCGATCAGCCAGAGCTAGGTCCTGCTCCTGTAAAGCTGCTAACATTTGCTCACTCTTGCTCACTAATTTCTCCTTCTTGTTCAAAATCGGCTTCATAGAGGCCACTTACTTTCTGATACCACTTAAAGATGGCTGCAATGGCTACTTTTGCTGAAGCATAGGCGGGAATTCCCAGGAAAACGCCCCAAATCCCAAACATGGTGCCAGATGTCAATAATACGAATAAAATCGTAATTGGATGAATGCTGAGCTGACTGCCCAAGACCAGAGGAGAAACAAAACGCCCCTCAATTGTCTGCTCAACGATGAAAACGACAATGACCTTAGCCAGCATCACTGGACCGCCAGCAATCAAACCGATTGCCAGAGCCGGAAGCATAGCCAAAAAGCTGCCCAGATAAGGTACAAGATTGAGAACGCCCGCAATGACTCCAAGAGTGACACCATAGCGCAGGCCAATAATCTTGAAGAAAACAATAAACATCAGAGCTACAATGATAGCAACTGTCACCTGACCTCGCACATAGTTAGCCAGCTGGCTGTTGATATCCGTCATCACTTGACCAAAAGATTCTCGGAATTTAGTCGGCAGAAACTGGGTCACATAGCCTTTCAGATTTTTCCCGTCTCTCAGCAGATAAAAAAGGATAAATGGCATGATGATAATTGCCACAATGATCTGCGAAGTTGTACTAATTAGGTTCCCCGCCCAGTTAACTGCCCTAGATGAAAAATTGCTGGCCCAATCGGTAATCTGGCTAGACAGATTGCTAGTGTATTCCTCAATCTGCGGCTTGAAATCTGCCGAAATATGCTTGGTCACAACATCGTCGATGAACTTGTCAGCCTGCTTCAGATAAGCCGGAACATTTCTGACAAAGGCCATGACCTGATGCTGCAAGCTAGGAATAGCAACAGCCAAGCCCCAGATAATCAAAAAAGCAATTAAAACAAAGACAATGGTAATAGCAACCAGTCGATTAATCTTGTGCTTTTCCATCCAGTCTACGATAGGATTTAACAAATAATAAAGCAGGCCAGCTAAAATAACCGGCAGCATGATTACTCCCAAAAATTCAATGACTGGGCTAAAAATAAAACTGATTTTACTAAGTATAAAAATATTCAGTCCCATCAAAAGGGTTACTAAAAATACTGTAATGGCCTTGTTATCTAAAAACCATTTAAAAAACCAAGATAGGCTAAAATCTTTTTCTTTGTGCTCCATATTCTCCTCCTTTAACTTGTCATTTCATTGTAACATTTTTCAGAGAAAAATTCTCTGCTCAGCTATAGGGAAAAGCAAAAAAAGAGAGGAGTCAGAAGACTTGTATTTTTCGCAAAATACAGCTTCTGACTTCTCTCTTCGGTTCCTGCACAGCCAGCTAGAATGCAAGGCTATTTCTCGACAGCCGGCAGAGAAATGCTAAAGCGCATTTTCCGCCCATCAACAGCTTCAAACTGGTAACGCAGACCATGCTTATCCAAAATCTGCTGAACGATAAAGAGTCCCAGACCAGTTCCGCCATCCTTGCGATTACGACTGTAGTCTGGCCGGTAGAAAGGCTGAAAAATCTGCTGGATTTGCTCTTTGTTTAAGACGCGTTCCGCCTCATTTTCGATGACTAGCTTACGCTCTTCCAGCCTGAGTAGAATCTGTCCACCTTCTACTGTATAATGAAAGGCATTGTCCAGAAGATTCTTGATAGCCTTGAGCAGATAGGTCCTATTTCCTTTGACCGATACTTCTGCCAGTTCCACCTGAAAATGGTAGTGTCTGACATCTGCTAAAACTCGATAGGTGCTCAGATTTTCCTCCAAGACCTGCTTGAGTGAAAAGACTTCTTGTTCGGTTTCAGTCTTCATCTCCAGTTTAGAAATGGCTAAGATAGACTGGACTAACTCCGACTGCTCCTCTAGAATTTCTCGACACTTCTGCAAGTACTTGTCTCGATCCTTGAACTCTCCTACTCCATAGATCATGCCATCGACCATCCCCATCATACTAGTAATGGGGGTCTTAAGCTCATGCGAGGTCATCCGCAGAAACTCAGCCTTTTCCCGTTCGCTTTCTGCTACCTTTTCATTTTCTAGGCGCAGAGCCTCAATACTGGTCAGTAGATTAGCATAAAGGTGATTGATGTCTTGGGCCAGTTCGGCAATCTCATCCCGACCCTTGACCTGACAGGTCACATCTGGAGCCAGACTCGTCATTTGACGGGTGCTCTTAGAGATGGCTTTGATCCGCTGACTGGAAGTCCGGCTGTAGAGATAGGCAGCCAGACCGCCCAGACTCAGAGATATGATCAAGACAAATGGATAGAGATTGAGCAAAATCCGACTAGCATCAGAAACCGGCTGTAAGGAATATTCGCCTCTCAGGACAACTTCTTTACCATCTGAAGTCCGAAAACTTTCTGATAAACTCTTGCTCTCATAATCGCTGTTGGCAATCGTTGGAACGATGGTCAGCTGCAGAGAACTTTCATCGCCAGCTTCGAGTGAGGGATAGAGAATAGTATTGTCTTTCGCCAGCAAGGTAAACCAAATTAGATTGCTCTTTTTACTATAATCACTCAAGAGCTCGCCGATTTGCTGACTGGACTTTCCCTTGACTTGCTTGGAAACTTGGTCAAACTCCCGCTGAGCTTCTCCACTCTTAACCTGCTGATAATACACCGGCATGGCAAAGTAAAGACTGGCTAGAACGATAGTCACCACCACGAAAATGATGGACGAGGTCAAGAGAAAGTTCTTTTTGACAATTTTCACTTGTCTTCTCCTCCAAGCTGATAACCCATACCTGTAATGGTTTTCAGCGGCACACCTGGAATCTTTTTGCGGATATTCTTGATATGATTATCCAGCACCCGACTATCCAGCTCGCTGTAGCCCCAAATGGTATTCATCAGCTGATCACGGGTCACCAGGTGGCCCTTCCTCTTAGCCAGAGCTTGCAAGATTTCATATTCTTTCTTGGTCAGAGGCATCTTTTCGCCCTGCCAGTAAACCGTGCAGTCATCAATCGAAACCGTCAAATCTCCAACAGTAATCTCTGAAGCAACAGTATTTCTGCGCAGAATATTCTCAATCCGCTTGACCAAGATTAGCGGTGAAAAAGGCTTGGTTACATAATCACTGATGAGGTGATTAAAGCTGACCAGCTGGGTATACTCGTCATCAAGTGCTGTCAAAATCATGACCGGAATCTGAGAAGTCTTGCGGATTTCCTTCAGCACTTCCAGCCCACTCTTGGTCGGCAGCATCATATCTAAGATGACCAGATCAAAGGGCTCTTCTTCAAAAGCCTGCAAAGCATCGCCACCATCAAATACTGGCCTTACCTCATACTGACTTTCCTTTAAAAACTCGCAAATCACTTGATTAATCGTCGTATCATCTTCCACCACTAGAATCTTGTGCATACTTAGATGTTTCTCCTTTACCTATTCAAATCGCAGGGCCTCGATTGGATCCAGCTTGGATGCTTTCACAGCTGGCAGGAGCCCAAATACTACTCCTATTATACAACAAAAGATTAAACTTACAAAGACAGAAAAGAGGGATAGAATATACGGATAGGCTAGAGACTGAGTGATGGCAAAGCCAGAGGCAATACCAGCCACCACGCCAATAATTCCTCCCATCAGGGTCAGGATGACTGCCTCTATCAGGAACTGCTTGAGAATGATCTTCCGCCGAGCTCCCAGAGCCTTTTTAATACCAATTTCACGAGTCCGCTCTGTCACTGAAACCAGCATGATATTCATAACACCGATACCTCCGACTAGGAGAGAGATGCTGGCAATACCTGCTAGCAAGACGAAGTTAGACTTGTTGAGATTATCCAGCTGCCGTTCAAATTCCTGCAGGTTGAGCACACCAAACATATAGTCTGACGGTGGCAGCTGCTCATTGAGATAATCGCTGACTTTCTTGGCCACCTTCTTCAAATCATCAGCCTTGTGGGTTTGGACAGTCACTTCAGGACTGACATTAATGGTATCAAAAATCCGATGCCACTGCTGCAGGGGAATATAGGCTACCTTTTCCGCACCTGCTGTTAAGCCACTCTGCTCAGTTGACTCAAATACGCCAATAACCTTAAAGGGATTTCCCAAGACTTCCACATATTTGCCAATGCCATCCCCTTTTGGAAATAGACTGTCATAAAGTGACTTTTCCAGATAGGTCACCTGCTCTTGATTTTTAAAGGCTTCTGAGTCAAATCCTTCACCTTCCAGCAGGCGTTGCTGCTTGATGTCAGCGGCTGTCTGCGAAACCGCCTGAATCTTCCCAGATGACTTTTGGCTCAGGTAGTAAATCTTCTCATCTGTACCATAGGTCAGCAGGGCATTCTTGACCCCAGAGATTTCCTTAATCTTACTCAGCACATCCTCTCCCATAAAGGGAATATAAGAAGGCTTCTGAGCTTGAGATTTCTCTGGAATGGTCGGATCGATGGCGCTTTTCTTATCATAAACGACCTTGATTGTGTTATTGTTCCCACCAATGAGCTGACGCTTGGTATTTTCCGTATTTCCCTCAATGATAGAAAAGATAGCGATGATAGCGCCTATCCCGATGATAATCCCCAACATGGTCAGCATAGAGCGCATTTTATGCGACAAGATTGAATTCAGAGCTACAAAAATATCTTCCATACAGCTTCCTTTCTATCCTATCGCTTTGCTCTCTATATTACCGTCCCGCAGGATAACCGTCTGCTTGCAGAGTTGGGCTACTTCCGGCTCATGGGTAATGATGACAATGGTCTTGCCCTCATCATTAAACCGCTTGAAGAGGTCCATAATCTGCACACTGGTCTTGGTATCCAGAGCCCCCGTTGGTTCGTCACCAAGGATGAAGCTAGGGTTGGTTACCAAGGCTCGTGCAATGGCTACCCGCTGTTTTTGACCACCGGACAGCTCCATAGGCTTGAAATCACTTCTTTCTTCCAGCCCGACCAATCGCAACATTTCTAGAGCCCGCTCCCGTCTCTCTTTTTTAGGAATTTTCATGTAAGTCAGAGGCAGTTCCACATTTTGGCAGGCAGTTAGCTTGGGCATAAGGTTAAAATTTTGAAAAACAAAGCCAATCTTCTGATTGCGCAAATCGGACAGCTGATTGTCAGACAGCTCAGACACATCGGTCCCTTCGATATGATAAGTCCCTGAACTTGCCTTATCCAGACAGCCGATAATGTTCATCAGAGTGGACTTGCCAGATCCAGACGGTCCCATGATAGCTAGAAAATCCCCCTCTTTCACATGCAGATCAATTCCTTTTAAAATTGGAAATTCCTGACTGCCTTGCTGATAAGATTTGTGGATATCCTTAAGCTTTAACATGCTGTCCTACCTCCATCCCTTCTTCCATACCTGCTCTCGGGGTTGAAATGGTATCCTGCATAGTCAGACCTTCTGTAATCTCTACCAAACGGTCAGACACTTTCTTGGTCTTGACTTCATGCATTTTCAGAGTCTTGCCCTCTACCTTCCAGACATAGGTCTTGCCATTTTTACTGAAAGTATAGGCCTTATTGACAACTACCTTTCCTGCCTCGGGAGCATTCTCCACGATGTTGACATAGGAATGGGAACCAACCAGCGGCATTTCACCGCCTTGATCTAACTCAACAGTATAAGGAAACTTACCTTGGTTAGGATTTTCCTGTTGCTTATTCCCACCATTATTATTGGAAGTATTTTCTGCTGTCAGGCTGCCGACCTGAGTTACCGTACCACTCCAGCGTTTCTTAGGATCCTTACGATCCACCACTTCCACTTTCTGGCCAACACTCAGCTTCTCACGGTCAAATTCACTGACAGTTCCTTTAACTAGAGTTTTGGACTTGTCCATAATCTCAATAAAGTTTTCTTCTTCCTTTTTGGCCTTGGACTGATTGGGCAAATCTTCATTCATAGAGGTAATTGTTCCTGCTGTATCGGCAGTCACAGTATCATACTTCATCCGGTCTGATTCTGTCTGAGCTGTCACCTGAGCCTTTTCAGCCTCAATCTGAGCTGTCGTTACTTCATTATCCGCAGTCTTAGCATCGCTCAGCGCCTGAGCCAGCTCGTCTTCAGCAGACTTAATCTGCTCCAGCAGTGACTCATCCTGACTGGAATTGTATTTGTCTTTTAGAGCATTGAGACTGGCCAACTTGCGATTATAGGTTTCCCATTTAATCGCAGCGCTGTTTTGAGCGGCTGTGATGCCATTAGCCTTGGACTGAGCATCATATTGTGCCGACTGGGCTGTCAATTGCTGCTCTGTCACATAGGAAAAGAGCGGCTGTCCTTGCGTAACGGTATCACCATTTTTGACAAATACTTCCTTGACTTCCCCTTTAGAAGGGTCAATCTTGACCTTACTGCTATTGTTGGCAACTACTTCCCCAGATAAAACCAGGCTTGTTTTTTTACTGTTGTTGACAGCTTCTTGGACTGTCAGCGAATCAATCGTCTTATCTACCATTTTCATGGCCTGTTGTTGATTGATCTGTCTAAAATACAGATAGCCTCCCAGTCCAGCACAAGCAAGAATGACCGTGCTGCCCAATAGAATGGTCTTACGATTCATTTTTTTTCTTCGAAACATATTGCCTCCAACCTACATGTTTTAATCTTTATTCAGCTTCTGAGCTAGATCCTGATCCATCTTCTGGAATTTCCTCACCATCTGCTGGGATTTGGATAACATTTCCATCAGGCATTGTGTATTCTGTCACTTCTTTGCCATCAACTGTCTTGGTCTTCTTATCAACAGCATCCTTCTGGAAGTCTACTTGTTTCCCATCCTTAATTTCTGAGTTATCAGCTTCTTTATTTCCGCATGCGGCTAAAAAGAATCCTGACATTCCGATAAGGGCAACGAGCATAGCAATTTTTTTAACGTTCATTTGATTTCTCCTTTGTTTTAGCAAGCAGGAACTTTGTTGTTTCCTGACAGTAATTGTTTTTTTGAACAATTCTATTCTAACAAAGCCATCTATCCCCTTCCTACCTGCTATCTGTTTTTTATCTGTTTTTTCAAATCAATACTATTCTTTTGAAAATCAGACAAATCCTCCGCTCTAAGACCTATCATCTGCTTTTATGATATAATAGTAGCAATCAATCTAAATACATACGAGGTAATGGAATGACACAAACAGTTTACTTTGGAACCTATACTCGCAGAGATTCCAAGGGAATTTACAAGGCAGATTTTAATTCTAATAAAGGAACTTTAGAAAACTTAACCTTGGTTGCTGAAGAGCCCAGTCCAACCTACCTAGCCTTTGATAAGGCTGGACATCTCTATTCTGTTGGAGCAAAGGACGGACAGGGGGGGATTGCAGCCTTTGACCAGGCAGGTCAGCTCCTCAACCATGTCGTTGAAGAGGGGGCTCCGCTCTGCTATGTGGCAGTTGACGAAGAACGTGACTTGGTTTACGGTGCCAATTATCATAAAGGGCAAGTTCTGATCTACAGACGACTGGCTGATGGCAGACTGGAACTGGCTGACTCAGCTAGCCATCAAGGTCAAGGACCACACGCAAATCAAGCCTCTGCTCACGTCCACTATGCTGACCTTGCACCAGATCAATACCTGATCACCTGCGACTTGGGAACTGATGAAGTCACCACCTATGATATTGCTGAAGATGGAAAAATCGCTCCTCTGAACACCTACAAGTGTGCCGCTGGAGCTGGTGCCCGCCATATCGTTTTCCACCATCATTATAAAATCGCCTATTTAATCTGTGAGCTTAATTCTACTATTGAAGTCTTGATTTACGATGGAGTTGGCCATTTTGAACACCTGCAAACTATCTCCACCTTACCAGAGGACTTTGAAGGAGCCAACGGAACAGCTGCTATCCACCTGTCTGCTGATGGCAAGTTTCTCTACGGTTCCAACCGCGGCCATGACTCTCTTGCCGTTTACGAAATCTTAGCTGACGGCAGCTTGGACTTAATCCAGATTGCACCTACCAATGGCAAAAATCCACGGGATTTCAACATCACACCAGACCAAAACTATATCATTGCGGTCCATCAAGACTCTGATAATGCAACTATTTTCAAACGCGATGCAGAGAGCGGAAAATTAACAGAAATCTCCCATGATTTCTACGTTCCCGAAGCTGTTTGTGTGACCTTTAAATAAGCAGAATTCTTGTCTTTCTATTAGGAATTTGATTAAATGGTATAAAAAATTACTAAGGAGCAACCACCATGAATCCAGTAGATTTATTTAACCAAGTAAAAGAAATGATTGAAAAGAAAGACTCTGATGGCGCCAAAAAGTTTATCGAAGAAAACAAAGACAAACTCGGTGAATACCTTGATCAAGCTAAAAAATTAGTAGCTGGAAATGAAATGGCCAGCGGTGCTATTGATAAAGTTAAAGGTTTGTTCGACAACTAAGAAAACAAAAACGCTTGAAAAATCAAGCGTTTTTTGTATATCATTTTTTATATAATCAATGGTAAGAAAATTTGTGCTAAGCCTAGAAAAGCTAGATAACCTAACACATCTGTTGCTGTGGTAATGAAAATGGTCGAAGCTAGAGCTGGATCCTGATTCAGTGTCTTGATAATCAGCGGTACAAAGTAACCAAATAGAGCACCACATGCTAGATTGATCATCATAGCCAATACAACAATCACAGACAGATAGAAATTTTGATAGAAGACAAACATGACAATCGCTGCAATCAAGCCAGTAAAGAAACCATTAACCAAAGCTAGCAGGATTTCTTTGAATACTAAATTCCGATCTTCTTTCAGATCCAGTTTCCCCAAGGCAATCCCCTGGATAACCAAAGCAAGTGTCTGAGAGGCAGAATTTCCACCCATCCCCGTGATAATAGGACTAATCGCTGCTAATGCTACAACTTTTGAAATCGTATCATCAAAAAGTGCTACTGTCGCAGAAGCTAGAAATGCTGTTACTAGGTTAATCATCAACCAAGGTAAGCGTTTCTTGAGTGATTCGACGAAAGGCCCACCAATTTCTTCACTTTCTTGTACACCACCCATCCGCAAGATATCTTCTTGATACTCTTCTTGCAAAACATCAACAATATCGTCAATTGTAATGATTCCTAGCAATACCTGCCGATGATTAACGACCGGTACGACAGATAAATTATATTTGGCAGAAAGCTGTGCCACTTCCTCTTGGTCAACCTCTGGCGTTACACTCACTATCTGAGTATTCATAAATTCACTGAGTTTCATCTCCGCATCATGAATAAATAAATCACGGATATCAATCCAGCCAACTAGCGAATGATGCACGTTTCTAATAAATAAGGTATCAATAACTTCCGTATTGGGCGAAATCTCCCTCAATTTATTGAGAGTCGCGGAGACGGTCAGATTTTCATTTAAGGTGATGAATTCTGTCGTCATCAGACCACCAGCTGTCTGAGGATCGTAAGCCAACATAGCTTTCAAATTCTCTTGACTGGTATTTTTCATCATACTTAAGTATTGCTTACGCAAGTCCACACTCAAGTAACCCAAAATATCTACCACATCATCATCTGGCATAAGATGAAAAAGAGTGCTGGTACGTTTGAAAGAAATCGATTGGATAATCTGCCGTTGCAACTCCGGCTCAGCTTCTTTTAAAATCTCTACCAATTGATCGTCACTAGCCATTTCTGTAAAGGTTTTGAGGAGATTTCCTTCCTCATCCTCCAAGGCTTCCAGAGAAAGAGCAATATCAATGGGATAGTAATCGTCAAATATCTGATTGAAAACTTCCCTATCCTGTGATAGTAAGACCTGATTTAATAATTCTTCCATTGTACTCCTCCTTCCACTTTGCTAGTATACCATAAAAGACTGATTTTGATACAAGAAAGCTATAAAATCTTCAGTAAATCACTCACTTTTTCAACCATGTAGTCACAAGGAAACGCAGGAATCTCTTGATTATATTTTCCTAAACCTTGTCGAATCCAGATTGTTGTCATTCCTAGCTTTTTAGCAGGAATCATATCATTGTCAATACGATCTCCAACGTAAATAGCTTCCTGTGGAGAAATACCTGCTTTTTCCAAAGCGTATTCAAAAATAGCTAGATCAGGTTTACTGAATCCAACATCAGCAGAACCTACTACTACTCCAAAATAAGAGCCTAGTTCAAATCGTTCTAAACGCTCTGCTAGATTTTCTTGCTGATTGGCAATGATGCCGAGGCGATAAGATTTGCTCAATTCTCCCAAAACAGTTGCTACATCTTGAAAGAGAATATCTGTTGTATGATCCCATTTGGGACGTGAAAGAGCACTCGGTGCAAAGAAAGTCCATGTCTCCTTAACAGGATCTTTATTTTCCTTAGCAAAAGCTATCATTTTAGCCTCAAATTCCTCAAGAGATAAAGTATGCCCAGCCTCACACAGAACTTCTATGCAATGTTCTCGGAAAAGATGATAGGTCTCCCTTTCATCAATTAGGGTTGACCCTAAATCAAAAAATATCCATTGTTTCATCTTTCTACCCCAAAAAAGCTAGGACTAAGTCCTAGCTCCTCTTATATCTTGTTAGATTATTTTTTCAAGTTATAGAAAGCTTGAAGACCTTTGTATTGAGCAACTTCACCAAGTTGATCTTCGATACGAAGCAATTGGTTGTATTTAGCAATACGGTCTGTACGTGAAAGTGAACCAGTCTTGATTTGACCTGCGTTAGTTGCAACTGCGATGTCAGCGATTGTTGAATCTTCAGTTTCACCTGAACGGTGTGATACAACTGCAGTGTAACCAGCTTCTTTAGCCATTTCAATCGCTTCAAAAGTTTCAGTAAGAGTACCGATTTGGTTAACTTTGATAAGGATTGAGTTAGCAGCACCTTCTTCAATACCTTTTTCAAGGTAAGAAGTGTTTGTTACGAAGAAGTCGTCACCAACCAATTGAACTTTACCACCAAGACGTTCAGTAAGAGCTTTCCATCCATCCCAGTCATTTTCATCCATACCATCTTCGATAGTGATGATTGGGTATTTGTTAACCAATTCTTCAAGGTAGTCGATTTGTTCTGCAGATGTACGAACAGCAGCGCCTTCACCTTCAAATTTAGTGTAGTCGTATACTTTACGTTCTTTATCGTAGAACTCTGATGATGCACAGTCAAATCCGATAAATACGTCTTTACCTGGAACATAACCAGCAGCTTCGATAGCAGCGATGATAGTTTCTACACCGTCTTCAGTTCCTTCAAAACGAGGAGCGAATCCACCTTCGTCACCAACGGCAGTTTCCAAACCACGAGATTTAAGGATTTTCTTAAGAGCGTGGAAGATTTCAGCACCGTAACGAAGAGCTTCTTTGAATGTTGGAGCACCAACTGGCAAAATCATGAACTCTTGGAATGCGATTGGAGCATCTGAGTGAGATCCACCGTTGATGATGTTCATCATTGGAGTTGGAAGAACTTTAGTGTTGAATCCGCCAAGGTAGCTGTAAAGTGGCACTTCAAGGTAGTCAGCAGCAGCACGAGCTACAGCGATAGACACACCAAGGATTGCATTCGCACCCAATTTACCTTTGTTAGGAGTACCGTCCAAAGCGATCATTGCACGGTCGATGGCTTGTTGGTCACGAACATCGTAACCGATAATAGCTTCAGCGATAACGTTGTTTACATTATCAACTGCTTTTTGTGTACCAAGACCACCGTAACGAGATTTGTCGCCATCACGAAGTTCAACTGCTTCGTGCTCACCTGTAGAAGCTCCTGAAGGAACCATACCACGTCCGAAAGCACCTGATTCAGTATAAACTTCTACTTCAAGTGTTGGGTTACCGCGTGAGTCTAGGACTTCGCGAGCGTAAACATCAGTAATAATTGACATTTCTTACTCTCCTTATTATTTAAAATTATTTACTAGTCTATGATACCTCAAAAACGCTTTTTTTTCAAGGAAAAATAGAGAATCTAAGCAAATTTGAGAAATTTTGCACAAGAAAACGATTCCAAATTTACTATATAAAAGCTTTTCCAGCAAATCAGAACAAATATTCAACCTTTTAGAATTCCTCCTTTTATGGTACAATTTTATTATGACTGATATTAATAAAGTAATCATGGAAAAAGCTCAGGGCGGAGTCAAGCTCAATCCTGATGAACAGCGTAGATTTTTAGGGACTTTTGAGGAGCGAGTGCTAGCCTCCTGCTCTATTGAGCAAGCCAACGAGACTCTCATTCGCAGTCATTTCAAGGAAATGCTCAGTAGCACCATGAAAAACTGCCAACCTGTAATTGTTAAAATTTCTCCGGAAGTCGAGTCAGGCAATCAAATCTTTTATCTAAAAACTGCTAAGGAGCTGGGCTGCGAGGCAACTATTGTCTCAAGCGATTACCAGTCTTCTCCTTTTGGCCTGATTGTTCATAGCGACCATCTTGTCCAAGTAGATGACAAGGACATGAGCCAACAGTTTGCTAGTCTCCTTCAACCAGCAGAAAAACCAGCAAAAGAAAAGCGCTCCCTCTGGAAAAAATGGTTTAGTTAGGATGACAAATTTAGAAAAACTTTTTGCCTTCTTCGAAGCAGAAAATCAGCGAGATTGGCAAACTTATGAGACTTTTCTTTCTAATCATGTAAGCTGGGAATTAGAAGGTGACACAACCGAAATCATCAAAGGTAAATCTGACTACCTGACTAAAATTCAAAAAGTCTACCATAACAACCCCGTCCAGTTTCGTTGCACTTATTATCAACTTAGTCCTGACCAAAATCGGATTGTTACCCTTTTAGAAAATGACTTTGGTGACCTGTCTTGTGACATTTTCTTCTTTGAAAAGGGCATGATAGTTAAAGAAATTGAATATCTACTAAAAAAAGCGGACTAACCGCTTTTTTTCATTTTTAGTACATTGCCAATATTTCTGGCTGTGCGAATCAAATTTTGCTCCGCTTGCTCTAGAATCCTATCCAAGCTATCTGCTCGCGCAATAATGGGAAAAGCTGCCTGGATATTCTCAACTGGAAAATCCGGTAAATCATCTGCCAGACTGCCGCAAATCGCCAGTACAGGAATGCCTTCTGGTGTTCGTCTTGCGACCCCGACTGGTGCCTTGCCTGCCAAAGACTGACGATCCATCCGCCCTTCGCCAACTACGACCAAGTCCGCTTCTTTAACTCTTTCATCAAAATTCAGTAAATCTAGACAGGTTTCAATACCCGAAACGATTTTTCCTCCGGTAAAAGCAAGCAGTCCTGCTGCCATTCCGCCTCCGGCCCCAGCTCCATCCATATCAATCACCTGAGGATTGACCAACTGATAGAAATCATACATGGCTTGATCCACTTGAGAGAATAATAAGGGAGATAGACCTTTCTGACCTCCGAAAACAGTTGTCGCACCGCGAGCTCCACAAAGAGGATTGTCAACATCCGTCAAAATCTCAATCTCAACTTCTTTCAAGTAAGCAGGAACCTGCTCAACCGATATTCGTGCAACTCTTCCTAATGAAGAGCCAATGGGACGCAGTCTATGATTGTCCGCATCGAAAAATTTATAACCCAATCCAGCAGCCAATCCAATTCCACCGTCATTGCTGGCCGAACCCCCAACACCAACTAAAATCTTTCTGACACCATCTTCAGCCAGGTGCAAAATCAATTCTCCCAATCCTTTGGTCTCTATGGCCAAGGGATTTCGTTTTTCCTGAGGAATAGAGGCAAGTCCTACCAAGTCAGCCATTTCAAAAAGCGCTTGCTGACCATTTCTGGCGTAGGGCATTTTTACTGTCTGACCAAAGGGTCCAGTCACAGTGTGGTAAAATTCAGCCCAGCCCAAGGCTGCTGTCAGCGCAGCCATTGTCCCCTCGCCCCCGTCACCGACTGGCAGCAGGTCAAAGCTGGCATCTGGCAAGGCCTGAGAAAAGCCCGTCTGCAGAGCTAGAGCAACCTGAGCAGCTGACAAACTTTCCTTGAATGAATCCGGTGCAATAAGAATATGCATGCTTCTCTCCTATTCTTTTCTATTGTCTAAAAGATCAATGACCCGATAGAGATTACATTCTTGAATCTGGTAAGGAGCCTGCTCTCGCACGATTGGCTTGGCCATAAAGGCAATTCCTATCCCTGCCGCTTGAATCATAGGCAGATCATTGGCGCCATCCCCCATAGCAATCGTTCGATTTAATTCCAATTTATTTTCTGCCGCCCATGATTTTAGCATGGCAAGCTTGGTATCCTTAGTGACAATCTCTCCTAAGACTTGTCCTGTCAAAAACCCCTGCTGGATTTCCAAACGATTTGCCTTGACGTAGTCAATTCCAAGCTGCTCAGCCAGTCTGTCCACCGTCTCATGAAAACCACCTGACACCAAGCCTACTTTATAACCACGTTTATGCAGCTCCTTGACCAAGTCCTCGGCTCCCGGAGTGAAGTGAATCCTTTCAGCAATTCGATCAAAAATATCCTCTGGCAGGCCTTTTAAAAGAGCGACACGTTCACGTAAGGCAGCTTCAAAGTCCAGCTCGCCTTGCATGGCACGCTCGGTAATAGCCGCAACCTGAGCTCCTACACCCGCCTCCTCTCCTAGCAGGTCAATCCCCTCATCCATGATTAAGGTGCTATCTACATCCATGACTAACAAGCCTTTGATTGTTTTCATTGTCCGACCTCATTCTTTCTATTGTTTTGTATTATACAGGAAATTCTATTTCAAAACAAGCTGGGAAAAATTGAAGTCCCAGAATCCTTGTTACTGACTGTTCTCTAGCTTTCTCTTTGTAAAAGAAAAAAGTTCCCTCAGGAACTTTTTTTAAAAACGAATATTCTCGCGTGTTTTTTCGTAGGATGTCACAAAACGCTCTGTCACGCCTGGCTCGACAAGATCCAAAGCTTTTGAAATGATTTCCAAGGATTGAGCATAGTCGTAGTCATGTTCAAAGACATACAAGGACTTATTGAAAGCTGCCTGTACATTATCGTCAAAGGAACGATAGCGGTTTGAATACTGCAACAGCTGCTCAGTCAAGGTGGCATCTTGGACGATACGATAGGTTTCTTCTTCCAATTGCTCCATATCATTTCCTAGAATTTCAAGCCAACGGTTAACTGATTCGATATTGACTCGTGTAGCTTCCAATTCCTTCACCAACTCTTCAATATTGTTGCTGGTTGAGAAGAAAATTTCTAAGAAAGAGTCTGGAATACCTGGCAAATTGCGTTTTTCCATATATCTCTTAATGGTATGCAATTTGTTAGCATAGATATTGACTTTCTGGCGAGCGTTGGCATCATCTTTTTCAATCTCTGCCAGTGCTTCACCAAGAGAAATCTGCTCATCTTCGATTTCTTTCAAACGCTCTTGGATAGCTTCCAACTCTTCCTGAACCACAGAATAAGCTTGCTTGGTTTCAGAAGAATCTTCTACCGCGCTAAGAACCACATCTTCCTGAGCAGAAAGCTCAGCCTGCAACTCCTTGACATGAGAAGTTTCCGTATCAGAGAGAAGGAAGGTTTGAGACAAACGTTCTATCTCTTTTTGGAGTTGCTGGTTGTTTTCCTTTGTATGAGCCAGATAGCTAGGCAAGGTTTTAATCAACTTCTCCACTACTTTGTGAGCTTCAATTTCCCGCGTAAAAATTTCATAGAGAGCGTTAATCTCTTCTTGCGCCTGCTCATTTTCATACTCAGCATTATCCAGCTCTAAGGCAGAAATGTTGGCTTCGTTGCGTTTGAGACTTGCATGAAGCTGCTGGAAGCGTGACTCTATATCTGTTTCGATAAAGTGATAACCAGATTCCAAGAGCTTACGGTGACCAGATTCTAAGTCTTCCAACTGATCTGGCAGTTTCACAGTCAACTCTTCGACAATGGCAGGAACTTTCTCAACGATATGTGTCAGAGCAAGAATATGATCCTCAGCTTTATCCAAGATTTCAGCCGCCTCAACCGGGTCACCCGAAGAATTAAGAGTTACAAACTGAGAAAACTCTGACTGGATATTTTCCAGCTGTTTCTCAATCTCAGCTAAGGCTTGTCCATACGAGTCCGCATTCTCCGCCACCTGGGTTTGCAGTTTTTCAAACAAATCCAGGGCATGGAGCACACGGCCACTATTCTTAGACTCTTGCTCTTTAAGATCTTCCAAGGCTGCACGAATCATCTTGATATCTTCGTCAATCAAATCAATCTGACTCTCAATATTGCCGATGGCATGCTTGGCTTTAATGAAACGGAAAGAATTATTGTACCCTTCTGCTTCAAATAGATTATTTTCGATATCAGCAAATGAATTTAAGGACAAGTCTACCCATTTTTGATTCCATTCACGGAAGGCTACCTGACTCTGCCCAATCAAATGCATATTTTTTACTTCTTCAACTTCATCATTCACAGGGAGATTATAGAGTGCTTCTTTTCTCTCCTCCAAATTTTGAAGTAAAGCTTCATTTCTCTTTCTCATCAGAACTGCAGTACCATAGCCGACAACCAAAAGCAGAGCTACCACAGCAACGAGAATAACTAGTCCAATAGACATATAGAACTCCTTCACATTGTTACTATAAAGCAAACATAATGATTATATCATATTTTTGCCCATAATGGTTGATTTTTCTGATTTTTTTAGACGTCGAGCGTACTGTATACAGCATTTTCTTCGATAAATTCACGACGAGGTTCAACGCGATCCCCCATCAGCATGTCAAAAATCTTGTCAGCTTCCGCTGCATCATCCACTGAAACCCGAGCCATCAAGCGATGTTCAGGATTCATAGTTGTCTCCCACAGCTGATGGTCATCCATCTCTCCGAGCCCCTTGTAGCGTTGAATGGTTGGCTTGGAGCGACCTTCACTGTAACGAGCCAAAGCAGCCTGAAGCTCTTCTTCCTGATTAGCACCTGGCTGGATGTATTCTTTGACTTCACTTCCGACCTTGACACCATAGATTGGCGGCTGAGCGATATAAACAAATCCAGCTTCAAGAACCGGCTTCATATAGCGGTAAATCAAGGTTAAGAGCAGGGTCCGAATGTGGGCTCCATCTACATCGGCATCGGTCATGATGACTAATTTTTGGTAGCGGGCCTTGCTGACATCAAAGTCAGCGCCGAAACCAGTTCCCATGGCAGTAAAGAGACTGCGGATTTCTTCATTGGCCAGAATCTTATCCATGCTGGCTTTTTCAACGTTGAGAATCTTACCACGAATTGGTAAAATGGCCTGAAATTCACGGTTACGACCAGACTTAGCTGAACCACCCGCTGAATCCCCCTCCACGATGAAGAGTTCCGTTTCCTGTGGATCGTTGGACGAACAATCAGCCAATTTCCCTGGCAGATTGGAGATTTCCAAGCCAGACTTCTTACGGGTTACTTCCCGAGCTCGCTTGGCAGCAATTCGGGCCTTAGAAGCCAAAATTCCCTTTTCAACGATTTTCCGAGCCACCGCAGGATTTTCCAAAAGGAAATCTGAGAAAGCTTCACTAAAGAGGCGATTGGTAATCTTGACCACTTCGCTATTGCCCAGCTTGGTCTTGGTCTGACCTTCAAACTGAGGGTTGGGGTGCTTGACAGAGATGACCGCTGTCAGGCCCTCACGCACATCTTCCCCAGTCAGATTGTCTTCGTTTTCTTTGAGAAGCTTGTTTTTCTTGGCATAGTCATTGATAACCCGAGTTAGGGCTGTCCGGAAGCCTTGCTCATGTGTTCCACCCTCGTGGGTATGGATGTTATTGGCAAAGCTCATGACTGTCTCGTGGTAGCCAGTCGTATACTGCATAGCTACTTCAACCGTAATGTCATCCATTTCGCCGTCAGTATAAATCGGCGTTTCAAAGATTACATCCTTGTTTTCATTGATGTATTGGACATAGCTGGCAATCCCACCCTCATAGTGGTAATCCTTGACCTGCTCCATTCCATCTCGCTTATCAGTAATGGAAATTCTGAGACCACGATTGAGAAAGGCCAATTCTTGCACCCGCTTATTGAGCTTTTCAAAGTCAAATTCTACTGTTTCAGTGAAAATCTCTGGATCTGGTGTAAAGTGAACTGTCGTACCTGTACGGTCTGTCTCACCAATGATTTCTAGATCAGCGACTACATGACCGCGACGATATTCTTGGTAATGAATCTGACCATTCTTATAAACACGGACATCCAGCTGAGTGGATAGGGCATTTACAACGGAAGAACCCACACCGTGCAGACCTCCCGATACCTTGTATCCGCCACCGCCGAATTTTCCTCCGGCATGGAGCACAGTAAAGACGGTTTCCACAGCTGGACGGCCTGTTTTCTCCTGAATATCAACGGGAATTCCCCGACCGTTATCCACTACTGTGATGGAATTGTCTTTTTCGATAAAGACTTGAATGTGGCTGGCAAAACCAGCCAGAGCTTCATCAATTGAGTTGTCAACAATTTCCCATACTAAATGGTGCAGACCTTCCTTGGAGGTCGAACCGATATACATCCCTGGACGCATACGAACGGCTTCTAGGCCTTCTAAGACCTGAATCTGACTGGCATCATATTCCTGGGCCTGTATATCTTGTTGCTTTTCTTCTGTCATAGTGTTCCTTTTCTAATCAATATCTATAAATTCTTCAAGATGCTGCATATTATCAAAGAGATAGGTATCAAAGCCAGCTGCCTGCCCTGCTTCAATATCCAGCGGCCGGTCACCAATGACCAAGCCAGAGACAATCTGATACTTGTCTTTTAGATAGAGCATGGAGTCTGGTGAGGGTTTCCTTGGAAAACCATTCGCCGATGTCACCACTTCTGTAAATGCTGATGCAACGGCAGTTTTCTCCAAGATTTCCAGCACTTGGTTGTCCCGGTGGGAGACCAGAAAGTTCCGACCACCCTTGGCCACAATCCGCCTAAGTAAGTCTGCCGCTCCGTCAAATAAGACAGGGTGAGTCAACTCTTCTGCTTCATTGGCCTTATAAAACTTCAAAAAGTCTTTTTCTTGGGGAGCAAACTGCTGGACAGCATAGTCTGTAGACACCTTGAGGGCCTTATAAACTTCGTCGTGACCAACTTGCAGACCGTATTCTTTCAAGGTTTGAACAAAAGCTGCTGTCGAAGTTTCATAATTATCCAAGAGTGTTCCACCTAAATCCCAGATGTAATCTTGATAATTCATACCTTTCATTATACCATAATTTTCATGAAAAAGGGGCTAATATTTGCCCGAATCCAGCACTTTTCCGACTTTTTTCAACCCTTTTTCTAAACAAAATATCTCAAAGAATCCAAAATTAAAAAATGGCTGCTGATTTCGTCCTTTCTAACATCTCTAAAACCCTACCAAATAGAGGATGACAAAGATAAATAAGACTTCAAAAAAGCTGGGAAACATTATGAATCCCAGCATATTTTTAATTCCCAAATACATCTGTATAAAGCATGGCATCAGCCAACTGGTCAGCGTCTCCTCCCAGCTGACGAACCAGCTCATAGGCGAAAGCCAAGGCAGTCGATGGACCACGGCTAGTAATCAGCTTCCCATCAACAAGAACTGTTTCTTTACGGTAAGTTCCATTTTTAATATTGTCTTGCGCACCATCATAGCAAGTGAAATACTTACCAGTCAAAATACCTGCGCGATCAAGAGCAATCGGAGCGGCACAAATGGCCGCGATGAATTTGTCCTCCTGCTGAAAATCCTGCAAAAGCTGCATCAGGCGGTCATCATCACGAAGATTGGCCGATCCTGGCATCCCCCCTGGCAAAATGACCATATCGTAGTCATCCAGCCGCCCCTTCCAGACCTGATCCGCTTGAACAGTGATGGCATGAGAACCAGTCACTGATTCATCAAAACCAATCATATCACAGACAAGACCTGCACGGCGCAAGACATCCACAACTGTCAAGGCCTCGATTTCTTCAAAGCCGGGAGCTAAGAGTAAAGCTGCTTTTTTCATAAAAATATCCTTTCTGAGATGAGCCAGTCACAAAATTTCATCTGATTTGTGAGTCAAAAACTTGCTTTTTATTTATTTTAATTTCTTCAGTACGACTTTTTTTCGGACAGCTGGAATTCGCTCCTTCTTTTCATCCGTCAGGCTGTTCTGATAGGAAACGGACAGCAGGAGACCGACTCCAATAAGATTACTGATGATGGAAGAGCCACCCTGTGAAATAAAGGGCAGTGGAATCCCTGTCAGAGGCAGAATTCCCGTCACCGCTCCAATATTTTCAAAGATATGGAAAAGCAGCATCATGATAAAGCCAGTTGAGATATAGGTATAAAACTGGTTGTTGGATTTAATAGTAATCTTGAGCATGCGGTAAATCAGCAGTAAATAGAGCATGATAACCAAGGTCGAGCCCAGAAAGCCAAAATCTTCTGCAATGACGGTGAAAATCATATCGCTTTCCCGAACAGGAACCAAGAGATTAGAAACATTAAATCCTTGACCAATCAGACCACCGCTTCCGACAGCGATTTGTCCCTGTGCTTGCTGGAAGGTGGTCGTCTGAGCGTAGTCAAAAGGATGAAGCCAAGCCAAAATCCGATTGATTTGGTAGGTTGGCATGCCTAGATTATGGAGAAAAGCGCGGCCGCCATCGGAAATAAAGATAAAGAGAAATCCTCCCAACAGCAGGACTCCCGTCAGAAAGACCGGCAGGATAATCTTCCAAGAAACACCTGACAGAAGAACGATACCACCGTATATAGCAACAAAAACCAGAGCTGTCCCCAAATCACTCTGAAGGGTTAACAGAACCAGAACAGGCACTGTGTAGAGCCCAAGCTTCAGGATCAGAAAAAAGTCTAAAGCCAAGGTTCGCTCATCTTGCTTGTGTTGCTGGAGAAAATGAACCACCAGCCGCGACAGCATGAGAATATATGAAATCTTCATAAACTCTGAGGGCTGAAAGAGGGTCACACCACGAATAGCAATCCAGTTTTTGGCACCAGTGGAGGCTACCAGCGATTCACTGTAAAAAATCAGAGGCAAGACCATGAGGCCAAGACCAAAAACATAGAGATAAGGTGTAATTTTCCAGAGAAACTTGGTGTTAAAAAACATGAGGATAAAGCTGAGCAGGAAACCCACCACAATCCAGGCAATCTGCTGACCAACCATGGGCCAGGCATTGTCAGGATAATCATGACTAACAGCAATGTAAATAGCCACAACACCGATTGAGAGCAACATCAAAACGGGCAAAATTAAACTATAATCAATCCGAGACTCAAACGTCCGTCTTTGATAGGGCATAGTCCCTCCTTTTTAGAAAAAATACTGGATAATCAAGCTAGAAACAGCGACACAAAACCAAGCGAAGGCACCAGTCAGCAAAGGCGCTGCTCCTGCTTGCTTAAACTGCTTAAAGGAAACCTTTGCGCCAATAGCTGCCAAGGCCATAGCCATCAGCCACTGAGAAATGAATTTTGTATAGGGGATGACAGCAGCCGGCAGAAATCCAAGACTGCTGATAAGTGAAGCTAGGACAAACCAAGCTATAAACCAAGGAAAAATCTGTTTCAAGTTTGTCTTTTGTGATGACTGCTTAGACTTGATATAGCGATAAGCTGCGAAGATCAAGCAGGCCGGTACAATCATCAGAGCCCGACTAAGCTTAACAATGGTCGCCAAGTCTCCAGCTGACGAGCTATATGTATAGCCTGCTGCCACTACTGACGAAGTATCATTGATGGCTGTTCCAGCCCAAGTCCCGAAAAATGCATCCGACATCTGTAACAAATGCCCTAAAAAAGGGAAAATGAATACTGCTAAAATATTGAAAAAGAAAATAGTGGAGATGGACAGGGCAATTTCCTCTTCATCAGCGTCCAAGATTGGTGAAGCAGCCGCAATGGCAGAGCCGCCGCAGATGGCTGTTCCAAAACCGATTAAAATAGTCAAGACGCGGTTCATTTTAAAGAAACGCCCAGCCAGATAGGCTGCCAGAAAGGCTATCAGAATGGTGATAAGACTGATACGAAGAGAAGAAATCCCTGTCTCAGAAACCTGACCAATGGACATGGAAAATCCCAAAAAGATGATGGAATACTGCAGCAATTTCTTCCCCGAATAGCTGAGTCCTTCCTGAAAAGCAGCCGGTAGCTTCATGCTGTTGTTCAAAACAATCCCAAAGACAATAGCCAAAACACTAGATCCTATCAAGGGAAACAAACCGCCTAAAAAGATAGAAACAGCCGCTATGCCAAAGGATAAGAGAACTCCTGGTAAATATTTTTTCACGAACACCCCTTCTTTCCTATGCCTCTCATTATAACAAATTTTGTTTCAAAAATCTGAATGGAACTAAAAAATCAGCCAATAAAACTCAGCTGATTTCAGATAGTTTCAGTCAAAAAAGTCTTGTAATTCCTGCATAATGGCTGCCTCTGGCAGAATATCCAAAGACGCCAATTGTGATAGATGATGCTGAATCTGCTTGCCATAGCGTTTGCTAGAGATTCTGTTGTCCAAAAGAATAACAGCTGACTTCTGATGTTCATTGCGCCGGGTCCTACCAATGGCCTGCTTAAGCCGTAAGATAGCAAGAGGCAGTTGATAATCATAAAAGGCATTCTTACCTTCCGCTTTCAGGCGGCTGTTAATCTTCTGTACAAAGAAATCCTTGGGATTGTCAAATGGAATCCGAGTGATTAGCTGAATAATCTGGTCTTGCTCAGCAAAATCCGCCCCCTCCCAAAAGCTGCCAGAACCCAAAAGGATACCTGCTTCTCCTCTATCAAAACGCCTCTTGATATTGCCAGCATCACCATTTTTATATTGGGCCAAATGCGGCAGAGCTAGCAAGTCCGAAACAGTCAAAAGCAAGTCTTTAGAGGTGAAGAGGACGACGATAGGCAGACCAAGTTCCTCCACTTCTTGCAGGCAAGCAACAATCTCTTGCGCAAAATCCTCAGTTGACAAATCCACTACTGCTGGAAAACTTTCATCTAAAAAGAGCTTCTGCAGTGGCTTCTTCTTGCTTTTCAGCTTGTAAAAGTGATAACTTTCAAAGCCTAGCAACTGCGCCAAATTGACCTTTGAGCTGAATTCCAGAGTAGACGAAACCAAGATAACCTTGGCCCTTTCAGGTAAAAAGTCAGTGAAACGCAGCAATTCTGAACGGCCAGCATGCAACGTCATCAAGCGATGTTCTGCCAAAACTTCATCAACCAACCAATAATACTGGTATTTGCCACTGAACAAGTGCTGCAGCTCAGGCAGTGCACTAGTTTTTAACTCAGACACATCCTGAAGCAGCCGGGCAATCTTTTCCTGAGTTAGCTCAGATGTATTCTTGCGATGCTTCTCTGCGGCATCAGCCAGCTCAAACTGAATGCTTTGCAAAAGCCGTTGCTGCAGAAGTTCCACTTCTTCCTGAAGGAGATGATTTATCTGCTGTAGCGTTTTAGTTAGATTTATACTGGCCTGAGAGAAGCTTTCCAAAGCAAAAAACATCTTCTGAGCTTCATCAACTACCAGAATACGATTGTCCAGCAAAGACTGATCATCCTCTAAACGCGTCAGCAGGTAAGCATGATTAGTAATCACGACCCGACTGGTAGCTGACCTGACCTGTCCCAACCGCCAAAAATCTTCCTCATAAAAAAGAGAATGTTTGCTTAGCTTGCCATCATGACGGATTTCATTGAAGTAGCTTGAGAAGCGATGAGCCTGTCCGATTTCGTTCAAATCACCTGTTTTGGTTTCTGTCAGCCAGACCAAGAGTTGCAACTTGCAACGATTAACCAAACGGTTGTCATATTCCCTATCCAATGTCTGATAGAAATGGTCCAGCTTGAGATAATTCTCTGGACTCTTGAGGCTGTGAAAGGAAATACCAAAGACTTCCTCCAACAATCGCCCTTCCTTTTGCAGCAGCTGGTCCTGCAGAATCTTAGTCGGAACCGTCACTAGTACTTTTTCTTGAGCTCTAGAAAGAATGGGCAGCAAATAGCCAAAGGTCTTACCTAAGCCTGTCTGCGCCTCTAAAAAACTAGCCTCCTGCTGGTCCAGAGCTTCCTCCATAAAATGAGCAAATTTGAGCTGCTCTGGCCGCTCTTCTAAGCCCAGCAAGTATAGATTGGTGAGAAAATCCTGCGACAGTTTCTTTTCCGAAGTCAGCTTTTGGGGAAGTCGCAGGAAAATACTATGGCAGGATTGCAGCTCTTTATCTTGCTGATCCGGCATCGTCTGATAAACTTCCTCGATAGCCAAGCGAGACTCATAGATAATGCTGTCCGCCAAAGTTAGCATTTTCTCAACCAAGGCCTTGGGTAGACTCTTGATTTTGTCTTGTATTTTTAAAAAAAGCTGAGCCGTTGCTTGAGCATCTGCCAGAGCAGTGTGGGCGTTTTCCAAAGAAATATCCAGCAAATCGCAGAGATTGCCCAAGGAATATTTATCAAAGGTCGGGTAAAAGACCTGAGCCAACTCCACCGTATCCACACGCGGTGTCAGCAAGTCAAACCCTTCCCAGAAAAGAGACTCTGCTAGTAGATTGGCGTCAAACTTGACATTATGCGCAACAAAAATCGCATCCTGAATCAGCTCATATACTTCCGCTGCTACCTGAGAAAACTCTGGAGCTCGTCCAAGCCGCTCATCATCCAAACCTGTCAGCTCTTTGATATGCTCATCCAGTTCCTCATGAGGATTGACATCTGTTTCATAAGCCTTGGTAATGATTCCATTCTCAATCAGAACAATGCCAATCTGGATAATCTTTGCACTACTGCCCGTTCCTGTAGCCTCCAAGTCCACAACGGCATACTTATAATCATTTTGTGTCATACTGCTATGATTATATCATAAAAGCCATTCTGAGACATCTGAAAATTTTCAGCCCTAGCCTAGAAAGCAATTCTGTGCAAAAAAACAGCTTTTCTGTTACACTCAATAGCAGAATACATTTTCCGAGGAAATCAGATGAAGATTCATAAAATTATCAACCTTGTAGCTTTTGAAAATACCTATATCTTAGAGAACGAGCAGGGCCTCCTAGTCGTTGATCCTGGCAGTGACTGGAAAAAGATTGAACGCAAGTTGGAAGAACTCGCCAAGCCTGTGATTGCTATTCTCCTAACCCACACCCACTATGACCACATTATGAGTTTAGAAAAGGTTCGAGAGCACTATGCGGCCCCACCTGTCTATGTGGCAGATAGCGAGAGCAGTTGGCTCTATACTCCGACAGATAATCTATCTGGTCTGGCGCGCCATGCTGATATGGATGATATTATCTGTCGACCAGCAGAGGAGGTTTTCTCCTACGAGACAGACTATGACCTTAGAAGCTTTCATTTCTATGTACTTGCAACACCTGGCCACTCTATCGGAGGTGTCTCGCTAGTCTTTCCAGATGATCGTCTTGTTTTGACAGGTGATGCCCTCTTTCGGGAAAGCATTGGACGAACGGATCTTCCTACAGGAAACATGGAGCAATTACTGACGTCAATTCGTAAGAAACTTCTGGTTCTCCCCAAAGACTACGTTGTTTATCCTGGTCATGGTCATGATACCACTATTTCACACGAAAAAATCTTTAATCCATTTTTAGCTCAGTAGCTATTAAAGCAATTACCTATAACAAAAATAGAGTTTGAAATTCTTCAAACTCTGTTTTTTTATGATTTGTTAAATCTTCAAGAAGCGTCTCATAGAGATGATAGATCCCAATGATCCGATAAGAATTCCCAACACAAAGAGTGCTGCTATCATAATCGGACTAAAGAGTTTTGGATCAATCATAGAAAGTCCTTGACCTACCAAGCTCTTATTCATAGTCTGGAAGGCTATACCATATGTCAAATACACTACAATTGACGGAACTGTTGCTCCTAGCAAGCCAATCCATGCTCCTTCAAACAGGAATGGTCCGCGGATATAGCTATTCTTGGCACCAACCAAGCGCATGATTTGAATCTCGCGACTTCGGGAAATAATGGTAATCCGAATAGTATTGGAAATGAGAAGGATAGCAATGAAAATCAGAAGCGCTGTCCCAATCAATCCCCATGTTTGGATGAAATTAGAAAACGCAAAGAGATTTTTGGTATTGGTACCACCATTTTGAACCTCTGAAACACCATCAATCTTACGAGCATCTTTTGTAACAGATTCTACATACTTAGGTGCCTTGGTCTCAACAATATAAGCATCGTAAAGAGGATTATTTTCTTCATCAAAAACATCCCACTCACTACCCATAGTCTCTGTTAGCTTATTATACTGCTCTTGCTTGCTGGAAAAAGTAACCTTCTCTACATTTTTCATAGAAGTTAGAGCATCATAGACCTTGTGGTAGTCCTCATTCTGAACTGTTTGGCCTTCTTTTACAATCGTTTCGCTATTGTCGGCAACATCCTTACGCATGTATACCATAACGCGGACATTATTTGAAATATCATTTGCCAACTTGGCTGTATTTAAAATTACTGAAGCAAAGACAGCCACTAAGCTCAAAGTAATCATAACCGAGCTGACAGCCGCTACAGTCATCCAACCATTCCGCGTAAGACTCTTAAGCGACTCAATCAAATGACGAAAAAATCTTCTAATCATCGTATCCGTATTCTCCTTCCGCTTCATCACGTACCACACGGCCATTTTCAATAGCAATAACGCGGTGACGCAGAGTATTTACAATCTGGCTGTTGTGGGTTGCCATCAGGACAGTTGTTCCCTGAAGGTTAATCCGCTCCAGCAGGTTCATAATCTCCCAAGAATTATCTGGGTCCAAGTTTCCTGTCGGCTCATCCGCAATCAGGACTTTTGGGTTGTTGGCAATCGCACGCGCAATGGCAATCCGCTGCTGCTCGCCACCGGAAAGCTCATTAGGGAATGAGCGAACCTTGTGCTTAAGACCAACTAGGTCCAGCACTTCCATAACTCGCTTTTTAATATTGCGGCGGCGTTCACCGATAACTTCCATGGCGTAGGCAATATTCTCATACACTGTCTTTTTAGGAAGAAGTTTGTAGTCTTGGAAGACGACCCCGACCTGACGGCGCAGCATTGGAACATCGCGCTTCTTAATCTTGGCTAAGTCGAAATCAGCTACTTTCAGACTTCCCTTATCCAGCTTTATCTCCCGGTAAAGCAAACGAATAAAGGTTGACTTTCCTGCGCCTGAAGGGCCAACAATATAGGCAAACTCCCCAGGTTCTACGTTAATAGACACACTACGTAAGGCAGTGGTCCCGTTGCCATACTTCTTGACAACATCTTTCATTTCAATTATTGACATCTATTGAAATTTCCTTTCAATCTAATTCTAATCTCTTGCATTTCCTAGTTCAAACGCCATTTCAAATAAGCATCGATGAAACCATCCAAATCTCCGTCCATCACCTTGTCCACCTGTGCTACTTCGTAACTGGTCCGATGGTCTTTGACCATGGTATAAGGCGTAAAGACATAGGAGCGGATTTGGCTGCCCCAGGAAATTTCCTTCTTATCTCCCTTGAGTGAATCGACTTCGGCTGCTTGTTTCTCTTGCTCTAGCTGATAAAGCTTGGCCTGTAGCATCTTCATCGCTCGATCACGGTTTCCATACTGAGTCCGGTCAACCGTAGACTGCACCACAATTCCTGTAGGAATATGGGTCAGCCGCACACCAGTAGAAACTTTATTGACATTCTGTCCGCCGGCTCCTCCCGAGCGGAAAGTGTCCATCTTAATATCGTCATCGCGAATTTCCACCTCAATGGTGTCATCCAGCTCTGGCATGACCTCTACTGAGGTAAAAGAAGTATGGCGACGTTTAGCTGAGTCAAATGGTGAAATCCGAACCAAACGGTGGACTCCCATTTCTGACTTGAGCAGACCATAAGCGTGCGGCCCTTCAAATGAAAGAGTCACTGACTTAATTCCCGCTTCATCTCCCGCTTGATAGTCCAAGACCTCAACTTTGAAGCCCTTGGCATTGCCAAAGCGCGTATACATACGCAGCAACATATCTCCCCAATCCTGGGCCTCTGTACCACCAGAGCCCGGGTGAATTTCAAGGATAGCATTGTTATTGTCGTAAGGCTCAGATAGGAGCAGGGTCATTTCATAGCTGGTCATCATTTTCTCGAGTTCGTCCAGCTTTTCTTCCAACTCTCCCTGAACCGACTCATCTTCAGCCAGAAAATCAAGCAAGATTTCCGATTCATCAAAAAGCTCGGTCATCTGATGGAAATTTTCATAGGTTTGCTTGAGTTCATTCAGCTCTTGAGATGTCTTCTGGGCTACAATGTTGTCATCCCAAAAATCGGGTTCTGTCATCTTATTTTCTAAGATGGCAATTTCTTCTTCCAGACCTTCTAAGTCAAAGAGACCCCCTGAAAGAAGCTAATTTTTCACGATTTGCGTCAATCTTTTGACGAATTTCTGAAATGTCCATAAATACCTCTTTTCACATATCATTTAATTATAACATAAATTAAACAGTTTGCCTAATCTCACATTCAGCAGCTTACATTTTATCGGATTTTCCTTAGCTAGGCAAGACAAGCGACTCCTTGTCACCCAATTGTTAGAAAAGTAATATAATGACATGGGCTTGGAAGAATTATTTCAAGACTTCCTGGACTTCATTCATGGATAAACGAAATACAAAATTACAAAAATTTATGAGGTGTTCTGATAAAAAGGGAGACTCTCCATAGGTGCTTAAGCATTTTCAAGTTTTGAAAAATATGCTAGACTAAAACTATGACAAGAATCGGATTTATGAGCGACCTCCATCTGGATTCCAACCAATTTGGGGATTTTGAGCACCAAGCTCTTCGCCTGCTTTTAAAAGAGGAAGGGATTGACCACCTACACATTGCTGGAGATTTATCCAACGATCTGACCAATATCAGTTTGCCCTTTATTGAAACTTTGAAGCAAGAAATTCCCCTTTCTTTTAATCTGGGAAACCACGATATGCTGGGACTTTCTGAGCAAGAAATTTCAAACTATGATTTTCAGGTTCAGCAGTTCGGCCAGACCAAACTCGTCAGCTTTTCTGGCTGGTACGACTACAGCTTTGTTCCAGAAAAAAGCAAAGACGAGCATCTGAGAACCAAGACAAATTTCTGGTTTGACCGCAGATTGGAGCGTCAACTGGACGACCCTAGTATTACAGCTCAGACGCTGCAAGAGTTAGAAAAACTGCTGATGACTTTAGATGGTCCCATTATTGTTGCTCTGCATTTTGTGCCCCATCAAGACTTTCTATACGACCATCCCTATTTCCAGCGCTTCAACGCCTTCCTAGGAAGCCAAGCTTTTCATCGGCTCTTTGTCAAATACAGGGTGAAAGAGGTTGTTTTCGGCCATCTTCATCACCGTCACCAAAGCCGTGTTATTGAAGGTGTCCGCTACCATATGCGTCCTCTGGGCTACATTCGTGAATGGGAACTGACTCGGAACTTTTTTAATGACTTTCCTCAGTATAAGATTCCCCAGATGTATCGCTTGCACAAGCGTTATAACGCTGTTAAAGATTTAGTCGAATTTCGAGACTATAAGAAAAAACACCTGGCAGCTGAACTGCGAGATGCTTTAACAGTAATTGAAGTTCAGTAATGGAAATGTTGAATAGCAGCTCTTAGCTCATCTGAGAGCTGTTTTTTGCTGTCCAACTGCACATAGACTTCTAATAAACAGGAGCGAAAATTGGAAAAAGCAATGAAGTCTTGGTTGCTTTCCAAGGGAAAACTCTGTGATTGCAGCCACAGTCTAAGTTCACGCTGCGACAATTTTTCCTTTAAGACAGCTTGATAGAGCACCTGGGCTAAGCGCCAATCCTCATCATTTCCGAAACGGACTGAGACTCTTTTAAAAACTTGATGAATGACCTCTAAAACCTCTGGCATCCTACTGGAGGGAAAGTCCGGATGACAAGCCACTTCTGTCAATAAGTCTGCTCCATGTGCGAAGGCATGGACCCAACCGTATTTCCTGGAGTAACCCCTTGTGTCTCTTTCGACTGACAAGTAGCTTAACCCCTTATCTAGTAAGTATTTTCTTCCTTGCACTGATAAAGCCTGATAATACGAAGAGTTGGGATTGCCATCACAGTTTAAGAGATTGGCATAAAGTAAAGCCGTGTAGGAACGTGTTAAGGTAGCTTGACCATTTTTATCACTCTCGTAAAAAAGTCCTTGTCTTTTGACTGCTTCTTGAGCCAAGAAACGAAACTGTTCAGCTGAAAATAGGTCAGCCTGAAGTCCCCTCGCTAAGGACGAAAAGACTAACTCATCACGGATTGTCGCTTCTGGATGACCAATATGATCCAGTAACCATAAGATTTCTTCCTCATAATATAAAGGAGAAGCCTCTTCCAACTTCTTTCGTAAATTTTGATACATACTTTCACCGTCCTTTCGAGTTGCTTTCTTTGAATTTGATTATATCGCCTTGTACACAAAAAAGCCATCCGAAGATGACTTTTTGCTGTTAAATAGCGTTTTTGTCCATACCTAATTTACGTTGGATGAACTTAACAATTTCAACAATGACAATCATGGCAAAGCTACCAATCAGAACAACTGTCCATTGTGACAAGTCTAGCTTGGTCACATGGAAAATCTTTTCCAGTGGATCAATTACAATGGTTGAAATCAATAGGATAAAAGAAACCAGGATAGACCAGTTAAAGGTCTTAGACTTGAATGGACCAACTGTAAAGATAGATTGATAAACAGATTTTACATTATAAGCATGGAAGAGCTGGATGAGGCCAAGCGTTGCAAAGGCCATTGTCAGAGCGTCCGCATGGATAGCCTTGATATCACCGACATGGACGGGATTAGAGATAGCATAACCATAAACCGCCAGAACCAAAGCCCCTTGCAGGACACCCTGATAGATGATAGAGCTCATAACTCCACCTGAGAAGAAGCTAGACTTACGGCCGCGAGGCTTATGACTCATGACACCTGGCTCAGCAGGTTCAACCCCCAGAGCAATAGCTGGGAAGGTATCCGTTACTAGGTTAATCCAAAGCAGATGAACTGGCTGCAACACATCCCAGCCAAAGAGAGTTGCCAAGAAAATAGTCAGCACCTCAGCTGTATTAGCTGAAAGGAGATACTGGATGGTCTTTTGAATATTAGAGAAGACCTTGCGTCCTTCTTCCACGGCTACAATGATGGTCGCAAAGTTATCATCTGCCAGAATCATGTCAGAGGCACCCTTAGATACTTCTGTACCTGTAATACCCATACCAATACCGATATCAGCTGTCTTCAGAGCTGGTGCATCATTGACACCATCACCTGTCATGGCTACGACCTTACCTTGGTTTTGCCACGCTTTGACAATCCGCACCTTATGCTCAGGCGAAACTCGGGCATAGACAGAGTATTGGCCAACAACCTTTTCGAATTCTGCATCAGAAAGCTCATTGAGCTCTGCACCAGTCAGGACATGATCTTCAGTATCTCCTTCTTCGATGATACCCAAGCGCTTAGCGATAGCTTCAGCTGTATCCTGATGGTCACCGGTAATCATAATCGGACGAATACCTGCTTCCTTGGCTACACGAACGGCTTCTGCTGCTTCTGCACGTTCTGGGTCAATCATACCGATTAAACCAGTAAAGATTAAATCATTTTCTAGATTTTCAGACGTCAGGTCAGTCGGAACTGCATCAATAATCTTGTAGGCACCTGCAAGAACACGCAGAGCTTGGTGAGCCATCTCTGAGTTGTTCGACTTAATCAGCTGAGCAGTCGCATCATCAATCGCTGCAACATCTCCAGCCTTATCACGGGCAACACAGCGTTTCAATAGTTGATCTGGTGCACCCTTTACTGCCACAAGGAATTTCCCATCTGGTAATGGATGAACGGTAGACATGAGCTTACGTTCTGAATCAAAGGGCAGCTCAGCTACTCGAGGATATTTCTCTAAAAAGGCCTTGACATCATAGCCCTTGTCCAAAGCATACTGGATAAAGGCTGTTTCTGTTGGGTCACCAATTAGCTTCCCTTCCTGGTCAATCTTGGTATCATTGGCCAAAACAACTGAACGTAAGAGAGGTAGCTCCAAGCCAAGTTCAATATCTTGTCCAGCTTCATTCAGGACTCCGTCATAAAAGACTTTTTCGACCGTCATCTTATTCATGGTCAGGGTACCAGTCTTATCTGAAGCGATAATCTCAGTTGATCCCAAAGTCTCAACAGCTGGAAGCTTACGGACAATTGAATTCCGCTTAGCCAAAACCTGAGTTCCCAAAGCCAGCACGATGGTAACGATAGCAGGCAGACCTTCTGGAATAGCCGCAACTGCCAAAGCTACAGATGTCATCAGCTCATCCAGTGGATTTTTCCCTTGAATGAAGACACCGACTACAAAAGTCACTGCAGCAATCACCAAGATAGCATAGGTCAGAACCTTAGACAGACTATTAAGATTTTGCTTGAGCGGTGTGTCCGTTTCATCCGCATCCTGCAACATACCTGCTATATGGCCGACTTCCGTATACATCCCTGTATTAACAACCAATCCAACCCCACGACCATAGGTCACATTTGAGTTTTGGAAGGCCATATTCACACGGTCGCCAATACCAGCATCTGCAGCTACCTCAACTGTCAAATCTTTCTCAACCGGCACAGACTCACCTGTCAGAGCCGCTTCTTCGATTTTCAGTGAATTAGCTTCCAAAAGCCGCATATCTGCTGGGACAACATCACCGGCTTCCAGTCTAACGATATCACCAGGTACCAAGTCCTTAGAATCTACTTCTGTGACATGGCCATCACGCAGGACACGTGCAGCCGGGCTGGACATAGATTTGAGAGCCGCAATGGCTTCTTCAGCCTTGCCTTCCTGATAGACACCAAAGATGGCATTGATGATTACTACAGCTAAGATGATTAAAGCATCAGCGATGTCTTCACCACCTGATGTGACAACAGACAAGACCGCTGCTACCAACAAGATGATAATCATCAAATCCTTGAACTGCTCCAAAAACTTCATTAAGAGAGATTTTTTCTCCCCTTCATCCAGTTCATTGCGGCCATAATCTGCTAAACGCTTGGCTGCTTCTTGACTGGACAAACCTTGCTCTGAAGCGTCCAAAGTTTTGAAAATTTCCTCAGGACTCTGGGTGTAAAAAGCTTGGCGCTTTTGTTCTTTTGACAATGTATTCCTCCTCTTGGCCTCTTTTATTTCTGAAGTTTTCTGACCGCTAGGACTCATCATCTTGAGCCACACCAGTCATATCCAAATAGTCAGAAACAAAAAAGAGACCTGTTTATTAACAAGTCTCGCTATTTCATACAAGGCCGGAAATTTCTTTCGTATTGACGACCTTGTAACGGTTATTCCGTTAGCTACTCCCTTGAGTTAGAAACTATTATACCAAATTTTCAAGCTTTTGCAAGGGGAAACATTATGATTTTCAAGAGTTTTCTCGGAGAATAGCAGCTAACCCCAGCTAATCTCCATCTCATAGCTGGCAAAAATCTGCTCCCCATCAACAGTTTTCAGCTGATAATGAAGTTGCAGAACTTGATTAGTAAAATCAACCTTATAGAAAGGAGTATCGGTCACAAACTGCTGCAAGCCCACAGGTGTATGGATGCCAACCAGCGCCTGCCCTTGACTGATGAAGCGCATGATGGACTTAGGCTCAGAAAAGCGGGTCATAACCAACTCTTTATCGTGAAACTTCAGAACTACTTTCTCTCCTTCTTCATTTTTGTATAGCAGATAATGAAAGTCTCCTTTTTGCGTCCAGTCCGTATCGTAGACCTGATCGATGAGCTCGGTATGCCCGTCCAGCTGGATGTGATTTTTTATTCTAATTTGCATCTTCATCTCGTTTCTGTTTTTCTTTCCCTATTTTATCAAAAAAAGGACAAAATTGCTCTTCTTTCAGTTGCAGCTTTGATTTTTTTCCTACTATGATTTGTGGTATAATGGTAACATGATTGAAAAAGTATTTCGGGACCCGGTTCATAATTATGTTCATGTGGACCATCAGGTTATTTATGATTTAATCAATACCAAAGAATTTCAACGGCTGCGCCGCATCAAACAGCTGGGTACTTCCGGCTATACCTTCCACGGCGGGGAGCACAGCCGTTTTTCGCATTGTCTGGGAGCTTACGAGATTGCCCGGCGCATCACCAAGATTTTCAATGAAAAATACCAAGCCAACTGGGATAGTCATGAAAGCCTGCTAACCATGACAGCCGCTCTCCTGCATGACTTGGGACACGGAGCTTATTCACACACTTTCGAGCGCCTCTTTGATACCAATCACGAGGACATTACGCGTCAAATCATCACCAGTCCAGAGACAGAGATTCACCAGGCCCTGGTGCAGGTTTCGCCTGATTTCCCTGAAAAGGTAGCTAGCGTCATCAACCATACCTATCCTAATAAGCAGGTGGTTCAGCTGATTTCCAGCCAGATCGATGTGGACCGGATGGATTATCTCTTGCGAGATTCCTTTTTTACTGGTGCTTCCTATGGGCAATTTGACTTGACCAGAATTTTACGAGTGATTTGTCCAGTAGAGAACGGCATCGCCTTCAAGCGCAATGGCATGCATGCGGTGGAAGACTACGTAGTCAGCCGCTACCAGATGTACATGCAGGTCTATTTCCACCCGGCCAGCCGAGCGATGGAAGTTCTGCTGCAAAATCTGCTCAAGCGGGCTAAGTTCCTCTATCCGGCCCAGAAAGATTATTTTGCCCTGTCATCGCCCAATCTCATTCCATTCTTTGAAAACAGAGTGACTCTGCTGGATTATCTGGCCTTGGATGACGGTGTCATGAATACATATTTCCAAGTTTGGATGACTAGTCCGGACAAGATTTTATCAGACTTGGCTCAGCGTTTTATCAACCGCAAGGTCTTTAAATCTATCGTCTTCTCTCAGGAAAACGAAGCGCATTTGGATATCATGCGAGACCTAGTTGGACAGGTTGGTTTTGACCCTGATTACTATACTGCTATTCATCGTAATTTTGATTTACCTTATGATTTCTACCGGCCCGATGTTGAAAAACCTCGGACCCAGATTGAAATCCTGCAAAAAGATGGGAGCTTAGCAGAACTATCCAGCCTGTCACCTATCGTTCATTCGCTAGCAGGGACCAGACAAGGAGATAATCGCTTCTACTTCCCTAAGGAAATGCTGGCAGAGACGGGACTTTTCAGCGAAAAAAACCATACCTTTATGAACTATATCAAAAACGACCAATTTACCTACGGAGAATAATATGTCTATCAAATTAGTTGCCGTTGACATTGACGGCACCCTCTTAAACAACCAAAAAGAAATCACTCCTGAAGTCTTCAGCGCTGTTCAGGATGCCAAGGCTGCTGGCGTCAAAATCGTTATTGCAACCGGCCGACCTATTGCAGGCGTAAAAAAACTCCTTGAGGAGCTAGAACTTAATCAGCCAGATAACTACGTCGTTACCTTCAACGGCGGACTGGTGCAGGATACTGTTACTGGTGAAGAATTAATCAAAGAGACACTGACCTATGACGACTATCTGGATATCGAACTGCTCGGGCGAAAATTAGGTGTCCATATGCATGCCATCACCAAGGACGGCATTTATACAGCCAATCGCAACATCGGTAAGTACACTGTTTACGAGTCCAATCTGGTCAGCATGGCTATCTTCTACCGCACACCTGAAGAAATGTTCAATAAAGAAATCGTTAAGTGCATGTATATTGATGAGCCAGAAATTCTGGATGCGGCCATTGCCAAGCTGCCACCGGAATTAGCCGAAAAATATACACTGGTTAAATCAGCTCCTTTCTATCTGGAAATTGTCAAAAAGACTGTCAATAAAGGGGCTGCTATCCTTCATCTGGCCGAAAAACTTGGCTTAAGCAAGGAGCAGACTATGGCTATCGGTGATGAAGAAAACGACCGCGCCATGCTGGAAGCCGTCGGCTCTCCTGTTGTCATGGAAAACGGTAAGGAAGAACTCAAGAAAATCGCCAAATATATCACCAAATCAAACGACGAATCCGGCGTAGCACACGCTATTAGAGAGTGGGTTTTAAAATAATGTTTAGTTACAAAATTGGAATTTCAGCTCGTGAACACGACGATTTTGTCACGGCTCATCCGCAGGCCAACCTCCTTCAGAGTTCAGCCTGGGCTCAGATCAAGGATAACTGGGCCAATGAGCGCTTGGGCTTCTATAAAGACGACCGCTTGGTTGCTGCAGCCAGTGTCCTGATTAAACCACTTCCCTTGGGAATGACCATGCTTTATATCCCGCGCGGCCCCATCATGGACTATGGTGACAAGGAGCTGCTGACCTTTGTTTTGGCCTCGCTCAAGAAATTTGCCAAGGAGAAAAAAGCGCTCTTTGTCAAGTTTGATCCTAGCCTCTTTCTGGCAGAAAGCAAGATGGGTGGTGAATTGCAAGATAAGGCAGAGACGCTTGAGCTGATTCAAAAACTGCAGCAAGCAGGAGCTGTCTGGGTCGGACGGACTGAGTCTCTAGATGAAACCATCCAGCCTCGCTTGCAGGCCAATATTCATAAAGAAGATTTCAGCGAGGATCTGCTTTCTAAGAGTACTCGCCAAGCTATTCGCACCGCCCGTAACAAAGGCATCCAAATCCAATTTGGCGGAGCAGAATTACTGGATGACTTTTCAGCCCTGATGAAGAAAACGGAAAATAGAAAAAACATCCACCTACGCGGCAAAGACTATTACCAAAAACTCTTGGATACTTATCCTGAGCACTCCTACATCACCTTGTCCAGCATTGATCTAAAGGCACGATTGGAAGACTTGCAGGCTCAGCTGACCAAGACACTCAAGGAAGCAGAGAAATTTACCGAGAAAACCAAACCCGGCAAGATTGAGAATAACCAGCAAGAGCAGAAACGCCTCCAGGAAGAGATTGACTTCCTACAGGACAAAATCAGCCAAGGGACTGCTGTCGTTCCCCTGTCTGGAACCTTGGTCTTAGAATACGGCAAAACCTCTGAAAATATCTATGCCGGAATGGACGAGGAGTACCGTCGTTACCAGCCTGCCATCATCACTTGGTACGAAACGGCCAAACATGCTTTTGAGCGTGGAGCTGATTGGCAAAATATGGGCGGAATCGAAAACGACCTCAAGGGCGGTCTCTACAGCTTTAAATCCAAGTTCAATCCGACCATTGAGGAATTTGCTGGTGAATTTAACCTGCCAACTAATCCTCTTTACCACCTCTCCAATCTGGCCTACACTCTCAGAAAGAAACTGCGCAGCAAGCATTAAAAGAAAGGAAGCCTATGACCTTCAAACTTCTCAGCCAAGAAGAATTCATCCAGCATACCTCAGCTAGCTCCCAACGCTCTTTTATGCAGACCGTGGAAATGGCAGAGCTGCTGAGCAAGCGTGGCTTCAGTACCCAGTATATCGGCTACACTGACCTGCAGGGACAGGTAGTGGTGTCAGCTGTCCTCTATAGTATGCCTATGACTGGCGGCCTTCATATGGAAATCAACTGCGGTCCTGTCTCTACCGATGCTCAATACCTGACTCCCTTCTATCAAGCTTTGCAGGCTTACGCTAAAAAAGAAGGCGCTCTGGAGCTGATCATCAAGCCCTACGAGACTTATCAGACCTTTGACAGCAACGGCCAGCCCACATCTGATGAAAAGGTCGATCTTATCCAGCAACTGACTGATTTGGGCTTTGACTTTGACGGCTTACAGACAGGCTATCCAGGCGGGGAGCCTGATTGGCATTATGTCAAAAACTTAGCTGGTTTGACGGAGAAAGACCTGCTCAAATCCTTCAGTAAAAATGGTAAGGCGACTGTCAAAAAGGCGAATACCTTTGGTATCAAGTTAAAAAGGCTGGAACGTGACCAACTCAGCATTTTCAAAGATATCACAGCTGCCACTTCTGACCGGCGGGAATACGATGACAAGCCACTAGACTACTATCAAGATTTTTATGATAGCTTTGGTCATCAAGCAGACTTTATGACAGCCAGCCTTAACTTCAAGGACTATCTTCAGAACTTACAAAAGGATCAAGAGAAACTGGGCCAAAAAATCCAGAAACTGCAGACTGACTTGGAAAACAATCCTCAATCTGAAAAGAAGCAAAATCAGCTGCGAGAACTTTCCAGCCAGTTTGATAGCTTTGAAACCCGCAAAGCAGAGGCTCAAGAGCTGATTGATAAGTACGGCGACCAAGACCAGATTCTGGCTGCCAGCCTCTTTATCTATACCCCTCAGGAAGCAACCTATCTTTTCAGCGGCTCCTATCCTGAGTTTAATAAATTCTACGCTCCAGCCCTGCTGCAGGAATACGTTATGACCGAAAGCATCAAGAGAGGCATTCCATTTTATAATTTCCTCGGTATTATGGGAATTTTCGACGGTTCTGACGGTGTTCTGCGCTTCAAACAGAACTTCAACGGCTTCATCGTCCGAAAAATGGGGACTTTCCATTATTATCCTAACCCTCTCAAATTTAAGCTGCTTCAGCTCATTAAAAAAATTCTAAGACGTTAAAAAAACCAAGTTTTCCCTTGGTTTTTTTGTATGTTTATTTATAACGAGGTGTCGCAAAACCACGGATATTTCCATGACCAATGCGGTAAGTGTTGCGTTTAACTACGTTATTGCTGTTGCCTTCAATCGTGTGAATGATGCCATTTTCAACTTTTTCGACAATACCAATATGATCAGCCCAACCATCGTTTTGCTGAGTATCTTTGTCCCAGTTAAAGGTGATGATATCGCCTGCGCTAGGAGTCGAATTACCATCTTCATTCCAGATACCTAGTCTTTGGAAAATATGAATATGGCGCTCTACACCGCACTCACGGCCGATAAGATCACTCAAGCCCTCTCTTTGGAAAATAACTGTAGTAAAAATGTCGCACCAGTCATCTGTGTTTTTCACAGCATAACCAACTGGCAGCGGTCTGACACTGTTATAATCGTTGACCAAGCGCTGATGCTCAGCACTGCCTCCCCTGACACCTACCATAGCAGCTGCCGCCGCAAGAACACGGTCTCGCTGACTAGCTGACTGAGGACGGTTCACAGAGATAGAGGTCTTTTCTCCACCAGCTCCCTGCAGCTGATTTTGATTATTTAAGTAATACAAGTGAACATTGTACTCGCCTGCATTATTCTTATGGTCACGCGCATATACATGCTTACGATAAGTGCCATCAGCCTGACGATCCGCTGTGTACCATTGGATATCATCTTGACCATTCGCTTCTGACCAAGTCGGCAGGTAAACTGTCTTGAGACCTTCTGGTGCCACAATTCCTGATACTACAATGTCAAACTCTCCAGTATCATTATTCTTATTTTGAATACTGATTTTACCCTGCGGCTTACTGATAGAAACATTGGTCTTGATGCCACCTGCTCCTACTAGCTTGCCATCATTTTGCACATAGTAGAGATGCACATTATATTCGCCTTGAACGTTGTTATGGTCGCTCGCACGAACACGCTTACGATAAGTGCCGTCAGCTTGACGTTCTGCAGTGTACCATTGGACATCATCTTGGCCATTGGCCTCTGACCAAGTCGGCAGATAAACTGTCTTAAGACCACCTGGTGATACGATATCTGAAACTACAATATCAAAATCGCCGGTTTCGCTATTGCGATTCTGGATGCTGATTTTGCCTTGCGCTTTTGGTTTCTCAATGGAAATAATCGTTTTAGTGCCGCTCACACCAACCAAGCTGCCATCATTCTGCACATAGTAAAGGTGCACATTATATTCGCCCTCAACATTATTGTGATCACTCAGACGGACACGCTTACGATAGGTGCCATCAGCTTGACGCTCAGCATCGTACCACTTGATGTCATCTTGGCCGTTGGCTGTAGACCAGGTTGGAAGAGAAACACTCTTCAAACCACCTGGGGATGAGATCCCTGAAACTACAATATCAAAATCGCCAGTTTCGCTGTTGCGATTCTGAATACTGATTTTGCCTTGAACTTTTGGTTTTTCTATAGAAATAGTCGTTTTAGTGCCACTTACACCTACCAAGCTGCCATCATTTTGCACATAATAGAGATGCACATTGTACTCACCCTCAACATTTTTGTGATCGCTCAGACGGACACGCTTACGATAGGTGCCATCAGCTTGACGCTCAGCGTTGTACCATTTGATATCATCTTGGCCGTTAGCCTCAGACCAAGTTGGCAGGGAAACTTCCTTCAGACCTCCCGGAGATGAAATACCTGAAACCACAATATCAAAATCGCCAGTTTCTTTGTTTCGATTTTGAATACTGATGGTGCCCTTAGGTTTGCCAAGAGAAACGGTCGTTTTAGTGCCGCTTACACCAACCAAGCGGCCGTCATTTTGAACATAGTAGAGATGGACATTGTACTCACCCTGAACATGATTGTGATCGCTTATGAGGACTCGCTTACGATAGGTACCGTCGGCCTGACGTTCAGCAGTATACCATTTGATATCATCTTGGCCGTTGGACTCTGACCAAGTTGGCAGAGAGACAGTCTTAAGACCACCTGGGGATGAGATACCTGAAACCACAATATCGAAATCACCAGTTTCGCTGTTGCGATTCTGAATGCTGATTTTGCCTTGTGGTTTTATGACAGATACATTAGTTGTAGTACCGCCGACACCGACTAATTGACCGTCGTTGCGGACATAGTAGAGATGGACATTGTACTTGCCAACTGAATCCTTATGTCTGCTAGAATCAACAGAAACTTTATAAGTACCATTGGCCTGCTGAGTGGCTGTGTACCAGATAATATCGTCTTGGCCATTAGCTTCAGACCAAACAGGGACACTAACAACAGACACTCCATAAGGAGCAGAAACGTTTGAAATCACAACATCAAAGCTGCCGTTGACATTATTCTTATTCTGAATACTGATGTTACCCTTTAAAGGCTGCTTAGCAAGAGCAGACTGCTGGGTAAATCTCCCAGTGTAATCCACGCTATGGTCAAATACATGCTTGCCAGCTAACAGCTGAGCCTGTGCTGTAAACTGCCATGCTCCAGCACCACTGTTGTATTTGAGAGATTTAGCTCCATCAAGATTTAAATTAGAAGACGGATACTGGGCCACCCAGAAGTTGCTATAGCCAAATTGCGATGTATTAACCGGTCCCTTGCTGCGAAGATTATTTTGATCCAGCCAGCTGGCGCTAGTATAATACATTAGGTTAGAATAACCCAGTCTGCGCATCTCATCCGCCCAAGCCTGGGTATGCTGGTTAATCCCATTTTGCATTTTAGGATCTTCCATGTCATTGACCATAACTGTATTTTTAGGAAGGCCTAGTCTATTAGCAAAGGCAGCATAATAACGAGCTTCGGCTCTCGCTTCTTCATCGCTGGTATAGTGCGAGAAGGCATAGGTCGATACTTGTAAACCAGCTCCCTGAGCATTTCTTACCTGAGACTCGGCAAATGGATTAGTGTAATGGGTTCCTTCTGTCAGTTTGACAACGACACCTCCAACCCCTTGCTGGGCTAATTTACGATAGTCGTCTACGCTGATATGGCCATTGTGGCTGCTGACATCTACAAAGGAAGTACCTTTAATCTCCGCTTGAGAATTCCCGCGGGCTGCCTGAGCCTTTGACCCAGCATTATAAAATACAGTTTTCCCAGCATTACTAGATTTTGGTGCTGATGCTACTGCAGGACTGGCCTTGGGGTCTGAGGCAGTAACAGAATCTGCAACAGAAGAGCTTGCTTTTGCTGACTGATCAGCTACAGTTTCATTCTGATTAGAAGCATTTGCAACTGACTGAGTTTGCCCTTCTGGCTTAGCAGGTGCCACCTGAGTTTCTACAGTGGCTGATTGAGCTGCTCCTCCAGACTCAATAGCTGTTCCTACAGCGTTCGTTGCTTGCTCCTCTTGCTTAACTGCTTGAACCAACTGTTCAGCAGTTGCCACTGCTATAGTCGGCTGATTAGACGTTTGTGATCCAGCCGCATTCACTATCTGATTCTGGGAACTAACAGACCTTTCTGTTTTTAAAACTTCTGACTCAGCGATCGTATGTTCCTCGGCTTTTGCTACATTGGCAGTCGCCGCCAACAAAATAGCCGTACTCGCTAAATAAACCAATTCTTTCGATTTCAACTTTTCTCTCCAACTTTTAAAAAACTTGTCACCTTTGGGAGGACAAGTCTTTTTCAACATTTTTTATTTTACAAAATCAAGCAATGCTAAGAAGCTTTCAGCTTCAAGTGATGCACCACCAACAAGAGCACCGTCAACATCTGGACAAGCCATGTAAGACGCAACATTTTCAGGTTTTACAGAACCACCGTACTGAACACGAACCTTGTCTGCTACTTCTTGACCAAAGTCAGCTGCTACAACGTCACGAACTGCTTTACACATCTTTTGAGCGTCGTCTTGAGTTGCTGACTTACCAGTACCAATAGCCCAGATTGGCTCATAAGCGATAACCAATGATGCAACTTGCTCAGCTGTCAAGTCTTTCAAAGCAGCTGATACTTGAGCACCAACGAATTCTACTGCTTTACCAGCTTCGTAAGTTTCAAGCGATTCACCACAGCAGATGATTGGCACCAGACCATTGCGGAAGATAGCGTGCGCTTTTTTGTTGATGTCTTGGTCTGTTTCATGGAAATAATCGCGGCGTTCTGAGTGACCGATAACGATGTAGTCAACTCCAACTTCTGCAAGAACTTTAGGGCTGTTTTCACCAGTGAAGGCACCTGCATCTTCAAAGTAAGCGTTTTGGGCTGCAACTTTAAGATTGCTTCCTTTAGCTGCTGCCAAAACAGTTGTCAAATCAAGTGCTGGAGCAGCGATACCAGCTTCTACCAAATCTGAAGAAGGTAGCTTAGCAGCAACCGCTTCTACAAAAGCCTTTGCTTCTTCAGGATTTTTGTTCATTTTCCAGTTACCAGCAATAAATGGTTTACGTGACATATTCACACACCTCTTCTATTTTATTTATAGTAACATTGTAACATAGTTGAATGAAATAATAAAGGTTATCCACAGAATTTCATCAAATTGAAACATCTTTATTTTAAGGGGATAAGATCTGTGGAAAATTCTTCTCATTCTCATTTTCCCCTCGTATCTTAAAGTCAGCTCTTTCTCCACCAGAGCACGCACCTCAAAATCACTTCTTCAGTCTGCCAGAAGAAAAAACAGAACCTAGTCTGAGACTAAGTTCTGTCGCTTTTATCAACTTCAAAGAAAATCACTGTTTCTTCTCTTGCTTGTAGAACTCTTTTAAGGCATCCTGCCAAGTCGGAATGACAAAGCCTGTCGCCTTAGCCTTGGTCAGGCTCATAGTTGAGTTGAAAGGCCGCTTAGCCTTGGCCGGGAATTTGCTGGAATCAACAGGCTGGACTTCCACATCTGTATCTTTGAGAATTTCCACTGCAAAGTCATACCATGTCGTGTCCTCTGCCGCATCATTAGACAGATGGTAATAACCAAATTCCTTTTGATTTTCCGCCAGATGAGTCATAAATTCAGCCAGCGTACGAGTCCAAGTCGGACGGCCATGTTGGTCATTGACTACAGTCAGAGTTTTGTGCGTCTTGGCAAGATTTTGCATGGTAAAGACAAAGTTTTTACCGTAGTTACCAAAGACCCAGGCAGTACGGATTATATAGAAACGGCTGGAATATTTCTCAACCAGCTCCTCACCCATGCGCTTGGTACGGCCATACTCAGTCTGCGGATCCGGCCGGTCATCTACTTCCCACTCCTCACCGACAGGCTTTTGTCCGTCAAAGACATAGTCTGTTGAGATGTAGACCAAGGTTGCTCCATGTGCTTCTGCAGCTTTTGCAACATTTTCGGTCCCTGTCACATTGATGGCATAGTCCAGCTCTTTTCCTTCGTCCTCAGCCGCATCAACTGCAGTATAAGCTGCGCAGTGATATACCAAGCTTGGCTTGACTTCCGCAAAGACCTTGTCCACCATTTGGGCATTGGTAATATCCATTTCTGCCACATCAACAGCCACATACTCCTCATTGCGCTCATCCAAAAGATAGCGAAGCTCTGTACCCAGCTGTCCATTCGCACCTGTAATTAAAATCATTTGTCTTTCCTTTCACATCATAAACATTCAATGAGTTTATTATAACAAAAAAAGCAGAAAAAATCTGCTATATTACTTACTCTTCTCTTTAATCACATAAATCGGCCGATGCTTGGTTTCCATAAAGATTTTGCCAATGTATTTACCCAGTATGCCGATGGTCAGCAGCTGGAAGCCGCCGATAAGGAGAATGACAGTCATAAGGGACGGCCAGCCCGATGTCGGGTCACCAAAAACCAAGGTACGGATAATAATCACCGCCATCAAGATAAAGGCTAAAATCCAAGACAGGATACCTCCTAAAAAGGCGATGTTGAGCGGCGCATCAGAGAAATTGACGATGCCTTCCAAAGAATAGTTGAACAGAGACCAGAAATTCCAAGAGGTCTTGCCAGCCACTCGTTCAACATTTTTGTATTCCAAGTATTCGGTATTGAAGCCCACCCAGGCAAAAATTCCCTTGGAAAAGCGATTGTACTCTGAAACCTCCAGAATAGCTTCTACCATCTGGCGGCGCATCAGTCGGAAGTCACGCGCACCATCTACCATCTCAACCTGGCTAATCTTGTTAATCAGCTTATAGAACAAATTGGCAAAAAAGCTTCGGATTGGCGGCTCTCCCTCGCGAGTAGTCCGACGAGTCCCCACACAGTCCAGCTCAGGATTCGTGTCCAGCATGGCCTTCATCTCAATCAAAAGCTCTGGCGGATCCTGCAAGTCCACATCCATGACTGTCACCAAATCCCCACTCGCCTCTTGCAAACCAGCATAAAGGGCTGCTTCTTTTCCAAAATTGCGAGAAAAGGACAGATAGTGCACGTCAGGACAACGACTGCTGAGCTCACGCAAAACAGCCAAGGTGCGGTCTGTCGATCCGTCATTGACAAAAATATATTCAAACTGATCACGGATTTGATATTTGACCGCTTCCATGGCTTCATGAAACAAAGGAATAGACTCTTCTTCATTGAAGCACGGAACAATCACTGAAATTGTCATTTTGATTACCTGCTATTTTTTAATATCTCTCATTATAACAAAAAACTAGGCGAAAACCTAGTTTTAATCTTATTTGCTCTGTTTAGAGACCTTGAAAATTAGATAGATTCCAAGGCGATTCTCAAATCCTCAATCAAGTCATCCACATTTTCCAGGCCGATAGAGAGACGGATTTGATTTGGTGTAATGCCTGCTGCCAGCTGATCTTCTGGCGACATCTGACCATGAGTCGTCGTAGCTGGATGTACAACCAGGGACTTAGCATCTGCTACATTGGCCAAGTCAGAGAAAATCTCTAGGCTGTCAATAACCTTACGAGCCTCTTTCTCCCCACCTTTGACATTAAAGGTGAAAATAGAGCCCACGCCTTTAAGGAAATATTTTTCTGCCAAAGCATGATATGGACTGTCAGCAAGCTTGGGATAATTGACCTGCTCGACCTTAGGATGTCCTGCTAGGAAATCTACAATCTTTTCTGCATTGGACACATGGCGCTCTACACGCAAAGAGAGAGTTTCCAACCCCTGCAGGAAGAGAAAGGCATTGAAGGGAGACATGGCTGCGCCCGTATCGCGCAAGAGCTGAGTCCGGACTGCAGTGACAAAAGCTGCTGCTCCGACATCACGTGTATAACTGATATCATGATAGCTCGGGTCCGGATCAACAAACTGCGGAAACTTGCCAGAAGCTTCCCAGTCGAAACGACCGCTGTCCACAATTACGCCACCGATGCTGGTTCCATGACCGCCGATAAACTTGGTCGCAGAATGCACCGCAATGTCCACACCATGAGAAAAGACATTGATCAGATAAGGCGTAGCAAAGGTATTATCGGAAATCAACGGAATCTTGTGAGCATGAACCAGCTCTGCCAAAGCGTCAAAGTCAGGAATATTAATCAGCGGATTGCCCAAGCTTTCAATCAGAACCAACTTGGTATTGTCCTGAATGGCTGCTTCTACTTCAGCCAGATTTTCAATATCAACAAAAGTCGTGGTAATGCCATAGCGAGGCAGGGTTTCCTTGAGCAAATTAAAGGTACCGCCGTAGATGGTAGAGGCTGCCACTACATGATCGCCAGCATGCGCCAAAGCTAGAACGGTATAGGTAAGGGCCGCCATACCAGAAGCTGTTGCTAGAGCTCCGACTCCACCCTCCAAAGCCGCAATCCGCTCCTCAAAAGCAGACAGGGTCGGATTGGTAATCCGAGTGTAGATATTACCCGGTTTGCGTAGGGCAAAGAGATCTTCTCCCTCCTGAGTATCGTCAAACACATAGGAAGTTGTCTGGTAAATAGGCAGAGCCCGCGACTTAGTTGTCGGGTCAACTGTCTGTCCGGCATGAAGCTGCAGGGTTTCAAATTTAAATTCACGTGTCATAAGGTCACCTCACTATAGTTATGTGATAAGTCTACCACTAAACGTCTCGCTTGACTAATAGAATTTCTTTATCAAAAGAAATAAAGAGAAGCTATATCTTATAGCTTCTCGGTTATAATCGCAAAAGTCGCTTGATTGCTGGGCCAGTACAACTGCGACGAAACTTTGTCTAAAGCTACCCACTGAGCTCCCACATGCTCATCTGAAAGCTGGATTTCCTTCTGTTCAGTCAGAACTAGAAAAAGATTTTTGTGGATGGACAGATTTTCATCAATCTTTACCGTGAAATTTCCAAGACCCGTCAGGTTTGAACAAGCTAAGAGCATGCCGGTCTCCTCTTTTATTTCACGAAGGCAGGCTTCTTCTGGACTCTCACCACTCTCAATCCCACCAGTAATGGGCTGCCAAAAGGAAACTTTCTTATCCTCAACTTTCAAAAGCAAGATTTCTCGTTCCTCTGGATGATAGATCCAGGCTTCAATTGACTGCCTCATCATGACTTTTTCTCAATCGGTGCTATGCTGGCCAGCACTTTCTTCAGACCGACTTCTGGGAAATTGATCTTAAGCTCTTGACTATTTCCACTGCCAGAGACTGCCAGAACTGTCCCATCGCCCCATTTCTTATGATGGGCAATATCTCCGATAGCCCAAGCAACTTCCGGCTTAGATGGCTGGCTCTGACTGCTCTTTCCAAAAGGCAGACTGCCTGTAGAAATCGAACTTGGTGCCGCCTGACGCTTCCGCTCCTGCAGGGCTTGAGCCAGACTCATGCCCTGACCGAATTTGCTAGTATCGCTATTGGTATAGCTGACCTTAAAGGAGCTATTTGCCGGCCGAGCCAGTCCCTGATAGTCAAGCAAGTCTGAGCTGATTTCTCTCAAAAAGCGAGTAGGATGATTATAGTTGGTTTTACCATAAAGCATACGGGAATTGGCATTAGTCAGATAGAGAATCTTCTCTGCTCGGGTAATGCCAACGTAAGCAAGACGTCGCTCCTCTTCCAGCTCATCCTCATCTTCAGATGCCCGACTTAGAGGGAAGACATTTTCCTCCATTCCAACCAGAAAAACGACTGGAAATTCCAATCCCTTAGCCGCGTGAAGGGTCATCAAAGTCACTTCAGAACTCTCCGTATCTCCGTCGTCTGTATCTGCAATCAAGGCTAAGTCATTGAGAAAACGGCTGAGCTTGTCAAGACCAGACTCATCAGCAGGATTGTCTGGACTTTCATCAAAGTTCTTGGTTACAGACAGGAATTCTTCGATATTTTCAATCCGTGCTTGGCTTTCCAAGGTTGCCTGGGCTGCCAAGGCCGCAGAATAGCCTGTCTTTTCCAATACAGCTTCTACCAGCTCCGTCACTGTATAGTCGTCCAAGCGCTCCCGCAAATCCAGAAGCATATTGGCAAAATCATAGACCGCCTGAGCCGCCTTGCCCTTGACCGGTGACAGCAGGATATTGGCTGATGCATCCAGTAGAGAGATTTCCTGGCTGGACGCAAAATCCCGAATTTTCTCCACTGTTCCTGTTCCGACACCACGCTTGGGCTCATTGACCACGCGCTCATAACTGATATTATCGCTAGGATTGGCGATGAGATTGAGATAAGAAATGACATCGCGGATTTCCTTGCGGCTGTAGAACTTGGTTCCACCGACCATAGTATAGGGAATATTGGACTTGAGCAGGGCTTCTTCCACCGTCCGTGACTGAGCATTGGTCCGGTACAGAACTGCAAAATCTTTATGACTGTAGCCCTCTCGGCTCAGCTGATCAATAGTTCGGGCGACAAAGAGAGCCTCGTCCTGCTCGTCATTAGCCCGATAGTAGACAATTTCCTCACCATCTTCGTTTTGAGTCCAGAGATTTTTAGGACGGCGGTTGCGGTTGTTTCGGATGACTTCATTAGCCGCCTGAAGAATGGTTTTGGTAGAACGATAATTTTCCTCAAGCAGAACTACCTTAGCTTCAGGATAATCCTTTTCAAAGTCCAGGATATTCTGCATATCGGCTCCCCGCCAGCCATAGATAGACTGGTCAGCATCCCCGACCACGCAGATATTCTTAAAGCGCGTAGCCAAGAGCTTGACTAGTTGGTACTGGGCATGGTTGGTATCCTGATACTCGTCTACATGGATATACTGATAGCGTTGCTGGTAGTAGGTCAGGACGTCAGGATTCTGGCCAAAAAGCCTTAGAGTCAGCATAATCAAGTCATCAAAGTCCATAGCCTCAGACTGGCGCAATTCCTTTTGATAAGCCGTGTAACACTTGGCCACAATCTCTGTATACATATCACCAGCTAGATTTGCATAGGCCACCTCATCAATCAGGTCGTTCTTAGCATTGGAAATAGTCCCCAGAATGGCGCGCTCATTCCACTTTTTAGGGTCCAGATTGAGATTTTTGAGAATCCGTTTCATCAGGGTCCGCTGTTCGCCCGGATCGACGATGGTGAAGTTGCGGTTGTAGCCAATATGATCTGCCTCTCGCCGCAGGATGCGCACACACATGGAGTGGAAGGTAGCGATTAAGCAATCTTGGGCCTCCGTTTTGAGTTTTTCAGCCCGTTCTCTCATCTCCCGCGCTGCCTTATTGGTAAAGGTAATGGCAAGGATATTCCAAGGATTGACCATCTTTTCATCAATCAAATAGGCAATACGGTGAGTCAGGACACGGGTCTTACCCGAACCAGCTCCCGCCATAATCAGCAAAGGCCCTTCTGTTGTCTGAACCGCCTCAGCCTGACGGTCATTCATACCGTTTAATAAAGGATGCATGTTTCTTCCTCTTTCAAAGTCAATGCTACTATTATAACAAAAATCCTGATGAAGCTAAACCAGAAAGAAGAGGAATTTCTGATTTTAGACTAGATATTCCGCAAGTCATTTGAGAACACTTCGCTCCTAGAGAAATTGATAATCAAGCCTATTTTTGCTATAATATGCCCATATGAGACTTGGATCATCTGTCCAGAGATAGTATTTTCTTCTCAAGTCTCTTTTCCATTCTGCTGCCCCACCAGAAAGAAAGGCTGTCATGAAAAATCCTAGTAACAATCTGAAACTAGCGGAGAGAGGAGCCATCCTGTCCATCGCTACCTATCTGATTCTCTCCGCGGTCAAGATTATCGCAGGCTCCACTCTCCAGTCCTCCAGTCTAACGGCCGATGGCTTCAATAATGTATCTGATATCGTGGCTAATATCGCCGTTTTAATTGGCCTGCGTATGGCCAGAAAACCAGCCGACCGTGACCATCGCTTCGGCCACTGGAAGATAGAAGATCTGGCCAGTCTCATCACATCTTTTATCATGTTTTTCGTTGGATTTGATGTCTTGATAGAGACCATTCAGAAGATTATCTCCAACCAAGAAACCAAGATTGACCCTGTTGGTGCCATGGTCGGAATCATCTCGGCAATCATTATGTTGGGTGTTTATTTTTACAATAAAACGCTAGCTAAAAAAGCTCATTCCAAGGCTCTGGATGCTGCAGCCAAGGACAACCTGTCAGACGCTGTCACTTCTATCGGCACTTCAGTTGCTATCATTGCCAGCGCCTTTAATTTCCCAATCGTTGATAAGCTGGCAGCCATTGTAATTACTTTCTTCATTCTCAAGACAGCCTATGATATCTTTATGGAATCTTCTTTCAGCCTGTCCGACGGATTTGATGAAAGCCTACTCCAAGACTATAAGCAAGCTATCCTGGAAATTCCTAAAATCACCCAGGTCAAGTCACAACGCGGCCGGACCTATGGCAGTAATATCTACCTGGATATTATCTTGGAAATGAATCCCGATTTGTCTGTTTTTGAAAGCCATGATATTGCGGACCAGGTTGAGGATATGTTGATGAAGCGCTTTGGGGTCTTTGACATTGACATTCATATCGAGCCCGCTCCCATTCCTGAAGATGAGAGATTGGAAAATCTTTATCCAAACCTACTCATGCGTGAGCAGCTCGTAGAGCAAGGCAGCCAACTGGATACGCTTCTGTCCGCCGAATTTCTCTATATTTCCCAAGATGGCCGACAGCTAAACAAGTCTGAATTTCAGGCAGAAAGAGCCTCAAAAACACCTATCAAAAACTTTGAACTCCTCTCTGTCAGCCAGAAAACCAAGCTCATCCGCTATGAAATGGACGGTGTTATCCATACCAGCCTCTGGCGTCGCCACGAAGTATGGCAAAACATCTTTCATCAAGAAACACGAAAAAAACAGTCTGATAATTAAGTCAGTCTGGCTTTTTCTTTGCAACACATCATTCATTTCCCCGTATAATAGATAACAGTAATGCTATCTAGACTTTGCAAATTTGTTTGATTCTCTTTAGCTTTCAGGCCGTCTTTTTCAGGATTATAAGACAAATGATAGTTGTCATAGCTATCATCTAGGTAGGAATAAATCTTTATCTTATCATTAACAACTAACGTAGCTTCTCTTGCCTGTCCAAAAGGCTTTCTTGAAATCTTTGTAAATTCAATTTTTTCAACATTTTCATAGTGATTCAGTAAAAATAAAGCCAGCCCCTCTTCCTGGTTGCGCACCTTTACTTTTTCCTCAGTCGTCAGCCAAACATTTTGTCCAGAGTAAATAACATCCGTCTCACCCGCATCTTTAAAATTTGTGACCTTCTCTTTCTTTTTCAGACGAAAAGTCAATTCTGTCGAATCAGTGTGAGAGTTATTATTTATATTATAGTTTTCATCTTTTGAGTCCAAAGAAACATGTGGGATATAACTGGTGTCATTTACTATGAGACTAACGGAATCCCCTTTCCATAAATTTCCCTTGGAAAATTCATCAAATTCAATTTTTTGAACATCTTCATAATGATTAATGATATAAAGTGCAAGCTTTTGCTCTTTCTTATGAAGCTCAGTCATTTCTGTATCTGACATCCATATTTTTTCACCATCTCTATTTATTATGCTGCTACATGCAGTCAGAAAAATCAGTGCAAGTATAGCCAACAATAATAATTTTTTCTTTATTGACTTCAAGAGCAGTCTCCTTTAACAGTCTTTTGATATTAGTATACCACATCAGAACAAGTATCTTTATGTTTACTTGTAACTTTAAAGTTGATTTTCAAAGAAAAAAACCAAGGCTTGCCCTGCCTTGGTTGAAAATAGACTTTAATTTACTTATTCTTAATAAAACCAAATTCATTAAGCGGTGAGAGCCGGAACTCCACCACTCCCTTGATTTGACTGGCTTTTATGAGTCCAAATTCTCGACTGTCCTTGGTATTTTCCCGTCGGTCATTAAGAATCAGATAAGAATCTTTAGTAATTTTATCAGACTTTGAGTCTTTTAAATCCATAACAGAGAAATCATGAGTGTAGTAACCCGAACTTCCTGCTGAAGCCAGATACTTCTCCCGCATTTTCTCTATATATTCTTCCGACATGACCTGGCCGTTCAGGTAAAGGAGGTCATCCATATAGGTTACCTGATCTTTTTCCTGGGCAATGACCCGGCCGACATAGTCTTTGCCGTCCACTTCATAGAGGACAAAGTCTCCACGCTTGATGTCTTGCTTTCTCGTTGCCAAGACCAAGTCATTCTTTGCCAAATAAGCATTGCTGTCTTGATCTGTCACCCGATAAGGCGTATAAATAAAAACTCTCAGCCCTATAATGATGGCTGCTAGTACTGAAAAAATAATGACATTTCTTAATAAATCTCTCTTTAACATCTGTCTCTCCCATCTCTTTTATACCATTATATCATTTTTAGACAAAATAGACAAAGGGACAATCTTATTTCAAAAATCAAAACGCTGGTGTGTCCTCCTTCTCAAGCAAGATAATGGTCATCACTTTGACAAGAAAAAACCGATGATTTTCCAATCAACGGTTCTTTTTTATTATCTTAGATTAACGTACTGTACGGATACGCATTGTGTTGGTACGAACAGCTTCACCAAGCGGCACACCAGCAACGATAACGATATCATCACCAGATTCAACCAAGCCTTGCTCAACCGCAATCTTTTCAGCGATGTCAAACATATCATCTGTGTTAGATGGAGTGTTTGTAGTCACCGGAATCACACCCCAGTTCAGCATAAGACCGCGTTGAGTCAATTCGTCAAAAGTGATAGCCAAGATATCAGCATTTGGACGGTATTTAGAAATCAAGCGAGCTGTGTGACCTGTCTTAGTAAGGGTAACTACCAACTTGATATCCATTGAGTTTGTAGCATCTTTAACTGCTGAAGCCATAACTTCAGTCTTAGAGTTACGCTCAAAGTTATCAGTTGTCAAGCGACCATATTCGTTAAGAAGGGTTTGAGCATTCTTATCGATAGTAGCCATTGTTGTTACTGACTCAAGTGGGTATTTACCATTTGCAGACTCACCTGAAAGCATAGTTGCGTCAGTTCCGTCAATAACAGCGTTAAATACGTCTGATACTTCTGAACGAGTTGCACGTGGTTTTTCTGTCATGGTTTCAAGCATGTTAGTTGCTGTGATAACCACTTTACCAGCTGCATTTACCTTCGTGATGATCATCTTTTGGTAAACTGGAACCATTTCAAATGGTACTTCAATACCCATGTCACCACGGGCAATCATGATACCATCAGCAGCTTCAATGATTTCGTCCAAGTTATCGATACCTTGTTGGTTTTCGATTTTCGCGAACAATTGAACATGGCCATTACCAGTTTCTTCACAGATTGCACGAACTTCGTTGACGTCTTTTGCAGTACGTACAAATGAAATCGCGATGAAGTTGATTCCTTGCTCAAGACCAAAGCGGATATCGTCATTATCACGCTCAGCAAGTGCTGGGAAAGGAATCTTAGTGTTAGGAATGTTCACACCTTTTTGCTTAGCAATGATGCCGTCATTTTCAACTTCAACTTCAAATTCACGAGTAGCATCGTCTTTAGCGACAACACGAAGACCAAGTTTACCATCGTCAACCAATACTTGACGGCCAACTTCAACATCATCGTAGATGTCCAATCCGCCAGCAACATTCAAAGCAATGACTTCACGAGTAGACTTGATGCCTTGCTTAGTAGCAACACGGATTTTTTCACCAGTCTTGTATGAATACTCTTTTGCATCGCCTTCGAACAATTCTGTACGAATTTCTGGTCCTTTTGTATCAAGAAGGAAACCAACTTTTTGGCCGGCAATTTCTTCTGCACGCTTAACAGTTGCCATGCGCTCTCCTTGCTCAGCATGGTCACCGTGTGAGAAGTTGAAACGGAATGTGTTTGCGCCAGCTTCAATCAACTTAGCAATGTTTTGAGCTGATGCTTCAACATCCAGCTTTTCTCCCCAATATCCGTCATCACCGAATTTTTTACCACCGCGGATTTCTACCGCAGGACCTAATGTTGCAACGATTTTTACACGTTTATTCATGATTGTATGAAACTCCTTCTTCTATTTGGCCTCTTGGCCTGAATAACAAATAATAATTAAATATTGATGCTGCGGTTCAAATCAGCCAAGTCCAGATCAGCCTTGTGCGGATTGTTAACGACAATTTTGCCTTCAGCAGTCAAGCTAAAGAGTGCTCCTTCTTCAGCAGTTCCCAGAATTGGGCTTTCAACCATCTGCTCATTGCGGATTCCAACAGCAACTCCGCCGATACCTTCTTTAAGCAGTTTAACAGCATGTGCTCCCATACGAGATGCAAGAACACGGTCACGCGCAGTCGGTGAACCTCCACGCTGGATATGTCCGAGCTCTGTGACACGCAAATCGCTCATATCACCAGCTTCTTTTAGCTTTTCAGCAAATTCATCAGCTGACATGACACCCTCAGCCAATACGATGATGTTGTGCTTCTTACCCTTGGCATAGCCACTCTTAATGCTTTCAACAACTTCTTCGATCTTGAAACCTTCTTCAGGAACGATGATTTCATCCGCACCAGATGCGATACCTGCCCAGAGAGCAATATCACCAGCATTACGTCCCATTACTTCGATAACGAAAGTACGGCGGTGACTGGATGAGGTATCCCGAATCTTGTCAATCGCATCCATAGCTGTAGTAACAGCTGTATCAAAACCGATAGTGAAGTCTGTTCCGACGATATCATTGTCAATGGTTCCTGGAACACCGACAGCTGGGAAGCCGTGCTCTGTCAAGCGCATAGCACCGTGGTAAGATCCATCTCCACCGATAACAACGACACCTTCGATTCCATGTTTTTTAAGCTGCTCAATCCCTTTCAGCTGCCCTTCAACTTGGGCAAATTCAGGATAACGAGCAGAGTGAAGGAAGGTTCCGCCGCGAGAAATAATGTCACCAACTGATGTCGCATCAAGTGGGTAAATCTCGCCAGCTACCATTCCAGCGTAACCATCATAAATACCGTAAACTTCCATTCCTTCGGAAATTGCTTTACGAACAACTGCACGGATGGCAGCATTCATTCCAGGGGCATCACCACCACTAGTCAAAACAGCAATACGTTTCATTTCGCTTTTTGCTCCTTTTTCTTTTTAACATTCTTATAGATTATACCACAATCATCATGAAAATTCTCTTATTTTCCATATTTTTTAACGAAAAATCGTTTTCATAGTATAATTCTTCAATTCCTCTTGCAGCTGCTCCGATTTCTCCACTCGGAAATGAGGTGCAGATATGGTTCGCTTCTCATCTTCATAGCGCAGGACAACCGGAATATTGCCGGGGTATTTCTGCAAAATCTGAGATATTTCCTGATCATGTTCATGGCCCGCAAGTTTTATCCAGAAGCGTTCAGTCTTGGCCTCCTCTATGTCTGCCAAGACCAACTGTAAGCGTCCATCCCGCTCCTGTACCTTGCCGGTCAAGTAGTAAATCCCCTTCTCCTTAATGCGTTCACCTAGCTGGCGATAGGTATCAGGAAAGAGGGTAACATCCAGTTTTTTCTTCGTATCTGAAACCTGCAAGAAGGCCATATTCTCGCCCTTTTTAGTCCGGATAGTCTTGATAGTCTGAACCTCAGCCAGAATCCTAGCCCTGCTATTTTCTGTCAGCTCACTAATCCAGCTAAAGGGTTGGTCCGCTTCTTTGGCCAGTTTAACCAAGGGGTGATCGCTGAGCCCCACACCGATTATGCTCTGTTCCAGCTCAAACTTTTCGGCATCGCCAAAATCCTGAGCCTCTGTCCAAGAATAAGTCGTATCCGCAAAGAGGCTGCCCAGCTCATCCGCAAATACAAACAGATTAGGCAGATTGGCCAGAATTTTTTGGCGATTTTTCTCAAAACTGTCAAAGAGCCCCAGCTGGATCAGAGGAGTCAGCAGCGGAATCTTATGGTAATTCTGAGGCAGGCGCAGAATAAAGTCTTCCACCCCAGTAAAAGCGGCATTTTGTCGCTCTTCGATAATCCAGTAGGCCAAATCTCTAGGAAGGCCTTTGATATTTTTCAGGCCCAAAAAAATCTTCTTATCCTGAAACTTATCATGGTAGGGAATATTGTTGATACTGAGGGGTGCTGTTTCAAAGTCAAAACTCAGGGCATCGGTGATATAGTCACTGCTAGAATAATTGAGCATGACATCAAAGAAAACATCTGGATAGTGAGCCTTGAAATAAGCCAACTGAAAGGCCAGAGCTGAGTAGGCATAGGCGTGGCTGCGATTAAAGCCATAGCCAGCAAACTTCTCCATAATAGCAAAGACTTCCTTGGCTTTAGTTTCCGAGTTACCTAACTTGAGAGCACCTGCAACAAAGTCCTCCTGCATGCGGTGCATTTCAGCAGCACTCTTCTTTCCCATGGCCCGCCGTAAAATATCGGCTTTCCCCAGACTAAAGCCACCAAAACGCTGGGCTACCTGCATGACCTGCTCTTGGTAGAGCATGATACCGTAAGTCGGAGCTAGAATATCAGCCAAACTGTCATCAATCAGCTCCACCTGCTCCAGCCCATGCTTTCTCTTGACAAAATTGTCGATGTAATCACTGGCTCCAGGACGATTGAGAGAGGTTGTGGCCACTACTTCCTCAAAGCGAACCGGCTGAACCCGCTTAAGCAGGCTGATTGCACCCGGCTGCTCAAACTGGAAAATCCCCTTGGTCTGGCCAGCCGCAAAGAGTTTCAGAGTGTCTGCATCCTCCAAGTCAATCTCGGCAATCTCAATATCTACCTCATATTTTTTCAGGGTTGCTTCCTTCATCCGCTGGACAAAGGTTAGATTGCGCAAGCCCAAAAAGTCCATCTTGAGCAGACCGTTGCTCTCCACACCGTGGGCATCATACTGAGTGATATACATGTCCTCACCGTATTTGAGCGGTATCTGATCTGTCAGGTCATTGTCGCTCATCACAACGCCGGCTGCGTGGATAGATGTTTGACGGGGATGACCTTCGATTTTTTTAGCAATATCAAAGGCCTTTTGATATTCCAGCTTACTATTGATAATCTGACGAAAGGTCATATTTTTCTCATAAGCAGAGGTCAGACTATCCCCGAAGCGGATTTTCTTGGTGATATTGGTCAGCTCATACTCTGGCAGACCGAAGCGCTTGAAGACATCGCGAATGGCCTGCTTGGCCCCAAAGGTCGAGTAGGTCACAATCTGAGCCGCATGCATGCTGCCATAGCGGTCGCGAACATAGCGGATAAACTCCGGCCGGTAAACATCAGGAATATCGATATCAATATCGGGCATGGTATAGCGCTCTAGATTTAGAAAGCGCTCAAAGAGCAGGTTATTCTTGACTGGGTCAATCCCAGTAATCTCCAAGGCATATGCCACCAGACTGCCAACAGCAGATCCTCGGCCCATGCCCATATAATAGCCTTGACTGCGACCAAAGCGCAACAAATCCCAGACGATGAGAAAATAATCATCAAAGCCCATCTGATGGATGACGTCCAGCTCCTGATCCAGCCGCTCCTGATAGAGTTTACTTGTTAAACCGCGTTTTTTCAGACTAGCTTCGGAGCGCTCCCTTAGTTCTTCCACGGCTGGCCGCTCCCGATTAAAGCGGGGCAGTTTCAGCTCCCTATTGATATCATAGTGAACATGACGGACTAGTTTCTCAAGATTAGCCAGACTCTCTGGGAAAGTTTCCTTAAAAGCTCCTGCCAGAGCATCTGGTGCCAGCAAAAACTCATGATTGGGGAGACTGCCAATCTCCCGCAGGCTGGCATTTTCTCGAATAGCCCGAAGCATCTGCAAGGTTTCCAAATCGCCCCTATCAAAATATCGGACGGTATGCAGGGGCAGGGTTGGCCGACAAAACTCCTGCTTGGGCGTTGCTGGAAAGACTCCAACATAAAAATCCAAACCCAAATCCAGATCTGCTACTCCGTCAAAAGCAGGAACAATCACAGCCAATCCCTTAAAGAGATGCTGGAAATCCTCCCAATTCTTTTGTCCCATCATCTTGAGAGTCGAGACTTTCATCAGATTGCGATAGCCCTGACTGTCTAAGGCTAAAAGACGGATATTCAGCTCCTGCTCTGCCTTGATCAGACTCAGCTCCAAGCCTAAAAGCGGCTGCAGTCCCGCAGTTTCGGCTTCCTCTAAGAAATGATAAGCCCCATAGAGATTGTCCACATCCATCATGCCCAGATGACTGTATCCTAAGTCCTTGGCTTTTTGCACATATTTCTTTATCGGGATCAAGCTATCCATAAAACTGTAAACAGTCTTAGTATCAAGTTGTATCACCACATTTTTCTCCTTGAACATGCTTTGCTTCTTCTTATAACTATTATACCGCAATTCACTGAATGAGGGAAATAGGAGTTGACTAGAAATAAATATTCCGGTCGCCTTTTCCGGCTTTCTTTGCCATTTTCCTGAGGAAAAGGTATAATAATGATAAATTTAACAAAGTAAAGGAGACATGTATGAATCAGTATCCTCTGGTCTATCTTGACCATGTCCATAAAAATTATGGCGACGCACCCGCCCTCTATGATGTGAGCTTAAACATCCAGCCTGGCAGAATTATCGGACTTCTAGGTCCTAATGGCAGCGGCAAGACAACTATTATTAAGCTTATCAATGGTCTCTTGCAGCCCACCTCTGGTCATATCTATCTAAAAGGAGTTAAACCTTCTCCTGATACCAAAAGAATCGTTTCCTATCTGCCAGATACGACTTATCTAAGCGACAGCTCTAAAGTAATCGAAGCGGTAAAATATTTCCAAGATTTTTATGATAATTTTGACAGCGCGAAAGCCATGCAGCTTCTAAAGGATCTTCATATCGATCCTCAAGTGCGAATCGGAAGCCTTTCAAAAGGTAACAAGGAAAAAATGCAGCTCATTTTGGTCATGAGCCGCCATGCGGAACTGTATATCCTAGACGAGCCTATCGGTGGTGTGGATCCGGCTGCTCGTGACTATATCCTGCAGACCATTATCCAAAATCGCACGCCTCAGTCTTCTGTCATCATTTCCACCCACCTGATTGCGGATATCGAGCCAATCTTGGATGAAGTAATCCTGATTAACCAAGGTCAGATCTTTTTGCATGAAAATGCTAATCAGCTGCGTCAACAGTACAATCAATCCATTGATAATCTCTTCCGCAGCCAGTTTCGCTTTTATTAGGAGGGCTTCATTATATGTTTGGAAAACTGTTTAAATACGACTTTAAGTCTAATTACAAATGGTATTGTATCACCTTTGCTATTCTTCTGTCTCTCTCTATCTTGATGGGATTTATAACTGGCAGCAGCTTGAGACCTGAGGTCATGGGACGCTATAGTGACTACCCAATGGCTACTAGTGGTGTTATTATCACTTTATACCTACTCTTCCTCTTGCTGTTTTCTGCATCCTGCGCTGTCTTTCTGTCCAATACCATCATTATTATCCGTCGGTTTTATAAAAATGTTTTTGGGCGAGAAGGCTACCTGACTTGGACCTTGCCGGTTACGCCGCATCAGATTCTTCTGTCTAAGCTTCTTTCTGCATTTGTTTGGACCCTCTTGTGTATGCTGATCATGTTTATTAGCGGCCTTGTCATTTTTGGCATTGCCCTCGCTATTACAGGCTATTCATTTAATGAGATTTTTAAATATATTGCAAAAATCCCAAATCTATGGCTTTGGATTGTCAAATACGGCTTCCTTAATCTCCTCCAAATCCTTTCTGGTATCCTCTTCTTTTATCTAGCAATCTCAGTCGGACAGCTATTTAAGAAGAATCGGATTATGATGGCTGTGCTTTTCGGATTTTTGATTTGGAGTGTTCTGGCGGTCCTGTCAATCTTCTTACCTAGTCTCTTCAATCCGTATGGCCTATTTGTTCCATACGATTATAGTTACTCCGCTACGGATTTTGAAATGATGCTAGACCTCTCTCTGATTATCCAAATTGTCTTTGAGCTCGTGAAAGTTTTTGGTTTCTATTTTACCATCTATTTCATCGTGAAAAAGAAGCTAAATCTCCAATAAACAAAACAAGGTTGAAACAAAACGTTTCAACATTGTTTATTTTTACTTCAGAATAATGGCTGCCACAATGGGGCTGACCAGAACATACATGAGCCCAGTCACGCCAATCGCAAGTCCTGCCATAGCTCCTGCGACTTGGCCGTATTTAAAGGCGGTTCCCGTTCCTACCGCATGGCCGGTTCCACCTAAAGCTAGACCGATAGCTACTGGATCTGTGATTTTTAAGAGCTTAAGAAGCGTTGGCCCCAAGACACTGGTCAGAATTCCCGTCGCAACAACCACCACTAATGTCACTGTAGCAAGCCCTTGCAACTTGTCTGTGATACCAACAGCCATGGCCGTTGTGACAGATTTCGGGAAAAGAGAAACAGCCAGAAAGAAATCCATGCCGAAAAACTTAGCCAATAGGGCAGTAAAGCTGGTATTGACTACAACCGCCACAAAGGTCCCAATCAAAATACTGCGCGCATGGTGCTTCATCAAATGAAAAGTCTTGTAAAGCGGAATCCCCAAAGCAACCGTAGATGGCACAATTAGGTTGTTTAAATAGGAGCCGCCGACATAGTAATCCTTGTAGGAAATACCAGATAGTTTCAAAAAAGCAATGACCAAAACTGCTGCAATCAGCAAAGGTGTTGTCAAAGGATGAGGAAATCTCCGAAAAATCAATAGGCCGAACAGATAGGCCAAAATAGATAAGGCGAGGCCAAAGAGAGGGTTGCTCCATAAATCAGACATTGCTGGCGTCTCCTTCCTCATAATCTCCTTCAAAACGAGTCTTAATCAGCTGCACCACAACTGCAATCACGCAGACATTGAGCACAATCGCTCCTAAAACAATCAAAATAATCGGCAGCAGATAAGGTGAAATGACTTGAAACTTATCCATGATACCAACTGCAGGAGGCAGAAAAAGGATGGTCATATTTGCCAAAAGAAAATTGCCAACCATGCTGATATGACGCAGGCGCAGGAGCTTGAACTGCAGAGCTAAAAACAGCAAGACTAAACCAATGATGCTGCCCGGAACTGGCAGGTGGAAAACACTTGAAATCCCTTCTCCAACGAGGGAAATCATAAAAATAATCATCAACTGAACGTATAATTTCATACCAAACCTCCATCACTTGTATATCCAGTTTACTCCTTTTCAGAAAAATATCAAGGTGCTTTCAGAAATTAAAACCTTTACATAAAAAATCAGCTTATAAAAATTCCCTCCATTGTCTGCAATAGAGGGTCTTTCTTTTTTAGAAGCCGTCTGAGTAACTTCCTAAACAGATGCTAGAGGGATTGAATCATAAAGAAAATCATGAGCACAATCAGGGCAAGGCTTGCCAAAAGAACTAGGATTTTCTTTGCGAAGTGAGTTTCCCAGTAGCCTGACTTGCCGATTGATGTATTGGTGTCTCTGTAAAATTGCTGGCTCCCTCTGGGAAGAAGACTAACCAGCAAAATCAAGACAAAAGCTGCTACAATGGTAAGTGTAATCAATATTGTTTGCATTTTATTTCCTCAAGGCTCCAATCAATGTAAAAATCAAGCCAATCAAGATCATCAAGCCCAAGGCGATGACAAAGACCTTGTTGAGATTTTCGCCCAAGCTGGCATTTTCTTTCTTGGGCTTGCCATGCTTGAGCTCATCTAACCGCCCCTCAATATCCTTATGAAATAAATCTTTTTTAGCCATGCTGACCTCCTAATACGCTTTGGAGAGTCTCCTGATAAAGACTGACAGGCACATCGTTAGCATGTCGGCCTTGTGCTTGCAAGGCTGACCGCATCTGCTCGACACCAGATAAGGCTTCTTCCAAAGTTGCTGCCAACTGATCTGGCTGGCTGCTGTCAAAAATATGCTGCTGGGCAATGTAGTGCCTGTCATGAAGGGTCTGCTCAAAGCCTAGAATCAAGAGATTGTTCTCAAAAGCCTTGCGCACTGCCTGCAGAACCTGTCCGCCGTGATTGATATCCAGATAGATGTCTGATTCCAAGTAGAGCTGCTCAATTTGCTTGAGACTAGCATTTTGATAAAGAACGACATTCTTGTAGGACAGCATAGACAAGAGCTTGGGCGACATTTCCGTAAGTGCTGCAATGCGAAAGACTACCTGCGGCAAGGTCTGAACCAAGGTCTCTAATCCTTCAATCTGATCCGAGTGGGTCAGGATTAAAGCATCTTTTCGTAGGTAGTTGTCCCGCTTGAAATCATAATGATAGCCCAGATGCAGGAACTTCTGCTGCTGGTCAGCTGCAGCCAAACTCTTGGCCTTTTCATAGGTCGCCAAATCTGGAATGACAATGGTCTGCGCCCGCAGCTGACTATTTTCCAGAATCAGCTGCATATTGCCCGGAAGCTCGTCATGAAGCGGCTCCTGCCAGAAGAGAATGTCCTGTCCAGTCCGACCTGTCAAGCTGTGGGAAACTAGGAAAGAATAAGCCAGCGAATTAAAGAGAATGTTATCCAAGTCAAAGTCTAGCCGCTCTAAAAAGAAACGGATAAAATCCACTCGACTTTTAAAAATCCGCAAGGGCTCTTGGTCCAAAGTCAGGATGATGTCACCAGTGGCATGATTTTCCACGATACGCTCCTGACCATCAGTGCTGTAATAGGTCGTGTTGAAGGCTTCCTGAGCAGATTTATAGGCTGTTTTGGCAAAGCAGCGGCCTTGCTTATTATAGCGCTCACTCAGTCGTAGCTGGCCTTTTTTATCCAGCCAGTCCACCTGCTTGACCAGGCGGCCCTTGGCCTGACTGGCATAGTGGATCCGTGCTCTCTCTTCTCCCATGTCACTGACACGCGCCGACTGATGGTCGCCTGTGATTTCCCAGAAAGGCGGCACTGGCACTTGATTGAAAAAGAGCGGATGGTCTACTCCCTCTTCATCCCCCAGAAAGTAAGTATAGGGTGAGATCATGTCGTCTGGCAGAAAGCCATTGGCCTCAATGACAATGGTCGGACAGTCATAGCCAGCTGCAAGGAGGGAATCATGCAGATCCTGGGTTTCCTGATTGTAATAATCAAAGAGCTGAATCATCTCTGACCTCCTTTAAAAGCTGGGACCAAGCCGCTTCAACCCGGTTGGTCAAATAATTCTCGGCCACTTGATAAGAGTGTTGGCTCATCTCCTGCTGGCGTCCTTGGCTAAATAGAGCTACTATTTTCTCCACAAAAGCAGCAATAATCTGGTCCTCCACCTGATTGGAGCTGACTGGCAGCAGATAGCCATTTTTACCATCATCGATAAAAGTCTGATTGCCATAGCGGACATCAAAGCCGATGAGAGGCAGACCCGATCCGACCGATTCCATCAGAGTCAAACCAAAGCCTTCACTGGTTGAAGCTGTCAGATAAAGCTCATAGACTGCATAAATCTGACTCAAATCTGCATGCCCTTTAAGCCGAATGTAGTCTTGAGCTCCTGCTTCCTCAATCCTACGGCGCAGCTTCTCCTCTTCGCCCCCCTTACCGTAAATATCCAGAGTCAGCTCAGGCAGCTGGGCATGGGCTTGGACGGTCGCTGCCACTAGCCAATCAATATGCTTTTCTGTAGCAAGACGCGAAGCCGTAATCATAGAAAAAGGCTTGCGAGGCTCTTTGGGATAAGTCAGTTGGTCGAGACTCCCTACCGGTATGGTGACAATCTTGGGCTGCTTGTCTGTGTAATGCTGGAACTGCTGCTCTAGAATCGTTTTCTGAGCCTCTGTTGCCACGATGAAGAAGTCCACCTTGTCAGCATTGGTAAACTGGTAGTCATAGAAATTGTTCCAGAGAATATAGTCGTCACTGCTGGCATTTTCACTAAAATGCTCCGCATGAACCACTACTCCCAGCTTAGCCTTCTGACTCTCCTCAAAGACAACCTGACCAATCCCTGTCTCCCTATCCAAGATGATCACATCATCCGCCTGCAGCTGCAAACACTGGAGAAAATAACGAACCAGCTCAGCCTTGGAATAGAAAATCCGGTCTGGAAAACGATAGAGTTCTTCCTGACCATCCTCTATCAGCATATCATAAGCCACACTGCCGTCTTCATGGTAGAAACAGCGCTGGTAGAGGGTTGCGGCGTCATTATGGGGCGCGAAGTATTCACTGGCATAGCGGACATAGGAGAAATAATCCTTGCGAATCAATCTCCCCCGCGAGACAAACTCCACATGCTCCACAAAGTCCTGATTTTCCTGCCGCAGGTAGCAAGTGATAAACTGATCATCCTGCGGATAGAAATAGCGGACAATCTTGCCCTCTCTCTCCGAGCGCTCCGGCTGACCTGCGACTTGAGCCAGCACCTGGTCCAGCGTCACCGTCGTCGGTGCAATCTTGATATCAGTAAAGTAATTATAAAGCCAGATAACTTCCTCATCCAGAAAACCGATATTTTCCGTCAAATGCTGGATATTATCCGCTAAAATCATATCCATAAAGATAAACTTAGCCGGCTGCTGGATCCTGCGCAGAAGCTGGGCCCGATAAGCTTGGGCGTATTCTACACCGCTGCTGGCCCAGCCGATGCCTAAGTTGATGTTATATACTGTCATATTCTCCTCGTCTTACGGGAAGTACATGATGACTTCTCCTTTAGGGTTGAGTGCCAATTCACTCATCAAAAGATTCTTGACAATCTGCTGCTTCATGCGCTCCTTCATATATTCAAAGCCATCGTAAGCCTCTTGATAGTACTCTACCAGAGGATTTTTCATAGAGAAATGCTGACCGCTCAAGGCTGTCCTGAGTTGCTGCAGATAGTCCACCTGCTCGACCCAGTTCTCATCAATAGCCTTGAGAACAGACACCCGCTGAAAATGGGTAAAGAGCTTGTCAGACTTGAGATAGGCTTTCTTTGCCTGCAATTCCTGCTCGGCAATATCCTGCAAGAGCTCTGCAATTTTCTCTGGCGAATAAATATCGAAATCATAAGGAATACGCTCAGCATGGTAGCTGAAATGGTCTAAAATAAAGCGATAGAGGTCAGCCCGTGTCGCATAGGACTGCTCATAGGCTGCCTGATGGATGACCTGGCTGAGGACGCGGCTGATTTCTTCGTCAATCCGCTCTTCAGCTTGAATCAAGCGATTGCGCTCGGCATAGGTAATCTCCCGCTGAATCTTCATACACTGGGCATATTCCAGCGTCATCCGACGGGACATCTTGGCGCTGCTTTCGCTAGCCCTCTGAGCCTTAGCCACCAAGTGTCTGAAACGACGCTGTCCCAGCTGGACTGGATGCTGCTGAACTTCTTCTGTTGAGTAATCCTTGTAGAACTTCTTAAGCCAGTCTGGTCCCCACTTCCTGAGCAGGTCATCCTCTAACGATATGAAGAACTTACTAATCCCCGGGTCACCTTGGCGGCCTGAACGACCACGAATCTGTAGGTCAATCCGCTGGTTCTCCATCCGCTCAGTACCAATCACCACGAGACCACCCAAATCTGCGACACCTGGTCCCAGCTTTATATCCGTACCGCGGCCGGCCATGGAAGTAGCTACCGTCACCGCACCTTTCTGTCCAGACTCAGCGATAATCTGCGCCTCACGGGCCGCATTGTTGGCATTGAGCAGGCTGTGGGCGATGCCTTCTCTCAGCAGTAGGGAAGAGTAAATCTCTGACATCTCAACTGAGCCGGTAAAAATCAAGAGCGGATTGCCTTGGGCATGGTAGTGCTTGACCTCGTCCAGAGAAGCAAAGACTTTTTCTGGCAGGGTCTGGTAAAGCTGGTCTGGTAAATCCTGCCGAATCACTGGCTGGTTGGTCGGGATCTTGATGACAGACATGGAGTAAGTCTCCATAAATTCGCTCTCCACCACCTTGCCGGTTCCAGTCATACCAGAGATTTTCCGGAAGAGCCGGAAAAGATTCTGATAGGTAATGGAAGCCATGGCTCGCGTTTCCTCTGTCAGCTTGACATGCTCCTTGGCCTCAATGGCCTGGTGCTGACCTCCCTGAAGCCGGGTCATTTCCAGCAGACGTCCGGTTGAGCGATCCAAAAGTACGACCTCAGCTTCTTTCTCACCCTGTCGGACAACGTAGTCCTTGTCCTTCTTGTAGAGCTTGTGGGCTCGCAAGGCTAGATTGAGGTGGCGGACCAACTCTTGATTTTCCTTGGAATAAAGATGCTCCAAGTCAAGAAAAGACTCCGCCGCCAGAATACCTTTGGATATCAGCCAGACTTCATTCTTCTCGTCATCGTAGTGATAATCCTCATCTTCTTTCAAAGTTGTAATGAAGGTATCCATGATACCATAGAAGTTTGACTGAACCCGAGGCGCACCAGAGATAACCAAAGGCACCTGAGCGCTGTCCAAGAGGATGGAGTCAATCTCGTCGATGATCACATAGTTGAAAGGACTAAGATATTGGCTGTCCTTATTCTCTGCTAGATTTTCAATCAGATAGTCAAAGCCCAAGGCACTATTGGTCGTATAAACAATATCCGCCTGGTAAATCAGCCGCTTCTGCTTGGGAGTCAAATTTTCAGTCTCATCAGCTACCACCGCTGCCTCAATAGTCAGCCCCAGAAAACGATAGACCTGTCCCATTTCCTGAGCATCCCGCAGAGCCAGATAGGTATTGGTGGTCACCAGCATAGCTCCTTGACCAGATAGGGCATTGAGATAGAGCGGCATGGTAGCCGTCAGAGTCTTACCCTCTCCTGTAGCCATCTCAGCGACATTGCCTTCATGGAGAACAATCGCTCCCATGACCTGCACATCGTAGGGAAACATGCCCAGTACCCGCTTGTCTGCTTCCCGCACCACGGCATAAGCTTCCGGCAGCAAGTCGTCTAAAGTCTCACCTGCGGTCAGTCTCTCCTTAAATTCCTGTGTTTTCTTTCTCAGATCAACGTCTGACAGGCCAGCCATTTCTGACTCAAAGTTCTTGACTTTGGCTAAGATTTTCTTTAAGCGCTGCATGTAAAAATGATTTTTAATCATCAGACTCCTCTATGATTTGGTCAATGTTTAGGCAATGAAACTCTAAGGACTCAACTCCTGCACTCAGCAGCTGAACCTTATAGCTATAGGCTTCGTTTGGGTAGGTAAAGATCATACTCTCCGAGCGCTCCACTTGGTTGCTGACTTCTTTATCATAGCGGTCCAAGAAGATGATTTTCAGAAAAACGCTGGATTCAGGATAGGTGGTCATATCTCTAGACAGGCAATAGCGAGCTCCTTTTTTGAGCAAGGGGAGAGCAGGCACCTGACGGTCTCGTTGATAGTTCCATTTGGAAGACCATTCATGGATGGTCTGGCCAGAAGCCATTAGTTTATTTTCAAAAAATATATGTGAAGGCGAATGAATAATAAGGGTAGTGCCATAAAGATAGGTAAAGTCAGTCATTTTACCAGCCGCTGAAAGCCCTCTCAGCTCTCCCCAATATATGCCCTTTCTTTTTTGAATGTTCATTTCTTTCTCCCAAATTCCTTTTCCAATATCATTCGATAGTAATTCATGAACCAAGACACAGACACAGCTAAGTCGTCATTATGGCGTCCAGGGACACCTCTGCTAATCAGCTTAGCCTCAGTCAGATGAAGAGCTGCCACCAGATCCTCATAGGCCGTCGGATCATAGTCTTCTTCTTTCATATAGGCGATACCAAAGGTCGTCCGACTGAAATCAGCCTTCTCAAACTTACGCCAGTAGCGTTGATTCAACTCCTCTACATGTTCCTGATCTTTGCCACCCGTGTGACGGTGAAGGACATCTAGAGCCGTCGGAAAGACCTCAGGCAGGCGTAAACGACCACGTTGGGCAATAGTGCCTAGATTTCCCAAGGGCTTGGACAAAACGATGGCTCGCGGACGAAACTCCGAACCGTAATAAACTGCACCGTAGGTCCCCATCGACATGCCCGATAGGATCAGATCCCGCTCGGTAAAGCCCAGAAAGTCCAAATGCTCTTGGATAATCTTATGAATACCGCTCTCCAGCTCTTGGCTGCCCAGATAAAACATACCGCCATCCACGCGCGGATCTGAAAACAAGAGAAAAGGACAGCCCAAACTGCGCATCATTCCGAAGCCCTCAAAGCCTTCCGCCCGACGGTAACCAGAGAAATAAACAGCCAAAGGCGGCTTCAAATCTCCTGGATAAAAGAAGTAATTAATCTCCTGACGGTGGCTATCGCGAAAAATCTTCCCACCCAGAACATACTTGCCAAACTCAAAGCGGGTCAGGCGCTGATGCATAGCACCGACCTGAATCCGTCCCTCACCTCTAGCCTCCAGACTGACGCCCAGATAAGAAGTAAAGTCATTGTCCAGAACCATGGATTCCCGCATGTCCTCTTCTGCGAAAATAGTCTCGCGAGCAATATCTGCAGTCGAGCCTTCTTGAATATTATAGAGGTGCAGCCGCAGCTCACAGCTGCCTGACTTTTCATATTCAAGCCAAAGTTCAACTGGATTGAACTTGTTGGCTATAACATTGTATTTCCAAGACAGGATTGGCTGAAAGTTCTGACCAAAGTCACCTTCCAGCTCTAGATTTTCATAGCCATTGTAGCAAATCTTGCCCCGAAATCCAGGGCTGACCACCATATCGAGTGGGGTCATCTTATCCCCATACTGGCCGGAAAAGAGAGCCTTGGACAACTTGCGGACCAGGTCAGCTCGATCACTCATATCCGTTGGCTGAGCACAGTGGCGCTTGAGGAAGTACTCAATATCCGCTTCCTGGGTTTCCTGTTCTTTGTCATAGAAAACCGTATGGGGGACAATCCTGTCTTCAATCATAAATAAATCCGGAATCAGACGCAGGTCATCAACCAAAATCGCATCGAACTTGGCAATCTTATCCATTTCCATGACCTTTTTAAGAGCCAGACTGGAATTTGGAAAGAAATAATACCAAGCCATATTGTCTGGAATGGCAAGCTCCTTGCTCCAGTCGCTTGAGCCAATCTGTAAGATTTTCAGCTTATTTTGCATTCTCAGCCTCCTTGAGCCACTGCTCCCACCGGCCAATCAGCTCCAGACCAGTATTATGATGGATTTTTTCAATAGAATAAATCAGGGCCTGGTTCCAATTTTTCAAACCTTCCAAATAATAGTCTGCAGCAGTCGGTAGATCAGAGATAGAGTCCAAGATATAACCATTTTGCAGATGGGTCACATAGTCTGAGCCTACTAGATTGATCTGCGGAATCCCGGCAGAAATCCCAGCAATCTGCGTATAGAGATTGGGCTGCTCACTCAGGTCAATGATTAACCGTGTATCATCCAGCTCCTGAATCAAGCTAAGCTCGTCCGTGATATTCTTAATGGTGAAACGGAGGTCTTGCTCCTGATTTTCCAGCAGGGCATTCTCAGCCTGCTCACTGCGTCGGTAGTTCTTGACAAATTCATATTGATTCAGATATTCATCAATAACCTCCTGCACCTTGTTCTCCACCTTTTGGATTCCTTCCTGCCAGGCATTGTAAACACCGATAGTCAGCTCCGTATCCGGATGCTTGGCCACATAGTGGAGAACCTTGAAGATGGCATAGTCATTAAGCCCTTCTTCCAGATTAATCTGATAAAAAATCTTGGATTCGCGACGGCGTTGGCTCTTGCCCAGCTGCAAACGGGTATCAAAAGGCGACAGGTAATGCACCTTCTGAGCCTGTCCAGGCAGGTAACGCTGAATAGCCTTCTTGAAGTCCATACGATCAGTCAAGACTAAATCTGCCTGCCGCAAATCTGCTTCTAAAGCTGGCCAATCAACTGTCTGATTGCGCTCGTGGAAAAAGCTGAGAATGATTTGAACATTCTTGGGCAATAAGCGCAAAATGGCTTGAGTGTATAAGGGATGCGTTGCCAGGACGAAACGGCTGTCCGCTCCTGCATTGCGCTCGATATAGTGGCCTAATTTCTCCAAGATTAAGTCCGGCATCCGCTCATACTCCAGCTTATCAAAGTCCAGTAAGTAAGCAGGATTGACCTCCACCCGACTGTCGTCAGGCTTCAGATGCTCACGAATCCGCCAGTCACCATCCGGCTGCAAGTAGTCCTGATAAAGGGGCTGCCCCTCTTCATAGTAGGTGATACTGGAGACAAAGCCCCGATCATCAAAGATATAAAACTTCTCCAGCTGGTCATCCTTGAAAAACTTGATGAAGCTGATAAAGCCTTCTACTCCAAACTCGACATGGGCATAGAGCTGTCCCTGCCTGCGGACCATGATTAGAAAGGGCGTATAGACAAATTCGCAGTCAGGCTCCCAGTCCAGATCCTTGATTTGCAAGACCTGCATTTCTTTAGACTGGATTCCCTGAATCTCATCAAAGACCGAGTAATAGTCCGTCTCAAAAATATCCTGCCGATGCAAGAGGTAGCGAGCCTGTGGCATATAGGCTGGCAAAAGCAGCTGGACGGGTAGATTTTCACTTTGAAAAATCCGAATCTGATGAATGGTATCATCAAACTCCAAACGCTGCATCGAGCGATACCAAGGGATAATATCCCGATGCCAAACTCGATCCCCACTGCCACTCCATGAAGGAATAAAGTAATACATAGTTTCTCCTACAACAATGAACGATAACGATCATTAAGCGTCAAGGCCTCCACCTCGTTCTTAATAGAAAAGACCATTCCGATAAAAATCATAAAAATCCCCGGAATCATGCTGAGCCGCAGATAGCGAATATCCAGCAACACCACCATCATAGGCAGACCAGAAATCAGGATAAGATAGAAAGCCCCCACTAGTGCAAAATAAGTCACCAAGCCATTGATATAATGGCGGGTCGCTACTCCGGGATAAACATTTTCAATATACTCTCCACTCTTTTGCATCCGCTCAGCAATCTGGTCGCCACTGATATTGATAAAGGCGAAGGCCAGCGCCAGGATGAAAATGGTCAGCAGATAGAGAATAAACCAAGCCGGACTTCCCATAGACAGCGCCTCTATCCACTGCTCAATCAGCTGATTGTCCGGCTGGAGAAAGTGGATAATCAAAAGGAAGTACTGGGGAATGCTGACCAAGGTCATAGCATACATGATGGGCATGCCGCCGGCAGGATTAAGACGAATATCCAGATAAGAGTATTTCTTGAAACGGTTATGGATATTGATCTTATTGACTGGAATTCGGTACTTAGACCGTTCAACTGTAACAGCCAGATAGAGAAAGACTAGGCTGAAAACCAGCATCAAGGCCAGCCAAAGTGAAGAAATCTTCAGCTCCTGAATGGAGTTCCAAATATCCTGCGGAATGTAGGCAATCATGCTGGCCATGACAATCATGATGGAGCCGCCAAGTCCCATGGCAGCATTCAAATCCGTCAGCCAGATGAGAAAGTAAGTCCCAGCCATCAAGACCAAGGTATCTAAGACGATAATCGTAGTCATATCCACCCCACCTGCTTCTTGCAATGGCAGATTTAGGACCAACGCTACTGACTGAATCAAGGCAATGACCAAGGTCAGCAGCATCCGCCGCCTTTCCTGCACTTCCAGAGGGAGCTTACTCAAGCCTAGGCGCTTGGATACAGCAAACATCTGCCAGATCAGCATAGAGGACATCCAAGGAGACAAGCCGACAGAAAAGAGCGACATACTGCGCAGATTCCCCCCCATCAGGGCTGTCGCATAGTTCAAGGTCGTAGAGGTTCCGTCCATGGCAGCTGCCTTACTCATATCGACGAAAGGCAGGGTCAGCTTGGTTCCCAAGACATAGATAAATAAGAAAAATAAGGTCCACAGAAACTTCTTGATAATGACCGGTTTAAAAAATGACTTCACACTGACTCCTCATGACGATGGCTGGAAAGGCTCTAAGATAAGACTTCCATCACCGCATCTACTAAGACTTTTTTGCTAAAATAACCTTCCTTGAGCAGGAAAGAGAACTTTCTAACCCGCTCGACCATAGCCTGATACTCCTCGGCAGTCAAGCCTTCTACAATCCGACTGGCCTCTTCCAGACTGTCTACGACATAGCCCAGACCGCGCTCGCGAATCAGCTCCGCATTGGACAGGTAAGAAGGGACGATGACCGGAATCCCAGCTGCCAGATAGGTGGCAGACTTATGAGAGATATTGAGACCATAGTATTCCGGCTCGTCTGCTGGATTTTCCTCCACACCCCAGACCAGACCTAGACCGCCCTTGGACAGCTCCAAGAGCAACTCCGGCCGGCTGACCCAGCCGCGATAGCTGACATTGGCCTCTGGGTTTGACTTTTCTTCAGGCGAAAAAATCTCCAGCGGCGTAGCATAAGACCAATTGATCAGATGTGGAAAACGCTCCACACTTCCTGCAAAATAGAGCTTGCGCTCAAACTGAGGCTGGTGTAGGGGTAAATCATAGGGATGATCCCACATGCCCTGGACCAAAATTTTGTCCACCGTCAGCCCCTCTGCCACTAGCTTATCCCGCATCTGCTCAGAAGGCACGATGACCGCATCCGACTGATTGTACATATCGATATACTCCGGCATCAGATAGTAGTTTGACGGAAACATCAGCGGCGGGACATCATGGATAAAGGTCACCAGCTTGGCCTGCAAAATCTTCAGCTTGCTGATAAAGGTCTGGTCAAACTCTCGGCCATTCCAAGTCGGCGACTGGTAAATCACGACATCGCCATAGCCTACACTCGCCATGATGCCATCCAGACGGGTACTCATCTCTGACTGGCTGTCGCTGTAAATATCGTAAAAATAAAAACTCAGTTCATTGAAGCCCAGCTGCTTGGCTAGCTTGGTCACATCATTCTGGGCAATCAAGGCCGTACTTTGGCCAGACATACCGTATAGATTGGTAATATTAACTTTCATATTCTTTTTCTAATCTTCATTCCTGAGCCAGATTGGCAACAATCTGACTATCATAAGCTTGGTCATCTCTAAACTCAATATCCTGATCAAAGTTGTGCTCAGCCGTATGCTTGTGCGACAGCTTGACCTTGTGGGTCGCTCCCATCTGAAACCACTCATACTCCGAGTCAATATGCCCAATATCCAGTGCCCGATAACCTTCCTGAACCAGATCATAAACCAAGACCTTGGCCGTCGGACCCAGCATGGTCAAAATCAGACGATTATCCGCATGCTCTCGAACAGACTGCTTGATAGCCTCCAGCTTGCTGTAGGCATTGCGAGAAGGACAGATAATACGCTTGATGGACCTAGCCCCGTCAAAGAGGTCATTGCCCACACCAGAGCGAGAAGTCAAGCCCTCCACGATCAAGAGGTCCTTGTCCTGCCAAAGCTGCTTGAGCTTGGCAAAATAGCCCGCAGACGGTGTCTTATCTTCCAAGTCGATATAAGGACGGGAAATAAAGGTTGAGCCATACCAAGGCGCCCGGCAAATCTCTTGATAATCTGCCAAATGTTGATGCAAATGAGCTTTCCAGAAGTTCTGTGCGTCGATGGAATAGCGCTCCAGACCTTTAAAGACATCAGACAGACAGACCATCAAGCGCTCATCGCTCTCCATAGACATGATCTCTCTCAAGCGTGCTGACAGCTCGGGGTCATACTCCTGATAAGGGATACTGCGACCTGCAATCAAATCCATCTCCCCATCTCCAAAGCGAACCACTGAAGCCTCCTTTTCCAAGAGATAGTTCAGTGATTGGTCGATAGAAAGGACAGAAATCTGCTGCCCTTCAGGCTCGGCTAATCTTAGCTTCTCAATAGCCTGCACCATGACTTCAGGATTATCGGTTGGAAAGACTTCCTGCCCCTGCTGACCATGGGCTGTACTGTCAAAGGCAAAGACTGGCTTACCAGCAGACTTAAAGCGAGCAATAATGTCCCCTACCTCATCACCAGCATTGATATCCAGCAGCAGCTGAGACTTGGCTTCCAGCGACTCCAAGAGAGCCGGAATGCCCGTAATATCTGAACTGACGCTGACATTAGGATACTGGAGCAGACGTGTGATCGGCTCTGCTACCACTACCGGTGCTGCAATATAGAAATGACAGGCAGGCAGGGCTTGAATCAGATAGTCGATATGCATCAGGTCACAAGAGTAGGTGTAGACCAGGCAGGACAGACTTGAGCCCTCTTCACCTTCCACCATTTTTTGAGTCAGGGCTCCGACTGGCTCCTCCATATCCGACCAATCCAGTCCCTGATAGAACCACCAGACCTCACGATAGATGGACTGAGTATACTCTTTCCAAGGCTTTCGCTCGGTCAGATAGTGAATCACAGGCGGATAGAGACCTTTTTCAGGTTCATAGTCCGAAAAGGTCGTGTGCAGCGTAATGCAGTTATAAGCAAAAGGCAGCTCCATCCAGCGATTTTCAAAGAGCATATTGAGAATGCTTTGGTCACCAGACGGTACCTTGTCATGCCATTCATTGGTCAATTCAATCAAACGTTGGCGAATATTTTCTCGCTTCCAAAGAGCATTATTGATGAGTAAGAACCCAGCATTAAAGATATGCTGATGAAAATACACTTGCCCACCCAAATCCTTGACCGCAGCAAGTGGTGCCTCTCCAAGTTCTGTTTCAAATAGGGAGCTTAAATCCCGCGTGACAACGATATCGCAATCCAAATACAAAGCCTTGTCTTCCTCAACAAAATCCGCTACAAAATAGCGTAGGAAAACAGTATAACTAATATCCGTTTTAAAATTTGATACCAGCGAAGCAGACACCCGAGCATTGACAATTTGGCAGTCCAGCTTGGCCAGTCTCTTTTGCATGCTGACAAACCACTCTGTCGGAAAGTCACTGTTGATGACATAAAACTTGATAAAGCGATTGTGGCAGACGATGGACTTAATGGTGGTTAAGACCTGTTCACTATAAGCAGCATTAGCCGCCAGCACCACAGCCCGAAAGGCTTGCGGCTTCTCTTTTTTCATCAGACTGCGCAGCTTTTCCACCATCTCCTGTGGATTTTTATGCGGATAGACCCGCTCTTCGTTTTCATTTTTCTTAGTATTGTCAAAAGCAAGAACTGGCTTGTCAAGTGCCTTGAAACGACTGCTCAGCTGATAGTGCTCGCTCCCATGATGAATATCCAAATAGACCTGGCACTTATCAATGAGCTCATCCAGAACTGCATGAATAACCTGCGGATAAAGGTGGATGTTCTCATACTGGTTCAAAGATTGCAGATAAGCTCCCATTTCTGTGTAGCAGGCGATATGAAAATCAACCCTAGGCAGGGACTGGGCTAAAAACTCTATCTGCTCTAGCTCTTGTACATCTGTCAGGAGCATGCAGTTGAGAGCTGCCTGTTCCCAATGATCCGGCAGCTCAAACTCTCCCCGATGATGGGCTAAAATCTCATCCAGATTCAAGGCCTGAAAGTCCCACCAAAGCTGGCGGTAGCGATAGCTAACTTTCGAGTTCCATGGCTTGCGGAAGGTGGTATAGTGGATAATCAGAGGTTCCTGATCCAGCTCAAAATGACCATTCCAGCCGCTATAAAAGGCCACCAAGTCATGGCCTACCTGCAGATTGTAAATCTTATCCAAAGGCAGCCAATCCTGAGCTAACACATGATTTAAAACCGTCTGATCGCCGTTGAAATCCTCCATCTGGCCAGACTGGATCAAGCCCATGATGCGGTCCGTTTCCTTGATAAAGGTCTCCTGCAGCTGCTTTTCTTTCCAGGATTGATTATCAATTAGCAGAACGCCAGCATTAAAGCCGTAACCTCCAGCATCTCCAACCGCAGCCACAAGCTTGCCCTCTAGAGAAATATCAAATAAAGGCTGCAAATCTCTATTAACTACTAGATCACTATCCAGATAAAGGACACGTTCCTCGACAACAAACTGCGGAATGAAATAGCGAGCATAGGTAGCTGAGCTGATATGGTCCTGCGTCAGCCACTCTGAACTGATAGTCACTTGGTCCAAGCTCACATTGACTAATTCACTATCCAGCTGCTCGGCCAGATCATTAAAATCACGAAACCACTCGTCACTCAACCCCTGATTGAAAACATAGATTTTGACATTTTTATTATAATATAAAATCGACTTAATCGTTGTAGAGACTTGCTCCTGATAAGCCTGATCCCCAACTAAAACTATCGTTTTCATTTCTTCCCTTACTCTTTCATTTCATAAACTCTTAAACATCAATTCTATACTTGCTATTATATAAAATATTGTCCAAAAAATCTATATTCTCAGGGACTTTCCTTCAGAATATAGAAGACTTTTTTCAGTAAAATTGTCAAAAAAACAGGAAGTTGTCAAAACTTCCTGTTTCTATTGCCTATCCGTTTATTTTTATCAGTCATTAGCATGGGATTTTTACAAGCAAGCGCTAGAAATCATGACATGATTTCCTTAATAACTTGCTTTATCTACCACTTCCTAGAGTTCACTCACCGAGCAAACTGTTGACAGACTGAAAGATAAACTGATTGGCTTTATTTACTGCTACTCTTCAGAGTCGCTTTTCTTTTTACGTCTCTTGAAGGCCAAGCCCAATGCTCCTAAGCCCAGAGCTAGGATGGAAGCCTTGCTCTCCGTTTCCCCTGTCTGAGGCAGACGACCTCTGGAAATCATATCCAGTTCAGACTGTCTTGCTGAAGCAGACAGACTTTCAGATGTGCTCTGACTAGCTGACAGGCTCGTAGACAGACTTTCTGATACAGACTGACTGACACGGGCAAGCTCGCTGAGACTGACTGCTGCTGACAGTGACTCACTTGTAGAAAGGCTGAGTGAGTAGAACTCCTTCTCATGAACCAGATCCAGCTGACTATGCAAGACTGATGTGCTAGTGCTCAGTGAGGTCGACTCGCTGATTGACTGAGAGTCACTCATCGATGCACTTTCTGAACCAGACAGACTAGCTGAAGTACTTGCTGATTCTGAGGCACTTACAGAAGCAGATCTACTTGCCATCGCTAAGGCAGACGCCTGAACTGAAGTCGATTCGCTGATTGATGCAGATGTACTTGCGCTTACTGATGCACTCGTCGAAGCGGACTTACTTGCACTTACAGATGCGCTGGTTGAAGCCGATGTACTTGCGGATACTGACGAGCTAGTCGACGCGGATTCGCTCGCAGATACAGAGGCACTAGCGGACGCGGATGTGCTTGCAGACACTGACGCGCTCGTGGACGCTGAGGTACTTGCAGATACAAATGCACTAGTCGACGCTGACGTGCTTGCTGAAACTGATGCACTCGTTGAGGCGGACGTACTTGCGGACACAGATGCACTAGTGGAAGCTGATGTACTTGCAGATACAGATGCACTTGTGGACGCAGACGTACTTGCAGATACGGATGCACTAGTTGAAGCCGACGTACTTGCTGACACTGACGCACTAGTTGAAGCCGACGTACTTGCACTTACGGATGCGCTCGTGAACGCAAACTCACTTGCACTTACTGACGCGCTAGTCGACGCGGACGTGCTTGCGGACACTGACGCGCTCGTCGACGCTGATGTACTTGCACTTACTGACGCACTCGTTGAGGCAGATGTGCTGGCACTCACTGATGCACTCGTCGACGCTGATTCGCTTGCACTTACTGACGCACTAGTAGATGTGGATGTGCTGGCTGATACAGATGCACTCGTCGACGCGGACGTACTTGCGGATACAGATGCACTCGTTGAGGCAGACGTACTTGCGGATACAGATGCACTCGTTGACGCTGACGTGCTGGCACTTACAGACGCGCTCGTTGACGCTGACGTGCTGGCACTTACCGATGAACTCGTCGACGCTGATTCACTTGCACTTACGGATGCACTGGTTGAGGCGGATGTACTTGCACTTACTGAGGCGCTAGTTGAGGCGGATGTACTTGCACTTGTAGATGCACTCGTTGACGCTGACGTGCTGGCACTTACAGACGCGCTCGTTGAAGCTGACGTGCTGGCACTTACCGATGCACTTGTGGACGCTGACGTACTTGCTGAAACTGAGGCACTCGTTGAAGCGGACGTACTTGCGGATACAGATGCACTCGTTGAGGCAGACGTACTTGCGGATACAGATGCACTCGTTGACGCTGACGTGCTGGCACTTACCGATGCACTCGTCGACGCTGATTCACTTGCGGAGACAGACGCACTCGTCGAAGCTGATTCACTTGCACTTACGGATGCACTGGTTGAGGCGGACGTGCTGGCACTTACTGAGGCGCTGGTTGAAGCTGAGGTACTTGCACTTACTGAGGCGCTAGTTGAGGCGGATGTACTTGCACTCACTGACGCACTCGTTGACGCTGAGGTGCTTGCACTTACAGACGCGCTGGTTGAGGCGGACGTACTTGCGGATACTGATGCACTCATCGACGCTGATTCACTTGCGGAGACAGACGCACTCGTCGAAGCTGATTCACTTGCACTTACGGATGCACTGGTTGAGGCGGACGTGCTGGCACTTACTGAGGCGCTGGTTGAAGCTGAGATACTTGCACTTACTGAGGCGCTAGTTGAGGCCGATGTACTTGCGGATACTGACGCACTCGTCGACGCGGACGTGCTGGCACTTACAGACGCGCTCGTTGAGGCAGACGTACTTGCGGATACAGATGCACTCGTTGACGCTGACGTGCTGGCACTTACAGACGCGCTCGTGGACGCCGACATACTTGCGCTTACTGAGGCGCTGGTCGAAGCGGATGTACTTGCTGATACTGAAGCGCTAGTCGACGCAGACGTGCTGGCAGACACTGACGCGCTAGTCGATGCAGACGTGCTTGCTGATACGGACGCACTCGTCGAGGCGGACGTGCTTGCGCTCACTGAAGCACTTGTCGATGCGGACGTGCTTGCGGATACTGACGCACTCGTGGAAGCCGACGTACTTGCACTTACAGACGCACTCGTCGATGCGGATGTACTTGCTGATACTGAGGCACTCGTCGATGCAGACGTACTTGCTGAAACTGACGCGCTAGTAGACGCGGACGTACTTGCAGACACAGACGCACTCGTCGAGGCGGACGTGCTTGCAGAAACTGAGGCACTCGTCGAGGCGGACGTACTTGCACTTACTGATGCGCTCATTGACGCTGAGGTGCTGGCAGATACGGACGCGCTAGTCGATGCGGACGTGCTTGCGGATACGGATGCACTTGTAGACGCGGACGTGCTTGCTGATACTGACGCACTCGTGGAAGCCGATGTACTTGCGGATACAGACGCACTCGTTGAAGCCGAGGTGCTTGCGGATACTGACGCACTCGTCGACGCGGACGTACTTGCTGAAACTGACGCGCTCGTGGATGCGGATGTACTTGCGGATACTGACGCACTCGTCGACGCGGACGTACTTGCGCTTACTGAGGCACTTGTGGACGCGGAGGTGCTTGCAGATACTGACGCACTTGTGGATGCCGATGTACTTGCACTTGTAGACGCGCTAGTCGATGCTGACGTACTTGTAGATACAGATGCACTAGTTGACGCGGACGTACTTGCGGATACGGACGCGCTCGTTGAAGCTGAGGTGCTTGCACTTACCGATGCACTCATCGATGCAGATGTACTTGCACTCACTGAAGCACTAGTCGATGCGGACGTGCTAGCGCTGACTGACGCACTTGTCGACGCGGACGTGCTTGCAGAAACTGACGCACTCGTGGAGGCTGACGTACTTGCACTTACTGACGCACTTGTCGACGCCGACGTACTTGCACTTACTGACGCACTCGTGGACGCCGACGTACTTGCACTTACTGACGCGCTCGTCGACGCAGATGTGCTTGCGGATACTGATGCACTCGTGGAGGCCGACGTACTTGCGCTTACTGAGGCACTCGTTGAGGCTGATTCACTTGCACTCACGGATGCACTCGTTGAGGCTGATTCACTTGCACTCACTGACGCGCTGGTGGACGCGGAGGTACTTGCAGATACTGACGCACTAGTCGATGCGGACGTACTTGCAGACACAGATGCACTCGTCGATGCAGATATACTTGCACTTACTGACGCACTAGTCGATGCGGACGTACTTGCTGATACTGACGCACTAGTCGATGCGGACGTACTTGCGCTTACGGACGCACTAGTCGATGCGGACGTACTTGCGCTTACGGACGCACTAGTCGATGCGGACGTACTTGCTGATACTGACGCACTAGTCGATGCGGACGTACTTGCAGACACAGAGGCACTCGTCGATGCAGATATACTTGCGCTTACAGACGCACTCGTAGACGCTGATGTACTTGCACTTACGGACGCACTCGTAGACGCTGAAGTACTTGCAGATACAGAGGCACTTGTCGATGCTGAAGTACTTGCGCTCACTGACGCACTCGTAGACGCTGAAGTGCTTGCGGAAACTGACGCACTTGTCGATGCTGAAGTACTTGCGCTTACAGACGCACTCGTAGACGCTGAAGTGCTTGCGGAAACTGATGCGCTTGTTGAGGCGGACGTGCTTGCTGACACTGACGCACTCGTGGAGGCTGACGTACTTGCGCTCACTGACGCACTTGTCGAGGCGGACGTGCTTGCTGAAACTGATGCACTCGTCGACGCGGACGTACTTGCTGAAACTGATGCACTCGTTGAAGCCGAGGTACTTGCACTTACTGACGCGCTTGTTGAGGCTGAGGTACTTGCACTTACGGATGCACTGGTCGACGCAGACGTACTTGCACTTACGGATGCACTCGTGGACGCGGATGTACTTGCAGACACTGATGCGCTTGTTGAGGCTGATTCGCTCGCAGATACAGATGCACTCGTTGAAGCAGATGTGCTGGCACTTACTGACGCACTCGTCGATGCGGACGTGCTTGCACTTACTGACGCACTCGTTGATGCGGACGTGCTTGCTGACACAGACGCGCTCGTTGAAGCCGACGTACTTGCAGATACTGATGCGCTAGTCAACGCGGATGTACTTGCGCTTACGGACGCGCTGGTCGATGCTGATGTACTTGCAGACACTGACGCACTCGTGGACGCGGATGTACTTGCACTTACTGATGCACTCGTTGAAGCCGACGTACTTGCACTTACAGACGCACTTGTAGACGCGGAGGTACTTGCACTTACAGACGCACTCGTCGATGCTGACGTGCTTGCACTTACTGATGCACTCGTTGATGCAGATGTACTTGCGCTTACAGATGCACTGGTCGATGCTGAGGTACTTGCAGATACGGATGCGCTAGTCGATGCGGACGTGCTTGCACTTACTGATGCACTCGTTGAAGCCGAGGTACTTGCACTTACTGACGCGCTTGTTGAGGCTGAGGTACTTGCACTTACGGATGCACTGGTCGACGCAGACGTACTTGCACTTACGGATGCACTCGTGGACGCGGATGTACTTGCAGACACTGATGCGCTTGTTGAGGCTGATTCGCTCGCAGATACAGATGCACTCGTTGAAGCAGATGTGCTGGCACTTACTGACGCACTCGTCGATGCGGACGTGCTTGCACTTACTGACGCACTCGTTGATGCGGACGTGCTTGCTGACACAGACGCGCTCGTTGAAGCCGACGTACTTGCAGATACTGATGCGCTAGTCAACGCGGATGTACTTGCGCTTACGGACGCGCTGGTCGATGCTGATGTACTTGCAGACACTGACGCACTCGTGGACGCGGATGTACTTGCAGACACAGACGCACTGGTCGACGCTGACGTACTTGCGGATACAGAGGCACTCGTGGAGGCTGACGTACTTGCACTTGTAGACGCACTCGTGGAGGCCGAGGTACTTGCAGATACGGATGCGCTAGTCGATGCGGACGTGCTTGCACTTACTGATGCACTCGTTGAAGCCGAGGTACTTGCACTTACTGACGCACTAGTCGACGCGGACGTGCTTGCGCTTACGGACGCGCTCGTGGAAGCCGATGTGCTTGCACTTACTGACGCACTCGTGGAGGCTGACGTACTTGCAGATACAGAGGCACTCGTAGATGCTGAGGTACTTGCACTCACAGATGCACTCGTCGATGCAGACGTGCTGGCACTTACTGACGCACTCGTTGAGGCGGATGTACTTGCTGATACTGACGCACTCGTCGATGCGGACGTGCTTGCTGACACAGATGCGCTCGTTGATGCTGAGGTACTTGCAGACACAGACGCACTGGTCGACGCGGACGTACTTGCGGATACAGAGGCACTCGTGGAGGCTGACGTACTTGCACTTGTAGACGCACTCGTGGAGGCCGAGGTACTTGCAGATACGGATGCGCTAGTCGATGCGGACGTGCTTGCACTTACTGATGCACTCGTTGAAGCCGAGGTACTTGCACTTACTGACGCACTAGTCGACGCGGACGTGCTTGCGCTTACGGACGCGCTCGTGGAAGCCGATGTGCTTGCACTTACTGACGCACTCGTGGACGCGGACGTACTTGCACTTGTAGACGCACTCGTGGAGGCTGACGTGCTGGCAGATACTGACGCACTTGTCGATGCGGACGTGCTTGCACTTACTGATGCACTCGTTGAAGCAGACGTGCTTGCTGAGACAGACGCACTCGTCGATGCGGACGTGCTTGCACTTACTGATGCACTCGTCGATGCAGACGTGCTGGCACTTACTGACGCACTAGTAGACGCGGACGTGCTTGCACTTACGGACGCACTCGTTGACGCTGATGTACTTGCGCTTACTGACGCGCTCGTTGAAGCGGACGTACTTGCGCTTACGGACGCGCTCGTTGATGCGGATGTACTTGCGCTTACTGACGCGCTGGTTGAGGCGGACGTGCTTGCACTTACTGATGCACTCGTTGAAGCCGACGTACTTGCAGATACTGACGCACTCGTTGATGCGGACGTGCTTGCTGAGACAGAAGCACTTGTTGAAGCTGACATACTTGCGCTTACAGACGCACTCGTTGAGGCCGAGGTACTTGCAGATACTGACGCACTCGTTGAGGCTGAGGTACTTGCAGATACTGACGCACTCGTTGAGGCCGAGGTACTTGCACTTACTGACGCACTTGTCGATGCGGACGTGCTTGCAGATACTGAGGCACTCGTTGAAGCAGACGTGCTTGCTGACACAGATGCACTCGTTGAAGCGGACGTGCTTGCTGACACAGATGCACTCGTTGATGCGGATGTGCTGGCACTTACTGATGCACTCGTTGAAGCAGACGCACTTGCAGATACTGAGGCACTCGTTGATGCGGACGTGCTTGCGCTCACAGATGCACTCGTCGATGCGGACGTGCTTACTGACACAGATGCGCTCGTTGATGCTGAGGTACTTGCACTTACGGACGCACTCGTCGATGCTGATGTACTTGCAGATACTGACGCGCTCGTTGAAGCCGACGTGCTGGCAGAAACTGATGCACTGGTCGAGGCAGACGTACTTGCGGATGTTGATGCACTTACAGAAGCCGATTTACTATCTACAATAGACTGGCTCGCAGAGGTCGACGCACTTAGGGATGCAGAAGTACTAGCAGACGTAGAAGCACTCGTGGAGGCGGATGTTGACGCAGACGTTAAAGCTGAACGACTTGATGCAAAATCCTTTACTACTCTATCCGCAGAAATAGTATCTGTAGATCTATCTGGATAAGTAATGGTAACCGTTCCATCAGCAGAAACAGTAATCGTAGCTGCAGCTGGTATCTCAGGATTTGCTGCTCTTACCGCGGCAGCTACAGCATTTCTCTCAGTTGTAGATAATCTAGAAACGTTATTTACATAAGTTATAGATGGATCTGCAGGGTCATATTTTTCATTTTGACTTTTAACAGTAAGGATAAATCTTTCGAGTCCATTCCGATTAGCATTATCTACCATTGGAGTGGCATTTCCTGAAGGGTCCCACGCAACTATATAACGAGTATAATAACCAATAACTGTATCTGTAGGAACCAAACCAAACATTCTAGTTCGAAGTGGGTTCTGTGCTGTAGCATTACCCGGTTGTCCTAAATTCTCTGTAGAATATTGTACCCAATTAGGAGAAAGATAAGTACTCTGAGGACCGCCTTCAACATTTCGGATGACAACTCTATTAACTTGACCACTATTGTCGGTAGTTTCTACATTAAATTCAAAGGATTCACCACGATATACTACATAATCCCCAGATTTCACTTGGGGAGCTTCCGTATCCTTTTCCGCAACAGTTGTATTAAATCCTGCCTTATCCCAACTTCCATTTGTCGTAGCAGCAACTTGTTCAAACTCAAGCGGTAGATTTTTATTGGTAATTTTCTTATCGCTAGTTACTAAGCGGAGGCCTAGCTTGACTTCACCACCAGCATCATTTACGCGCGTAGTAATTCTTAGAATATTATCGCTGACAGATTCACCTGTATATAGATTCCAAGCACCGCCTGAATTGTAAACTCCACCATTTGCAGCATTTTTACCATTAATCGTTACTGTACGAGTTTCCTGGTTGCCACTGATAGATACAAGTGCACCAAAGTTAGTCTTTACCTGTCTTGGTGTCAGAGTTATCGTCCAAGTCAAAAGTCGATTAACATCATCAAAACTTGTAGTAACACCTTGAATCATATCGCCTTTAATATCACGATATTCGACATTAGGACCTGAGTCCGTTACATCCCGACGCGTTCTTCTACGTCTAGTTTGGCTAGAAGCTTCTGTCGACTGCTGGCTGCTTTCGGATCTAGCACTATCTGATGTAGAGGTAGTAGAGGTCTGACTGGCTGAGACTGACTCTGATACACTAGTGCTTGCACTCATTGAATCAGATGTACTTGAAGACACTGAAAGAGACTCAGATACACTTAAGGAATCTGAGACTGACTGAGATGTGCTGGCACTGACAGAGACAGAGCTAGACTGTGACATTGACTCTGAAGCTGAGATGCTGGCAGAGATAGACGCACTGACAGAAGCACTGGCACTGGCTGAGGATGTATCTGATACAGACTCTGACTCAGTATGTGAGCTTGCCGTTGCGGTTGCTGCTTCAGCAGCACTGCTTTCTTCTCCTAAAACTGTTTCACCACGTGTCGCTAAAACGTCTGTCGTGTCAATGACCTTTTCCAGAGTCTGTTCTTCTTCTGCGTGGACGGTTGTGTTTGTCACAAGAGCTCCGCCCAGCACGGCCCCCGTGGCGACAATGCCCCTCAAAAAGTCTATTCCGCTCTTCTTATCGGTAACTTGTTCTTCCGTTACCTTGAGCTCAATCGATGAAAGGCCTCCCCCTTTCATTGATCTAAAAAGGCCGAACTGTGATGTCGCAGCACGCAGCCAATGCTTGCCCGATTTAATCAGCTTAAAACGAGTCACACGCTCTACTTCGTGGTACTTACCTTTTTGACGTTTAAAAAACATAATTCTCCCTTTAATTTATATCCTTTTAAAACTCTATTACTCTCATTTTACCACACTATTAAATAAAATGAACAATAAAATACTTATTTTTTTTGCTGAAATTGTTTTCAAGTATTTCCAAAGATATTCATATTTAAAAAGAATCGCCTTTCTTCCATAAACTTTTGCAATAGAAAAAACGCCAAATAGCGTTTCTTGCATCTTATGACGGAAGACATGGGATTCGAACCCACGCACGCTTTTACACGCCTACTGCGTTTCCAACACAGCCTCTTAAGCCTCTTGAGTAATCTTCCACAAAAGAGAAAGTCCAGCTTTCTCAAAACTTTAACCATTATACCACATTACAGCCCCAACCGCCATAGTTTCCGTTAAATTTTTTCACAAATTCGACCAAAGTCCAAACATTCTGGTTCAAATCAAAGATTTCTGTCGTATCCATCCGAATCACGTGCAGCTGATAAGGTTTGTCTGCATTTTCTATCTTTTCAGCAGATACGAGACTATAGCCCAGCTCTTCTACTTCCTTTAGGAAACCATCTCGATCTTCCTCCGAAGCGAAATAGGCCCAATGGTCAATCTCGCGCTCCTGACTATGGTCATCTCCGTCCTGCTCCAGCTGGTACCAGACCCGCTGGTTAAGAATGGTCTGATACTCGTATTCATTAGGATAGAGAAAGTCAAAGTACTGATCCCACTCCTCATCTTCCAAGGTAGCTGAGTCATAGCGGCGGTCTGGAAAGTCGCGCATCACGTTTGCAATCGGCTCTAGATGGCCTTTCTTGTCTTGCAGATAGTAGTAAAACTCAATATTTCCATCTGTCGTAATCACACCAACATGAATGCCACCGACCTGGCCCAAAGCCTCAGAAAGCCGATCCTCAATTACATTCAGCTCCTTAAACTCATCACTAGATGGAAAACCCGTCTCCCCATCGTACTGGAGGAGCGATATCTTGAGCCTCATAGCATAGGCATAGAGAGGATAGGGTGCCTCATCAGCAAGAGCTAGATTCAGACGGATACTAGCCAACTTGTCATCTATATAGGTTGAGAAAGATCCCCACTCACTCGGAAAAGGATCTTCAGAAGGCACATCAAGCACTGCTTCTTCTACCTTTTCTACTTTCTCTTCCTCTTGTTTCTTACCAAACAGATTCTTAAAAAAACTCATATCAAACTTCCCTTAATATTTATGAATTAACCAACTAGAAATACCAATATTTTCTTTGTCATCACTAACATCATTGTATTACTTTTTCAAACAGAAATCAAGATTCCCTGAACATAGCAAAAGCAAAAAACGCTGATTTCTCAACGCTTTAGGAATGCTTAAAATAATGGAGCCGGTGGGAGTCGAACCCACGTCCAAACACCTGCTAACACATTTGTCTACAACCATAGGCTATGTATTGATTTAACTTGACTTTGACACACAGCTCAGGCCCAAGTCAAGCGAGTCTATCAATCTCTTGCAAAATCCCTAGACCAGATTTTGCCGTAGCTTGCTCATAATAAGACCTATCATCAGACACAAGCAATCCGAATCGGGTCACGCTGGCTGGTTTTTAGGCAGCTACAGCGTAAGAATTGTTATTTTTTGCAGTTATATTTAACTGGCGTTTTACATCCGCTAGATGAGTCGCAAAATGTGCCTCATAATGCCTGTCGAATCCGTAACGACCCCAAGACAATAGCAACATTATAACAGAATCTGCTAAAAAAAGCAAAAGCCTGCACGCAGCAGGCCAGCACTTACTATCAGTTCTTAGCGAATCCCCAAAGCAATCCGAGCATAACGGCTCATCTTTTCCACCGTCCAAGCTGGGTACCAAACCAACTTAACATCAGTCTTGGTAACCTCTGGAACATCTGACATGGCATCATAGATCTGGTCAGTCAGAAGATCCGCCAGAGGGCATCCCATGGTTGTCAGGGTCATATCGATTTCCGTTTCTCCATTGGTCTCATCAAAACGGATTTCATAAATCAAGCCTAGATTGACAATATCAATCCCCAGCTCTGGGTCAATAACCTGCTCCAAGCTCTCTAAGATACGAGTTTTGATTTTTTCAACTTCTTCAGGGCTGTATTTTTGTTCTGACATGCAATATCCTCCTTATAGATATAGCAGAAACTTCAAGTTAGCTTGAGGGAGCTTTTGTTTTCAGCTAGGATTGCCGACTTAACGCTTTCCTGCTGAAAGATTTTTGCCCCTTCTTGCTCTTCACTTCTTAATCTTCGATAAAGTCTCTGAGTGGTTTGCTGCGGCTTGGATGGCGGAGTTTACGCAGGGCCTTGGCTTCAATCTGGCGAATCCGCTCGCGGGTGACATTGAAGACCTTACCGACATCTTCCAGCGTCCGCATTTTTCCATCGTCCAGACCAAAGCGCAGACGCAAGACGTTTTCCTCGCGGTCTGTCAGCGTATCCAAGACCTCATCCAGCTGCTCACGAAGAACGACACGAGTTGTATAGTCGACTGGATTTTCAATCACTTCATCTTCGATAAAGTCTCCCAGATGACTGTCATCTTCCTCACCGATAGGGGTCTCCAGAGAAACCGGCTCCTGAGCAATCTTGAGAATCTCACGAACCTTGTCAGGTGTCATATCCATGCGCTCAGCGATTTGCTCAGGCGTAGGATCTTGACCTAATTCCTGCAAGAGATTGCGTTGCTCGCGGACTAGCTTGTTAATGGTTTCCACCATGTGGACCGGAATCCGAATAGTCCGAGCTTGATCGGCAATGGCACGGGTAATGGCCTGACGAATCCACCAAGTCGCATAAGTTGAAAACTTAAATCCTTTGGTGTAGTCAAACTTATCAACGGCCTTCATCAACCCCATATTTCCTTCTTGAATCAAGTCAAGGAACTGCATACCACGGCCGACATAGCGCTTAGCAATGGAAACAACCAGACGAAGGTTGGCCTCAGCCAGACGCTGCTTGGCTTCCAAGTCTCCCTGTTCTACCAAGATAGCCAGCTCCTGCTCTTCTTCATTGCTGAGAAGGGGCACAACCCCAATTTCTTTCAGATACATGCGGACGGGGTCATTGACCTTGGCTGAATTGCTGCCCAAGAGCTCTTCATCCGTCAGCTCTGCTTCTTCCTCTTCGTTATTTAAGACGCGCGCGCTGGGATTTCCTTCCTTATCTGTAATTGAGATGCCAGCATCCTGAATGCGCTGCAGCAAATCCTCAATCCCATCAGCGTCCAAAGTGAAAGGAATCACCAACTGGTCATTGATTTCATCATCTGTCGCAACTCCAGTCTGCTTGTGGTTGCGGATAAATTCTGCAATTTGAACGTCTAATGTTGTTACTTCTTTTTGTTTTGTAGCCATTCCTACTCCATTCTTCTTTTTTGCTCAATCAAGCGCTCCAGCTCGGACAGGGCTGTATCCGTATCTCCGCTGTGAGAGGCTTCTCGAATCTTCTTACTAATAAACTGATTATGCTTGCGCAAAATCTCCCGCTCTCTTGTTTCTTCCACTTCTTTCAACTCATCTTCCAAAACCTCATCAGGCAAGTCTTCTTCCAAGACTCGGTACCAAGCCTGCTGGACATGATCTGGCAGCTGGGACAAATCCTGCGGTGTCACCTCACCATTTGCCAGCAAAATCTCATACAAGGCCTGTAACTCCTCCGAGTCAAAGACAAAGTCTTCTCTCAGCCGGTATTGGTTCAAAATCAAAGGATGATGCATCATGCGGTGGAAAATATGATTTTCCGCCTTCATGAGACGACTCAGCCGATTTGAGGGCGAAAACTGCATGACGACTGGTTGAGACTGCTGAGTGGGCACCTCCTGACTGCGACTAGAGCGCTCAGCCAGCCGGCTGTTATTCACCGTCTGCTCCACCTGCTGATAGTCAAAGTCCGGCAGCAACTCAGTCAGCATGTATATATAGGAGTTCTGCGCTGTGATGGACTTGGTCTTCGCAATAATCGGTGCCATCTTCTCTACAAACTCAATCTGAGCCTGCAGATTTTCAATATTATCTGGTTTCAGATGATGCAGCAGAAACTCCACATTACTTATTCGCGTTTTGCTCAGCAAATGCTGCAAGTCTTCCTCAGAATTTTTAGCTAGAAATTCATCGGGATCTAAATTATCCGGAATTCGAACAATTTCCACCGTCATATCTCTCAGCTCATTCAAGGCCTTAGCAGTCGCTGCCTGCCCTGCCCTATCTCCATCGTAAGACAGGATAATCTTCTTGCAATACTTGCTCAGATGCTGGACATGCTCAGGGGTCAGAGCTGTTCCCATCGAGGCAACCGCATTTTCAATTCCGGCCCGATAAGCCGCAATCACATCCATGAAGCCTTCCATCAGATAAACCTCATGACTCTTCTTGATAACCGGCTTGGCCTTATCCAGATGATAAAGCTCGTAGCTTTTATTGAAAATAGCGGTGCTGCGACTGTTTTTGTACTTGGCTTGATGGCCGTCAGTAGCCGCTGGCTGCCAAATCCGTCCGGAAAAAGCCACAACCTGCCCGTTGTCATTGGTCAGGGGAAACATAATCCGATTCTGAAAGGCATCATAGACCAGATTATTCTCCGCCAGATTGAAGAGGCCTGAGTTCATGATGGTATTCTCATCAAATTTGCCAGCCATACTCTTATGAAGATAATTCCCCTCATTAGGAGCCAGCCCGATTTGAAAATGCTTAAGAACATCATCTGTCAGACCCCGCTGGTAGAGATAAGCCCGCGCTTCCTCTCCCATCTTGGTCGTCATCAGGACCGCATGATAAAACTTCGCTGCCTCGGTATGGATATCGTAGAGCGCCTGATGCGGATGGCTTTGTCTCGGTCGGTCATTGCCCGCTGTCTCCACAGCCAAAGGAATCCCTGCCCGTTCTGCTACAATCTGCACAGCATCCATAAAGGAAACGCCTCGATAATCCTCAATGAATTTGAAGACATCGCCCGACTTGCCGCAGCCAAAACAGTGATAAAACTGCTTGTCCTCTACAACGTTAAAAGAGGGCGTCTTTTCGCCATGAAAGGGACAGAGTCCCAGAAAATTCCGCCCAGCCTTAGTCAAGGCCACTGTTTCTCCTATGACATCAACGATATTGACGCTGTTTTTAATTTCAGAAATGATTTCTTTATCAATCAAGAGACAATACCTCCAATTTATCATAGAATATCATTCTATATTTTATACTAAAATGATGCAAATGTAAAATATTTGACAAGCAAATATCTTGTAGATGTCATATAAATAAGCTATAATATAATCTCATTAATAAATTCTTGAAAGGAAAGAAAGAATGTTAAAGGATCTTAAAGAATTCTTGCTGCGCGGGAACGTGATTGATTTGGCAGTCGGTGTGATCATCGCCAACGCTTTTGGAGCAATCGTCACTTCATTGATTACTGATGTAATCACTCCCCTCTTCCTCAACCCAATTTTGAAAGCTGCAAACTTGGAGCAAATTTCTCAATTGAAATGGAACGGGATTGCTTATGGTAACTTCTTGAGCGCTGTAATTAACTTCTTGGTAATCGGTACTGTTCTCTTCTTCATCGTCAAGTCTGCTGAAAAAGCACAAAGCCTTGCTAAGAAGAAGGAAGAAGCTGAAGAAGCGCCAGCTGGACCAACTGAATTGGAAGTCCTGCAAGAAATCAAAGCTTTGTTGGCTGAGAAAAAATAAAGAGAATTCACTGATGAAAATCAGTGTTTTTTCTTTCCTGTTGCTCATAATCATCCTCTTCTCTCCAAAGAGCTAAAACAAAAAACAGACCGGAGTCTGCTTTTTTGTTCAATTAGAATTTTTTACGTTTACGAGCTGCTTCTGATTTGCGTTTGCGTTTTACAGAAGGTTTTTCATAGAATTCACGTTTGCGTGTTTCTTGAAGAGTACCAGCTTTAGTAACCGCACGTTTGAAACGACGAAGTGCATCATCAAGTGATTCATTCTTGCGTACTACTGTTTTTGACATTTTTTTCACTCCCTTCAAGTCCAAAATCTATATAATCATACCACATATAGAAAAGAGTGTCAAGTATTTTCTGTAAGTATGATGTGGGCTCCTTTTTATGATACAAACAAGAAAACCAACTGCTCTGCTGCAGCTGGTCTTCTTCTGCTTATAGAGTTTTGCGCTTTTTAGCGGCTTTGGAAAGGGAAATGTCCTGAACCTTATCGTAGAACAGGAACTGCTGAATAAGCTCCCTGTCGCTCATGTCAGGATTCAAGTCAACAACATAGTCCAGCTTGATAGACTTCTTTTCAGCCGACTTGAGAGAGGTCAGTTCTGCTGATTTACAAGTCGTTGCAAAGATAGCATCAAAGAGTACTTCGTAGTCAAAATCAGCTGGAACCTGAACCTGGACATAACGTCTGGTCGGACTGACTGAAGTAAAGCTCATCTTTTCAAAGAGCATCCAGATGCCTGAAATAGCTAGAGTAAAGACAATTCCCAGTGCTACAAATCCCATTCCTGTTGTAATCCCGATAGCCGTCGCCATAAAGATAGCTAAGAGCTCCTTGGAGCCACCTGCGGCCGACCGGAAGCGAATCAAACTGAAAGTCCCTGCTACGGCGACACTGGTACCCAAATTTCCATTAACCAAGAAGATGATAATGGAAATAATGGCTGGCAAAAGGGAGAGAGTGACGACAAATTCCTTGGTATAAATGGTTTGGCGCTTATAGACCTTGGCCAAGATAATTCCTAAAACCACACTAGTTGCTAGTGAAAAAATCAATGCTAAAGGATTTATCTTGACTTCCGTAGAGGAGTAGATACTGTTAAATAACTGATTGAGCATAAACTACCTCCTTAGGCCTTGACTGTTTGAGTCAGCCTTTCTTTAGTTTTCAGGTAGGCATTGCCGTATTTTGAAAAGGACTGGTCTTCAAGACCGTATTTATTCAGAATATCAGCCAACCACTGAGGATATTGACCAGGAACCTTGATTTCCATAATTACCTTGTCGTCATCCAGCAAGGGCAGTCCATAGCGGCCTAAAGCCAAGTCTACATCATAATCACGGTAGCGGATGTTGGAATCAACTGTCACACGGACTTTTTTATCTTCCAAGCCTCTCATAGAGTAGCGGTCATAGCTAATCACCATTTTTGGCTTCAAGTCTATATAGCGCTCCTGCAACTGCTCCACTTCTGCCTTGACCCGATCATCAGAAATAGTATGGTCTGCCACACCGTTCACAATATAGTTGGTCACAGAGAACGGATTCGAAACCAAACGGTATTTGAAGCCTACTTCATCACGTTTCTTCTTGATTTCTAAGAAAACTTGACTATCATCATTCGGCTGCTCAGCATAAGTGCGCATCCGCATCTTTTCGCGACCACCTTTTCTGGCAATGGAATCCTGAATCATCTGGAACTCATCATTATCAAAATACACATTGGAAATGGTTGAAGTCGCATAATCATCTGCGGTGAGGTAAGGTCTCATGTCAGCCTCAAGACGAGCTAGCATTGCTCGGTCAAGAATATACTTCGTTTCGATTCGTTGGAAGTTTGTTTGGATTTGCTTTTGTTTCATTTGAATTCTCCTTTGATTCTACAAATGTAGTTTGTACTTTTAAAAGAAATAGAGCTTCCGCTCTGCATCCTACAAGCGTCTGGATAAGCTTTGCTTTCTTCTCCTTTCCAAGCAGTATATTTCAAAAACATTCTACAAATGTAGTTTATAAGTATATTCTACAATTGTCGTTTGTGAATGTCAAGAAAAAAGATAAATAATCTTTCAGTTTTTTTAGCATTAGAAAACGAAATATAGACTGTAAGCAAAATCGTCCTAAAATAAAGATAAACTGATGACTAACTGCTCTTGGAGGATTTCCAAATCCCCCTTTGAGAAGATAATAAAATTCTACCAGTCTAAGCTTTTAAGAAACTTAAACTGGCAGAATCCTTTATTTAATCGTCATCATGGTCATCATCATCGTCCGGATCATCGGTGTCTGTCGTATGAGAGGAACTGTTCTGAGTCGGAGTTTGAACTGTCGCTGTACTAGCTCCAGTAGAGCCCGCTGCTCCCTTATTTCCTGCACCTGCAGTAGAGCTGTTATCAGCTGGAGTTGATGCAGCAGACGAGGATGGACTGGCTTCTTTTTCAACCGTTACCGTCTTTTCGACAATGGTATGCTGCTTGGATTGGATTAGTTTTCCATCCTTAGCATTGACAATGGTTTCATGAGCTGTTTGCCCGTGCGAGAAGCGAATTTTATAGGTGTCTTTCTCACGCGAAATTTGTAAATCTTTAATATCCTTTTCAGAAAGAGACAGCTCTTTTAAGACGGACGCTAGAGCCTGACGCTGACTGAACCCTTGAGACTGCTTTTTCCCTGCCACAGGTCTGCTTTGTTGGGCAGCTGGACTTTCTAGAGCAAAGACCGAGCTAGTCAGGAGCAAAAGGAGAGGAACGGCCACTACAAAAGCAGCAGACAGAAACCTTTTAGGCAGGCGATTATCCATAATACCGACAATCCGCCGCTTGAGATTAAACTTGTCAGAGTAAAAGCAGGTCGTCAGAGCAATTGGGGTCTTCTTACTGCGGTCTATCATGGTCAAAATCGTTTCACCGTAGAACGTCCGATACTCTGTATCTCTACAGCTCAGAACATCGTAGTCACAGTACATTTCTCCTGCTTCCTGGGTTTCACGGCAGGCAAAGCGAACAACCGGATTAAACCAGTGCAGACTCTTGGCAAAAATCCCCAAAAGATTAACTAAAACATCGCGGTGCTTATAGTGAGTCAGTTCATGCTTAAAAATCAGCTGCAGCTCTTCTTCTGTGTAGTCAAGTTCTGGCAGCACGATTAAAATATCTCTGAAACCTAGCAGCATAGGACTTTGGGACATAGTATAGTGGAGCAGACGAATCTGGCCCTTAACTCCCATCTCCTGCTGAACAGCCCGCAGCTGAGCCATCGCTTCTTCGTCCTGAAACTCTGTGCCCCAGCGCTTCAGCATCTTTCTGAAGCGAATATAAGAATAAGCGTATCTTCCTACACTAAAGACAAAGCCAATCAGCCAGATGGCAAAGAGAATTTCAAACCAAGGCAGACCCAGAAAAGCCTCCCATAAATTTGTCTGGGCAGCTTTTTCAACTGCTGGAGAAGCACCCTGAGCTCCACCTGTCTGGGTAGCAGTCACTGCTGTCTGAACTACCGATCCTGTATTCAGCCGAATCAGGCCTGAGCCGAACTGAGGACGGAACGGAAACAGAAAACTCAGCAATATCAAAAACCAAATAAAATACTTCACTCTGACCGAAATCTTAGTCTTAAAGGCCGTAAAAAGCAGACTAAGCAAAAGCACCAAAATGGATGTCGACAAACTGGTCAGAAGAAAAGAAAGAAGGAATTGTTTCATGCTTATCCCTCCATTCTACTTTCTTTGGTTGAGCAGACTGCGCAGCTCATCCAATTCATTTTCCGAAAAGGAGTTAGAAGAAAAGAGTGTTTTGACAAACCCGCCCATAGAACGGCCGCTGTGACGCTTCAAGAAATCCGAAGCCTCAACTTCGAGATACTCATCTTCTGAGATCAAGGCTGTATACTGCCTTTCACGCCCCTTGCGGACACTTTCTAAAAAGCCCTTTTCAGTCAAGCGTGCCAAGACTGTCAGCAAAGTCTGGGGCTTCCAGTGATTGTCTGGTCCTAGCTTTTCCATTATACGGGCAGAGGTCGTTGGGGTAGGCAGCTGCCAAATTACTTTTAAAATAGTAAATTCCCCATCTGGCAAACGTTTAATAGATCTTTTCATCGTTCCTACGCGCTTTCTAAATAATGCTATTTCTATTTTTATTCTACACTTGTCTAATAAAAAAGTCAATCATTATATAAAAAAAGAGTGGGAAATCAATTTTCCTCACTCTATTTTAGAAAAATAAACTAAGTAGGGTCAGCATAGCCAGTCCTCCCTGCTTGAACAGGATTTTAGGGTCACTGGTCACTGCACCGTATGCTGCCACCAAGATGATATAAACCATAAAAATTCCCAGCCAAACCGGACTAGTCTGTACAAAGGCCGCAATCAAGACCAAAACAGCTATCAATCCGTTATAAACTCCTTGGTTTTTGAAAAGTGTATTGACCGACTGCCGCTCCAACTCCTCTTGCGACATGCCGAAAACCCGAGCTGTTGTCGCTGAAGTCGTCGCAATGGTCTCTAAGTATAGGATGTAGAAAAATTCCAAGGCAACCAAGCTTGCCAAAATCAGAGTAATAATAGACATTTTATCCCCCTAAAATAAATAATGAAAATCAGTATAACACAAACTGACTTGAACTGCGAAAATCTTGCTCAAAAATGGACAGTTTGTATAAAAAGTGTGAGTAAAAATACTGAAGAAAAAAAGCGTAGCAGAAATCAGCAATTTCTGACTAGATGTGATACAATCTTTTTGAAAAATGGAGGTAAATTATGTTAACCTATGATTTAATTATCATCGGCTTTGGCAAGGCCGGTAAAACATTGGCAGCCAAAATGGCGGCCCAAGGAAAAAAAGTTGCTTTGATTGAGCGAAGCAAGGCTATGTACGGGGGAACCTGTATCAATATCGCCTGCATCCCAACCAAGACCCTGCTTGTCGCAGCTGAAAAAGGCCTGGCTTTCGACCAAGTCATGGCTGAAAAGAACGCTGTAACCAGCCGTCTCAACGGCAAGAACTACGCAGCAATCAGTGGCGCTGGAGTCGACATCATCGATGCGGAAGCTCATTTCCTTTCCAATAAAGTCATCGAAATCACAGCTGGCGATGAGAAAGAGGAACTGACTGCTGAGACTATTGTCATCAATACCGGTGCAGTTTCCAATGTCCTGCCAATTCCAGGACTGACTGAGACCGAACATGTCTATGACTCAACTGGCATTCAAAATCTGAAGGAACTTCCTAAACGTTTAGGAGTTCTGGGTGGCGGTAACATCGGCCTAGAATTTGCCGGACTCTACAACAAAATGGGCAGTCAAGTAACTGTGCTGGATGCTGCTCCTGTCTTTCTCCCTCGAGTAGAGCCTTCTATCGCTGCTCTAGCTAAGCAATACATGGAAGAAGACGGAATCCAGCTCCTGCAAAATGTGCAAACCAAGCAGATTAAAAATGATGGTGCTGAAGTTGTGGTTGTGACAGAGGATGGAGAATTCCGCTTTGATGCCCTGCTCTATGCTACTGGCCGCAAGCCGAATGTTGAGCCACTGCAGTTGGAAAATACAGATATCGAGCTGACAGAGCGCGGAGCTATCAAGGTCAACAAGCACTTGGAAACATCTGTACCCGGCATTTTTGCAGCGGGCGATGTCAATGGCGGTCTCCAGTTCACTTATATCTCACTGGATGACTTCCGTATCCTTTATAGCTATCTGGCTGGGGATGGCAGCTACACACTGGAAGACCGTAAAAACGTCCCTACCAGCATGTTCATCACACCGCCTTTGGCTCAAATCGGACTGACAGAAAAGGAAGCCCAAGAACAAGGACTGCCGATTGCAGTTAAGGAGATTCCAGTCGCAGCAATGCCTCGCGGACATGTCAATGCTGACTTACGCGGTGCCTTCAAGGCTGTTGTCAATACTGAAACCAAGGAAATCGTGGGAGCGACTATCTTCTCAGCAGGGGCACAGGAAATTATCAATATCCTGACTGTAGCCATGGATAATAAGATTCCTTACACCTACTTGAGCAAGCAAATCTTCACCCACCCAACGCTGGCTGAAAACCTCAATGATTTATTTGCAATCTAATTTTAAGTCCCTGATGGGGCTTTTAAGATGTCTTCGAAACATTTGCTTACATTTCAACCCCTTTTTGTGGTACAATAATGCTAGTTTATTTTAAAAAGATTGAGGAAGATTATGTCTGAACTGTATGATATTACGATTGTCGGCGGCGGTCCAGTTGGTTTGTTCGCAGCTTTTTACGCTCATCTGCGCCAAGCCAAGGTTAAAATCATTGATTCCCTGCCTCAGCTGGGTGGTCAGCCGGCCATTCTCTATCCAGAGAAGAAGATTCTGGATGTACCAGGCTTTACCAATCTAAGCGGCGAAGAGCTGACTCAGCGTCTGATTGAGCAGCTGGAAACTTTCCAGACTGAGATTTGCCTCAATGAAACGGTTCTGGATATCGTTAAATCTGATGATGGCTTCACCATCACGACTTCTCAAGCCCAGCATCAGACCAAAACCATTATCATCGCCATGGGAGGCGGCGCTTTCAAACCGAGAGCTTTGGAGCTAGACGATGCTGAAAACTACAGCAACTTCCACTATCATGTGTCAAACATCAGCCAGTACGCTGGCAAAAAGGTTGTTGTTCTGGGCGGCGGCGACTCGGCTGTTGACTGGGCGCTTGCTTTTGAAAAGATTGCGGAAACCAGTCTGGTTCATCGTCGGGACAACTTCCGGGCTTTAGAGCATAGTGTAGAAGAACTAAAGGCTTCTAGTGTTGAGATTAAGACACCATTTGTACCCAGTCGATTGGTCGGCGAAAATGGCAAGATTACCCACTTGGAAATCAGCCAAGTCAAGGGAGAGGAAAGTCAGCTTCTGCCTCTGGATCATCTCTTTGTCAACTACGGTTTTAAATCCTCTGTCGGCAATCTCAAAGATTGGGGTTTGGAGCTCAACCGTCACAAGATTTTGGTCAACAGCAAGCAAGAAACTTCCGTGCCAGGTATCTATGCAGCTGGAGACTGCTGCAGCTACGAGGGTAAGATTGACCTAATTGCGACTGGGCTGGGTGAGGCACCTACTGCTGTCAACAATGCCATTAACCATATCTATCCTGAGCAAAAAGTCCAACCCAAACATTCTACAAGCCTATAAAAAACAGCTGCCGAGCTCAAGCTCAGCAGCTTTTATAATTCATCTGCGATTTTATTGATTTTTCTCAAGCGATGATTGACACCGCTCTTAGTCAGTGGCTGGCTCAGACTATCAGCTAGCTGCTGGATGGAGTAGTCCGGATGCTGGATACGAAGCTGGGCAACCTCCTGTAGGTCTACAGGTAGACTCTCAATGCCAATATTATCGCTGATTTTGGCAATATTGTTGATGGTTTTCATACTGGCTGTGACCGTACGGGCGATGTTGGCTGTCTCCGCATTATTAGCGCGATTGAGGTCATTGCGCGCTTCTCGCATGAGCTTAAGAGATTCAAACTCAGCCATGGCTTCCATAGCACCGATAACAATGAGAAAATCCATGATATCCTCAGCCCGCTGCAGATAAGTAACAGCCCCCTTCTTGCGCTCAATGGTCTTGGCATCTAGCAGAAAACGGCGCATCAAGGCAGCTAAATCCTCAGCATGATCCAGATAAACGGACAGGATTTCCAGCTGGTACTTGCCTGAGTCTGGCTCCCGCATGCTGCCATTTGAGAGAAAGGCTCCCCGGAGGTAGGCCCGACTGGCTTCGTCATCTGACAAAATGGCCTGGTCAATCCCTGCCTCGATACCAAAAAAAGAGTCAGCCAAGTGCAGATCAGAAAGGATTTTTTCCACTTTCTGATCTAGAAATACTGTATAAACGCGATTCTTGCGCAGATTGGTCTTCTGATGGTGGCGGATTTCTGACTTGACCTGATAAAGGTCCGACAGCAACTCATAGAGATGGCGGGCAATCTTGGCATTTTCTGTTGTGACAGACAGGGTCAAACCACTGCTGGCCAAACCCAGACTGCCAGACATCTTGATCATGGCTGACAGCTCATTTTTATCTCTGCTTGCCAGACTCAGCAGTTCTTCTTTTACTTTTACTGTAAAACTCATTTGCGTACCTGTATAATCTGCATTAATTCGTCAACGACCAGCTCACCATCATGGAACGCTCCGCCATTTTCCAAACGCAGAAAGTTAGAAGAAATAACGCGCGGAACTTGCTCCTGCAAGCCCTGAAAATCATGCTCCACCTGTACCAGATATTCGTCAAACTGGTTACTGTCCATGTACTCATGAGGGACAGGTTCGATATTGACCAAGACTGTATCTACAAACTTCCTGCCTAAATGACGGTGCAGAACTTGGACATGATCGCTGTCTGAAAAATGCTCTGTTTCGCCTCGCTGGGTCATGATATTGCAGACATAGGCCACTTCTGCCTTGGTGTCTAGAAGAGCTTGGCCAATTTCCTCAATAACGAGGTTAGGCAAGATAGAGGTAAATAGAGAACCCGGTCCTAGGACCACCATATCGCTTTCTAAGATGCTCTCAACCACCTTTTTACTGGCAGCAGGCTTCTTGTCATCATAGGTATTGGTCACATAGACCCGCTCAATCATTCCGCTCTTACTGGTCAGATTGCTTTCACCGACAACTTCTGTCCCATCTGTAAACACAGCATGCAGAGTCAGAGGGGTGTCACTAGAAGGGTAGATTTTTCCTGTCGTATGGAAAAACTTGGTCAAAAGCTGCATGGCATTATAGGTTGAGCCCTGCATTTCGGAAATACCTGCAATAATCAGATTGCCCAAGGGATGTCCCGCTAGAACACCATCTCCCTCAGCAAAGCGATACTGGAAGACCTTCTCGTAAAACTTTGGCATGTCAGACATAGCTACTAGGACATTTCGCAAATCACCCGGCGGAGTCAGCTGCTGGATGTTTTTCCGCAGTTCACCAGAACTGCCACCATCGTCTGCTACTGTGACAATGGCTGTAATTTCTACGTCCTTTTTACGTAGGCTGTCTAAAATAACTGAAATTCCTGTTCCACCGCCGATGACTGTAATTCTTGGCTTCCTCATGAGCGGTTCACCGTTTCTTTCCGACGGTTTTTGTCGCGGTGACTGGCATTGACCGGCCAATTTATAGCCAAATCATCTGCTAAGCGCTGAGCAAAGGCTACACTGCGGTGCTGACCACCCGTACAGCCCACTGCGATAGTCAGGATGGACTTGCCTTCCTTCTGATAGCCTGGCAAAATCGGCTCAATCAAGCCCAGCAGATGCTGGTAAAATTCTTCTGACTCGGCATGGTTCATGACATAATCAAAGACGTCCTTGTCCAAGCCTGTCTGATTGCGCAGCTCAGGTTTATAGTAGGGATTAGGCAGAAAGCGCACATCAAAGACCAAGTCTGCATCCAAAGGCAGACCGTATTTGAAACCAAAACTCATGACCTCAATACGGAAACTGTGCATCTCGTCCTGATTTGAAAATTGCTCAGAGATAGTCTTTCTCAGCTCCCGTGGTGTCAAATCAGTTGTGTCTACAACATTTTGGCTGAGATTCTTCAGAGGGGCTAAGAGTTCGCGCTCCAGTTTAATCCCATCTAAAATCCGACCATCAGCTGCCAGCGGATGACTGCGACGCGTTTCCTTATAACGAGCCACTAGCTCCTTATCCGCCGCATCTAGGAAAAGAATCTTGAAATCAATGTTCTCATTTTGCTCTAATTCATCCAAAACAGGCTGGATTTGCATAAAGAAGGAACGGCTGCGCATATCGACAACCAGAGCCAATTTATCATTGTCCGTGGTTCCTTCGACCAACTGCAAGAACTTCGGCACCAGAGTTGGCGGCATATTATCAATGGTAAAATAACCTAAGTCTTCAAAGGACTGGATGGCTACGGTTTTCCCTGCTCCGCTCATTCCAGTCACAATGACAAGTTTAATCTTCTTTTCAGACATTATAATCCTTTCATCAGATAGAATCCGTCAAAGAGCTGTTTTCCCCTGCTCTTTTTTAGAGAATCTCGGCAATAACCTCAATCTCAATTTTCACATCTTTAGGCAGGCGAGCCACTTCTACTGCCGACCGAGCTGGAAATGCTTCTGTAAAAGCAGTCTTGTAAACCTCATTAAAAGCCACAAAATCATTGATATCACTCAAGAAGCAAGTAGCCTTGACCACATGATCAAAGTCTGTGCCAGCGGCTTCTAAAATGGCTGAAACATTTTTCAGCACCTGCTGGGTCTGCTCTTCAATAGTCGCCCCGATGATTTCTCCAGTTTCAGGAGACAGGGGAATCTGCCCACTCGCAAACAAGAGATTGCCGACAATTTTTCCTTGAACATAAGGTCCAATCGCTGCTGGTGCTTTATCTGTATGAATCGTTTTTGCCATAATTATCACTTCTCCTACTTATTTTTTTCATTATACCATAAAAAGATGGGGGTGGCCATGTTAGGCTTACTCCCATTGACTTTTTCCTTATTTTTATTTATGATAGAAAAATAGAGAAATCAAAACCTCGGTTTTGGACTGGTTCGAAAACTTCCCAGAATAAAAAACTAAGTGCCTTTATATTGTATATAAAATGTCTTGCGCATAGTTTTTTTGCTGTCTCCTCGATTAGGCAGGCAGTTAAGAGGTTGGGACCGATTGTCTCAACCTCATTTTTATATAGGCAAAGGAGAACTCATGAAAAGAAAAGTCATCATCGACTGCGACCCTGGTATAGATGATAGTCTAGCCCTAATCTATGCCATTCAACATCCCAATCTAGAAGTAGTAGCACTGACCATCGTCGCTGGAAATGTCCCAGTAGACCTTGGTATTGAAAATGCCTTTAAAATATTAGAAAGACTGAACCGGTTAGATATCCCAGTCTATGCAGGTGCAGACAAGCCTCTAGTCCGCGATTTCGTTTCAGCCCAGGATACCCACGGTATGGATGGTTTAGGCGAGAGCAGAATCAATCGAACAAGCAATTGTCAGCCCCAGCCTCAGAAAGCTTCTGAATTTCTGGCTACCTATTTCCAGAAAGCTCAGGACACTTCCCTTATCACCTTAGGACCATTGACTAATCTAGCACTGGCTATAAAGCAAAATCCCCAAATTGGAAAACATATCAAACGCTTTGTCAGCATGGGCGGTAGCTACAAATCTCATGGCAACTGCTCACCTGTAGCCGAGTATAACTACTGGTGTGACCCACACGCCGCTCAATTTGTCTATCAAAAGTTAGGCCGAAAAATCGAGATGGTGGGACTGGATGTCACACGCGCCATCGTCCTCAACCCTAATCTGTTAGAGTACATGCGTTTCCTGCAGCCAGAAGTAGCTGAATTTGTCGGCCTTATCACACGTTTCTACTGGGACTTTCACTGGGAATACGAGCATATCATCGGCTGTGTTATCAATGATCCGCTGGCTATTGCTCATTTTCTGCATGAAGACCTTTGTACGGGCTTCGACTCCTATGTCGAAGTCGTGACCGAAGGCATTGCTCTTGGACAGACCGTGGTTGATGCTTATGACTTCTATCATCAACCAGCCAATGCCTATATTGCAACTCAAGTCAGTCCCTCACTCTTCTTCCAAGACTTCTTAGCTATCCTCCTGAATCAGCCTAAGGAAACGATTGCTCAAGACCTATCATCACTTTTATGAGGAAAACTTTATCATGAAAAAATCAACACCCCTTATCCTAAGCTTCTTGTCTATCTGTATCGCTCTTAACTACGTGGGAGCTAATATTGCACTTTTTCTGAAATTACCTATCTATCTAGATACCTTTGGAACGATTCTAGCTAGCTTGACCTTAGGGCCTCTTGCTGGGGCTGGCGTTGCCTTTCTCAGCGCCCTCATTGGCTGGATGACAACCGATATCTTTTCTCTCTACTACTCGCCAGTCGCTATCATCATTGCTCTTTCAGCAGCTTGGTTTTTTAAAGAAAAAGGAAGCTTAAAGCTCAGTCTTCTCTGGAAAACCCTTTTGGTAGCCCTTCCGGGTACCCTAGTAGCCTCTGCAATCACTGTCCTGCTTTTCGGAGGCATAACATCCAGCGGATCCAGTCTCATCGTCCAAGCCCTGCGGGGAATGGGAGTCAACCCCGTCCTTAGTATCGTCCTCGTCCAAATACTGACTGATTATGCAGACAAGCTTATCGTTCTAGGTGTCTGCCTAGCTGCTCTCCCTCGAATAAAAGCAGTCAGTCCTAAAATCTTTGCTTAAAACAAAAATTAATCACCTTAACGAATACATCTTTAGCACAAAAAAGCAGCTGAGTAGGATTATTTCCTGCTCAGCTGCTTTTTATCTTATTCCTCTTCTGCTTTCGCTAATGCTTCTCTTTCCAGACGCAGCTTGCGCTTGGGATTGAGTTTATTAAAGAGCTCTTCTAGCTTTTCTGCATTCCAGACGTCGGCTGCAGAGACAAAATTTCCATTTTCATCGCGGAAGGATATTGGTTTATCACCCATTGCAAGCCTCCTTAGTCAACGAATTCAAACTCGAACTTGCCGATGCGAACCAGATCTCCATCCTTGGCTCCGCGAGCGCGAAGGGCTTCATCAACTCCCATACCACGAAGCTGACGAGCAAATTTCATGACTGCTTCATCGCGGTCAAAGTTGGTCATATTAAAGAGTTTCTCCAGCTTGTCACCTGACAGCACCCAAGTCGCATCATCATCACGAGAAATTTCAAAGGCTGGTGCTTCTTCGTCAAAGCCATAGTAAGCTTCTTCTTCCATTTCAGACTCATCGTAAAGCAAGAACTCTGGCGTCATATCCAGTAATTCTGCGGTCGCATCCAAGAGGGTCGCAAGTCCCTGCTTGGTCAAGCTAGAAATCGGGAAGATTTGCGGTAGTTCCGCAAATTCGTCATAATTAGCCGCTAATTTCTCTTTGAATACCTTGAGATTTTCAGCACTTTCCGGCATGTCCATCTTGTTAGCGACAATAATCTGCGGGCGCTCTATGAGACGAAGATTGTAGGATTCCAACTCTTTATTGATAGCTAGATAGTCCTCATAAGGGTCACGTCCCTCACTTGCTGACATATCGATGACATGCAGGATAACCCGTGTCCGCTCAATATGACGGAGAAACTGGGTTCCCAGTCCAACCCCTTGGCTGGCCCCCTCAATCAAACCTGGTAGATCTGCTACTGCAAAGGACTCTCCAGAGTGAGTGCGAACCATGCCTAGATTGGGCACGATGGTTGTAAAATGATAGGCACCAATCTTAGGCTTAGCTGCTGTGATAACACTGAGCAAAGTGGATTTTCCAACAGATGGGAATCCGACTAGACCAACGTCTGCTAGGACCTTGAGCTCCAGCAGAAGCTCCCGTTCTTGACCTGGTTCTCCATTCTCAGAAATCTCTGGTGCAGGATTTTTAGGGGTTGCAAAGCGGATATTTCCGCGACCGCCTCGGCCACCACGCGCCACGATAAATTCTTGGCCATTTTCTACCAAGTCTGTCAGTACCTTGCCAGTCTCAGCATCACGAACCGTCGTCCCCTGTGGCACTCGAACAATCAAGTCCTCAGCCCCTCGGCCATGCATGCCCTTAGTCATGCCCTTTTCACCAGACTGAGCTTTGAAATGGCGATTGTAACGAAAATCCATCAGGGTACGAAGACCCTCGTCTACGACAAAAACAACATTGCCACCACGACCGCCATCGCCGCCCCAAGGTCCGCCATTAGGAACATATTTTTCACGGCGAAAGGCCACCATGCCATCGCCACCATTGCCAGCCTTAACTTGAATCTTGGCCGTATCTAAAAACATACTCATTTTTTCTATTCTCTTTTTCTAGTCTAAAAAAACGCCCTGAAGCGTTTGGATTAAAAGATTGCGCTGAGAGCGGAAGCAAAGATTGCTCCAACTGTCACGATGAGCATGATAATCACGACCAGCATCGTCAATTTTTCAAATCCTGTTTTTTTGCGTTGTCCGTTATCTCCAAAAGCCACGATAACACCTCTATCCTTTAAAAATTACTAGGTCTATTCTAACACGATTGCTCCGTTTTTTCAAATGATAAATTGCAATAAAAAGTGCAACAAATCTAAAATTCATCCATAAGTGCCTC
>CAUSOG010000003.1:0-110700 GCA_963533195.1 uncultured Streptococcus sp. | reverse complement strand
ATCCCAAAGGTAAGACTGATGCTGAAGTGATGCGCTTCTGCCAAAGCTTTATGACTGAATTGCAAAAATACATCGGCCCATCTCTTGATGTCCCAGCTGGTGATATCGGTGTTGGCGGACGTGAAATCGGCTACCTCTATGGCCAATACAAACGCCTTAACCAATTCGATGCGGGTGTCTTGACTGGTAAACCTCTTGGATTTGGCGGCAGCTTGATCCGTCCAGAAGCAACTGGTTACGGCTTGGTTTACTACACTGAAGAAATGCTGAAAGCTAATGGTAACAGCTTTGCTGGCAAGAAGGTGGTTATTTCCGGTTCTGGTAACGTAGCTCAATACGCTCTCCAAAAAGCAACTGAGCTTGGTGCAACTGTTATCTCTGTATCTGACTCAAACGGTTATGTTATCGATGAAAACGGTATTGACTTTGATCTTTTGGTTGATGTTAAAGAAAAACGACGTGCTCGTTTGACTGAGTATGCAGCTGAGAAAGCAAGTGCTACTTACCATGAAGGTTCTGTATGGACTTACGCTGGGAACTACGACATCGCTCTTCCATGTGCGACTCAAAACGAAATCAATGGTGACGCAGCTAAACGTTTGGTAGCTCAAGGAGTTATCTGTGTATCTGAAGGCGCCAACATGCCGAGCGACCTGGATGCTATCGCAGTCTATAAAGAAAATGGTATCTTCTACGGACCTGCCAAAGCTGCCAATGCTGGTGGTGTAGCTGTATCTGCTCTGGAAATGAGCCAAAACAGCCTTCGTCTGTCATGGACTCGCGAAGAAGTTGACGGACGTCTTAAAGATATCATGACCAACATCTTCAACACAGCTAAAACTACCGCTGAGACTTACGGACTTGGCAAAGACTACCTTGCAGGGGCAAATATCGCTGCCTTCGAAAACGTAGCCAACGCTATGATTGCCCAAGGTATTGTTTAACTAGTCGATACATCCTATCGGAGGACAAATGATGAACTTACGGCCAATGGAAGTGAGAGACAATCCAGCTGTAGCGCAGCTCATTCGAGCCAGCCTAGAAGAATTCGGACTTGACAAACCAGGAACTGTCTACTTTGATTCTCATCTAGATCATTTGGCCGACTACTATCAACAGCAAGAGAGGGCAGCTTACTTTGTTCTGGAAGATGAAGGACAGCTTGTTGGCTGTGGTGGCTTTGCACCTGTGTCTGATAAGATTGCTGAATTACAAAAACTGTATGTCACTAAAAACAGTCGTGGCAAAGGTTATTCCAGTCGGCTGATAAAGCAGATATTCCAAGAAGCCCGCCTAGCAGGTTATGAACAGCTTTATCTAGAAACCACTACTGAACTGGCTACGGCCGTGGCCGTCTATCAGCACTATGGTTTTATATCACTGCAAAAACCAATTTCTAACGCTGCCGGCCACCCAGCTATGAATATCTGGATGATAAAATCTCTCTTACCAGATGAATAGATGCCAGTATACTCTGCCCGTCTCAAGGACATCATGACCAACATCCTCAACACAGCTAAAACTACCGCTGAAACTTACGGACTTAGCAAAGACTATCTGGCTGGTGCTAATATCGCTGCCTTCGAAAACGTAGCTAATGCTATAATTACCTAAGGTGTGGTCTAAAAAAATCAAAACAAGAACTCAAAAAATCCGACTGCTTATAAAAGCGGTCGGATTTTTATATATCTAATTTTTCAAAAAACTTGCCCGCTGACTGCTTTTCTTTTAGCTTCTCCAGCAGCTCATTCTCCAGAAAAGGACTTAGTTCATCAAAATCTTGACAAACCTTAAAGACAGTTTCTCTGTCCAACTGGTCATAAGCTAGTTCGTAATAGTCCTTATTATGATGCCAGTTCTGGTCATAGTTGACATCTGTTCGCTGATAGTAAACAATGTTTTGCTTCGGTGTCAGGTAAATCTTCTGCGTCAGAATGCTTTTCTGATCTTTGGACAGCTTGCTGCGGCTGAAAATTTTGACACCTTGAAAAATCTTGCGCTCGAGGATACCTTGATTTGTGACTTTTAATTCAATTCTTTTATAATGCATACTGATACCTCCAGAAATCACCTACATTATATCAAGTTTTGACAGATTTTCAAGCAAAAGTGTCATTTCCAAAAGTCTTTAGTCGCCTCTAAAATTTCTTCTGTCGGTGTCACCGTAGCCTCAATAATGCTCTTGCCAGTCTTTTTCAGATAAGCTTGTATCAGATGATAGCCATAAGCATAGCCTGCAGCATAGGGCATTCCAACTGGTATTTGACCTTGAATCTCAGCGATTTCATCACCGTAGAGATAAGGAGCCATTTTCGCCATCCCAGTTAGCTGAAGCTGACTTGAGATGATAGGCTTAATCTCTTCCAACTGCTCGGAACTAGTTGAAGTGACCCAAGGTCCAATGAGATCCTTACCATAGAGTTCAGCTGCAAAAAACTCTGCCAATCCTTCACTAACTACCCAGTCTGCCAATGTCGTCTGCTGGTTCCATTTGATAAATTGGAAGCGGACATTATGATTGCACTCGTGGGCTAGCGCCGCCTTCACACGTGGCAAAGTATAATCATTTGGTAGTAGACTAAGCATGAGGTAGCCCGGGATTCCACCATCTCCGCTGTAACCTTTATTGAGCTGGAGCATAGGTTTTTCTGGATTGCCCAATAAAATAGTAAAATAGTAAGCCTCAACCTCTAAGTCATAGCCAGCCTGCTCGAAAAGACTGATGCTCCTCTTGATGGTAGTCTGGCAATCTTGCCAGAGTTGATCAGAGCTCAGAGCATCGATAGCCGGTCTATCCTTTTCTGACAGAGTGCTGGGTAGCTGATTCATAAAGCCAAGTAGGAATAGAGCATCAAATCCTCCGGGATACTTCGCTTTTAAAGGAATGTGCTGAGTTTGGTATTTGGGAGCAAAAGGCGCTAACAATTTAGCTCGAAAACATCCCTCTCTCTTTTCCAAGGGCAGTTCAAGCAGCTCTTGATAAACCTTATCTGAACGAATCATATTGATTTTCATGGTAATCTCCTTTTCTAATTTTCACCAGTATACACCCTCCCCTAAGGTCAGGGTCAAGAAAAAGATTTGAAACTTTTGTCTCAAATCCTCTTTCATCTATAACATTTGCTGCCTCCACTTTCAAATCTAGGTGCGGAAAGTAGCAAAGGTATTAGAGTAATAGGATAATTTTCCCTACTGCTCCTTCTTTTTCTCTTGCTTTGGCTTGCTTTTCTCCTTTTGCCACTTAGCATTGTCGTAGGTTACGGTATAGGTATCCTCATCGCCGCCTTCCCCGTCAAATACCAAGTCAAAGCGGATAGACTTGCCTGGCGCCAGATTGGTGCCGATTTGTGTATTGTCAAAGGTTGAGCCGTCCAAAATATAAACATTTTCCTTCTTGTCATAAAGTCCAAAGTCATAAGGACTGACCAAAATGGGCTTTTTAGAAGTATTTTCAACCGTGATGGTTGCAACGACAGCTACTCCTGTTGACTCATCGCTCATAATTCGCTTGCTGTCTTCCACTGCCGAATGAACTGTCACCTTGAGTCCATTTGAAAATTCAACTGTTTTCTCAAAAGCATGGCTGTTATAGGACTCTAAAGGCGAGTTATGGAAGCCTGTGAGAGACTTGAGATGGTCATTTTCCTCCATAAGGCCAATTGTGGTGATGACGAGGAGAATGCTGAGCAAGGCCAGAAGAAAGATGATAATACCAGACACCAGAGCTGCCCAAAAGAGACCTTGCTTGTGGAGAGGACGTTTTAAACGGTAAACAAGATTGTCCTCACTGACAATCTCCTGCTGAATTCGCTGATTCATATGGACCTTTCTAATCAATAATTACTTGCCTTTTGAAAGAGGTCCAAGCGTCGGAAGCTCAATCCCCTCTCGCAAAAGCGCCTCGTGGTAAAGACGGTAGAAGATATGGTAAATAGAAATCTGCATGCCTCCCTGCACTATCATACTGATACGGAAGTTGAACTGGCCATTTGAAGCCATCTGTGGCCCCAAAATATTCGGTTCCTTGAGAATCTCTGGATGTTCTGGCACGGCTTCTTCATTGACCTTGGAAATGATGCGGTAAATCTCGTCCAAATCCGTCTGGGCATAAATGGGAATGTCAATCAGAACACGCATATCGCCTCGAGACAAATTACTGACAACCATGATATTGCGGTTGGGCACAAAATGAAGCGTTCCGTCCGCGTCCCGTACCTGCGTCGTCCGAATCCCGACACTGATTACCGTTCCAGCGATGTTGATAGGACCGTTAGTCAGGCGAACATTATCACCGACATCTAACTGTCGCTCGAGAAGGATAAAGAAGCCATTGACCAGATCCGACAGGAAGCCCTGGGCTCCCATCCCAATGGCCACCCCGGCAATCCCCGCACCAGCCAAAAGACTGGAAACCGGCAGTCCCAAGATGGATAAAACCCAGTAAATCAAGAGAAAATACAGGACATAATTAAGCAGATTCTCAATGAGACGGGTAATAGTTTTCTGTCTGGCTACATCCTGCTTGGATAGCTTGAGAGAGGGGGCAATGATTTTGGTCACTGACAAATGCAGGATTTTCTTAACGATGTAAAATAAGATAAAAAGCAGAAGTAAAGAGACCAGCTTGGAAAAGAGGTCATCTGCAATCTTGCTCCAGTCAAACTGCTGGATATAGCGGGAAAAGACATTTCCGGTCCTAGACATAGGCTACCTCCAAAAAGATTACTACCATTATACCACAAAGACCAATCAGCGCGGACATAGAATGGTTAGTCCGACCTAGCATTGCTTTCACTCCCTTTCTATCGTATAATAAAATAAGTATCTAAGACAAGAAAGGAACATACATAGTCCATCGCTTCATCACCATTTGGAATAAAACCAATCTAATCAAGCGGATTTCCATCGGTATTGGCTTTGGTGTCCTACTGGCTGTCATCTTCCCCCAAGCACAGGCCATTGGACTTCTGGGCCAGATCTTCGTTGGCGGTCTCAAGGCTATCGCGCCACTCCTCGTCTTCGCTCTGGTGGCAAACGCCCTGTCGCAGCAGCAAAAAGGACAAAAGAGCAATATGAAAAAAGTCATCTTGCTCTACCTTCTGGGAACCTTTGCGGCAGCCTTGGTAGCAGTCCTAGTCAATTTCTTCTTTCCTATTAGTATAGAGTTGGCTTCGTCCTCCCAAAAGGTTTCTCCGCCAGATGGAATCGGACAAGTTCTCAGCAATCTTCTGCTTCAGCTGGTGGACAATCCCGTCAATGCCCTCATCACTGCTAACTACATTGGTATCCTGTCCTGGGCTGTCATCTTTGGAATTGCCATGCGGGAAGCCAGCCACCACAGCAAGGAACTGTTGCAGACCTTGGCAGATATCACTTCTAAGATTGTCGAGTGGATTATCAATCTAGCACCTCTTGGTATTCTAGGCTTGGTCTACACGACCATTTCCGGCAAAGGTTTCCAGGCTCTAAAAAGCTATGGTATCCTGCTGCTGGCCTTGATAGCCAGCATGCTGATTGTCGCTCTGATTATCAATCCTTTGATTAGCTTCATCATGCTGCGGAAAAATCCCTATCCCTTGGTCTGGCGCTGTTTGCGAGTCAGTGGCGTGACTGCCTTTTTCACGCGCAGCTCTGCGGCAAACATCCCCGTCAATATGAAACTCTGTCGGGATCTGGGGCTCAATCCAGAGACCTACTCGGTCTCTATTCCTCTGGGAGCCACTATCAACATGGCAGGAGCTGCCATCACTATCAACACCCTGACCTTGGCTGCTGTCAACACGCTGGGTATCCGGGTTGACTTTGGAACGGCTCTAGTTCTCAGTATTGTAGCGGCAATTTCTGCCTGCGGGGCCTCCAGCGTAGCTGGCGGTTCTCTCCTGCTCATTCCGGTCGCTTGCAGCCTCTTTGGAATTTCCAATGATTTGGCCATGCAGGTAGTCAGCGTCGGCTTCGTTATCGGTGTCATTCAGGACTCCTGCGAGACAGCCCTCAACTCTTCTACTGACGTTCTCTTTACAGCTGTGGCCGAGATGAGCAGCTAGCCAAAAGAAAAACGCTATTAATTTCAACAAAAAACCTCTAGACTTCCATCATTACGGAAAGCTAGAGGCTTTTTTATGTGCGAAAATTAGTTCTTTCGATGCTTGTCAAAGTATTTCTTTGTTTCACTGATGACAATAGGAGAAAGTGCTAGGAGAGCAATTAAGTTTGGCAAAGCCATGAGGGCATTGACAATATCTGCAAGAATCCAGACAGCTTCCAATCCTACAAAACCACCGAGGACAATCATCAGGACAAAGAGCAGACGATAGACACGGATATAACGCACCCCAAAGAGAAATTCAAAACAGCGCTCACCATAGTAGTTCCAGCCCAAGATAGTCGTAAAGGCAAACAGAACTAGGAAGACTGAAAGCAAGACCGGACCAAAATTAGCAAAAACAGTCGCAAAGGCTGCCTGAGTCAGGGACACACCATTGAGATTGCCATCCCAGACCCCTGTGATTAAAATCGTTAATCCTGTCAGGCTACAAATAATCAGGGTGTCGATGAAGGTTCCGGTCATGGAAATCAAGCCCTGTTCTACCGGTTCCTTGGTCCGAGCTGCCGCCGCTGCAATGGGTGCTGAACCCAAACCAGATTCATTGGAGAAAACTCCACGAGCGACCCCGTTTTGAATGGCCATCTGAATGGTAGCACCGGCAAAGCCACCGACAGCAGCCGTCTGACTAAAGGCTGAACTAAAGACCAGCTGGAGAGTGGGCAGCAGACGGTCCAGATTGACCGCCAAGACAGTCACCGTTCCCAAGATATAAATAGCCGCCATAAAAGGGACAACCTTGGTCGACACTCGAGCGATAGACTGAATGCCGCTGAAAATAACCAGAGCCACCAAAATAGCCAAGATAGAAGCTGTCACAGCTGGAGGTAGCTGAATGGTATTCTGCATGGCCTCTGTGATGGAATTGACCTGCGTAAAGGTCCCAATCCCCAAGAGAGCCACCAAGATACCAGCTATCGCAAAAAAGATGGCCAGCGGGCGCCACTTCTCGCCCATTCCTAATAGGATATAGTGCATGGGACCACCCGCCATGGCTCCGTGAGCATCCTTGCGGCGGTACTTTATAGCCAAGAGGCCTTCGGCATACTTTGTCGCCATCCCAAAGAAAGCAGCTACCCACATCCAGAAGAGAGCGCCCGGTCCACCGGTTTTAATAGCTGTTGCCACTCCGATGATATTTCCCGTTCCCACAGTCGCAGCTAGAGCAGTACAAAGAGCCGCAAAGCTAGAGACATCGCCCTGATGCTCCTCGTCTGATACAAAAATTAGCCGAAAGGCACGCGGAAGCCGAAAAATCTGTAGCAAGCCCAGACGCAAACTGAGATAGATACCGGTACCAACCAGCAAAATGAGCAGGGGTGGACCCCAAACCAAAGAATCCAATTGATTCAATATTTCCAACATGATATAAGCTCCTTTTCACACCGAGAAAAAGAAAAAGCACATGCATAACATGTACTCTGGATGTGCTGGAGTAGGGAAATCCCTGCCTCTTCGCTCTGTCCTTTTACCTGAGAGTTTGAGCGGTTCCAAACCGCCTTGCCCCTTCGGTGCCATTCATGGTCTCTCCAGAGTTCCGTCCATTTCACAGTCAGAGGTGCCCGCCTCTTTCTGAAAAACTTCGTTCGGTGTTGATTATTAATTTCCTATTATTCTAAAAGAACATTCGCCTTTTGTCAATATTTTATGAAAACTTTTAAGGATGTAAACGTTTTTTGATACAAAAAAGAAGCCCTCAGGCTTCTTGCAGATCGAAGACAAACATTCCAAATGGTGTTTGCTTTCGATCTGAAATTCTCTAGCTAAGTAAAGAATTCTTATTTTTCCAAACAATTTTTTAAAATAAAAATAGATTGAGGAACATCTGAGAAAACTTGGCTTAAAAATTCCAAATGTTGCTGATCTTTGCTATCTAAAGCTACGGTGTGCTTGACATTTACAGTGCCATCATCGTTCTCAATGATCTGATGACCAAAAAGGATATCTCCAAACGGGGTCGCTGTTTTATCCCAAAATTCCTCAAAGGGCTTGACAAGTGTCAGCTGATATTCCATTGGGGGCATTCCTTCGAGTTCCATCATCCCACAAGAACCTGTCTTAAATCCACCATTTAATGTAATATTGTTTAAATCTTCTTCCCATTCATACCACTTTTCAATATTTTCATAGTAGGACCATACATCTTCTTTTGCTGCTTTCATGCTTAAACTGAAACTAAATTCCATTACAACAACCCCTTTATAATATGTATACTTATTATAAGTGTATTGACAATATTTGTCAAACGTTTTTTCTTTCTAGCACTAGTATTTCTTCTAAAATAGTCTACTTGTTTTGGTTCTGCTTTTCATACTGATAAAATGGGATAAGAACGATGTCTTGGTCGTATGGCTTGATATTCTCTCTCTTATTTAACCATTTAGGCAATAGTGCGATTCCTTTCCCGTTCTCAACTAAGTTGATAATGTTTTCAAAAGAATCAATTTCTACGACTGATTTTAAATGAGCAAACTTCATTAAGCTTTGTTTTCTAAAAGGACAATTTTCATCTTTATTAACGAATATGGGCATTCCCTCACTAGCCTTTATGATACTCGAACAAGCATAAACTGACTCAATATGTCCGATAGTCTCATCATAATGCTTTAAATTTTCAATTTTTTGAAAGCAAAAAATTTTATCAAAGTCTTCCTGATGAGCGATGATTGGTATATCCGAAGTTTTTTGGATATTAATCTCACTTTTATCCAAATCAATTGTTTGCGAATTATTAATATCGTGATTGAATAACAATTCTGAAATTAAGATGGATATTTTCGAGGTTTCACATTTCTTTTTTAATTTCTCTAACTTGTTAGAAGTTTCCTTACAAAATTGATAAAATAAGTCTCCACTTTCTGTCGGAATTAAACCATTATATTTTCTGTAAAATAATTTCGTATCTAATTCAGTTTCAAGCACCTTCAATCTAGCACTGAGATTAGATTGCGCATATTGTAAGATCTTTGAACTTTTGTTTATTGATCTTGTCTCATAGATTGTCACAAAAATGCTCATATCATTAAAATTCATTTAAAATACCTTATCACTTTTTATGATAATTATATCATTTTTAAGTATTATTCAACATGATATAAATCGTTTATACTGTCAATAGTTAATTAGAAAAGAGGTACTGCAATGCAAGCAATGCAATACACTATAAAATTACCATCAGATTATGACATGGATATCATTAGACAGCGTGTCCAAAATACAGGTCATTTAATGGATGGATTCGACGATTTGTTTTTCAAAGTTTATTTAATCTCTGAAAAGTCTGAAGGCCAATTATTTAACAGTTACTGTCCGCTATATATTTGGAAAAATACCAACGGAATGACAAAATTCATATTTGATGGTTACTTTGATCATATTTTAAATTCTTTTGGCTGGCAAAATATTGAAATTGGAGTGACTTCATCAGTCAAAATATCTGATCATTTTGACTCAAGTAAATATGCTACATTGGAAGTCATTGATATAGAAGCATCTGAAAGTTTAAAATCCTTTGACATTTACGAGCAAATACAAACCAACGAAAGTGGCAAAGTTGTTATTTTCAATCCTGATAAATGGAAAAAATGTATCTTTACTTTTTATACCAATAAACCCGACACACAACTACCAACATTTGAAATTTTGCACATTTCACAATAAGTGCTTATGATAAGTTATAGGGAAACGCCTGAGCAAACACTCCTTCAGTATTTTGCACACTATGATAGTATACTTGCTCTTCCCAAAATTGTATGACCTTTACTGTCATCGGCTAAATGAAAAAATCGTTACGACATGTAACGATTTTTTGGCTATGCTATTAACTCAATTCGGCGATAATAGCCTTGAGCTGGTCTTTGGTGTGAACACCTGCGACTTGCTTAACGACTTGACCGTCTTTCTTGAACAGAAGGGTCGGAATGGACATAATGCCAAATTCACGGGCCGTATTTGGATTTTCATCCACATCCATTTTAAGGATTTTCAGTTCGTCCTCATGGACTTCCCCTGCCAACTGCTCCAAGATAGGTGCCTGCATACGGCACGGACCGCACCAAGTTGCCCAAAAGTCAATCAGAACCAATCCATCTTTTGTTTCTTCTGCGAATGTCGCATCTGTAACTGCTGCTACCATAAATCTTCTCCTTTAATAGCTTACTTTTGATAACATTTTACACCAAAAATATCAGAAAGAAAAATATTTGCTACGGGTAGGTTCTTAGTCACTCAGTGAGAAATGGTTGGTCATGAGATTGCTGGCATCCAAGAGAACTTTCTCCAAGAGCTGGTCTGTCGCTTCTTGCACCTTGTCGCTCATAGCTTGATTTTCAGCTTCAAAGTCCACATCCTCGCCCTTAGCCAGAGCTCGGTCTACCCGACCAATCATTTCATGACCCCAGGCCATGGTCTTTTCCTGATAATCATCCAAGTCTCCGACATGACTGCTAAAATGAGCGTCAGCTAGCCCAGCAATCAGGCGATTGGCCCAGTAGAAGGAATCCGTCGAAACTTTGTCTGGCGTGTTGGCAAAGTAGTCTGGCGTTGTTGAGACTTGAGTAAAGAAAGGAACGGCTGTATTGTAAGGCATGGAGCCGTAGGATAGCCACTGGATCCCAGTCGTTTCCTGCGGTTGATTAGGACGAAGTTGTAAGATAGCTGTCTGACTGGTACGGTTGATCCCAATAGTCCGAAAGGCCCGTCTGCTGTGGTGGTCCCCCTCTGCTCCGTAAGGATCATAAGGCGAATCCTGATAGTGACTGCTCAGGACATACTTGACATCTTCGATCGTGATCTTGCGGTAAGGCTTACGACACCAAGGAATGAAGAAACTTCTTGGATCTTGCTCCGCTTCTGGATTGAGAAAACGCTGGATATCCCAAGCTCGCGGTGTGTTGTAATGGCGGTCCTTATCCTTCTGGCTGCCAAAAGCATAGCGTGGATTGAAGCCCTCGTCCGAGTAATTCAGATTGAGATAGTTTTCCTCGATAAAGTTTTTGAGATTTGGATGACAGAGGAAATACTCTGGATTGTCAAATTCAAAATAATCACTGCCCAGCTGATTGGGGTTGGTCACATAGGCATCATCTGGCACGCGCCGCGCCATCCAATGGTGGCCACCGATGGTTTCCAGCCACCAGATTTCATTAATATCTGAAATAGCAATCCCATTGGACTCATAAGTGCCGTACTCCTCTAGGATTTTCCCTAAGCGTAGAACCCCTTCGCGAGCTGTTTTGATATAGGGAAGAACCAACGTAAGGATATCTTCCTCGCTGATACCTGACTCTACCAAAGGATCTGCCCCCAGTACGCGGCTGTTGGTCGTAATCGTTTCCGTTGCGCTGACAGCAACATTGTAGCTGTTAATTCCAGCAGCTCCCCAAATCCCATCTTTGGGAACTGCATCTGGCACTGCCGTATAGCGGACTGGATTGTCCGGCAAATCCATCTCAAAGGACGTTAAAACTGACTGATAATGGCGTGGCTGGTCTTGCGGCTCCACTACGACAAATTTCTTGGGCGTAAAGACCCCATTTTGTGAATCCTCTGTACGAGCCACAATGGTTGAACCGTCGTAACTAGCCTTCTTGCCCACCAAAATAGTCGTGCAAGAATCTGATGCATGCTTTATTCTCATTATTTTCCCTCCAAAACACTTTATGCTGCTTCCATTATAGCAAAAAGCAGAACCTCATAAAAGGACCTGCTACTATCTCTTCGCTGAAACTTCCAATGCCTTATTTGATTTTCAAAACATAGGTATGTTCTTTGTAAAGTTCATCAATGTCAAAATTCTCTAAATCTTCTTTCCTTGAGACAATATAATGCCCTTCTCTTTGATAATAACCTAAGGAATTTCCCGACTTATCTGTCAGACAGATTGTCTGCTGCTTCCTATCAACGCTGAAAGAAAACGATGTTTGATCTTTGGGGCGTCCGACAACTAAATAGTCTTGACAAATCAGCTTGCCGCCCCACTTCTGATAGAGGTGATTTGCCTGCTTCCCGTCTCTGGTAAAGATGATCAAGGCCTCAACTTTCTTTTCTTGCAGCTTCTCCCAAGCACTTTGAAAGAGTTTGCTGGCTATGCCTTGATTCTGAAAATCAGGATGGACAGCCAGATTAGCGAAGTAAGCTATCTTTTCTCCTGGATAATATGGATAAGCATGACTTGCTTCTTCGGTGTAAATCCCAATATCTAGAAGCCCTACAACCTGATCATCTTCAACTGCTATGAGCTCAATCGAATCTTGGTAAGGCTCTTCAGTAAACTCATCCTTGCTACGGCTCATATCATCGAAAAAAGGTGAAAAGAGATAACTCAAAGCCTTTGTATAAACCCAACTTCTCTCATAAGTTGAGTCATAGGTTTGTATTTTCATTTCTAGCCTCTTACTTAAAGATCACAATCGTCGCACCGCTGCCACCGGCATTTTGCGGGGCATAGCCAAAGGACTTGACATGCTTGTTGCGACGGAGATATTTGGTCACCCCTTCACGGATGACACCGGTCCCGATACCGTGGATAATATCAACTTGAGCCATGTTATTGAGGAGGGCCTGATCGATAAAGGCATCAAGCTCTTCCATGGCCTCTTCGTAGCGTTTGCCGCGCAGGTCCAGCCTGGCTTTCGGCCCAGCAGTATTAGCCCGCTTGACCACATTGACCTGCTTGCGCTTCGGCTGCTGCTCCTTTTCAGCCTTGAGAAGATTAAATTCCTGCTCTTCTAGAGTCATCTTGATGAGACCGACCTGGGCTTCCCAGCGACCATCCTTGAGCTGCTTGACCAAGGTTCCCCGCTGACCATAGCTAGTGACTAGGATATCATCTCCCACCTTAGGAGCCCGATTTTTCTTGGCCTGCTTGAGCACCTTATTCTTTGATAAATCAACCGTTTCTGGTGCCAACTTTTTAAGCTGAGCTTTGGCTTCAATAATCTCATGCGGTTTGAGACTAGACTTATCATGGAGATTTTTGAGAATGCTCTCACTCTCTGACAAAGCCAAATCAACGATTTCCCGGGCTTCCAAGCGCGCCTTATTGAGCTCGGTTTCCTTTTCGCGGTTGAACTCATTGTAAAGTTTTTTGAGGGCTCGGTTAAATTTGAGATTTTCCTGCTCCACCTCGCGGATATTATCCAAGCGCTTGCGGCTTTCCAGCGTCTGCTCCTCCAAGCGCTCAATGATTCGATTGACATCACTGTCTGTGTCAGTCTGCTCTTGGGCATGGCCAACGATAACTTCCGACAAGCCCAAACGTCGAGCGATTTCAAAGGCATTGGAGCGGCCAGGCACTCCCTGCATAAAGCGATAGGTCGGCCGCAAACTATCTGTATCAAATTCCATGCTGGCATTTTCCACCCAGTCCGTCTCAATCCCATAGGCTTTGAGCTCAGGATAGTGGGTCGTCGCCATTGTTTTAATCTGCCTCAACCGCAAATCTTCCAAGATAGCAATAGCCAGAGCTGCACCCTCCTGCGGGTCAGTCCCAGCTCCCAACTCATCCAGCAGAACCAAACTCTCGCTATCAACCTGCTCCAAAATAGATACGATATTGGTCATATGGCTGGAGAAGGTGGACAGGCTCTGCTCGATGGATTGCTCATCACCAATATCAGCGAAAATCTGACTGAAAATCCCGACTCGGCTCCCCTTGTCCGCCAGAATCGGCAGACCTGACTGGGCCATAATCTGAGCCAAGCCCAAGGTCTTCAGCATGATGGTCTTACCACCCGTATTAGGCCCAGTAATGACAATCTCTGTCAAGTCTGGCCCAAAATGCAAATCATTAGCCACTGCATTTTCAATCAGGGGATGACGGACACTGAGCAGTTGGATGTCCTGCTCTTCCGACAGGTCAGGCACCACCGCTCCCGTCTCCTGCATGAAGCGGACCTTGGCACGCACCAGGTCCAGATGTCCGATAATCCAAGCATTGTTGGCAATTTCAGCTGCATGGGGACGGAAGAGGTCAGATAATTCTTGCAAAATCCGCTGAATTTCATAACGCTCGTCCGCCCGACTGCTGGCAATTTCTTCGTTGAGATTGACAACTGCTCTAGGCTCGATATAGACGGTATTGCCGCTAGCAGAAATATCGTGAACCACACCAGAAATGCGGTTGCGGTAGGTATTTTTTACAGGCAGCACATTGCGGCCATTCCGGCTGGCCACTACCTGATCCGCCAGCATCTCTCCCTTGTTTTTGAGAATCTCCTGCAGAATTTCCCGCACTTGGTTTTCATTTTCTTGAATTTTTTGGCGGATACGGCTCAAACTTTCGCTGGCAAAGCTTTCAATAAAGCCGCCATCATTCACAGCCTGCAGACTTCCTTGCAGCTTAGGAAACACAGCTAGATTGTCAAACAGACGGTCCAGCTTTTCCAAGTGCACATTTTCCAAGTCCTCATAAAAGGACTTGAGCTCCTGAGTCACAGCCAAGACGCGCTTGAGGGCCAAAAACTCCTCAATATTCAAGTCGCTCTCCAGCTCCAAGCGCTTGGTCAAGGCAGTAATATCCTGAGTCGCAGCCAGACTAAAGTGCGGATGCTGCACAAAAATCTGCTGCATATCTGTCATTTCCAGAAAAGCCGAGGCCACTGTCTCCTTCTTGCTAGTCGGCAAAAGCAGGCCCAGCTCCAGCTGCCCCTGCTCGGTCAAAAGATAGGGAGCAAAAAGTTCTTTAATCTTGCTAAATTCTAAGGTTTCTAAAATTTTTGTGTTCATAATTTTCTTTTCTAGTAAAAAAGAACCCAGCTAGCAGGCCAACTGAGTCGTCTTTTATCCGATAACTTGATTCACCCAGAGATCTTTGAGGATATTGGATGTGATAGGGGTATACTTGACAATAAAGCGAATCATGAAGCTGCTGTTGAGCCGCTCCTGAACCATCTCCATCGGCACCGTCGCTAAAATAGTCAGGCACATTCCCAAAACAAAAATAGAGATGCAAACAGCGATGGCTCCGCTGGTCACATTGTACCATTTGGTGTCTAGCTTATTGGGGTAGGGAATCAGATTCGCAAAAATCCCCAAAAAGCGACCAAGGATGTAGACAGCCGTAAAGATAATGAGATAGGCCAAACCAGCATAAAAAACCTGATCCAACTGAAAGAGCTGGGAGCTAGGAAAAAAATAGGTCGAAGAGCCCTGAGTTGCGCTGGCATAAGGTACCCAAAGGCTGATAAACTTAGCCAAACTCTTATAAAAAGCTCCAGCCACCAGCATAGAAACCATGGTCGCAGCAGCATAATAGCCCTGCAGCACAATACCACGCGAGTAGCCGATATAAAAGCTCCAGGCTAATATTAGTAAAATAATAATAGAAAGCATTATTTCTCCTCTATTTACCCGACTTTTCTCTCAGCTCACTGAGCATTTTGTGACGAAAATCTTCTAGTTCTTTTTCCTTGTCATCAAACTCAATCTCGCGGCTGAGCTGGGTAGATAGGCTATTGACCGCCAGCAAAATCGCCAGGACTTCATCATCTGCCGCAGGCATCTGCTCTTTGATAGCCTTGTATTTTTCCTTTGCTACCCGTTCTACTTCTTCCATAAAGAGATTATCGTGTTCTGTTGTTAGAGTTAAGGTCTTGTTTCCAAATGTAAATTTATATCGATTCAAATTTGCCATAAAATCACCTCATTGTATTATATCAAAAAAGAAGCCCTTTGTCAGTTATAAAAACACTGGGAACAAGACAGGGACTTTCTTTTTCATCTTTTTTGACATAGCAAGCAGCGGTGCTCTCCTACAAAATTTTTGTAGGATTTTCAATCTTATGACTTTCGACTTTTCCTTTTTATGGTACAATAGGGGGTATGGAAAGTATCACCCTCAGTCCCAAACAGCAAGAAATTCAGGCTTTTATTGAGAAATATCAGGGCCAGCTGGCTCCCAGCAAGAACCCGCATATTCAATATTTCTTTCGGTTGGATCAGGCGACGGTCAGTGTCTTTAGCTCCGGAAAAGTTCTCTTTCAAGGAGCAAAAGCTGCTCACTACGCTGGCTTTTTTAGCCATCAACCAGAAAAATCCAGTTCTAGTCCTGCTTCTCAGAATTTTGCCCTCATTGGGACAGATGAGGTCGGCAACGGCTCCTACTTTGGAGGACTAGCCGTCGTAGCTTCTTTCGTCACTCCAGACCAGCACGACTTTCTGAGAAAACTGGGTGTTGGTGATTCTAAAACCTTGAACGATAGCAAGATTCGCCAACTGGCACCTGTCTTAAAAGAAAAGATTGCTCATCAAGCTCTGCTCCTATCGCCAGAGAAGTATAATGAAGTCATCGCTTCTGGCTACAATGCCGTCTCTGTCAAGGTAGCCTTACATAATCAAGCTATCTACCTACTGCTGCAAAAAGGTATCAATCCCGAAAAAATCGTCATCGATGCCTTTACCAGCCAGCAAAACTACAATAAATATCTAAAGCAGGAAAAAAATCATTTCCCAAATCCGGTAAGTCTGATTGAAAAGGCTGAAGGAAAGTTCCTAGCTGTTGCAGTCAGCTCTATTATCGCTCGTGACCTCTTTCTGGAGAATCTAGAAAATCTCAGTCAAGAGTTAGGCTATACCCTGCCTAGCGGAGCCGGAAGCAAGAGCGACCAAGTTGCCAGCCAGATTCTTCAAACCTATGGAATGGCCGGTCTGCAGCATTCTGCTAAACTTCACTTTAAAAATACTGAAAAAGCACAAAAACTTCTAGAAAGGTAACCTATGAAAAAATCAAATACTGCCGTTGTCATTCTCAAAGAATGGGGGCTCTTTATCATCTTTATCTCTATCATTATCCTATCACGGCTCTATCTCTGGTCCCCTGTAAAGGTAGATGGCCACTCTATGGACCCTACGCTGGCTAATGGGGAATACCTGCTTGTCCTCAAACATCAGTCTATTGACCGCTTTGATATCGTTGTCGCCACTGAGACAGATAATGACGGAACGACCAAGGAGATTGTCAAACGGGTCATCGGTATGCCGGGTGATACTATTCAGTATGAAAATGATACTCTTTACATCAACGGCAAAAAAACAGACGAGCCTTACCTGACGGACTACATCAAAAAATTCAAAGAAGACAAGCTCCAATCCACTTATACTGGGGATGATTACGATGACAATGGTGTGTTTTTCAGAAAACTCGCTGCTCAGGCTCAAGCTTTCACTGTTGATAGTGAAGGCAGCCCTGTCTTCACCATCAAGCTTCTGGATGATGAATACCTGCTTCTGGGTGACGACCGGATTGTTTCCAAGGATAGTCGCCAAGTCGGTACCTTCCAAAAAGAACAAATCCAGGGCGAAGCCAAGTTCCGCTTCTGGCCACTGCTGCCTTTTAAGACCTATTAAGCATACCGAACTCAGTTGAACGTCAGCTGGGTTCGTTTTAAAAGAAGAACCTATAAACTATGGAATTTTACTTTTCAGGAACGATTGAACGGATTATTTTTGAAAATCCCAGCAACTTTTTCCGTATCCTGCTCTTAGATATTGAGGATACGGATGCCGAGGATTTTGAAGATTTTGAAATCATTGTCACCGGATCCATGGCAGATGTCATGGAAGGCGAAGACTACACCTTCTGGGGTAGTCTCGTCCAGCACCCCAAATATGGCCAGCAGCTGAAAATTTCCCGCTATGAGCGAGCAAAACCCAGCAGTAAAGGCCTAGTAAAATACTTCTCCAGCGACCATTTCAAGGGCATCGGGGTCAAGACTGCTCAAAAAATCGTCCAGCTCTACGGAGAAGATACCGAGGACACCATTGACAAGATTTTAGCAGAGCCGGAAAAGCTGACTCAGATAAACGGCTTAGCAGCTAAGAACCGCGAGGCCTTTGTCGCCAAGCTCAGACTCAACTACGGAACTGAGATGGTACTAGCCAAGCTGGCAGCCTACGGCATTCCCAATAAGCTGGCTTTTCAAATCCAGGATACCTACAAGGAAGAAACGCTGGATATTGTCGAAAAATATCCCTATCAGCTGGTAGAGGATATTCAGGGGATCGGCTTTAAAATCGCTGACCATCTGGCAGAAGAGCTGGGTATCCAAAGTGATGCCCCTGAGCGTTTTCGGGCTGGTCTTGTCCACACCTTGCTGACCCAGTCCATGGAGCGGGGAGATACCTATGTCGAAGCTCGTGATTTACTAGAACATACCATCGAGCTCTTAGAAAGCTCACGCCAAGTGGAGCTGGACCCTAGTCTAGTCGCTGATGAGCTGACTCATCTAATTGAGGAAGATAAGGTCCAGAATGTAGAGACCAAGATCTTTGAAAACAGCCTATTTTTTGCTGAAGAAGGAATAAGGAGTAATCTAGTCCGTCTGCTGGAAAAAGGAGAGCAAGATTCTTTCGATCCAGATAAGATTACTACAGCTATCCAGCAAGTGGAGGAAAGCTCCGGCATCTCCTATGACAGTATCCAAAAAGAAGCCATCCGTCAGGCTATCAATCAAAAGGTCTTTATCCTAACCGGCGGACCGGGTACTGGAAAAACTACCGTTATCAACTGTATCATCGCAGTCTACGCCCAGCTTCGCGGTTTGGATCTGCGAAAGGTCAATGATCTGCCGATTCTGCTAGCGGCTCCCACTGGTCGTGCTGCTCGGCGCATGAACGAATTGACCGGTCTTCCTAGCGCTACTATCCACCGCCATTTGGGGATGACTGGCGATGATGATACCAGTCATTTGGATGATTATCTGGATGCTGATTTTATAATTGTAGATGAATTTTCCATGGTGGATACTTGGTTGGCTAATCAGCTGCTCAGCAATATCTCCTCTCAGACCAAGCTCTTGATTGTCGGAGACTCGGACCAGCTGCCTTCTGTCAGTCCTGGTCAGGTACTGGCGGACTTGCTGCAGATACCGACTATCCCACAGACCAAGCTGGAAACCATCTATCGGCAGAGCGAAGAGTCTACAATCGTCACACTGGCCAGCCAGATTCAGAAGGGCATTTTACCAGCAGACTTTACAGAGAAAAAAGCGGACCGCTCTTATTTCGAAGCTAAAAATGAGCATATCCCGCCTATGATTGAGAAAATCGCTAGCGCAGCCATTCGCAGCGGCATCCCAGCTCAAGATGTTCAGGTATTGGCACCTATGTATCGGGGGCCAGCCGGCATTGACCAGATTAACAATCTTATGCAAAATCTCATCAATCCTGTAGAGAAAGACGAGCTGACCTTTGAAGCTCCCGACTGTCAGTATCGCCAAGGAGATAGGGTTATCCACTTGGTCAATGATGCTGAAAGCAATGTCTTCAACGGTGACTTAGGCTATATCAGCGACCTGCTGCCTGCTAAGTACACCGACTCCAAGCAGGACGAGCTAACCATTGACTTTGATGGCAATGAACTTGTTTATCAGCGCAGTGAGTGGTACAAGATTCGCCTAGCCTACGCCATGAGCATTCACAAGTCTCAGGGCAGTGAATTTCCCGTGGTCATCTTGCCCATCACCAAGAGCAGTCACCGGATGCTGCAGCGCAACCTCATCTACACCGCTATCACCCGCGCCAAGAGCAAGTTGATTTTACTTGGGGAAAAAGCAGCCTTTGACTATGCCGCAAAAAATACTGGAACCGCCCGAAAAACCTATCTAATCGAGCGCTTTGGCGACCTCCCGCAAGCTGAAACTAATATCCACAATCCTGTGGATAAAATGAAAACGCCTGTGGAAAACTATGTCCTGACTAAGGAAAATTTCCTGAAAATCGACCCCCTAATCGGCCTGACCGAGGAAGATATCCACAATATATTCAGCACATAAATAAAAAGGCTGGGACAGAACTAATTTTTAAGTTCTGTTCCAGCGCCTTTTTAATGCTTGCTTTTCTGACTAAAAAGCTGCATGAGCTCATCATTAAAGATATCCATGCCGACCGAGGTCATCATAAACTGCAGAAAATGGAAGCGTTCTGACAGTTTTTCAGGATCGCTTTCAAAAACGGTCTCATTCATCCAGAAGTTCACCAGCAGCAGAAAGACTTCCGCAGTCTGGTCCGGATACTGAGTCTGGATAGACCCATCTGCCATGCCTTTTTTGATAATATCGCTGACCAGAGGGGCGCCTATCCGCAGATTGTCCCGCATCATGGTCAAAATAAAACCTGCATCCTGCTCGTACTCATCCACAATGCCGTCTATGGCCCGGGCTGTCTGACTTTCCAGATTGGACTTGAGGATGGCTTGCAGCTGCTCCCTGCCGGTCAGATTTTCCGTAGCCTTGAACCACTGCTTCATCTCTTCTTCCATCAGCTCCTGCCGGCTCCTAATCACCGCAAGGACAATCTCATCTTTTGACTTGAAATGATGGTAGATAGCCCCCTTGGAGATGCCCGCCGTCTGGGCGATGTACTGCATACTGGTCTTTTCGGACCCCTTTTGGATAAAGAGCTGGGTTGCTGTATTTAAAATTTTTTCTCTCATGGCCTGGGATTTGTCTTTTCGCTGCGCCATTCTGTTCCCCTTTGTTTCTAATATAGCTTTATTCTACCAAAAAAGCCGGAGAAATACAAAATCATAAAAATATCTTTAAGCCTTGTCTTGCTGATCCCTTTGATACCAAAGATAGATACTGTAAGCCGCCATCAAGATATAGCCTAGGAAAAAGAGGGGATTTTCCGTTCCCTTGCCTACAAAGATGGCTTCGCCAATAGTATTAATGAGCCCATGAAAGAGGACACAATAGAGGACAGACTGACTGACCTTGTAAAGAGCTGCCAGCCAGAAACGGCTGAGCAGGCAACCGGCTGTAAAGAGCAGAAGAGAGGTCCCCGCCTGACTGCTGCCGGGCATAAAGAAGAGGGGCAGATGCCAGACAGCCCAGATTAACCCAGTTGCTACAGTTGCCAAAGGGAAGGGCAGAATCTTCTCCAGACTTGGCTGCAGGAAGCCCTGCCAGCCAATCTCTTCATTGCCGCCTGTCAGAAGAGTCGTTACCAGAGCCAGAACCAAGACATTCAAAAGATTCAAACCTGGCAGCGGCCTGGTCACAAAGGCAATGGAAATCGTGTATAGCCCCACAAAAATCAATAGATAAGGCCAGCTTCTTTTCCTAGTAAACTTGATAAAAGCCAGCATTTCTTTCAAAGACTTACCTAAGACAAGCTTGGCACTTATAGCAGGACCAAATGCTCCCACTATCGTGAGAAGCGGAGGAAGCAACGGCACTCGCCCTTTCAGTACAGCCGAGAGAATCCACGCAGACCAAGTGATACCAAAGGTCCTAAGCAGAAACATTAGAATTTGCTTGACAGATGAGGAATCTTTATAGCTTCTAGCTTGCATCTTTCTGAACTCCTTTCCGATTGCCCTTCCAATACCACCAGCCGACCAGCAGGGCGGTCATGACCAGATTAGCAACCTGGAAGCTGAGATACCTTCCGCCATTTGTAGCACTGCCGACAATCGTCGCCTGAGCAAAGTTAATGCAGCCGTGAAAGACCATGCAGGCAAAGACAGAGGCCGTCTGCTTGTAGAGAGCCGCCTGACAGAAACAGAGCAAGATACCAAAGGAGAGATAGAAGGGCAAAGAAATCTGACTTTGACTCGTTCCCGGAATCAGCCAGAGGGGCAGATGCCAGGCCACCCAGACCAGAGCCGTGATGACAGTTGCCAGAGGGAAGGAGAATTTTTTCTCCAGAGCCGGCTGCAGGAGGCCCCGCCAGCCCAGCTCTTCGTTCCCGCCTCCAGCAAAGGTGACAAAGGTCCAGCCCAGAGGAAACATCAGAACGGCATTGAGCGGCGGTAATACAGGATTGGCGATAAAAAGGGTCAGAACCCGAACCAGACAGAAGGCCAGCATATAAATCCACCAGCCCTTAGCATGAGAAAAGATAAAGTCCAGCATCTTCTTGGGATGAGAAATTTTGAGGCTGATAAAAGTTCCCAAGGCCGGTCCGAAGCCCCCGATGAAATTGAGAGCAAGGCCCAAAGGCTCAGCCCCGCTGGTCAGCTTCAGGGCGGTTAAAATATACTGAAGCAGCCAGGCTCCCCAGGTAATGCCAAAAGTCCAGGCCAGAAAGGGCAGGATATGCCTTGTCTCTGGCTCTACATGTGTTTGTTTGTTCATACGATAACTCCTTATCAAATGTAGAATAGTGAAAAGTCATCCGAAAACTGGACAAAGGCATCCTTTACTCTCAGTCTTTCAGATGATTGCCTGTTTTGAAATGCAGATTTTTAAAATCCGACCATTCGGTTTGTTTTGTTATGAAAAATAAAGACCTGCGCCAAATAGAAAACGTAGTCTTTTAGTCCTTGCCTAAAATAAAAAGCAAAGATAGACTAAATGATGCTAAAAGCTACGCCAGCACCGTCTAGCTGCTTTTAGTTTCTAAGTTGTCCTGACTCTGATGCTTAAAACAGGTCATCTCTCTGCTACTTGCTCCTTTCTTTATTTTGCAATCGCCGGATATGCCAGAGATTGGAGGCAAGGCTCAGACCGCCTACTGCCATAATACCCAGTCCTCGCCATGGGCTAAAGACAGAAGTCAGCAAGCCACCAGCAAGGACAGCATATCCAGCTTTGACTCCCCACTTAGAATAGCGTATGCCATTCTCACCCTGTGACATCTTTTTCAGCTTTTCTGCATGCTGCTGCAAAAACTCTTTCTGACCTTCCAGCTGCCGATCCATCTCCTGATTCAACTTGAGGATGTGCTCGCTTGTTTTTTCTACTACAGATTTCTTCATTTCTGCTCCTTTCTTTTCAAAAAACCGACCAGGCGGTTTTTTATTTTATAGACCTAGTATAACAGACACAGAAAACTTTGTCCAGTATTTTTTCAAAAAAGATTATTTTTAGTCAATGAAAATCATCAGACAACTTAGAAACTCGTCACAAGCAACTCTCTCATACTAAAAACTATATCTAAAAAAGCCCGGTAATGAACCAAGCCTTTATCTTTATTCAAACCCCGTCATTGTCAGTCCTAGCAGTCGGATACCTCGTGGTTGTTCTTCCAAGCTATCATATATCTCATGCGCAGTTCGCTCGATTTGCTCCTTGTCTTGAGTAGCTAAGGCCAAACTTTTTCTTTTAGTCAAGGTGGAGAAATCGGCATAGCGGATTTTCAGAACGATGGTTCGTCCTTTCTTATCATGCTTAGTCAAGCTATTTTCTACCTTCTGTGCCAACAGGGTCAGCTCTTTCTTGATATCCTCCTCACTATAGAGCAGTTTGGCATAGGTCCGCTCCTTCCCGATCGACTTACGGATGCGATTGGATTTGACCGGACTATTGCTGATGCCACGCGCTTTACGATAAAGATCAAAACCAAAGCGACCAAACTTATCAATTAAAGTCATTTCCGGTATCTTGAGCAGATCTGCACCAGTATAAACTCCCATTTCATGCAGTTTCTCAACACTCTTCTTACCAACTCCATGAAACTTGGCGATATCCATAGGCGCCAGAAAGGCCTCAGCCTCGTCGGGTAGAATAACAGTCAGACCATGAGGCTTCTCATAGTCGCTAGCAATCTTGGCTAGAAACTTATTGTAAGAAACGCCTGCCGAAGCCGTCAGCTGCAGTTCATTCCAGATATCATGCTGAATCAGCTTGGCTATTTTGACTGCAGATTTAATCTCTAGCTTGTTTTCCGTCACATCCAGATAGGCCTCGTCGATGCTCATGGGCTCAATCAAATCCGTATAGCGTTTGAAAATCTCTCGGATCTGCAAGCCGACTGCCTGATATTTTTCGTAATTCCCCGAGATAAAAATCCCCTGGGGGCAACGCTCATAGGCTTCCTTGGAGCTCATAGCCGAATGAACTCCGAACTTTCTGGCCTCATAATTGCAGGTGGAGACGACACCACGACCACCAGTCAAACGGGGATCGCTGCCGATAATGACCGGATGTCCCTTTAGCTTAGGATTATCCCGCTCTTCCACCGAAGCAAAAAAAGCGTCCATATCAATGTGGATAATCTTCCGAGATGTATCGTTAATCAGTGGAAAAATCAGCATGCCCTCCTCCTTTCTCCTGCCATCAATCTCAGCTTACAGGCTTTCACAAAGTCGGCCCTTTTTGCTCAAATAAATCTGAAACAGTTTTTCATTCTTGTAAAAAGTATTTTAAACGTAAGATTCTTCGCCAGTAATTTTTATATGACATTTTAATTACTTTTATTATAACTTTTTTACCCATTTTTCCAAAATATTTGAAAAGAGTTATGTTTTTCAAATCTATAGTACACATCCGAGACTTTTTACTTTCTGTATTATAAAAGAAAGTCTTTCTTTCTGCCGAAAATGGTTTGTGAAACCGATTACCGTATGATATACTTTACTTATAAATGTAACAGTTTATGTTGCTAGAATAAAGAGGAAAATCAAATGGTTGTAAAAACAGTTGTTGAAGCTCAAGATATTTTTGACAAAGCTTGGGAAGGCTTCAAAGGTGAAGACTGGAAAGAGAAAGCAAGTGTTTCTCGCTTCGTTCAAGCTAACTACACACCTTATGATGGAGATGAAAGCTTCTTGGCAGGTCCTACTGAGCGCTCACTCCACATCAAGAAAATCGTAGAAGAAACGAAAGCTCACTACGAAGAAACTCGTTTCCCAATGGACACTCGTCCAGCATCTATCGCTGATATCGATGCTGGTTACATTGACAAGGACAACGAACTAATTTACGGTATCCAAAACGACGAACTCTTCAAATTGAACTTCATGCCAAAAGGCGGTATCCGCATGGCTGAAACTACTTTGAAAGAAAATGGATACGAACCAGATCCTGCTGTTCATGAAATCTTTACTAAATATGTTACTACAGTAAATGACGGTATCTTCCGTGCTTATACTTCTAACATCCGCCGTGCTCGTCACGCCCACACTGTAACTGGTCTTCCAGATGCTTACTCACGCGGACGTATCATCGGGGTTTACGCACGTCTTGCTCTTTATGGAGCTGATTATCTCATGGCTGAAAAAGTTCGCGACTGGAATGGTTTGACCGATATTGACGAAGAAACAATCCGTCTGCGTGAAGAAATTAACCTGCAATACCAAGCACTCGGTGAAGTTGTAAAACTTGGTGACCTTTACGGAGTGGATGTTCGCCGTCCTGCCTTTGACGTTAAAGAAGCTATCCAATGGACTAACATCGCCTTCATGGCTGTCTGCCGTGTTATCAACGGTGCTGCTACTTCTCTTGGACGTGTGCCTATCGTTCTTGATATCTACGCAGAACGTGACTTGGCTCGCGGTACTTACACTGAATCAGAAATCCAAGAATTTGTTGATGATTTCGTTATGAAACTTCGTACAGTGAAGTTTGCTCGTACGAAAGCTTACGACCAACTTTACTCTGGTGACCCAACCTTCATCACTACTTCTATGGCAGGTATGGGTAACGACGGTCGTCACCGTGTTACAAAGATGGACTACCGTTTCCTTAACACACTTGACAACATTGGTAACTCTCCAGAGCCAAACTTGACCGTTCTCTGGACTGACAAACTTCCATACTCATTCCGTCGCTACTGTATGCACATGAGCCACAAGCACTCTTCTATCCAATACGAAGGTGTAACAACAATGGCTAAAGACGGCTACGGTGAAATGAGCTGTATCTCATGTTGTGTGTCTCCACTTGACCCTGAAAATGAAGAACAACGCCACAACATCCAGTACTTCGGTGCTCGTGTAAACGTGCTTAAAGCCCTTCTGACAGGTCTCAATGGCGGTTACGACGATGTTCATAAAGACTACAAGGTATTTGACATCGAGCCTATCCGTGACGAAGTTCTTGAATTCGAATCAGTTAAAGCGAACTTTGAAAAATCTCTTGACTGGTTGACTGACACTTACGTAGATGCTTTGAACATCATCCACTACATGACTGACAAGTACAACTACGAAGCTGTTCAAATGGCCTTCTTGCCAACTTACCAACGCGCTAACATGGGATTCGGTATCTGTGGTTTTGCCAACACTGTTGATACCTTGTCTGCTATCAAGTACGCAACTGTTAAGCCAATCCGCGACGAAAACGGTTATATCTACGACTATGAAACAATCGGAGAATACCCACGTTGGGGTGAAGATGATCCTCGCTCAAACGAACTGGCTGAATGGTTGGTTGAAGCTTACACAACTCGTCTGCGCAGCCACAAACTGTATAAGAATGCAGAAGCTACTGTATCTCTTCTTACCATCACATCTAACGTTGCATACTCTAAACAAACTGGTAACTCACCAGTCCACAAGGGAGTTTACCTCAACGAAGATGGCAGCGTGAACTTGTCTAAATTGGAATTCTTCTCACCAGGTGCGAACCCATCTAACAAGGCAAAAGGTGGCTGGTTGCAAAACTTGAACTCACTTGCTAGCTTGGACTTCAGTTACGCAGCTGACGGTATCTCATTGACAACTCAAGTTTCACCTCGTGCGCTTGGTAAGACTCATGACGAACAAGTAGACAACTTGGTAACAATCCTTGATGGTTACTTTGAAAACGGTGGTCAGCACGTTAACTTGAACGTTATGGACTTGAAGGATGTTTACGAGAAGATTATGTCTGGCGAAGATGTTATCGTTCGTATCTCAGGTTACTGTGTAAATACTAAGTACTTGACTCCAGAGCAAAAGACTGAATTGACTCAACGGGTCTTCCACGAAGTGCTTTCTATGGACGATGCTTTGAGCTAATAAACGACTAAAGACTTACAAACCATTTGAAAGAAGATTGGACATCTCCAATCTTCTTTTTTGTATTTCAGACTTCAAGTGACTACTAACTTGATGATATTTTTAAGAGGCTTTATGGTATAATGGTTCTATTGCTATACTAGGAAAAGGACTGGGGAAATGACAGAGAAAGGTATCAGGGAAGAAGCCAAAGATTTCAATCTGGCGGTAGATGTCATCATGCTGGCTGGGACACTGCTGCTGCAGAGCGGATCTGAGACTTATCGGGTGGAAGACACCATGATTCGTATCGCTCATTCGCAAGGGATTATCGACTGCAATGCCTTAGCAATGCCAGTGGCTATTTTCTTTTCGATTGAAAATACAAATGTTTCACGGATGAAGCGTAATCTCAAGACCAACTACAATATCGAGAAGGTATGCGATGTCAATCAGGTCTCCCGTCAGTTGGTAACAGGAGAAATCAGCCTTCAAGAGGCTTTTGATGAGCTGAATCGCCTCAAAGTTAAGGAGCTGCCCTATAACAACAAGCAGCTAATCGCTGCCGCAACGCTCAGCGCTCCCTTCTTCTCCATCATGTTTGGCGGAAATTTCTACGATGCTTTGGGGGCTGCCATTGCTACCTTCTTTGGCTTTGCTTTCTCTTTGTATGTTGACAAGTATATCCGCATTCCTTTTGTGACAGCTTTTGCCGGAGCCTTCGTCTTTGGACTGCTGGCTCATATCTGGACGCGCTATTCTGGTTTTGACTCCACAGATGATTTGATTATTGCGGGTTCGGTCATGCCTTTTGTGCCCGGCATTGCTCTGACCAACTCTGTGCGTGACATCATGACCAACCATATCAACTCTGGGATGAGCAAGCTCTTTGAATCGCTCCTCATCACTCTTGCTCTCGGTGCAGGTACCTCTGTCGCCCTCCTTATTATGAAATAAGCCTATGACAATCTTGACTTTCTTACTGCAAGCAGTTGCCAGCCTACTGGCTATCATTACTTTTTTAATCGTTCTAAATGTCCAGCGCAGTATGCTGATTCCCGGCGGAGTGCTGGGCATGGCTATTTGGCTACTCTACCTTCTGCTCAAAGGACCGACCAACGTCATCATAGCAACCTTTGTGGCTGCTATCATTGGTTCCTGCGTCAGCCAAATTCTCAGCATTATCTACAAAACGCCCGCTGTTGTTTTTATTTTGGCTATTCTAGCGCCTTTGGTCCCAGGGTATATTTCCTATCGGACGACTGCCTTTTTTGTCACTGGTGACTACAGCCAGGCTATGATTCACGCCACTCTGGTGGTCATTCTGGCCTTGGTCATCTCGATTGGCATGGCAAGCGGCACTGTCGTACTCAAGCTCTACCACTACTTAAAAAAGCGACAAACCAAACTCACAGCAAATAAACAGTAGAACCATCTGCTGTTTTTATTTTTAGAAAATACATCTTAAGCCTGATTTAGCTGAGATTAGATGTTTTTGTAAGAGTTTTATTCCTAAGTATGGTAAAATAGTCTTCGGAATATACTAGAATAAAAGGATTTAAAGAGGTCTTATAATGACAATCGGAATCGACAAAATCGGTTTTGCGACCAGTAATTATGTCTTAAAATTAAATGATCTAGCGGCAGCCCGTGGGACTGACCCAGAAAAGCTTAGCAAAGGACTCTTGCTCAAGGAACTAAGCATTGCTCCTCTGACTGAGGATATTGTTACCTTGGGAGCGGCGGCAGCAGAGCCCATCCTAATAGCAGAGGACAAAGAAAAGATTGATATGGTCATCGTGGCTACTGAGTCAGGGATTGACCAGAGCAAGGCTGCAGCCGTTTTTGTCCACGGCCTTTTGGGCATCCAGCCTTTTGCCCGTAGCTTTGAAATCAAGGAAGCCTGCTATGGGGCGACTGCAGCACTGGACTATGCCAAGCTCCATATCGAAAAACACCCAGACAGCAAAGTTTTGGTGTTAGCTAGCGATATTGCCAAGTATGGCATTCATACACCTGGCGAGCCAACGCAGGGAGCAGGAGCTATTTCTATGCTGATTAGCAGCAATCCTCGTATCCTCGCTTTCAATGATGATAATGTAGCTCAGACACGCGATGTCATGGATTTTTGGCGCCCAAATTACTCGACAACACCTTATGTCAACGGCCTCTATTCAACCCAGCAGTATCTGGATAGCTTAAAGACAACTTGGGCGGAGTACCAGAAGCGCCACAAGCTGGCTCTCAAAGATTTTGCGGCCTACTGCTTCCACCTGCCTTATCCAAAATTGGCTCTCAAAGGTCTCAATAAAATCATGGATAAAAGCCTACCCCAAGAACAGCAAGACCAGCTTAGAAAGAACTTTGAAGCCTCTATTCTCTACAGCCAAAAGGTTGGAAATATATATACAGGCTCCCTCTTCCTAGGCCTCCTGTCTCTCCTAGAAAACTCAGACAACCTCAAGGCTGGCGATCGGATTGCTCTTTTCGGCTATGGCAGTGGAGCTGTCTCTGAAATCTTTAGTGCCAATTTGGTAGAGGGCTATGAAAAGCATCTATCCAAGACACGCCTAGAGGAATTAGACCAGCGTCAGGCTCTTTCCATCCCGGATTACGAGCGCATCTTTTTTGAAGAAGCTGAGCTGGATACAGAGGGCAATGCCCGCTTCTCTGGCTATGAAAACCAAAGCTTTGCTCTGGCGGAAATTTCAGAGCACCAGCGTAAGTATATCAAAGTTGAGAAATCATCATGAAAGTAAACTGGACTGGATTTTCCAAAAAAACTCCTGCTGAGCGGCTGCAGATGCTGAAAGAAAAGGGGCTTTTACAAGATGAACATTGGCAGCTGCTAGACAGTCAGCAGACTTTGCCTCTGGAAACAGCCAACCAGATGAGTGAAAATGTACTGGCCACTCTGGCCCTGCCCTACTCTCTGGTGCCAGACTTTCTGGTGGATGGTAAGACCTATCAAGTTCCTTTTGTGACAGAAGAGCCATCTGTGGTAGCAGCGGCTAGCTTTGCAGCTAAGATTATCAAACGTTCAGGCGGATTTGAGACAGAGGTCCACAAACGCCAGATGATTGGGCAAATCGCCCTCTATCAGGTTGAAAAGGTTGACCAAGCCATTAAAGATGTTCTCAGGAAAAAGAAAGAGTTGCTGGAACAGGCCAACCAAGCCTATCCATCAATTGTTGCCCGTGGTGGAGGTGCTAGAGATCTCTGGCTGGAGCCAAAGGAAGACTTCCTCATTTTCTATCTATCTGTGGATACGCAGGAGGCTATGGGAGCCAATATGCTCAACACTATGCTGGAGGCTATCACCCTTCCTCTGGAAAAGCTGACCGGCGGTAAGAGTCTGATGGCTATCCTATCAAACTATGCAACAGATAGCCTGATAACAGCTCGATGTGTCATCGACTATCGCTTTCTCAGCCGGGATAAGGCTGAGGCGGAGCTGCTTGCCGAGAAGATGCAGCTAGCTAGCAAGCTAGCCCAGGTTGATCCTTACCGTGCAGCTACCCACAATAAAGGCATCTTTAATGGCATTGATGCTTTGGTGCTAGCTACTGGAAATGACTGGAGGGCTGTAGAAGCTGGCGCTCATGCCTATGCCAGCCGAGAAGGAAGCTACCGCGGCCTCTCTACTTGGACGGCAGACCCAGACAAACGCCAGCTTCATGGTCAGATGACCCTGCCCATGCCCATTGCAACTAAGGGAGGATCCATCGGCCTCAATCCCGCAGTGGCAGCCAGCTTTGACTTATTAGGGCAACCTCAGGCCAAGGACTTAGCTTCCCTCATCGTTTCAGTCGGATTGGCACAAAACTTCGCTGCCCTCAAAGCCCTGGTCAGCACAGGCATCCAAGCCGGACACATGAAATTGCAAGCCAAATCTTTAGCATTACAAGCTGGAGCTCATGACGAAGAAATTGCTGCTGTAGCCAGTCGCTTAACAGCTAAGAAGACTTTCAACTTAGCTGCTGCTCAAGAAATACTAGCTGACTTACGAAAACAGAACAAGTAAAAAGGCCTTAATGGCCTTTTTTGTATGTCTTTATTCTATTTATTTAATCTGTTCCTGAGCTTCTTTCAGCCGACCGTAGAGTAGATAGGGTACACCTTTTAATTCTTGCAAGTTTCGGCAGGACAGGGCGCACATGATGAGGCGCAGATCTGATTTCCAGCCTTCTACAATATCAATAACTTCTTCCACTGAGTGATTTTCCACCAACTCCAGCATGGTACGAGAAAGGCCGACCGCCTTGGCTCCTAAGACCAAGGCTTTGATTATATCCAAAGGATGACGGACACCTCCACTAGCCAAGAGTTCGACCTCATCGCGCAATGGTTGAAGCGCCAACATGCTCTGCAGAGTAGATTGTCCCCAATCATTGAGGTAGTCACGATTGCCACCCCGCTGATTTTCAATATAGGCAAAGCTAGTGCCACCCCGGCCGGAAATATCAAAAGTCTGAATCCCCAAGGAGCGCGCTTCTTCAACAGTAGAGCGATCCATGCCAAAGCCAACTTCTTTAAGAATTAGGGGAAGATCCAGACGCTGACCATAATCAGTCAAGTGCTGGCGCCAAGAACGAAACTCCCGCTCGCCCTCTGGCATCAGCAATTCCTGCATGAGATTGACATGGATCTGCAAAAAGAGTGGCTGCAAATCAGCTACTGCCTGCTGGGCGGCTTGATAAGGCTTGTCCAAGCCGATATTAGTAGCTAGCAATAAATTAGGCCGACCAGCCACCACCCGATAGGAAGGATCAGAAGGATTCTTCAAGGCCGCGCTGTAAGAGCCAGTTACAAAAAGAAGGCCGCAACTTTCAGCTACTTGAGCCAGCTTTTCATTGATTTGACCGCCCTTTTGGCTGCCGCCAGTCATGGCATTGATGTAAAAGGGAAACTCCCAATCACGACCAGCAAAATGAGTAGATAGGTCAATCTCTGCCAAATCATACTTGGGCAAAGAACGGTGAAACAGTTCCATTTCATCAAAACTGTTGTAACCCAGACGCTGCTCTAAAGCGTATTTGATATGGTCATCCTTACGATTCTGGCTCATCATGGCCCATCCTTTCTCTGTATAATAGCTCAATGCCAACTTCTTGCCAAGTTTGAATCAGTTGCTTGCTAGATACGGCATCAAAGCTGAGAGCAATCCCACAGTCGCCACCGCCGGCACCACTGCTCTTAGCCACACAGTTCAGTCCCTCTGCCGCTTCTTTTAGGACTTTCAGCCCGTCTGTGTAGATAACTGGGCTGAGCCTTTCTAAGAGCTGGCTAGCCTTTTCCAGACTAGACTGAATAGCGAACTTCTCTCCTGCTAATAAAGCTCTCTCCAAAGCATCAACCTGCGTCCTACTGCCTGTCAAAAAGGACTCTGAAATAGCTGATTTGACCTGATTGACCAAGTCCTTAGAAATCGCCGGCTGCTTGGTCCAGCCAACCAGAAAATCCATGGCTAAGCAAGGCTTAATACTGCGAATTTCAAAACCCCAATCCTCTGCTAGTAATTGCTGTAAATCAACTTTTTCCATACGCTTGCGGACCAGTTCTCTATCAAAAGACCGGTAGTAAATCAGATCTTCATAAGCAATGCAGGCTAAATCTCCCATGGAGCCATTGTCTCCAAGCCTGAGGAGGACGTAAGAAGCCAGCTTAAAGAGTAGCTCCGACTCCAAGTCCAGTTCATAAAATACCGCCATGGCCTTGATAGTCAGAATAACCACACTACCGCTGGAGCCAATCCCGAACTTCTTTCCGTCCCTTTCCATCTTGCCACTAATCTTTAGAGAAAAAGGCTGAAGTTGGTAGCCTAAGGCTAGAAAATAAGTGTCCATAACCCCTATCGTCTCCTGAATCAAGGCATAATCAGGATCTGGCTCTAGGTTAGCACTATGATCAAACATATCTGACGTCAAGCGATAGGCAGAAGCTGTCTGGATTTCTCCCGTCATATAGATAGGAATGGCCTTGATAATGGCTGGCTGACCGGCTGTCAGCACTGCATATTCACCCGCCAGATAGAGCTTGCCGCAGGTTTGGACTCTTGCACTAGCTTTCATCTGACAAGTCCTTTGTTTTAGAGACGATAAGCCGGTAGTCCTTCTCAAAAATAGCCACCAGATGGTCTAGGTCTTCCTCCAAGCAGAGCACCTTGACATTGGGCCCCGCATCCATGGTAAAGTAGCAACGCTTGCCCTGGTCCCGCAGCTTTCTGACAGCATCCATAGCTTGGTAAGACTCATCTGTCAGATAAGAAAAGGGCGGATAAGCTTTCTCTGTCGTAGCATGCATCCGAAGAGCATTTTCTTCAGTCAGCTGACCCACCTTGGCAAAATCATTGTCCTGCAAATAGCCTAGCATAGCCTGATAATCCAAAGCAGACTGGGCAATCCAATCTGGGAAAATCGTGGAAGTTTTAGCACAGAGCTCCATACCGTCACGGCTGGAAATGGGCTTTTTCTCATCGTGAAGAACCAGCATAATCATAGCTAGCTTCAAATCCGTCTTGACTGGATAAATGGCCCCACTGTCCTTATCCCAGGCCGCTAGCGGACCAAAGAAAGACCGAGCAGAGGACCCTGAAGCAAACTTAGCCAGCTGGGCCAGCTCTTGCGTCTGATAACCCGTCTGAAAATAGGCATTGCAGGCCTTGACTAGGGCTGATAGACCGCTGGAGCTGGAAGACAGACCCGCTGCTGTTGGCATATTGTTGCTGGTATCAACGCGGACAAAACCATCTTCTAGAGAGCGGAAACGGTCAATTATCTTACTGATTTTGGCATGTTCTGCCGGGCTTTGCAGCTGACCGTCAATATAAAACTCATCTCCAGTCGCTGTATCCGGCAAAGGACTCAGTTGCGTCTCGGTATACATATTTTCCAGTGTCAGCGAGATACTGCTAGTAGACGGAATCATCTTTTCTGCATCTTTCTTCCCCCAATATTTGACAATTGCAATATTGGCATAGGATTTGACACTTACAGGCTTTCGATCCATGTGTTAATGGCCCCTTTCTCTCTCAATAAGGCGGCTAAGGCCTCCGCCTGACTTTTTTCTCCTACAAGAGCAATGACACAGCCGCCCAGACCGCCGCCGCTCATTTTAGCTCCCAAAGCTCCATTTTCAAGAGCTGCCGCTACCAGCTTATCTGCTTTCTGGCAAGAAACCCCTAGCTTGTCTAGCTTCTCGTGAGCCTTGGTCATAGCTTGACCCATTGTCATCAGGTCCTTGATAGAAATAGCCTTCTCAAGGATTTTCGTTAAATTCCCCAATTCCTGCAGCAAGGGCAGAACCTTTTGACCCTGACTCTCTACAGCACGGATAGCTTCACGGGTATGACCGTGAATGCCCGTATCTGCAATCACTAAAAAGGCATCCAGATCCAGCTCAATTTCACTGAAACCAAAATTGCGGATGAATTTGATAGCCACATCGCTGAGGCAGGTCTTGGCATCAAGTCCGCTGGGATTCATATGGGCAATCATCTCAGCCCGATTGGCTAGAATCTCCAGTGTCTGGTCATCCAGTTCTTCCTCAAAGTAGTCAAAGACCGCCCGAATAGCTGCAATACTAACCGCGGCTGAAGACCCCATTCCCCTCTTCTCAGGGACCATGGACTCCACCTGACAGCGAATCTTAGCCCCTTGCCGACCTAGATGTTCTAGACAGGCAAAAACAGCCATGGACAGTGTATCCTCGGCGTAGAGGGTCCAGGCCCGCTCAGACGGAAAGACCCGACAGGTCACTTCAATACGATTAAGAGGCAGGGAAATGGCCGGATAGCCATAGACCACCGAATGCTCTCCCATTAAAATAATTTTACTATGTGCCTTGCCGACACCGATTTCTTTTGTCATATTCTTCTCTTGTCTGTAGATTCTCTCTATCTTATTTTAATATACTTTGGCAAAAAAAGCGATTTTTATTAAGAGAAAATCACTGGGGCCAAAGACCGATATTTATATAGGCAGACATTATAAAACTCCGGGGCTTGCAGCCGGAGTCTTTTAAAGTTCTATTCTTATCAGGTCCATCAGCTGGTTACGATCTAAGATCCATTGAGCCCGCTCGTCTTTTTCATAGGTCCGGTTGGATAGGAAAATAGCCGCCTTTTGCTCCTCGCGATTATACATGATAAAAGTGCCCGTGTAGCCAGTGTGATCCAGCCAGCTGCTCTCCAGATTCCAGGCTAGACTTCGTCTTTTGCCTGGCTCCTTGGAAAAATTCTGGGTCAGATGGTCCGCAAAGTCATCCTGCAGATAATGCTCCAGAAAAACTTCTAAATCCCTTAGGGTTGAAAACAAGCCAGCACTGCCAGCATGGACACCCAGCACACGCGCCTTGGGATCATGAACCTGACCATCCTGGACACCGCGAACGGTCGGCACAGCTCCTGGAACTGGTCCAAAACTAGTCTCAGCCAAACCCCAAGGCCGGAAAATCTGACTTTGAAAAATCTGATCCAAGGACTGACCGTAGATTTCTTCCAACATAAAGCCCAAGAGCAGAAAATTCACGTCCGTATAGCGGAAGGTCTTATCTTCAAGCATTGTCAAATGATTGAGTGCTGCTTTCAACTCGGGGCCTGTCAGCTGGTCACGATTGGGAATAAAAGGATCCAACCCTGATGTGTGGGTCAAGAGCCGACGCAAAGTCACATCTTCTCGATGGAAGGCCGGATAGTAATGCTGCAAGGGCAAATCCAGCTCCAGCTTGCCCTGTTCATACAAAAAGGCTGCCAGAGTGCCAACTCCGACCACCTTGCTGACGCTAGCCAAGTCATAGACCAAACCCGCTTGAGTGGCCTTTTTTTCTTGCGGATCAGCTAGACCAAAGTAGAATTCCTGCCACCGACCAGCTTGATACAAGGCCAGACTAGCACCGGGATAAATACCGTCTTTCAGCTGTTCTTGGATTTTACTGATGATTTTTTCTAGAGTCATGCTTCAAACCACAATTCAATCTTGCTAGAATCCTGACTCAGCAGGAACTTATCTGACTTGGGTACAAAGACCTCGCGTCCTTCAAAGACAGGACGCAGCGCAGCGGTTTCTAAACGATTGACCTGAGCTTTGAGCATGGTCAAGTCCCAAGTTAGGGCATTGTCTGCCTGCAAGTCTTGTCCCTCTGCTTCTGTAAAGGTCAGAAAATCCAGCGCATTTTCAATCTTGCGGTAAAATTCTTGGGCTGCATTGGCATCAGGCACACGAATTTCTACCGTCTCTATCTCAAATTGGCTAAGGCCGATGAAGTCCTCTTGCTTTTCAAATTCAGGCGCCGCCGTGACCTCTTGCAGATTTGCTCTATTCTCTTCTGCATGCAGGAGAACTAGGTCACCCTCTGGTGACAGAGCTTCAAAAGCATAGCCTTTCTCTCCTTGATAAAGCTTAGTCCAAGCAGGCTTTTGAGCCAATAGAGACTCAATTTCTTTAGCATCTGCAACCTTGAGAACGATTCTGGCTAATTTTTTAGGACCTTTGACTCGCCGCGACCGCATACTGGGTGATTCTTCCAGCTGCAGTTTCTCTGTCTTAGTCTGATCTCCCAAAGACAGAAAAGCAGCTTCCTCTAAAAGGGCCTTCATGCCCAGCTGATTTACAAAAAACTCTTGATTTAAATGACGATTATTTATCTTTAATACAGGGATAATTCTAATAATATGATTCGCGCTCATAATTCCTCCAAACCATTTTATTGTAATGGATTTTCATCTTTTTGACAAGAAATTATGCGCAAATAAACAATTTTTAAAACAAGAAGGCCTTGGATTTATTGGTAAACGGTCTGAGCAATGACCAAGCCTCTAGCGGACTCAAACTCGTACTGCAGATAGGACTGGTAGGTACCGGGCGTGATAATCCCGCGAATATCCAGAATATCTGTCCCAGCCTGCCCAATAATCGAATCTGCTAGCAGGCAACAGTTGGTCGACAGGACAAAATACGTCTTGAAACGACTGGTTTTAAACTTATATAGCTGCGCTCCTAGTTCATGCTTCAACTTGTAGGAGTATGTTGGCTGGCCATTTTTCAGTTCTGCTGGCGGCTCCCATTCTACTAACAGCTGATCAATTTCAGCCAGGCGCTTCTCAACCGCCTCTTTCTCCTTATCTGTCAAAGCCAGAGAATAACCAAAGAGTGTTTTCTTGCTTTCTTTTTTGCAAAGCTCAATATAGGCGTCTTTAGGAACCTTGAAGAGAACACCGTCTCCAATCATGCCCTTGCATCGCTCAGAAAAAACATCATAGCTACCATAAGAAATCACTTGTCCCTGATAACAAATATCTACATGACCAATGGCTCCTAATAAACTTGTCTTTGAAGTATGGACCAAGACCTCCAAGTCCGCCTTTTTTTCTCTATTCTTAACAAGACTATAAACATTTTTACAATCAGAAGCTGCATCTCCCTGAATCAGTCGATTAAAGCGCTCCAGATTTTCTACTGGAATAAAGGCTGCAAAAATAATAGGGAGGTTAATACGAATTTGCCTACGCAGCCGATGTTTTTCCCGGTCATTATCAAAAAAGAGACCATCTCGGATATTGGACATTCCCAGCATCATCAAATAGATTCCTAAAATCAAAAACTGTAAGTGTCCGTCAGTCGCAGGCGAAAGAATACTGGTCAGTCCAATCCCACCATAGAGAATGGTATCAAATAGATAGCGCAAACCTCCCTTGACATGATTTTGCCGATAAAGCAGATAGGTCATTCCGTAAATACCGGCACTCAAGAGCTGGTAGCTACCCAAACTGATAATCACAATATTGACAGGCACATCACTGATTCGGTTGAGCCAGCTGATACCCATGGCGACTGCAATCTGAAGCAGACTATGCCAGACAGCCCCTTCTTTCTTGCGCGTAAAAACATGAAGGACAATATTTACCAAGCCAACAACTGTCAGATAAAGCGAAATAAAATCGAAGGCCAGCTGGGTAAATCTGAAGCCATTGACAATGATAATCAGGCCAAAAACAAGGGCTAAAAGACCAAAGAGTAAGGTTCTGCGGCCACTGACCTTATGAAATTTTGATACTTGCATCTCCATCTTTACCTTCTCTGTCGTTCGAAAAAAGAGTTGAGGAAATCCCCCAACTCTAATCTTATGTGCTTATCCGTAGATTGTTTTAAACAAGAGGACCGCTGTAATACCTGCAAGAATCGGTGCCACAACTGGAACCCAAGAATACCACCATTTTGAATCACCCTTGTGTTTGCCCAAAATGGATTCTGGCAGGATGAAGTGGAGGATACGAGGTCCGAGGTCACGAGCTGGGTTCAGTCCTGGTCCTGTAGGGCCTCCCAGTGAGGTTACCAAAGCCATTACCAAGAAACCAAGTGCCAAGTGAGCGACTGCTGATGAAGCATTGGTTGCTTGAGCAAAGGTATTATGCACCGCCTTATCCAAATCAGCTTCTGCTATTTTTTGACCAACTTGAGCCGCTTGTAAAGCTTGTTGTTGAACATTTGACTCAATAATTGATTTTAGCTCTGCACCAAAATGAAGTTTTGTCAAGCCAAGAGCAGCAAAGAAAAGAACAAAAGAACCAACAAACTCATTAATAAAACCATTGAACAAGGCTGCTTTACGTGATTCAGGCGTGCCATGGTCTAGACTAGAGATAGTAGAGAAAGTACCTAAGATATTGTTAGGATTTTCTGTTTTCAGATAGTAAGGACGGTGGGTCGCAACGACCAAGGCCTGTCCAAAGATAGCTCCCAAAATCTGCGCTGCAATGTATGGTGCAACCTGTGTCCAAGGGAAATACCCGCTGACAGCAAGTCCCAAAGTAAAGGCAGGGTTAATATGGTTACCGGACACATTACCAAACATCAAAGCAGGGATCATAACCCCCATACCGTAACCGACAGCGATGACCAACCAGCCGCTCTGATGTCCCTTAGTTCCTTTTAATTCAACGTTGGCAACAGCTCCGTTCCCCAAGACAATGAGGATAGCTGTTCCTAAAAATTCTGTGGCGTATTTAACGACCCATTCGAAATCCATTTAATGTTGCTCCTTAAATATTTTTTAGACAAAGTCTATTTTATCAAGTATAATGGATAATGTAAAGGTCATTTTTAATAAAAATAAGAAAAAGAGGGAAGAATATGCGTTTTAATCAGTATAGTTATGCAAGAACGAAACGGGAAAATATGTTGATAGAATTAGCTGAATTAGGCTTTTTTTATGACAGCAATCGCTCTGATAAGGAAAATTTTGAAGATTTTCTCCGCACCAGCTTTTTCACTTATAAAAATACAGATTATCCCTTAAAATCCTGGGCTGCTAACAGCCAAACCGACCTGCTGAGCTTTTTCCAGTCTGACAGAGAACTGACGGCGTCTGTCTTTTACACTGTGGCTTTTCAGCTGCTTGAATTCTCGCCCTTTATTGATTTTACAGATGCTGAGGCCTTTCGCAAAGAAACAGGATTTCCCATTACATTTGGAGACTTGTTGGAGAATCTCTACCAGTTGCTCAACACTCGGACAAAAAATGGTAATTTGCTGATTGATAAGCTAGTCAGCGAGGGTTTGATTCCTGAGGACAATACCCACCACTACTTCAACGGCAAGAGTCTGGCAACCTTTTCCAACCATGATGCTATCCGAGAGGTGGTTTACGTGGAATCACGCGTGGATACTGATCGAGACGGTCGGCCAGATCTCATCAAGGTCAGCATTATCCGGCCCTGCTATCAAGGACAAATTCCGGCCGTCATGACCGCTTCTCCTTATCATCAAGGAACCAATGACCCCGCAAGCGACAAGGCTCTCCACGACATGAATGTGGACTTAGTAAAAAAAGAGCCTCATCAAATCACAGTACAAGATCCTGAGCTCAAATTGCTCCAGCTGGATTCGCCGGATTCTGCCCAAGAAGTCTCTGAAGCCGAGGAAAAACTAGGCCATATCGGTACCTACACGCTCAATGATTACTTGCTGCCTCGCGGCTTTGCCAATCTCTATGTGTCTGGCGTAGGAACTAAAGACTCTGAAGGACTGATGACCAGCGGCGACTATCAGCAGATCGAGGCTTATAAGAACGTTATTGACTGGCTCAACGGCCGCTGCCGAGCCTTCACCGACCACACTCGCCAACGGGAAATCAAGGCCACTTGGTCCAACGGAAAAGTGGCTACGACCGGTATCTCCTATCTGGGCACCATGTCCAACGGGCTGGCAACGACTGGCGTAGATGGTTTGGAGGTCATTATCGCTGAAGCTGGGATTTCTTCTTGGTATAATTACTACCGCGAAAACGGACTTGTCACTAGTCCTGGCGGCTATCCAGGAGAGGATTTTGAATCCCTGACCGAACTGACCTACTCCCGCAACCTGAGGGCTGGAGACTACCTGCGCAACAACGACGCCTATCAGCAAAGCCTAGAGCAGCAGCGCAAAGACCTAGACCGGCAAACTGGGGATTACAATCAATTTTGGCATGACCGCAACTACCTTCTCCACGCAGATAAGGTCAAGGCCGAAGTCGTCTTCACCCACGGCTCTCAAGACTGGAATGTCAAGCCCCTCCATGTCTATAATATGTTTCGGGCCTTACCGCACCACATCAAAAAGCATCTCTTCTTCCATAACGGTGCCCATGTTTACATGAACAACTGGCAGTCCATTGACTTCCGTGAGTCTATCAATGCTCTGCTGAGCAAGAAACTGCTGGGTTGTGAATCAGACTTTGAACTGCCAGCAGTCATCTGGCAGGACAATAGCCAAGCTCAAAGCTGGCTGACCTTGGAAGACTTCGGTGGACAAGAGCAGAATCTTCATCTCCAACTAGGCCAAGACTGCCAATCTATCCAAAATCAATACCCAGAAGAAGACTATAATCGTTTTGCTAAAAACTACCAAAGCTTTAAGACTGAGCTCTTTGACGGTAAGGTCAAGCAGATTACTCTGGACTGGACCTTGGAAAAGGACCTCTTTCTCAACGGAGCGAGCCAGCTCAATCTTCGCCTCAAATCCAGCACCGATAAGGGACTGATTTCTGCTCAATTGCTGGACTTCGGACCAGCTAAACGCCTCACACCACTTCCTACGCCTATTGAACCTAGAGTCATGGACAACGGCCGCTACTATATGCTGGACAATCTGGTTGAACTCCCCTTTGCCGAAACGCCTCATCGCGTCATCACCAAAGGCTTTCTCAACCTGCAAAACCGGACCAACCTACTGACTATCGAAGAAGTCACTCCTGGCCAATGGCTGGAATTTTCCTTTGAACTGCAACCAACCATCTATAAAATGAAAAAAGGCGACCAACTGCGCCTCGTCCTCTACACTACAGACTTTGAGCATACCGTCCGTGATAAGACCGATTATCAGCTGACGATAGATTTGGAGCAATCTAGTCTGGATTTGCCGATCATGACATCACATTAATAAAACCTAAAAGGCGCTGAAATTCAGCGCCTTTTCTTTTATCGTAGATTGAGATATTCCTCTGCATATTTTTTATAATCCGGCTTTTCCTTGCGGTTCATAGCAAAGAGCATACTGCCTGTGAGATAGTCATCGTCTGAATCAGGAATTAGCATAATAGCAATATTTTTATCTTTCTCAGGAAAGACGATAGAAAATGTTCCGCCATTATCTTTCCGAGTCAGGCCATAATAACTCACCCCATTCTTAAAACCAACTGCATTTTGAGTATACTCATACTCTTCTTCGTTGACAATAATGGTCTTATCTTTTATTTCAATGGTCTTTTGTTCACCGCTAGCGTCCTGTACATTCCATTTTCCCTGAATTTTTGGGCTGCCGCTGCAGCCAATTAGGATGAAGAGGGATGAGAGCACTACCAACAGAAAACCTTTTATCTTCTTATTTTTCAAGTTGTCTTCTCCTTGATATATAGATTCATGACCATTCTACTATAAATGTTAAATCTTTGTCAAACCTCTTAGAAATGTTCTTCTTGCCACTTTTTCAAAAAATGATATAATTTGAAGAGTGAAGATTACCAAGGGCTTAGCCCTTGCGAGAGAAAGGAAAGAAAATCTTATGATGAACATGCAAAGCATGATGAAGCAAGCGCAAAAGCTTCAAAAGCAAATGGAAAAAGGCCAAGCGGAACTGGCTGCAACAGAATTTACCGGCAAATCAGCCCAAGATTTAGTTGTTGCTAAACTGACAGGTGATAAAAAAGTAGTCAGCATTGACTTCAATCCAGCCGTTGTGGATCCTGAAGATTTGGAAACTCTGTCAGAGATGACTGCGCAAGCTCTGAATCACGCGCTGGCTCAGATTGATGATGCTACTCAGAAGAAAATGGGCGCTTTCGCAGGTAAATTGCCTTTTTAAGCAAGATAAATAACCTTACCTCTTGACTAAACATAAGTCAAGAGCTACTCGAACCAACAAAAACGACTGAAAAATCTCAGTCTTTTTTGATTTATAGGCGTTTCCTCGCTAGCCCACTACACAAAATTAAGCAAATCGGCTGCCTTACTCATCAAAAGCAGGGCATAGTCTGGATTGTTTTGCAGCTCCTTGATAGAGCTCTGCACCAGCTCCAAATCGTCGGTAATCATGCCATCAACGCCCAAGCGGAAGGATTTACCGATACTGTCTGCATCATTGATGGTCCAGTCATAGAGCTGCTTATCCGTCGTCCAGAGCTTATCGACAAAGTTTTCATCGAGGGTCGAGTACTCCATCGTATAGCCGGAAGCCTGTGTTCGTGGGAAAATAGTATTGTAGGGCAGGATAAAGAAGGTCGGTATGCTATCGTCATACTGGACTGTCTTATCAATAACCTGGTAGTCCAAGGACTGAATCTGGTGGCCATAAACTTTGATGTTGGCTCCGTATCGGCTCAGGAAGCGGTCCATCATATCGTCTGAGTCCAAGCTGCTGGTCTTGATTTCTATCAAGAGTCGCTGGCCCATTTGATTGGCTCGTTTGAGATAAGCATCAAAGCTGGAAATTTTAGCAGTGTGTCCATTTTCTGAAATATCTAAAGCCGTCAACTCTTGCAGGGTCAGCTCTTGCGGTCTGGCATCAACGCCAGCCAAGGCTTTTAGATTGGCATCGTGCATCATGACAAACTGGCCATCCTTGGTCTCCTGAACATCCATTTCGATATAGTCTGGCTTGAGCAGAGCTGTCTTCTCAAGCGACTCAACTGTATTCTGAACACCATTTCCCTGCGAAACTCCGCGGTGAGAGATGGTCAGAGGGACGTTTTCCAAGGGCAGATTGAGATAGACAAAGCCTTCAAGGGCAAAGACAGAGCTAGTGACCAAAAGGATAAACCAGCGCATGAGAGGCAGGCCTTTTCTGTAGCGGTATTCAGACAGCTTACTGTCTGTCAGAAAAGCCACAAACTTAATCAGAAAGTAGGCTACCATGAAGTAATAAGCCAGCTTGATGAGGCAGTAATTGACAACCGCTGCTGTCAAGGCTATCTGATTGGACTGGCCATCCGCATACTGCTGCAACACCAAAATCGGAATGCTGCTTAAAAGAAAGAAGAGAAAGCTCTTAGCCAATATCCAAAAGAGCTGCCAAGTATAGCGAATCAAGTGCCCCTTGGTCTTCTCCAAACTATACCTAATCGCATCTCGTAGGCGGAAATGCTCAAAAAAGAGCTTGGGCAGGGCAAACATCAGGCGGACAGCTATCAAAAATAGCAGAAAACCTAAAGCATAGATTGATAATTTCATCCATAAGGCCGTCTTGAGATAGGTCACGATAAATTCTGGAATCAGAATTTTATTCAAGTAGTAGATTTTGAGAAGTTGCCGCAGAAAAGGAAAGATAAAGCCCATATACAGTGCAATAAAGAGGACCTTGCTGGGCCTAGCGTAGCGAATCAGCGAGCCGCTGTCTTTGAAACTTTTCTTAATAAACTGAAAGGCGCTTCGTTCTTCCTCGTCCAGAAGATTGCGGAGCCCCATAAATATCAGCCCAATCTGAAAATAAGCGACAAAGAGGTTGGCCGCAAAAAGTGCTAGAAAGGCCAAGCCAACCCAGACATTTGAAGTCAGAACCTTCAGGGCATTCGTATAAGATAAGAAGAGGTAGCCTGTCTGCTTGAGCAGAGTCTCTGCTACAAAGGAGTTGAAAGGCACCCAGGCCAGCTCCATGAGCATAAAGACTGTGAAAAAGAGCAACAGAATTTTATCAAGATTCCGATAGAGACGTAAAAGTCCCAGTCTTTGTGATTTCATTTTCCTCCTTTATGTTGTGAACAATACAAAACTTGCTAAAAAGCGATTCTTATTTAAAACAAGGTTGAGACAGATGTCCCAACCTTATTTTTATTTTCCAAATAAACGTGCCCAGAAGCCCTTGCTTTCCTGCTCCTGCACCTTTTCCTTGGCTTCATCCAACTCCAACAGCAAGGTCTCACGCTCATTCATAGCCTTGGCTGTCAGCTGCTGCTGCTGGTCCAACTGCTTGTCCTTTTCAGCAATCTGGACATCCTTGATGCGCAGCTGCTCATCTTTCTTAGCTAGCTGGCTGTCCTTGGCCTTAAGCTGCTCATAGAGACGCACAATCTCAGCATTTTTTTCATCCACCAAGATTTCCATCAGCTCGCGTTGCTTCACATCCTCGCTAACAGGTTCATCTTCAAAAATAGTTTTCTTATAAATCTCTTCCAGCTTAATCAAGCCGCTGCGGGTCACCACCGTGACTCCTTTTTCATTCTTTTCCGTATCTTCTGGCGGCAGTGCCTTGACACGATTGTTAATCGCCTGGCGGCTAACTCCAAGAATCTCGGCTAACTCGCTGACTGTCTTTTCAATTGCCATAATTTCCTCAAAAACTTTTTCTAGTTTGTAGATACCTAAATCTTATCATATCAAGCCTTAACTGTCAAATTTCACAATATTTTTTGAGCCTGACTCCTATCTTTTTAGCCCTTTTTTATGATACAATGAGACAGATTAAGTGACTTAAAAACGAATAAGATACCACAGCCAAAATAAACAGGTAAGCAATGGCTAACTCCTAGATAATAGTAGCTGATAAAAAACTCAACCTAGTCTTAGCCGAACTTATCTCTGAAAGGAAACCATAAATGAACCATTTCGATACAATCATCATCGGCGGAGGACCGGCTGGCATGATGGCTGCTATTTCCAGTTCTTTCTACGGACAGAAGACCCTGCTCCTTGAGAAAAATAAACGATTGGGCAAGAAACTAGCCGGAACGGGTGGTGGCCGCTGCAATGTGACCAACAACGGAAACCTAGATGACCTCATGGCCGGTATTCCGGGCAACGGGCGCTTTCTTTACAGCGTCTTTTCTCAGTTTGACAACCATGATATCATCAACTTCTTTACAGAGAACGGCGTCAAACTCAAGGTTGAGGACCACGGCCGTGTTTTCCCAGCGACAGACAAGTCCCGCACCATTATCGAAGCTTTGGAAAAGAAAATTGCAGAGCTGGGCGGCACTGTCATCACCAATACTGAAATTGTCTCCGTCAAAAAAACTGATGGGCTTTTCACTGTCAGATCCAGCGACCAGACTTGGACCTGCCAGAAATTGATTGTGACGACTGGTGGCAAGTCCTACCCTTCAACAGGCTCGACAGGCTTTGGTCACGATATTGCCCGACACTTTAAGCACACGGTGACTGACCTGGAGCCTGCTGAAAGTCCTCTTCTGACTGATTTTCCTCACAAAGCTCTTCAGGGGATTTCGCTGGACGATGTGACCCTGAGCTATGGCAAGCATGTCATCACCCACGACCTGCTCTTTACCCACTTTGGCCTATCAGGTCCGGCAGCCCTTCGCTTGTCTAGCTTTGTCAAGGGTGGCGAAACCATTTATCTGGATCTTCTGCCACAGATGAGGAAGCAGGATTTGACAGACATTTTAGAGGAACATCGGGAAAAATCGCTGAAGAACCGCCTGAAAATCCTCCTATCCGAGCGAATGGCAGACTTTTTTGCCCAGCCATTTCCCGAAAAAGTCAAACAACTCAATCTCAGTGAAAAAGAGGCCCTTATCAAACGAATCAAGAAACTACCTATCCCAGTCACTGGCAAAATGTCTCTGGCTAAATCCTTTGTCACCAAGGGTGGCGTTAGTCTCAAAGAAATCAATCCTAAAACTCTGGAAAGCAAGCTCGTTCCCGGTCTCCACTTTGCCGGCGAAGTCCTAGACATCAATGCCCACACGGGTGGCTTCAACATCACATCTGCCCTTTGCACCGGCTGGGTAGCGGGGAGCTTGCATTATGAGTGATAGGTAAAATAGTAGAATCATAAAAAACTGGTCAAGGGAAATCCTCGCCAGTTTTTATTTTGCATTTGTCCGCACATAAGCCGCAATCACATCTGCGGTGTACTGGGCAGTGCCTAATCCGAATTGATCGATATTTTTCTTGAATTCTGGATTGTGGACATAGCCTTGGCCGATATAAGCAAAGACTTGCAGTGAGCAGTCAAAGCCGTAAGTGCGAATGGCTTGTAAGAGACGCGCTGCCTGTTCTTGATTTTCTGCTGCGTCAACCGGCAAGCCTTGCCCCATATTCTCTGCCAGACTTTGAAAAACTTGATTGAAGGCTGCGGCAGCTTCTTCTTCCCGTCCATTTTGACGAGCCAGTGCTTCCGAGATGACTTCTTGACCGTATTCTTCGACGGCTTCTTGATGGTATTTGTGATTATCTTCGTAGGTAAAGCCTGCAAATTTTTCTTTCATTGTCATCTTTCTTTCTCCTTTTTCTTCTTGAATGGTTTTTTGTAAGGTGGAAATCAAGGTGTCCAAGCGATCTCTTTCCTGCTGCAAATACTCTAACTGCCTAACCAGATGCGGCAATAAGGCCTGATCGTCCTGACTCAGCAGCTCTGCTATTTTCTCCAAAGAAAAACCCAGATACTTATAGTAAAGGATGACCTGCAACCGCTCTAAATCATCTTGGCTGTATGTCCGATAGCCATTTTCTGATTTGGCGGGTACTAAAAGTCCGATTTTGTCGTAATGATGCAGGGTTTTGACAGAGACTCCCGAAAGTTGCGCAGCTTCTTTGATATGGTACATGATAGACCTCCTTACCACTATAGTATAAGCCCTGACCAAAGGTCAGGGTCAAGTTTTTTTAGAAAATTTCTACAATGTTACTTTATTTTCAAACCTCGATAACGATTAAGCATGGCATAAAATTCCTGTTTTCTTGGTAAAGCTAAGTTGCCGGGATGTCCAGTATAAGGTGAGACAGCATCTAATCCAAAATTTTCAATGTGTTGATAAAGTTGTTCAATCGCTTCTGATAAAGAAGAATGGTCATTTAAAAAACGATTTTTAAAATAGGCTAACATAACAGCAAGAGCATTAGTTTGACTGTCATCGACTAACTGCTCCAACCCAGATAAATCAATCGTTTCCCAGCCATAAAGAAGATGCAATCTTCCCTTGACTCTTAGACGATCTTCCTTACCAGATAAAGGGAAACTAGAACTAAGAGGAACCCGCCTACTAAGGATTTCAAAGGGTTCCACAGAATCTTCCCGATTATAAGAATCAGCTGCTGCAATATTTTTTGCCTTAGCCGTGACATCTTTAGGTAGGTATTCATCCATCATAATAACTCTGTCAGCAACCTCAAAATAATCGCCTGAGCCGCCAATAATTAAAATAGTTGATACCCCTAAATCTTTATAGAGGGATTGTACTCTATCAACAAAAGGTGTGATTGGTTCTTTTTCTTTGACAATCAGCTGCTGCATCCTTCTATCACGAATCATAAAATTCGTAGCCGATGTATCTTCATCAATGAGAAGCAAAGATGCCCTAGCTTCCAATGCTTCCACAACATTCGCAGCCTGCGAAGTACTGCCGCTGGCATTCATGGTTAAAAATTGTTTTGTAACTTTATTACCAGGCAAATGATTAATAAAGGGACTGATATCTACCTTTTGAATAGAGCGGCCATCTTCCGCACGAATTTTTACTGCATCAGAAACCGTTAGTACAAATTCACGACCATCATTAGGAATATGGTTATAAACACCACGTTCAAGTGCCTGCAAAACTGTCGACTTTCCGTGAAAACCGCCACCCACGAGCAAGGTAATTCCTTTTTTTATGCCCATGCCAGTCACAGTTTTTCCGCTTGGTAAATGAAATTCTATTTCCAGATTGGCCGGACTTTGAAAATGTTTGGCTCCTATCAAAGGCTTATCTGAAATTCCGCTTTCTCTTGGTAAAATTGATCCATTTGCTATAAACGCGACTAAATTTTGTTTAGGTAATTCTTCTCTGAGATATTTTTGATCCAAAATAAGATCAATCTGAGTTTGTAAAGCTGTCTGATTTAGATGACGATAGAAAAGAGCTTTCTTAATGATTTCTGGAAGAATATCTTGAAAAATTCGATTTGCCGCTTTTCCTAAAATGCGTCTCCCAGCAGCCGGTAGACCAACTTCAAAACGAACTTCAATCTGATTATCTTTTATTAAAACAGCTGTTCGCTCCAACATTTCTTGGCCACAGTGGTCAATCATAATGAGACCGCTGGTACCTGTCCCTTTTACTGAATGATTAAATTTTTGGCTTTGTTTATAAAAGTTTCGTGTTAAAAAATCCGAAACAGCAATTCTCTTATTCTTTTGATTGATGTACTCTTTGGGAATGTCCACTGTTTCACGCTGTATAAGAATTCTCATCTTTGATGGTGGAGCATAGGGATCTACCTGAACATGATCAATCGCTAAAATATAATCAGGAAACTGATAAAAACCTTTTATTCTTTTATAGCTTGAGTAACTTTGCCCATCTATAGACAGTAATAACTGCTGAAGTTTTTTATATTCTTTCAAAACGAAACCTCCTTTTTAATGATTTAAGTGACTTGCAAAAATCATCATATAAAGAACTATGGCACCTGCCAAAATAACATAAGCCCATTGCAGACCAAAGTTTTCAGATAAAAGACCACTCAATACAGGGCCCATCATCATACCGACAGAATAAGCTGTATTATAAATCGCAAATGTGAAACCATAGCTAGCATTTTCTTTTTCCTGAGCTAAATCAGCCATACGAGGCAGACTAGGTGCAAGAATCATTCCCATACCGATGCCAATCAGACTCAAAGCTGCTATTTCTAAATAGATATTGCTAGGAAGAGTGACAAATGCCATAGCTAGCGCAGTGATAATGAAACCTAGAACAGTCATCCTTGCATGACCTAATTTTGTAGATAGTCTCCCAATCAGAGGAGCAATGACTGCATAAGCAATTGTAGGCACAGCAAAAAGTAATCCTATAACAAGTGGTGTAGCATGAAATACTGCTTCAAATCTAGCGGGTAAAGTCGGCTGCAGGGCACTTGGAACCGCAGCACCAATCATGACAGCACCAACTATCAATAAAAAGTGCTGATTTCTTAACAGTTCAAATGGCTGCTGTTCTGTTTGTTTCTCTCTATGCGGCTCTTCTTTCAATAAAAGAAGACGCAGCAAACCATCTAAAACAGCCATACCTGCTGCTACAAAAAATGGAAACATATAACCACCGATTTGGTAGAGCCAGCCGCCCAGACTTGGACCAACAAGAATCCCCATAGCCTGACCTGATAAGGCAATTCCCATAGCTTGCCCTCTCTCTTCAGATGGATAAAAATCTGCCAAGAGAGCCAAACCAGCTGTCCATGTGATTGCAGCAGCACAGCCTTGTAAAATACGAGCTAAAAGCAAAAACCAAAAAGTATTTGCAAAAGCAAAAAGTAGAGTTGCAGCTGCCAAACCAAGAATTCCCCAAAGCATCGGCCCTCTACGGCCAAGCTTATCAGAAATCATTCCAAAAATAGGAGTTGTGATTAATAGGGCTAAAGCATAGCTTCCAAATAGAAAGCCCAAAGCTGTCTGGGAAATCCCTAAAGAACCTGCGTAAATTGGTAGGATTGGCACAATCATACCATGAATAAACATGTCTGTAAAAACGGCTAAAGTGACAACAAATAAAGCTTTTTTTCGATTGGTATTTAAATTTTCTTGTTTTTTCATAGTGATTCCTTTCAGTATATAAATCTCTAGATTGTATTGTCAAACCACTACTACCAGCTTCCTCCACCACCGATAACAATCATTTCAGTTAACTGTCTAAAACTCTGAAACAACAGTATCCTTTTTTGATAATCATTCATTTTTACTCCTCGTCGTATATTCTATATTGAATATAAGAGTAGTTTTTAAGAGTTAGAATGTTTTCTAACCCTCTACTTCTCTTCAGTTTGCAAATAGTCTTGAGCCTGCTTGATAAAATCTCGTTGGGCACGAATCATTGCTAGCATATGATCAAAAATTAGTTGTACCATAGGCGATATTTGATTGTTCAAAGCTTCTCGTTTTTGTTCCCATCCCTGTAAAATAAGCATTTCTTCCCGTTCTAACTTATTTTCCTGCTCCTGCAGGGCTAAGCTCACCTCATCATCTGATAATTGCTCATAAAAAGACAAACCAGCATATAAAGCCGAAGGATAAGTAAGAGCTGGGCTTTCCAAAGCTTCACGAACAAGTTCTTTTAAATAGACTCTCCCCTGATCTGTTATCTGATAAACCACTTTTTGGCGATGACCTGTCTGCTCAACACTAGAAATAGTAATATATCCTTTATGCTCTAATTTCTTTAGAGCATGATAGATAGAGCCTACTTGAACAGCTCCCCATCTTTGAGCATCTGTTGTCTGCATCATTTGCTGAATATCGTAACCCGACATTGCTTTCATATCCAAGATAGCTAATACTAATAATTTTGTCATCATCTCACACCTATAGTCAATATTGAATATTTTAAAAAAAGTATAACAGATTTCATAAAAGGTGTCAAGTACTCCAACAAACAAAAAAAAACAACCTCCTAGATCGAGTCTAGGAGGTTAATTCTCTATTTCCAGGAAACCATAGCAATAAAGCCCAGTTTTTCTTGATTCTTTTGGAACATCTTAAACATCTTCATAAATTGACTATAATTTTCTTTCTTAAGGGCATTGAAGCAGATTTTCAGTGTGCCGCCCAGTCCTTCGTCATAAATCATACCTCGAAGGCTCATCAAGGTCATTTCGCCGACAAAGGTGTCCACACGGTCAAAAGCATGAGAACGTGCCAGCTGAATCCAAGAGCCCTCGGTTAGAGGCCCCACATTGACATTAATCGCACGAGATAGCTCTTCTCGGACATTCTCATCTTTTTGCTTGAGCATGACGTCGTGGGTGAGGAGCACTCCACCTGGCTTCAGCACCCGGTAGTACTCATCCATACATTTGGCCTTCCCCTTATCCGTCTGCATGGTCAGCATGGCTTCATTGATAACAATATCAAAAGAATTGTCATCATAAGGCAGCTTCATAGCATTAGCCTGCTCAAATGTGACGAGTTCACTCACACCAGCCTTGTCTCCATTAAGCTTAGCCTGAGCCAGCGCAGCCTTATCCAAATCAACTGCAGTAATTTGGCAGCCATATTTTTTAGCTAGCTCGATTGTTGTGGTCCCCATATTGCAGGCAACCTCTAGAACTTTCTTATCGCTGGAAAAATGCCCCTGCTCAATCAGCCAGTCCGTTGCCAGCTTGCCACCGGGACGAAGGCGTTTCTTTCCTAATTTTGCTAAAAATTTATGACCTGCTTCTGCCATTTCCGAACCTCCATGATTTTTATTGCTTCCATTATAGCATAAAATATTATATTTTCAGATAATTCTTAGAATTTAACAAAAAAACAGACCGATTCAATCTGTCTTGTATCTCTTTACAGCCCAAGAAATCCAGCCAGATAGCGCAGCAAGGCCACCAAGACTACACCAAATACAACAGTTGCAATTAAGTTTTTATACTTAAAAGCTACATAGCTAGTCGGAAAAACGGCTATTAAATCCAGCCATTTAAAGCTCGGCAGCTGACCTGTTTTAGCATTGGTGACACTAGACAGGATAAGTGCAAAAATAATGGAAACTGGCAAATATTTAAGGAAACGCTCTGCCATGGGCGGAAGCCCCTTGTACTTGACTAGGATAAAGGGCAAAACCCGCGGAATCCAAGTGACTAGGGCTGACAAAAGAATAGCCAGCAAAATATACTTACTTATCATCCAAAATCACCCCCACTGTACAGCCTAGCAAGGTTGCAAAAAGCACCGCCAGCGAATTTTGAAGCAGCATGGTCAGGAGCAAGTAGGCAAGGCCCACCACGCCCAAGACGAAAAAGAGCTTCTTTATCTTGACCCGTCGCAGCATGATTGTAAACTGAGAAGAGAAAATGCCGATAAACATAGCGACTAGGGCAAAGTCCAGGCCAAAGCTCTCAGGATTGGGCAGAAGGCCACCAAGGGCAGTTCCCAAAATAGTACCCAAGACCCAAGAAGCATAACTCATGAAATTGTTACCCATCATCCAGCTGGCAGCGATTTCCTCTGTATGTGCCCGCTCTCCCATCAAGACCCCATAAGATTCATCTGTCAAGAAAGAGCCAATGACAATATTCTGCATCAAGCTAGACTTCCGAAAAAAGGTTGACGCATGCAGACAAAGCAAAAGATGCCGAATATTGATGAGAAAAACAGTCAGTGCGATGGCCAAGACAGGCGCCTGCTGGGCAAATAAACCAATCATGGCAAACTGGGCACTGCCTGCATAAACCAGAATACTCATCAGTCCCATCTCCAAGGGATTCATATAGGGCGCCGCCATGATGCCGCAGGCTAGACCAATCCCAATATAGCCCAGAGCCGTTGGCACCGCCGCTTGTGCCCCTTGTTTAAATGTCTGTCCTCGCATTCTTCTCCTTTACTCCATCGTTTCAAAAGCCAGACTTGGCTTAGCATTGAGGTCCAAACTGGCAAAATTCTCCTTGTTCCATTCACTGACACTGGCATAAGCAATCATACCAGCATTGTCACCGCAAAGGCGCAGAGGCGGAATGATCACCCTAACATCCTGAATCTCAGCAGCCAAGCGTTCTCTCAAGCCTTGATTAGCCGCAACACCGCCCGCCACGACTAGAGTCTTGACTGGATATTTTTCCAGGGCTTTCTTAGTCTTGGCCATGAGAATATCCATAACCGCTGCCTGAAAGCTAGCAGACAAGTCTTGATTAGACAAGGCTTCTCCTTTTTGCTGGGCATTGTGATGCAGGTTGATAAAGGCCGACTTGAGACCGGAAAAAGAAAATTCCAGATTGTCTTCCTTGATCATGGCCCGCGGAAAATCATAAATATCCTGTCCCTCATGAGCTAACTGATCAATCTCTCGACCTGCTGGATAGGTCAGGCCCATAACACGACCGACCTTGTCATAGGCTTCACCGACTGCATCATCGCGAGTTTCCCCCACAATCTTATAGTCACCAGCCTGACTAACATATACCAGCTCAGTATGGCCACCGCTGACCAAGAGAGCCAGCAAGGGAAATTCCAAGGGCTCCACGCTCTGGGCTGCCATCAGATGTCCGGCCATATGATTGACTGGAATCAAGGGAATATCATGAGCCCAGGCAAAAGACTTGGCCGCCGCCAAGCCGACCAGAAGCGCCCCAACCAGACCAGGACCGTAGGTGACGGCCACCGCTGTGACTTGCTCCTCGCTAATCCCTGCCTCTGCCAAGGCCTCCTCAATGCAAACCGTAATGACCTCCACATGGTGGCGGCTGGCCACTTCCGGTACCACCCCGCCAAAGCGCTTGTGGCTCTCAATCTGGCTGGCAATGACATTGCTCAAAAGCTCAGTTTCATTCTTCAGAACCGCCACACTGGTCTCGTCACAAGACGTCTCAAAAGCTAAAATATATCTATCTTTCATGGATCTCTCTTTTCATGACTATCGCGTCTTCCACCGGCGCATGGTAGTAAGCCTTTCGCCGCGCAATTTCTTCAAATCTTTCTTTTTTGTAAAATAGCAGAGCTGGCCTGTTTGACTCTCTCACTTCGAGGAATATTTCCTTGTCGGCAGGCAAAAAGTCAAACAAGGCTGTCGCGATTTTCTGCCCCTGATAGTTAGGCAATACAGCAATCTGCAGAACTTCTGCTTCAAAGTCTGTATCCTGCCAGACTAAAAAGCCGACAAGCTGACTCCCATCTTCTGCTAGCGCACATCTATTCACATTCGAGAGCAGGACCTCTTCCAATTGACCCACAGTCCAAGGGCTGACCGCATAGACTGCAAGTAAGAGCTGTTCCAGCTCTTCTGCTAGAACTGCCACATCCACATCCGATTTGTCGCTCCATTTTCTCAACTTAATCATAGGCGCTGAATGTAAGAATCGCTGGATTCCTTGTGATTCTTGAGCCAATTTTCCTCGGCTTCTACCCGCTTGAGATAGTTAGGAACAAAGTCATGAATGGACTGGGCTGGCAGGTCTAAACCGAGACGACCAATAGCTGCCGCATCTGGCAAGCTTGGCTGAATGGCAGCCTGAGGAAGAGCAGCTCCAATCTGCTCCGCAAAAGCTGTCGTTTCTCCGACAAAGGTGACTGATTGGTTAGCAGCGCCAGCTATTTCTAAAACCTCTGCCAAAGGCAGATGAGCTTCCGGCTGCACAGTCTGACCAGACTGATAAAAGCCAGCATAGACATTATTTCGGCGGGCATCCACGATGGGAATGACCAAACCTTCCGCCTGCTCTGGGACTAAAGCCAGCAAACTAGACACACCAACCAGCTCAATCTTGAGCGTATGCGCCAGAGTCTTGGCTGTCGCCACCGCAATTCTCAGACCTGTGTAGCTGCCCGGACCTTGAGCAACTACGATACGATCCAAATCCGTCGGCTTCATATCAAGACTTTTCATCAGAAAATCGATAGCCGGCATAAGGGTAATGCTATGATTTTTCTTGATATTTAAAGTCATCTGCGCCAGCAAGGTCTCGTCCTCTAAAATCGCGAGCGTCAGCGCCTTACTTGACGTATCAAAAGCTGCAATCTTCATGCTTATCCTCTATTTTTCCTCTTGCCGCCAAAGTGAGCGGCGTTTTAATTTGTCTTCGTAGAAACTATCTACCAAAAATTCCTCTAAAATCTGGCTAAAAGCCTCCAAATTAGGCACTTGCTGTGCCAAGTGTTTTCCAAAAATCGCTTCTTGCTCAGCAATCTTGGGCAGCAAATCCGCTCCAGCAGCAGTCAAGCTCAAGCGAGAACTGCGCTTGTCCTTGCTAGAAATTTCCTTCTTGACCAAGCCTTTTTTAATCAAAGCCTGCACCAAGCGACTAGGGCTTTTTTCCTCACAAATCAGGGATTCCCCCAAGCCCTTGAGAGACAGCGGAGCATGTTCGCCCAAAACGAGCAAGACCTCGCTTTGATTGGGCGTAATTCCCAAAGGCTCTAGCAACTTCCCATATTCTCTCGTCGCTAAGCTCTCTGCACTTCTAAACAAATAGCCAAATCGAATTCCTTCTGCTACCACGCTGCTCTCCTTTCAAAAATCACTTCTATACTATTTTACACTAGATTAGGTAAATTGTTGACAATTTTAGTTAAAAAATATAAAATCTTAAATAGATGATATATCATCTATTTGCAAAAGGAGGAAAAACGGATGACCCCAAACCCTACAAATCAAAAACCAGCTAGAACAATGACCCACGCTTTTGTGACTGGTGCGACCGGTCTTTTAGGAAATAATCTCGTGCGTGCTCTGCTAAAAGAAAACATTCAAGTGACCGCTCTCGTTCGCTCCGAGGAAAAAGCGCGCAAACAATTTGCCGACCTGCCTATCCAGATTGTCAAGGGGGATATTTTAGAGCCCGAAAGCTATCGTGACTATCTAGCAGGCTGCGACAGCCTCTTTCATACCGCTGCTTTTTTCCGCGATAATTATAAAGGCGGCAAGCACTGGCAGGAGCTCTACGACACTAATATTATAGGCACAAATAACCTCCTAGAAGCTGCTTACGAGGCTGGTATCCGCCAATTTGTCCATACTTCCTCCTGTGTCGTACTGGAAGGTGAGGCCAATCAGCTAATCGATGAAAGCATGTCTCGCTCAAAAGATACTCCTTTTGATTACTATCGCAGCAAGATTTTGAGTGAAGAGGCCGTTCGTGATTTCTTGGACAAGCATTCAGATGTTTTCGGTTGCTTTATCTTGCCGAGTGTAATGTTGGGTCCTAGAGACCTTGGTCCGACCTCCAGTGGGCAGCTGATTATCAATTTTGTAGAGCAAAAACTTCCAGGTATCTTAAAGGCTAGCTATAATATGGTGGATGCTAGAGATGTAGCAGATATTCATCTCCGCGCCATGAAATACGGACGCTCAAAGGAGCGCTATCTGGCAGTTGGACGGCAAGTGACCATGACAGAATTGTACCAAATACTGGAAAAAATCACTGGCGTTCCCGCCCCCAAGCGCAAGATCTCCCCTCTTTTCGTCAAAATCTATGCCCAAGCAAGTGAGCTCTACCACCGGCTCACCAAAAAACCAATTTTGGTTACCAATGAGCTCGCTCATCTCATGGCCGAAGAATATCTCAAAAGTAATTTTAGCTTTGCCAAAACCGAGAGCGAGCTAGGCGGACAGCATCGCCCTCTCGAAGAAAGCTTAGCTGACGTGGTAGATTGGTACCGCAAGCACGGCTATTTCGCCAAATAAGCAGCCCTCAAAATCAAGTGACCAAATGTTCATCGCTTGATTTTTCTTTTTGTCAAGCCGCTTTGGCTGAAAAACCGTCTCTGAAATTCACCGTCCCGACTTGCTTCCTAAGCTCATTCTATGGTATAATTACAATAATAATTAAACATCAGGTCAATTTCATTACTCTTACTTTTCCATAAGATACAAGGCTAAAACAGCATTTTAGCCTCTTCATTTGAGTAAGCCCTATCAGAAGTCACAGCAATCGCTCACTTTCCATTTATCATTTTTAATTTATCATGTGAAGAAATGCGCTAACGCCTGCCTTCTTTTATTTTTTAGACCTTATCACAGAAAGGAATCTTATGATTTACAAAGTTTTTTATCAAGAAACAAAAGAGCGCAGCCCGCGCCGTGAAAAGACACGTGCCCTTTATTTAGATGTCGAAGCAGCTAATGAATTGGAAGGCCGCATTCAGGCTCGTAAGTTAGTCGAAGAAAATACCCCTTACAATATTGAATTTATCGAGCTCTTGTCTGACAAACACCTCGAATACGAAAAAGAGTCAGGCACTTTTGAATTGACGGAGTTCTAACTCATGGCATATACCTTAAAACCCAAAGAAGTTGGCGTTTTTGCGATTGGTGGGTTAGGCGAAATCGGTAAAAACACCTACGGGATTGAATACCAAAATGAAATTATCATCGTAGACGCCGGCATCAAGTTCCCAGAAGACGACCTGCTAGGAATTGACTATGTCATTCCTGACTACTCTTATATCGTGGAAAATATTGATCGCGTAAAAGCTGTTCTCATCACCCACGGGCACGAGGACCATATCGGCGGAATTCCTTTCCTGCTCAAGCAAGCCAATGTTCCTATCTATGCCGGTCCTTTAGCCCTGGCCCTCATTCGCGGCAAGCTAGAAGAGCATGGACTTTTGCGCGATGCCAAGCTCTATGAAATCAATCAAAACACAAAACTGCAGTTCAAGCATCTGAAAGCTACTTTCTTCCGGACAACCCACTCTATTCCTGAGCCCTTGGGAATTGTCATTCATACGCCGCAGGGTAAGATTGTCTGTACCGGTGACTTCAAGTTTGACTTTACACCAGTCGGTGAGCCGGCGGACTTGCACCGTATGGCTGCTCTAGGCGAGGAAGGCGTTCTCTGCCTCCTATCTGACTCGACCAATGCTGAAGTTCCGACCTTTACCAATTCCGAAAAAGTGGTCGGACAGTCTATTATGAAGATTATCGAAGGTATCCACGGACGGATTATTTTCGCCTCCTTTGCCTCAAACATCTTCCGGCTCCAGCAGGCAGCAGATGCTGCTGTCAAGACCGGCCGTAAGATTGCAGTCTTTGGCCGCTCCATGGAAAAGGCTATTGTCAACGGGATTGAGTTGGGCTATATCAAGGTTCCTAAAGATACCTTCATCGAGCCAAATGAACTCAAGGACTATCCAGCTGGCGAAGTGCTGATTATGTGTACCGGAAGCCAGGGCGAGCCGATGGCAGCCCTGTCTCGGATTGCCAATGGTACCCACCGTCAGGTTCAGCTGCAGCCTGGAGATACAGTCATCTTCTCATCCAGTCCTATCCCTGGTAATACGACCAGCGTTAACAAGCTGATTAACATCATTTCCGAGGCTGGTGTAGAGGTTATCCACGGTAAGATTAACAACATCCACACCTCTGGACACGGTGGCCAACAAGAGCAGAAACTCATGCTCCGCTTGATTAAGCCTAAATATTTCATGCCAGTCCATGGTGAATACCGTATGCAGAAAGTCCATGCAGGCCTAGCCGTTGATACTGGAGTGCCAAAAGACAATATCTTCATAATGAGCAATGGTGATGTGCTGGCTCTGACAGCTGACTCAGCCCGTATTGCCGGCAGCTTCAACGCTCAAGATATTTATGTTGATGGGAACCGCATTGGTGAAATCGGAGCTGCAGTCCTGCGCGACCGTAAAGACCTGTCAGAGGACGGTGTTGTCCTAGCTGTTGCGACGGTTGATTTTGAGTCCAAGATGATTTTAGCCGGTCCAGATATTCTCAGCCGCGGCTTTATTTACATGCGCGAATCAGGTGACCTCATTCGCCAAAGCCAACGCATCCTCTTTAACGCCATTCGCATTGCACTCAAGAATAAAGACGCCAGCGTCCAATCTGTTAGCGGCGCTATCGTCAACGCCTTGCGTCCTTTCCTATACGAAAGCACTGAGCGCGAACCTATTATCATTCCGATGGTGCTTACACCAGACGAAGATAACTAAAAATAAGCTTTGCTAGATCAGCAAAGCTTATTTTTCTGCTTTATTTTTTGTTCGCGAAGCATGCTTGATAATCCAAGCGCAACTCGGACTCAGTTCTTCCTCTTGCCAAGATCCAATAACCCTCTCGAATTTTTCAGGATCTTCTTTATATAAATCATTCAGATTATTAGCGACACTTTTTTGGATTGATTTATCCGCATCATCCTTTAGATTCCTTAAAATAGCGGTAAACTCATCAAAATAATCTAAAACCACAGTCTGCTTCTTAGCCCAGGGCAGACGAATCCGCATACACTCGCTGGCTAACCTGCGGACGCGCATATTCTCGTCTTGGCTCCACTCTAGCAGTAAATCCATGGTAGCTTTAGGATAATTAGCCAGCAAGGGCCGCATGGAAAATTCTCCTGTAAATCGCTTGGTTAATTCCTTACTGAAGACTGCACTCAGCTCGAATTCCTGACCTCCGTAAAGTTCCACGTATTTGCCAATCGGCCACAACCAATACCCTTCTGAAAACATGCCCAAGCCACCCTCTAACTCTGGACCAAGTATCTGCTCAAAAACCTTAAGAGAATCAGCATAAGAAAGCGGCAAGCATTCTTTGATACTCTTTGCCAGCAGCTCTTGACGCTGAGTAAATTCCAAAGCCTCTAAGTCGCTTTCAACTAGAGACATAAAATGCTGAGCATCAAATTTATCTGTGACTTCTTGCAAGCGACGGCTCAAGTCCTCCGCATAAACCATATCATAATAATCTTTAACCTTTTTCGCCATGATTTTTAAATCCCCTTAACAGACTTCTCATTGCTCCTCTGACTTCTGCTTCTTCCTCTTTCTCAGCCAGAAAAAGAGACAACTCGTTCAAGGCGCCTGAAATCATATGAGCTGCCATATCCAAATCAATAGAGATAAGTTTCCCTTCTTTAGATAAAATGTCTAATTGTTCTCTCAAATGAAAGAAAGAATTAGCCTCGTCCTGACGACGCCACTCTTTCCACTCAACGACATTGGGACCATCAAGCAGGAGAATACGTTTATTTTCGGTCAAGGTCGCAAAACGAACAAAAGCAACACAGCCTTCCACCAACTGCTCCCAAGAATCATGTGCTTCCAGGGCATTTTTTTCTACATAAGACCCCAGTTCGGACTGAATTTGTGCCAGTACGGCGGTAAATAAAGTTTTCTTATTCCCGAAATGATGATAAAGTGCGCCTCTTGTCATTCCCAATTCATCTACAATTTCTTCCAAGGAAGTTTCTGCATAACCCTTTAAAGAAAAATGTTTCCGGGCGATAGCTAATATTTTCTTACTTGTCTCTAGAGAAGCCTGCTGCTTTTTATTCATCTTCACTCTCCAAATAATTTGCCGCAAACTCAGCGCTAGGTGGAATTACTTGAATTACATCAACCAAAACAGAACCCGGCGCTTCCACAATGAAATGGCGCTGACCAAAATCTTCACTCTTAATAGGAAGAAGGAACTCCATTTCTTCTTGCTGACGCAATTCTTCATAAAAACAATCCACATTGTCAACTTCGATATTGATGATTAGGCCACTCGCCTTAGACTGGTAGGCTTGTGGTACTGTCCCATGCTTACTATCAATAAAAGCAAGCTCAAAACCACTCTCAATATTCTTTAAACTAATATACCAATCTGAACGGAAGGTTTCCTGAAATTGGAAATGCTCAATGAAAAATTGTGCCGCTTGATGGATAGCTTCGCTCATTAAAACGGGGTATAAACTGGTAATCATTTGTTCTCCTTTTCTTAAACTTCATTTTAACATACATACTGAATGTATGCAAATAAATGTTAAAAAACAGAAGCAAAATTGACTTCCATCTATTTGAGAATGGCTCACTTAAATCGCTTGATAAAATGATATTTGGTAATGCCCTTTTGTGGGACATCTGTTAGACTGGCGTAGATTTCATAGCCTTGCTTGATGTAAAAATCCCTGGCCTGATAAGATTTAGTGGACAAGGTAATGCTAGTTACTCCAGCTTCTACAGCCTTTTCTTCTAATTCTGCCAGCAGACTGGCTCCCAAACCTTTTTTCTGATGTTCTTTATCCACCACCAAAGCCTTGACATGAATATTTTCCAACACCTGCCGGGCATGGAGCAAGGCAATTAACTGGCCATCTTCCTCCCGCCTTAAATAATAATCTTGAGGTCCAAGTTTTTCAAGCATATCTGGACCAAAATAGGCTTCATATTGCTCATCAAAAACACGCTTAATAAAATCATGAAATTTTCCCATCTTTCTCCTCCTCCACGAAAAAGCAGGGGATATGCCAATCCTCCTGCTCTAAGTTTAGTATAAATCCAGATAATTATCCACTTCCCATTGGGAGACAAAGGTTGCATAGCTTGCCCACTCGATGCGCTTAGCTTCTAAGAAGCTTGTATAGATATGCTCGCCAAGAGCCGCTTTAACGACTTCGTCTTCTGTCAATGCCTTCAAGGCATTGTGAAGAGTTGATGGTAGGTCTGTAATTCCAGCTTCCTTACGCTCCTCTGGAGTCATGATATAGATATTCTCTTCGATTGGGGCTGGAGCTTCGATTTTATTCTCAACACCGTGCAGGCCAACTTCCAAGAGAACTGCCATAGCAATATATGGATTGGCCATCGGATCAACCGAACGCAGCTCCAAGCGAGTACCCATACCACGAGAGGCTGGCACGCGCACCAACGGTGAACGATTACGTCCTGCCCAAGCAATATAAACTGGTGCTTCATATCCAGGAACCAGACGTTTATATGAGTTGACCGTTGGATTCATGATAGCTGTGTAGTTATAAGCATGGTTAATCAAACCACCCAAGAAATGGTAGGCTGTTTCTGACAGCTGCATACCTTTTGGATCTTCTGGATCGAAGAAGGCATTATTGCCGTCTTGATCAAAGAGAGACATATTACAGTGCATACCAGATCCTGCAATGCCAAACTTAGGCTTGGCCATAAAGGTTGCATACAAACCGTGCTTACGAGCAATAGTTTTCACAACCAGCTTGAAAATCTGAATCTTGTCACAAGCCCGAAGCACTTCATCATACTTAAAGTCAATCTCATGCTGGCCGACTGCTACCTCATGGTGACTAGCTTCTACTTCAAAGCCCATCTTGGTCAGGACATTGACGATTTCCCGTCGGGTATTGTCTGCCAAATCTGTCGGCGCCAAGTCAAAATAACCGCCCTTGTCATTTACTTCCAGCGTCGGATCGCCATTTTCATCCAGCTTAAAGAGGAAAAACTCTGGCTCTGGTCCGAGGTTAAAGGATTTGAAGCCCAGCTCTTCCATATGCTTGAGGGCACGCTTGAGGTTGCTGCGAGGATCCCCTAGAAACGGTACATGATCTGTCGTGTAAACATCACAAATCAGACCCGCTACACTGCCGTTTTCATCTCCCCAGGGAAAGACTGTCCAAGTATCTAGATCAGGATAAAGATACATATCTGATTCATTGATACGGACAAAACCTTCAATGGAAGAACCATCAAACATGGCTTTATTGGATAAGACCTTGTCAAGCTGTTCATCCGTAGCAGGAATTTCCACATTCTTCATAGTCCCTAAAATATCAGAGAACATAAGACGAATAAAGGTAACATTTTTCTCTTTTACTTCGCGACGGATATCAGCTGCTGTAATAGACATTAAATTTCTCCTTGTAATTCAAACAAAATAGCTATGGTCGACGCATCTGACCAAAGGTTGGCAGAGAAGAAGCAAAACGGCCTTGCTGCAAGATGTCATGATGCAGGGCACGGCGGACATCTTTGTCACTAATGGTCTTGCGGGACTTGGCTTCACGCTCAGCATATTTCCTCTTAATCGCAGCGATATTATAACCTTCTGAAATATAATCCTTAATTTCTAAAAGGCGGTCCATATCATTCAAAGAATACATCCGACGATTCCCCTCATTCCGAGCAGGGGTAATCAGATTCTGGTCTTCATAATAACGGATCTGACGGGCAGATAGGTCCGTCAGTTTCATAACACTGCCGATGGGAAAGACTGCCATGTTTCGGCGAAACTCTTTTTCCTTCATTCAAATTCCTCTCTACGCACTATTATAGGACGAAATAAATCTTATGTCAAGAAATAATGTCAGATTTTCTTACACGGATTTTATTTTTTCTTTTCAAAGATGGCTCGCAGCCGATCTATATCAGAGTTTACCAGAATCGCAACAAAGACTCCCATGAAGGTTTCAAAGATTCTGGCAAAGACATACAAGATGGTATCTTCCGGCCGAATGGACAGGGTAATAATCAGCATAGCAGATACTCCGCCAATGACTCCCGCCTTGTTGTTCATGGCAACATTGGTCATGATTGTCAGCATGGTACAGACCGGTACCAAAAGGAGGGTGACCCAATACTGCTCCTTAAAAACACTATTGACAATGAAAAATAGCAGAGCGTAAAAACCACCGATGCTGTTTCCCAAGATTCGCGATGTTCCGAAGTGGACACTCTGATCAAAATCCTCACGAAGACTAAAGACTGCCGTCAAAGCACCGATTTGCAGGCCTTTCCAACCAAAAAGCCCAAAGAGAAGTAGGATGATGAAGACAGCCAGACCGGTCTTAAAGGTACGCATGCCCAGACGAAATTTCGATTTATCAAACTTGTACTTATTGAAATAACTCATTAGTCTCCTTCCAGGAAATCCTCCCTCTCTTCATTTTAACATATTTCGCCTCAAAAAAACTCTTTCTGCTCAGGACTTTTCCCGCACAAAGAAAAAGCTCTATCAGCTACCGCATCAAGAGCTATTGACTATTTAAAAGCTGAGACATTATCTGTCCCAGCCTCGTTTTTATTATCTTTAATTTGGATAGATATAGGTAACGCCACCCATAAATTCATTCGGGTTAAAGTAGCCACGATAGTTGTTAATCTGCTTTTGGCGATTGTAGTTCGCTTCCAAGACTTGAATAGAGCTGTCGCTTTGCACATCTGTCACATAAGCAACGTGTCCGTATTCACCGCCATCCCAAACTGCAATAGCCCCTGCTACTGGGACATTTCCTGTTGCATAACCCTGAGCACCAGCATTGATCGCCCAAGTATTAGCATTGCCCCACCAGTTACTCGCCCAAGGAGCCATTTCTTTTACGCCCCAGGTACATTGACCGATTGGGTAAGAATTGCCATAGTCAGTTGGTGTATTTAAGACAACATCTTCAGTATCAGATACCAAAGCAGCATCGCTTGTCGCTTCATAAGCAGGAGCACTGTATGGATTGTAAGTCTGTGCCAAAGCTGTACCATTTACTTGCAGCACATCTCCTGGGTTAATCGTATCAAAAATTGATTTTCCATTATTGGCAGCAAGTTCGTAAGGATTCATCCCATTGGCGCTAGCAATGGCAAAAAAAGAGTCCCCTTGCTGGACAACGTAAGAATCTGCATTGACAGCTTGAGCGCCGATTGTCGCCAAAAAAGCTGTAGAAGTTAAACCAAGAGTTGCTTTAGCAAATGCTTTTTTCATAACTGTTTTTCTCCGTATAATTTGTTGATAAAAAAATCATACCTCATTTACATGTCAGTTTTTTTAGAGTTATGTTTTTGTCATGTTACAAATGATTTAGACTTTTGCTACATGAGATTTTGCAGTATTTTTAAAGATAAAAAGGCTAGGGACTTCCTAGCCTCATCTATTATCAGTCTTCTTTACATTTTAATTTTCCTAGACCTAAAGCAGCAACAATGGCTGCTAAACCTAGATATGGCAGATAGACTGCATCTTTGGCTCCCGTTTCTGGCAGAAGAGAAACAGGAATCTTTTTAGCCATTGGAGTTGGATCGGCTCTTCTTGGATCGTTTACATCCGAAACAAGCAGATGCTGTGACTTAGGAGTGACTGTTGTAACTGTATTTGAAGCATAGACCACACGATTGACGGTATTGATGTAGGTATTTTCAAAAGTACCCGCAGCAATCCGCTTCATCTGTAGATAGGTTTCAGCCTGAAAAGCTGAATCCAGAGAAATAGTCTCTAAGAATTCTTCCTTGAAACGAATAGAAATCAACCCTTTCTCAAGATCAATATTCGCAGCTGTATACTCAGTCAAATCTGTACCAGCCTTTATCACCTTACCATCTTTGAGCGTGATGTCTACTTTGGCAAAGGTTTTGTAAGCACCCGTGTACTCATCGCCTCGTTGATCATAATCATCCACAAAGCTATAGTCTGTCAACTCTTCAGAGTGGTTAGCAGGGATCAAGCCGCCGATGAGACGGTAGTTAAAGTGCCGTCCCAAAGTCAGTTCCTTGCCATCCAAGTTCTCTGCACTTGTCGGATCCAAACTCAGAGTAATATCTTTTTCAGGACTGATTTTAGGAACATTGTTCACGACTACGTCTGTCGCATAACCATTTCCAAAGTCAATTTGATAAGCCCGGTTCTCGAATTTACCACCTGTGCGGCCCATTCCTTCTTTGACAGCCATAGGGCTTGTTATCGTCAAAGACTTACCTGTTACGACATATTGGTCATAAAAGGCTTGGGCATCGTCTGCTGCAAAGAGTTGGAAAGAACCTTCAACAGTGATATTGGCCTTTTGAAGGAGCTCTCGAACTGCTGCAGGGGCTGTTTCAAGGCTCTCGTAGTGGGTCACTGTCACACCTGCCACAGCTTTGCCATCCGCATCTACTAGCTTGACTAATTCCGGACGAAGTTCAAGTGCTTCTTCCGGATAGTCATCTACATAGTAGAAACCTTTTTGAATCGTGCTCTTAGCTGACTTGTCACCCTTATACTGATCCAAATCCCAAGTCAGCTCGTAGTAATTGGTCGAACCAGCCAAGACTTCCTTACCATCAATCACCAATCCTGCCTTGTTTTTATTGACCTTGGTTGGCTTGATGTAATTATTGCTAGGATTGTCTGAATCGTCTGGCTTGCCTGGCGTAGTCACGCGTACTACGTTTGAGCGGACACCATAGGCATCATTGACTGTCAGGGTGAAATTATTAGTATAGGTTGCGCCATCATTGAGTACTCGACCAACCACTGTTGGAAAGAGCGTAGCAACCTCTTTGGTCGTATCAGCGTTATAAGTAGCTAAGGTTGCTGCAGTTGCCTTGAATGTTACTGTGTGACTAGCCTTATCATAGCTGACTTCAAAACCTGCACTAGCAGCTTTTGTTGCTTCTAAGTCAACTTCATAACCACTTGGCAACGGATCAGCAATGACAAAAGAAGTCGTCTCGCTGCGTCCAGCTGGAAGAGCTTCTGTCTTTAAGGCAAACTGAACGACAGACTGCTTAGCCACAAGAGTCTTATCAATATTGGTGCCTTGGTCATTTTGAATCTCTTTGTTAATCTGCGGTTGAGATTGCAAGAGATGATAATGATAATGCACAGTCGGAGCTACGGGCGCTGCTGGCTCTTTTTGATAAACAGGCTCTGCTGGTAAGGTTGGCAGCGGGCTATAAGTTGGTGCTACCGGCTTATTAGGCTCTGGTGTATCTGGTGTAGGTGTTGGCGCTTCCGGCTCCTTCTCATAAGTCGGTGCTACCGGAGGTGTTGGCTCCTTTTCATAGGTCGGTTCTACCACTGCTGGCCGGACAGCTTTTTCTACTTCATAGCTTGGCTCTGAAGGCTTACTAGGTTCTGGTGTATCCGGTGTACGCGTCGGTGGCGTCGGATCTTTTTCATAAGTCGGTGCTGCCGGAGGGGTTGGAAGAGCCTTCGGTGTTGGTGCAGTTGGAGCTGGATCCAAAGGCTTAAGCGCTTCTTCACTTGGCGCTGCAGGAGCTGTAGGAGCTACTGGCGCTTCCGGTTCTTCTACTGTGATGATTGGCAGATCATTCGCTCGGACATCACCATTAATCGCAAACCAAATATTTGGCTTCTTAGGAGCTAGTTTGTCAGCCCTACGTGGATCAGTAGCCTCTGGCTGGCCTAACACTTCAGAAGAGGAAATTGTTCCAATCGTCATACTGTTGGTTGTGCCAGAAATTTCTACCGCTCCTGCTCCATACCATGAGTTAGGAGCATCTGTAGTGTCCCAGCCTGAGTCCGGCTGAGCATTCTTATACATGGTAAAGCGAGATCCGCCAACTCCTTTTTTGAAGTTTTCAGACTCAGTCGCATAAATTTGGCCGTTCTTTTCACCAATAGATGAACCTGAAATCTTGTTGAAAGTTCCGGTATAATCTTTGGCCATTTCGATAGAATTAGCTTCACGGTTGAGGGAAGCCACGGACATCAAAGCCTGATCAAAATTAATAGGTTGGCCTTTATCATCATAAAAGACAAATTCCGTCTTCACAAAGAGAGAGGTTGCATCTTCAAAATTTCCTGTATAAGCGGAAGCAAAAACTCCCATTGTCGGGTCTTTAAAAATACCTAACCAAGCCTTATCATTGCGGAATTGAGAGCTTGGATCAAGAGTATAAGTATAAACGATTTTAGAAACTTTTTTCCCTCGATAATAAGTTCCCTGAAGATTTGTATAGGTTGCTGTTGCAGACTGACCGCGACTCAACAAAACAGAAGACCATTCAGTCGGCCCTTTACCGCTTGTTACGTTAGAACTATAGTCTGCATACTTGCCAACTGTACCAAAGCTTTCCTGCTGGTTGGTCTGATAGTTAGCATTTTGAATATCCGTTACTTTGAAGTTATCCAGCTGGAAGAGTTTCTTAGAAAACTCTGCAGTATTCTTTACAGCGGCTTCCATACCAGCATAGCTGACAAACTCACCAGTTGTAGTCAGTGACAAATCAGCATTAGGTTCTGATTTGAAAACCAGGCTTTGCGCAATTGGACGGCTCAAATGACCGTCTTCAGTCTTCTTTGTTTCTGCGATAGCCAGTCCAGCCTTAATCTTGGCCTGTTCAGCATCATATTTAGCCTTATCTTGCTGATACTTGGCTAATTTTGTGTTATAGACAGCCAAATCAGCATTATACTGGGCCAACTGAGCTTGATAGTTTGCTTGGGCTTGAGCATTACGCTTCTTGATTTCTTCATTTTCAGCTGCTATAGTGGCATTCTTAGCTTGGTTCTCTGCTAGCTTTTGCTCATATTCTTTTTGAGCTGCCGCATTTTCAGCTTCAATTTGAGCCTTTTTAGCTTCATAAGCTGCTAAATCTGCTTCATATTGAGCTTTTTTATCTTGATTTTCCTTTTGGATACGGGCCAATTCTGCCTGATAATTCGCCTGAGCCGCTTGATATGCCGCTTCATTATTAGCATTGGTCTTTCGGACAGTTACTAAATCTGTTTGATATTGGGCAAGTGCTGCCTCGTAGGCCTCTTTTGCAGCCGCATTCCTCTGTTTAATAGCTTCATTATCAGCAGCAATCTTAGCATTGGCAGCTTGAGTATCCGCTAAAGCTTTTTCATACCGGGCCTTAGCCGCCGCATTCGCCTTCTGAACACGATCAAGCTCACTTGCATAAGAAGCCATAGCCGCATCATAATTAGCCTTTGTTTCGGCATTCAGTTTTTGGATACGGGCCAACTCTGCATCATAGGCCGCTTTTGCCGCTTGGTAAGCCGCCGCATTATCCGCATTCGTCTTTTGAATCGTTGCTAAATCTGTTTTGTACTTGCTAAGGGCAGCTTCATAATCTGCTTTCAGCTGAGCATTTTCTGCTGTGATCCGAGCTACTTCTGCTTGATGAGCAGCCAAATCTTTAGCATATTGCTCCGCTGTCGCTTTGTTTTCTGCTGTAATCCGAGCTACTTCCGCCTCGTAGGCTGATACTTTTTCTTTGTACTCCTTGACCTTGGCATCAATCTCGGTTACCTGCGCTTGATAATCTGCTGCAATCTCCGCTTTTTTGTCTGCTGTTTCTTGAGCAGTCTGGGCTACTCCATTGTCAACAGCTGGGTCTTTGACCACTGTCAGCCCAGCTTCTTGAGCCTTTTTGACGCTTTCATCTAAACTAGCTGTTGGAACAGTCACTGTCACACCGCCATCTGCCTGACCTGCTCGCGCCTGACTCTCTTGAGATGCCTGACTGGCTGGCCCTTGAGCTTGAGGCAGATTAGTCGCTGCATTTCCAGTACCTACCATTTCAGTATTGACAGGACTATTGGTATCAGATACCACTTCATCTGCTCTTACTTGCATCGTTGACGTTAAAAAAGCCGCACCTAGAACAGCACCGCATAAAGTTTTAACAGCCTTATTTTTCCGAAAACCAAAAACTTCTTTTTTCTTCATTTTTCTCCTCCCCCTGCTAACTTCTAAGGTCAGCAGTTTTCCCAAGCCCTCCGAAAATCAAAAAGTAATGGAAACCTCCTATTGGAAGCTCCATTCTCATTTTGACTCTCTGTAAGCATCAGAATACATACCTTTATCCTATCAAGATTTCCCTCGTTTTGCAAGCATTTTTTCCTCAGTTTATTTACCTTTTTTGTTTTTTAGACATTAAGTGTATAATGTCTATTTTTGATTTTCTCTTCCCTCTCTGTTCCACAGATTTTACGTAAAAAAGAAAGGACCAGTCTTTACTAGTCCTTCTCTTATTATAGTTTTATGGTATATTAAACATTCTGAGTATACCGCTTATTTCTCAGTCAGTGCTGCAAGTCCTGGTAATACTTTACCTTCAAGGAGTTCCATTGATGCACCACCACCAGTAGAAATCCATGAGAACTTGTCTGCACGGCCAAGGTTGATGGCTGCGGCAGCTGAGTCACCACCGCCGATGATTGATTTTACGCCAGGTTGTTTCACGATAGCGTCCATGACACCGATTGTACCAGCTTGGAAGTCTGGGTTTTCAAATACACCCATAGGGCCATTCCAGACAACAGTTTTCGCACCAGTCAAAGCTTCATCAAATTTAGCGATAGATTTAGGACCGATATCCAAACCAAGGAAGCCTGGATCCACTGCTTCACCTTCAGTGTCTTTCACTTCAGTGTAGTCAGCAAATGCGTTTGCTTCTTTTGAGTCAACTGGCAAGATCAATTTGCCGTTTGCTTTTTCAAGAAGAGCTTTCGCAACATCCAATTTGTCTTCTTCTACAAGTGAGTTACCGATTTCGATACCTTGTGCTTTGTAGAATGTGTAAGTCATACCACCACCGATAAGGACTTTATCAGCTTTTTCAAGCAAGTTTTCGATAACACCGATCTTGTCAGATACTTTTGAACCACCAAGAATAGCTACGAATGGACGTTCTGGAGTTTCAACCGCTTCTTGGATGTAGGCAATTTCGTTTTCAAGAAGGAAGCCAGCAACTGCTTTTTCAACGTTGCCTGAGATACCGACGTTAGATGCGTGTGCACGGTGAGCTGTACCGAATGCATCATTTACGAAGATACCATCTCCAAGAGATGCCCAGTATTTACCAAGTCCTGGATCGTTTTTAGATTCTTTCTTGCCGTCCACATCTTCAAAACGAGTGTTTTCGACCAAAAGAACTTGTCCATCTTCAAGAGCATTGATAGCTGCTTCCAATTCAGCACCACGAGTGACACCTGGGAAAACAACGTCTTGTCCCAATTTAGCAGCCAAGTCTGCAGCAACTGGTGCAAGTGATTTACCTTCTTTATCTGCTTCTTCTTTGACACGTCCAAGGTGAGAGAAGAGAATTGCACGACCGCCTTGCTCAATGATGTATTTAATAGTTGGAAGAGCAGCAGTGATACGGTTGTCATTCGTAATCACTCCGTCTTTCAATGGTACGTTAAAGTCTACACGAACGAGGACTTTTTTACCTTTCAAATCAACGTCTTTAACAGTAAGTTTTGCCATGTTACAAAAACTCCTTTTCATATTTTATACGCAACTATTATATCATATTTTCCAAAAGTTTTCTTGATATAAAGAAAATTTTCACAAAAAAGAAGTGCATGACACTTCTTTCTCTCGAACTTTGAAATTAGAGAATAGGAAAAAGGGCGCTAAACTCATTCAGACAATATTTAAAGCTGGATTTTTTCTCTAGATTCGATAATGCAAAAAGCCAGTAAAACTACTGACTTCAATTTTTTCTACTATCTAAATTGCAAACACCTGCCCTACTGCATAGGTGACCGCCATGGTTAAAAGACCAATAACGAGGTTGCGAATCATAGCATTTTTGAGTGGTGCTTTGCCCAATCTAGCGCTGGTATAACCTGTTCCCAAAAGGGCCAAGGCCACGATTAGTACGGTTGCCCAGATACGGATGCTGGCTGGAAGCATGATAATGGTAATCATAGGAAAAAGCGCACCAACAGCAAAGGCTAAAAAGCTTGATACGGCAGCATGCCAGGGATTAGTGAACTCCTCAATCTCGATTCCATATTTTTCCTCTACCAAAGCCTCCAACGGATCTTGGAGAAAAGCCCGATTAGTCATGAGCTGGGCAGAAGTCTCACACTCGCCATTTTGAACATAGGCAGCATAGAGAGACTGCCTAGCAATATCTGGATTTTTCTCTAAAAGCTCCCGCTCTCTGGCAACAGCAGCTTCCTCTGTATCCTTTTGAGTAGAAACAGAAACATACTCTCCTCCAGCCATAGAAAAGGCACCCGCAAAGACTGCCGCTAAACCAGACAGAAAGATAATCCAGACATCGTCCGTCGCACTAGCCACCCCAATAACCACACCTGCTATGGAAATAATGCCGTCATTAGCTCCTAAAACCCCGGCCCGCAATATATTCAACCGACCACTAAAGTTCGTATCAATTTTATGTTCTTCCACTATTTAAATTTTCTCTTTCTTTTTATTTATAATGATTATAAATAAAGTCTAGAACTAATACAAGAGAAAATAGAAAAATGAGAAAAGTTCTACTATTTAAGAGAAAGAATAGATTAATAAAAATATTTCTCAAAGATAAATCTTAAACTTCATTAATATAATGCAAGTATCATCTCCACAAGCCACCTAAGATCTGTTTTTCTAACAAATCTAAGTCTTCTTCCCTTATTTCGCCATTGTCCCCAATGATATATAATTGAGCAAAGTAAGCTATTAAAGGACCTGTAAAGATCCGAATCATTTGTTCAATTGAGATTTCTGGATTGACACGTGCATCGATCCCTAATTGAGTACGAAGCTCTATAATTTTATCCTGAAGAAGATTCCAAATAAGTGTCTGTTCTTGCTTCAATTTATTATTTGATAACATCTCCTGCAAAATTATTTTCAACAAGGCTTGATTTGTTTTGAGGTAAGCCATTCGATCATGGACTAAATAGTGAATTTTCTCCTCAGTTGTCTGTAAAATCAACAGCTGGTCTAAAAAACTTCCAAACAGACTAGGAAGGACAGGATGCAAAATAGCTGTTAAAAGGTCTTCCTTAGTTTTAAAATACTTGAACAGAGTCGCCTGACTGAGTCCAGCATACTCCGCAATTTGCAGAGTGGAAGTTCCATTGTAGCCCTTTGTTGATATGAGATCAACTGCTGCTTGCATGATTTTCTTTTTTCCCTTGGGGTAGGCAGCTCCCTCTAAGTAATCCTCAAAAGAGTCAAAAATATTTTCAGTCATTTCGTTCCCTCACGTCTTCCTCTTTTGTTCTTATCTATCACTTATTATACTTTACGATAACGACGCAATCCAACAATATTGAGAATTGTTAAAATGATCAGGAAAATCATTAAAGCACCAAGATTTGACAAAATATCACCAAGATTGTGTCCGTAAAGAATAATCTGGCTTATTGCATCACCAGAATAGGTTAATGGCAAAAATCTTCCCACAGTTAGAGCCCATTCTCCCATGGATGACAATGGAATAATCCCTGAGAAAAAGAGTTGAGGCATAATCACGAGAGGAATAAATTGCATCATTTGGAATTCTGATTTTGCTAGAGTAGACAAGAGAATCCCAAAAGCTAGTGCTACAAGAGCCAGTACCACATTAACTATTATAACATTTAAAATATTTCCTACAACTTCTACATCTAGTAGCCAAATTGCTGCTAAGACGACAACTGCCGTTTGAAAAATCGCAATAATACCATAAGACAACATATAGCCATAGACGATTTCAGAACGTTTCACTGGGGTTGCTAACAAGCGATCCAAGGTTCCACTTGTGCGCTCTTTCAAAAGTGCCATACCAGAAATCAAAAAGACAAAGAAGAAGACCACAAAGCCAATTAAAATTGGAATCATACGTGCAAAGAATCCAGTATTTTTATCTCCATATTGGTAAGATTCTTTGATTTCAGGCGCCTTTGCATCTAATTTCAATTGTGGAAGAGCTTGTTTGACACGAGATAGTAACTGATCGGTGCCTTCACTGGCAATACTTGTTCGTAACACTTGTCGTATCATAGATGTCTTGGAGGCATCTGTATTTGCGTAGTCGACCTGATACTCACCATCTTTATAAGAAATCACAGCATCGACTTTTTCATTTGCTAGCGCTTCTTTGGCCTGATCTAAGTCTTGATAAGTCTCGATGTCCACATGATCGAGCTCATCCATTTTCGTTACCAAACCAGTTGGTAGATCTTGTGTCGCTAACTTGACATTCACGGTTGTACTAGCTGAAAACATGAGGTTCATCAGCCACATAATAAATACCGGCGCTACAAACATCATAGCCAAGGTTCGTTTATCACGAAGCAATTCTTTGATAACTTTTTTAGCAATAGCAATGGTTCTCATCTTACTCTCCTTCTGCTTTCAAAAATACTTCTTCAATACTTGAAACTTGATAACTTTCTTTTAAGTGTTGCGGTGTATCAAAAGCAATGATTTTTCCACCTAATAATAAGCCGACCTTATCCGTTAACTCTGCTTCATCCATAACATGGGTAGTAACTAATACCCCAACCCCATTGTCTCTAAGCGCGAATAATTCTTTCCAGATTTTCTTCCGAAGAGAAGGGTCAATTCCAACTGTCGGTTCGTCCAAAATCAAGAGCTGAGGATTTCCCAGAAGCGCGATGGCTAAAGACAAGCGTCGTTTCATCCCTCCAGAATAACCGGATACAGTTTTATTCAAATGCTCTGTCAGATCCACAACTTGAGCCACATGGGCAATTTCAGCTGTCAGATCTCTTTTGGATAGCCCTTTTAGCTGACCAAAAAATTCCAGATTTTCTTGACCTGACAAAGCCTCATATAAGGCATCTGATTGGGCCATATAGCCAATATCTCCTAAAATATAGCGATTGGGCATAGTGTGATTTAACACTAAAGCTACGCCTCCATCAGCCTTTTCCATTCCTAACGTGGTCTTAATCATAGTTGATTTACCAGCACCAGACGGACCAATTAAGCCTATAATTTCTCCTGTCTGCAATTCAAAGCTGACATGATTCAGAACTATTTGATGGTCAAAAGATTTTACTAAATCTTGTAAATGTAGTAATGTTTTCATTTACTTCCTCCTTTGTGAGTGATTACTCACTTACTAAATATGAACCTATTATAGTGAGTGATTACTCACTTTTTAGGATTGCTTCTGAATCTCTTCTCGATACTCCGATATCGTCTTTCCTGTCCACTTTTTAAAGGCTCGTGAGAAGGAAGATACTTCCGAATAACCAAGCAAATAGGCTACATCATCCGTTGTCATGTCAGGATTTTTGAAATAACCAAAGGCTAGGATTTTTTGAACATTTTGCAATTCTTGATTAAATTTGGTTCCTTCTGCAGTCAGGTTCCGTTGTAAGGTACGACTGCTAATACCTAATGATGCTGCTATATCTTCGATGGTAAAGGAACCACTTGGAATAGCCTGGTAAAGTTTCTGCTGGACGATACCTGTGAAACTTTCACTGGTCATTGCTTCTGCTAAGCGTTCCTTGAGTTGAGGTTCTAGGTAGTCTAACATGACATTATTGGCCATGAGGAAAGGCTTCTCTAAGTCAGCTTTTTTAAAGACCAGTTCATTCCCTTCCATTACTTCCACTTGGCATCCAAAAATACTAGCGCCGGCTTCTTCATAAGTATAAGGAGTCCCGACATGCACTGGGACAATCGCTTCGCCTGTTCCCGTCCGAATCAAATCAACCTGCCCCACCTGATTGAACGCATTTCGCTTTTAGTTATCATCACTTTTGGTGAGATGATTATGGGACTAGCTGATTTCTTTACCCTTGAACATTTCTCCATTCATTCTATCCTTTACTTCATCATCATGATCAACCTCTTTATGAACTATTTCGGTCAGTTTGACCATGCTATTGATGAGGAAGGGGAGAATAAAGGAATCTTCTTGATTTACAGCCACTATCCGATTTTCATTGGTTTGATTATGGTCACTGTTTCTATGAGTTTCTTGGTCAATCCTGAAGCTCACCACCTCTTTGCGACTAGCTTCTTCTATGCTGGTATCGGGCTCTTCCAAGCTGCGGTCTTGTCAAATGGTCGCTTCAACAAGAGTTACCTCAAGTATGACAAAATCTATTATGGCTTACAAGCTACATTCTTCCTTATCGGACTGCTTCTTTCCCTTCTGTTCTCAGACAACCCAACCATCGTCATTGCTATCGCAACCCTGATGACCTTGGCAATGGAAATCCATTTCACATATTTTTATATGACCCAAACCAAGAAATTCTCAACACCTAATTGGGAATTGTTCTAACAAAAGACCTTGAGAAAATTTTCTCAAGGTCTTCTTTGTAGTTGATAGCAATAGCATTTTGTTGTCTAATGAGGACTTGATTGAAATCTCCTGCAAATGCAATAAACAAACTAATTATTTCACCACGATATTAACTAGTTTATTCGGCACACTAATCACTTTCACGACTTCTTTGCCAGCAATTTCAGATTTAATTTTCTCATCTGCCAAGGCGATTTCCTGTAATTCCTCACGGCTCAAGTCCTTAGCTACAACAAGCTTAGCACGGACTTTACCCTTGATTTGAACTACGATTTCGACCTCTGCCTCAACCAACTTGCTTTCATCATAAGTTGGCCAGGCTACATAGGAAATGCTCTTGCCAGTTTGAGCTACTGCCTGCCAGAGTTCTTCAGCCAAGTGCGGTGCAAAAGGCGCAAGCAATTGAATGAAACCTTTAGCATATTCGACATAGAGTTTTTCTTCCTTGTTGGCTGCATTGACAAAGATCATGAGCTGGGCAATGGCTGTGTTAAACTTGAGCTCCTCAATCTGCTCTGTGACAGACTTGACTGTTTCATGGTAGACCTTGTCCAAAGCTCCGCTATTTTCAGAGACCAGCTCCTTAGAGTTAAGGAGACGATAGACCCGATCCAGGAACTTACGGCTACCTTCCAGACCTTCCTCGCTCCATGCGATGGAAGCATCCAGCGGCCCCATAAACATTTCATAGACACGAAGCGTATCGGCACCATACTGCTCTACTACATCGTCAGGGTTGACCACATTCTTCAGAGATTTAGACATCTTGGCTGGTGCTTGCTCCAGTTCTTCTCCTGTTTCGATGTTGAAGAAAGAACCGTCGCGTTTCTCTACTTTATCTGTCGCCACAAGAGCACCACGGCTGTCACGGTAGCTAGTCCCCAGAATCATTCCTTGGTTAAAGAGTTTTTGGAAAGGCTCTTTGGTCGGAACCACTCCGATATCATAGAGGAATTTGTGCCAGAAGCGAGCATAGAGGAGATGGAGCACAGCGTGCTCTGCGCCACCGATATAAATGTCAACTGGCAGCCAAGCCTTGAGCAGCTCTTCGTCTGCTAATTTCTCATTGTTGTGTGGGTCAATGTAACGCAGGTAATACCAGCTAGAACCAGCCCATTGAGGCATGGTGTTGGTTTCGCGGCGTCCTTTGACACCATCTTCCCGAGTCACTTCCAGCCAGTCAGTTAGATTGGCCAGAGGGCTTTCACCGGTACCAGAAGGACGGATATCCTTGGTTACAGGCAGGACAAGAGGCAGTTCATTTTCAGGAACAGCCGTTGAAGTCCCGTCTTCCCAATGAATGATGGGAATCGGCTCACCCCAGTAGCGTTGACGGCTAAAGAGCCAGTCGCGCAGGCGATAGGTGACTTTTTCATTTCCGACACCTTCTGCTTCCAGCCAAGCAAGCATCTTGTCAATCGCGGCAGCCTTATCCAAGCCATCTAAGAAGCCAGAGTTAATGTGCGGACCGTCTTCTGTGTAAGCAGCTTCAGCAACATTGCCACCCTCTAGAACCGGAATAATCTCTAAATCAAACTGCTTAGCAAACTCCCAGTCGCGCTCATCGTGTGCAGGGACGGCCATGATGGCTCCTGTTCCGTAGCTAGCTAGCACATAGTCGGCAATCCAGATTGGGATTTCCTTGCCATTGACAGGATTGATTGCATAAGCTCCTGTCCAGACACCAGTCTTCTCCTTAGCCAAATCAGTCCGAGCCAGGTCGGATTTGAGACTGGCAGCGTGTTTGTAGTCTGCAACTGCTTGGGCTTGTTCTGCACTTGTAATGGCATCAACGAGAGCATGCTCTGGAGCCAAAACAGCATAGGTCGCACCAAAAAGAGTGTCCGGACGAGTCGTAAAGACGGTGAAGTCCTTGTCTGTGTCCTTAATCTTGAAGGTTACATTGGCACCGGTTGACTTGCCGATCCAATTGCGCTGCATGTCCTTAATAGACTCTGGCCAGTCCAGCTCCTCCAAGTCATTGAGCAAACGTTCTGCATAAGCTGTGATTTTCAGCATCCACTGACGCATGGGCTTGCGGACGACTGGATAGCCACCGCGCTCAGATGTGCCGTCTGGCAGAACTTCCTCATTGGCAATAGCCGTTCCCAGCTCTTCAACCCAGTTTACTGGCACTTCAGCTTCATAAGCCAGACCTTTTTCGTAAAGCTTGGTGAAAATCCACTGGGTCCATTTGTAGTAGTCGGGGTCAGTTGTATTAACTTCCCGATCCCAGTCATACGAAAATCCTAGAGCATTGATTTGACGCTTAAAGTTGGCAATGTTTTCTGCTGTAAAGTCAGCTGGGTCATTGCCTGTATCCATGGCGTATTGCTCAGCCGGCAGACCAAAAGCATCCCAGCCCATAGGATGAAGAACGTTATAGCCCTGAGCCCGCTTGTAGCGGCTGAGGATATCTGTCGCCGTGTAGCCCTCCGGATGCCCTACATGGAGCCCAGCTCCTGATGGGTAAGGAAACATGTCCAGCGCATAAAAGTTAGGCTTGTCCTTATTCGTACCTGTCTTAAATGTATGGTGCTCCGCCCAATATTTCTGCCACTTGGGCTCGATTTCTTTGTGATTATAATAAGCCATTCTTTTCTCCATTTTTTGTACTGTTTCTATTATACCATTTTCAAGGGATTTTGAAAGACGGAATTTCATAACTGCCAGACACATCAGCCAAGGGAGCTCTCCACCAAAAAACAAGCCACATTGTCAGCCCTACGGTTGAAAGGTGGCTTGTTTTGTATTTTACTTTTATTTATCCAAATCCCTGACATATTGGTCGACTGCTAGGATAGCACCTGCAATGTCAGAAGCTGAAATCTCAAATGGCATCTGATGGATGGTTTCGCCCTCAATCGTCGCTTGCTGACCAACTTTGAGCAAGTCTTCATAGCTGGCATTTTCTAAATGCATTTCTTTCAGAGTTGTCGGCATACCAATCTTTTGATAGAAGCGAATATATTTTTCCAATTCTTCTTTAGGTCGGTTTTCTAAGAAGAGCTGGGTCAAGGTTCCATAGGCAACTTTTTCGCCGTGGGTCAGGTGGTGAATATCGCCTGTGAGAGCTGTAAAGCCGTTGTGGATAGCATGGGCTGCTGCTAAACCTCCGCTCTCAAATCCGACGCCACTGAGAAGGGTATTGGCTTCAATGATATTTTCCAGAGCTGGAGTCACGACTTTCGCTTCACAGGCTGCGATAGCCTGCAGGCCATCTGCAAACAGTGTTTCTTCACACTTCTTCGCAATTGCTACACCAGCCAGACTCTGTCTTTGTCCCAACATGGTAGTCCCATTTTTCTGCTGGACAGCACGAGCTTCTACCCAAGTCGCTAAACCATCTGCAATCCCAGAAGCCAGAAGTCGTTTTGGCGCTCCAGCAATTACTTTCGTATCCACCAAGACGAGTTCAGGGTTTTTACTATAGAAAATGTACTTTTCAAAGGCGCCATCTTCAGTATAGATAACAGAAAGTGCTGAAGTTGGGGCATCTGTAGAGGCAATGGTTGGCGCAATGACCACGGGACGTCCTAGTATGTCTGCAATCGCTTTCGCACTGTCAATCGTTTTCCCACCGCCTAGACCGATAACTAAGTCTGCTCCGTCTTTTTCAGCCAAAGCAACGACCCGATCTATTTCAGCGTCAGAAGCTTCTCCATTGAAAGCGACATGCAGCACATGAAAGCCATAACGGGTAAGGTAGTCATTGAATTTTTCCCCAACAATCTGGTAAACCACATCATCACAAAGCAAGACTGGATGGCTTCCTAATTGAAGAATCTGTTTTGCATTTTCAAACAGGGCATTTTCTCCCTGAATATAACGAGACGGGCTTGCAAAAATTCTCATAGAACACCTCTTTCATTTATTCATAAATAGAGCATTGAATATGCCTTTTAAATGTATTCCTGATTGTGAATTGCTGACCAGTCAGCAGCAAAGTCATCCACTGCCTTAGAGATAGACGGCATGGCAAAGGCTGCTGCAAAGATATCTGGTCCTGCTGTAATGGCTTGGGCCCCATCAGCAAAAGCACGATTAATTTGGCTAACATTCTTAAAGGACGCTGCCAATATTTTGCTGGCGGAATGTTCCCGCTCAATCGCTTGAGCCAGCTGGCTAATTACAGCATCTGAATCAATATTGAGATTTTCCATGCGGTTATAGTAAGGAGCAAGATAGTCAGCCCCCGCTTCAATGGCTAATAGCCCTTGAAAGGTTGTATAAATGGCTGTCGCTGTAATCTTGTAGCCCTCTGCTTTGAGAGTTTTGATAGCTGCCAGCCCAGCCGGTGTAACTGGAACTTTAATGTAGACAGCATCGTCGCATTTTTTTCGAATTTCAGTAGCATCTTTCAAGATTCCCTCATAATCCTTGGCAACAACCTGCACATGGATAGATGGATCTTCTCCTATGATTTCCCGAACAGCGCGAATCCGTTCGAAGAAATCTATTTTTCCTTCTTTTTTTGCGATGGTCGGATTAGAAGTCACTCCCGCCAAGGGGAGGACTTCCGACCATTTTTTTATCTCCTCTAAATTTAAGGTATCAAGCATGAATTCCATAAATTGGACCTCTTTTACAATGTGTGCTCCGTACGTCCGATAATATCATCTTGCGTCGCCTTGGAAAGCACATTGAAGAAAGCAGAGTAGCCTGCAACGCGAACAATCAAATCGCGGTGTTTTTCAGGATGCTTCTGAGCATCAATCAAGGTTTCCCGAGAAACGACATTGTATTGGATATGATAGCCATGCAGACGGTTAAAGAATGTACGAAGCAAGGCAATGAGTTTCACTTTATCTTCTTCCTTAGACAGGGTCTGAGGATTCACTTTTTGATTGAGCAGAACGCCTCCTACGATTTCATCTGTCGGCAATTTAGAAACAGATTTCAATACAGAGGTCGGTCCGTTCTTGTCCATATTGTGGGATGGAGAGCAGCCTTCAGCGAGCGGTGTTCCGGCATTGCGGCCATCTGGTGTCGCCAAGGTACCGCGACCTTGACCTACATTGGCTGAAATAGAAGATGTTCCAGAGTAGCGAATACCGCCAATTGGACCACGGCCATAACGGGTATTTGGATATTTAGCGATTTCATCCACATAGATATCGTAAGCATCTGTCACTAGCTTATCTGCGTAATCATCATCATTACCATATTTTGGTGCATCATGAATCAGCATCTCTTGAATTTCTTTACCACGCTCACCTGCATAGTCTGTTTCAAGTGCATGCCAGAGTTCAGCCGGAGTCAACCTGCCTTCTTCAAAGACTAGCTTCTTGACGGCCGCCAATGAGTCTGATAGATTGGCAATACCGACTTGAAGACCAGAAATATAGTCATACACAGCTCCGCCCTCTTTCAAATGCTTACCGCGTCCGATACAGTCATCTGTCAAAGCTGAGCAGAGAATATCCGGCACTTCTCTTTCGAGAGACAGGTCAATAGAATTTTCCACGATGACACTCATGCGGGTCAAGTGGCGCAAGGTCTTGTCCCAAGCCGTTTGCAGCTCTGCAAAGCTCTTCATATCTTTAAAGTGACCGAAGCTTGGCGCAAAGCGCTTGCCAGATACTGGATCAATTCCATCGTTCATAGTGATCAGGAGTACCTTAGGGAAGTTCATGTAGCTCATGCCTGTACAACGGTAGCCCCATTTACCAGGCACAGCAGTTTCCACACAGCCGATAGCACTGTAGTCATATGCATCTTCTTCCAAAACGCCTTTAGCAATAAAGGATGGGATGATGATTTCATCATTATTGAAGGCCGGCATACCGAAACCAAGCTTCATGACTTCAATGCACTCATTCATAAAGCGAGCATCCAAGCCTGCATGATAACGAACGGTCAGATTCGGCTGAGGAAGATGAGTTTGAGCTACAGATTTCAACACAAGGTAGGAAAGTGGGTTGACTGCATCTCTCTTATCTCTCGTTTGGCCACCGATTGTCACATTTTGATAAAGGGGACTGCCCGCAGATGAGAATGTGTGGGCCTGACTACGCACTTTATTAATGGTAATCGTCTTAATCCAGAGATTGGTTAAGCGCTCTACAATGCTAGCCTCTGTCTCACGTCCAGCTTCCAAATCTGCCTTGACATAAGGATACATGTACTGGTCAAAGCGGCCATAAGAGAGTGAATGTCCGTTGGACTCAATCTGAAGGATACACTGGATAAACCAAACAGACTGGACAGCTTCAGCAAAGGTTGATGCTGGCTCGTACGGCACTTTAGAACAGATCCTAGCGATTTCTAAGAGCTCCTGACGGCGCTTAGGCTCTGCTTTTTCAGCCAGCTGATTTGCCAAGGCCACAAAACGCTCCGCATAAGCTTTCACAGCATCTACTACTATGAAAATGGAATCATAGAAGTGGTATTTGTCAATACTAGCCGGATCGGTCAAATCCAAAGCTTCCTTAGCTGCACGAGCTTTTTCTTCAAAGCCTTTCAGTCCATAAGCCAAGAGTTTTTGATAGTTGACCGCCAAGTGGGCGTCCCCAGAGTTCATCTTTCCTTCCATACCAAAGAAGCCAGTTTCCATATAAACCTGAACTTCTTCTGGAAGTAGAGCCCCTGCTCGAGCACGGAGGTTATTGTTTTCCCAGAAAGGAGCGATGCTGCGGAGCTGCTCTTTGGTTTCCTCTGTGATGTAGAAGACGTCTCCGTCCCGTTTCTCAAAAAGATCTAGTTCATTGAGTACAAACTCTAAAGTATACTCTGGGAAGATAGGCGCGTCTTTATTAGATGAAGCCTGATTACCGACAATCATCGTTTCATCTTCGATATAAAGCGTCATATTCTCCAAAATCTCTTTGAGCATGTAAGCACGCTTCAACACATTTGGTTTTTCCTTATGCTTATCATAAGCCTTGGTAGCTAGGACAGCACGCTCTGCGTCAATATAGGGCTTTTTATTTAAAACATCTTCCCGATATTTATTCATCCGCTCTGTTAAGCTGCCAAAATAGTCTGTTTTTATTGTTGTTTTTTCTACTTCTTTTACTTGGATCATTTGGTTACAACCTTTCTTATGAAATTTAATTTATTTCTTTCGTAACTATTGTAACATGCAAAATTCTAGAATTCAATCATTTATAGGTGATTACAGAATTAAAGATTTTTTGCACATTTGTGCCATCTGACTCAAGAAACTTTTGTGTTTTTATTCAACAAAATCGGATTACTCTTCACTTTTCAATTCGTTATTGTAGGCAATCTTATCCTGAAACTTCACAAATGGGAAATAGACAAAGGCGGACATGGCTAGGATCACAATTTGAATGACTGCCCCTTGCCAGCCAGCGACCATAAAGCCAGAAATGATAGCCGGTGTACTCCAAGGCAAAGTCACTCCTGCGAATGGCTGCATAAAGCCGACTGCAATCGCCATGTAGACAATCAAAGCAGCCAAAACCGGAACCAAAACGAAGGGCAGGAACATGACTGGATTCATCACAATCGGAAAGCCAAAGACAACTGGCTCATTGACATTAAAGATTGCCGGGAAAGCAGCAACTTTCCCCAGAGCCTTATACTGCTTGGACTTGGCAGCAAAGAGCATGGCTACGACTACTCCAAAAGTGATACCGGAGCCCGACAAGATAAGAAAACTATCCAAAAATTGCTGGGTCACAATATGAGCACCTTGACTGACAGACAGCTTATCTGCAGCAAGCAGGGCCTTATTGGCATCTAAGTTTGACAGCAGCAAGGCTGTTACGACACCATTGACAACAGACTGGCCGTGGACGCCAAACCACCACAGGAAAGAAATGAAGAAAGCAATACCGATAGCTCCATACAGAGAGCCCGTCAGACCTTGCAGAGGCACCTGAATGATATCGTAAATCATCTCAATAAATGTACCGCCACCAGTCACTATCTTGGCAATAATATAAACAACCATCGACAGCAAGAAAATAACGAAAGCTGGAATCATGGCTTCAAACTGCTTGGCAATCGCTTGAGGAACTTGCTCTGGCATTTTGATAACAATATGCTTTTGAATGAAAATCGTATAGATACTGCCAACTGCCAAACCAATGAGAATGGCTCCAATGATTCCTTGACCGCCAAACCAGACCTTGGCAATCGCATCTCCAATCGCCTCACCCTTTTCTGGTATGTAGGAGGATTTCAAAAGGATAAAGAAGGAAGAAAGAGACAGCACCCCTGCCGGCAGAGGCTCTACACCGCTGTTCTTAGCATAGGAATAGCCGATTGAAAAACAAGAAATCAGCCCCATAATGGCAAAGGTCCCTGAATAAACCTGCATAAACGGTTCTGTCCAGTCAGCTCCAAACACACCAGCAATGGCTTGATTTAGACCTTCAAACGGTAATTGCCCTACAATCAAGAATAAACTTCCCACAACTGTAAGGGGCAAAATTGCCAACATACCGTCTTTTAAGGCGATAATCCCGCGCATATTGACAAACTTCATAATCGGCGCAATGATTTTTTGAGTATCCACTTTAGACATAACGAAGCTCCTTGATTTTAATGTTTATCCAACAAACTCAAAGCGAGGTTTAGCACTTTTTTACCATCTAGCATACCGTAATCAGCCATCGGAATAACTGCAATCGGAGTATGGCAGCTGTCGCAAATAGCTGTAGATTTGTCTAGTGTATAGGCTACCTGAGGGCCCAGTAAAGCGACATCTAGATCCGCTGCATAATCAGCCAGCTTAGCCTGAGAGTAGGCTTCAATCTCAGCTTCCAGCCCTTTTTCAGCTGCAGCTATCTTCATGTTATTGACCAACATTCCTGTTGAAAAACCTGCCGCGCAAAACAAACCAATCTTAACCATCTTTTCATCCTCCTGATGATTTATTTTTTCCCTTGTAATTCTCTTCTCAAGTCGATGATTTCCTTGATGAGATTAATCTCTGTAATGCTGGTCATCAAATGATCCTGAGAATGAACAAACAGTGCTGTAATCTCTGTTTTCGTTCCTCCAGCTTCCTGAGCTAGGAACTTGGTCTGCAAGTTATGGGCCTCTAACAGCGCCTTATCTGCAAGCTCAATCTGCTCATCGCATTCTGAAAACTTACCATCTTTAGCTAGTGATAAAGCTTGATAAATATGCTGCTTGGCATCACCAGCGTCTAAGATAAGGCCCATGATAATTTGATCTGCTACAATCATTTCCATATGTTACAACCGCTCCTATCTTTATAATTAACAAAAACTTGTTCTTTTGTTTGAAAGTGATTTATTTTTGTTTGTAATTAGAATGTATCACCTTTAGCTCAGTCCGTCAATATATTATAGAACAAATTAGCTTATTTATATTTTTTCGCACATTTGTGCAAAAAGGAGCCTCCACAAAAGACAACTGCTATACAGCTGTATTCATCTGCGAATCAAAGGCACTCTATTAGATACGAACGATAAGCAGATTCGACACAAAAAAAGAAGCAGCAGCTATTTGCTTCTACTTCCTCATATATGCTATTTTAAGAAACCGAAACTTATCTTTTTAAACGGCTTTCTCAATTTCCTTTGCTATTTTACTTTTCCGCAATTTCCTCTGGAAGATGTATTTCAATAAAACAGCAGGATTCAGACTGTAGGATAATTGCAATTTAAAATAATTCACCCACTCGATGACAGCAAAAAACCAAATTGCTAAAGAGATTATGCCTGTGCAAAATTCACTGTAATTAACATAATTATCAGGGCTCCCAATCCCAATAAAATACGGTCTAAGCTCTTTAGTATCCTGTAAATCTTGCCTGTATATCTTTCAGCAAATCCTGGATTGGAAATCCTTTTTATCAAAATCCACCAGAAAACAGAGCCCTGTATCAGAATAAAACTCAGTACAAACAAGGAGAAAGAAATAGAAATCAAAGCTCCAGTAGTAAAAATCCATTTTTTTAGCAGGAAAAAATTTATCCAAAATACTAGCACAGCGACTAGCTCCCCTGTGGCTAAACTAGTCAATTTTTGTTTCATAGGCTTTTTCAAATCAACAATCCACCTCCATACATAGCCGCTAATCCACTATTAAAAAATAGAATCCCTAAATTCCGTCTTGAAAATCTCTTGCACCTGAGATTCCACTGACATCAAGAAGTGAAGGAACTCCTATCTCCATCCAAGTCTAGCATTTTCAAAATAGTCGCTTCATCCGTAACTAAATGATTGACATAGCCAGCTCGCAACACCGCTAAGATAGCAGCAGATTTTTGACTGCCATAGGCAAAGGCTAGACTAAGCTGCACCTTTTTCAAATTTTCCAAAGAGATAGCAATCGTTCGATTTTGCAAATGCTGGTAGACCATCTCCCCTTTTTTATTAAAGAAGCGACAGCAGATTTCTCCGACAGCATCCTGACTCTCTAGAGCAAGAAAATCCTCTGAGGTCAGCATGTCCAGCCATTGGCGATTTCCCGTGTCAACCTGCCCTCCAATACCAACCACAGCCACATCCAGCTCCTGCCAGCTGCTTTTTAGATCTTCAAAATATTTAGAAGCTAAAATTCCATTTGTCAGCTGCTCATCTTCCTGAATAATCGTGGAATTTATAAAACGGCAGTCCCCATGGTATTTTCCAGCCATACTATAGATGAGCGTATTCACATGGTAACGTGCATGGATATGACTGGGACCACCTGCCAAAGGAAAGAAATGGACATTTGTCAAATGCTTGCTGCTGGAGTGCTCTACTAAAAGGCTCAAGCTCTTGCCCCAAGAAAATCCCACTTTATCATTGTCTTTAATAAGGCTGCGTAGCATACCTGCAGCAGCTTGAGCCAACCTCTCTTCCAGGTCTGCTGGAGATTCATCCACTAAATTACTGACAATTTCGATTCCCTTGAGCCCATATTTTTCTTTTACATAGTTTTCCAAATGGAACAAGCGGGTATCAAAGTCTTCAATCTCAATCTTTACAATGCCCTCTTTTTTAGCTTCTGCCAGCATTCGGCTAATGGTGGTGCGATAAATCCCTGTCTCAGCCGCAATGTCAGACTGGCTTCTTTCTTCGATATAGTAGAGATAAGCAATTTTTGCCAATAGTTTTTTTCTTTCATTTTTCATCTTATCTCCTTCTCTGCTAGATCAGAGTCAGCTTGATATCGGCAGCTTTCAAGCGCTCAACAGCCTCTTTAGGAATCGCCTTGTCAGTCACCACTTGGGCAATCTGCTTGAAGCCGAATCTCTTAACTATTCCTTTTCTGGTAAACTTGCTTGAGTCCGTCAAGACAATCATCTGGTCAGATGCCTCTGACATATACTGCACAACCTCACTCCGCATCAGATCCTTGCCTGTAAAGCCTAGATTTTCATCATAGCCATCTGTTCCGACAAAAGCATGTTCTACGTGAAAAAAGCGGATCATTTCCTTGAGAAGAGGCCCTACTGTCACTTGAGAATCTTTCTGAAATTCTCCGCCCAGTAAGATAATTTTACAAGAATCAGTTTGTTTTATATAATCCGCAATAAAATAAGAATTGGTAATAATCTTGACATTCTTCTTCGTTCGGCAGATTTCCTCAGCTAGTAAGGCACAGGTCGAGCCTGATTCGATCATAATGGTTTCATTATCCTGAACGATTTTTGCTGCTTCCTGAGCAATCCGGCGCTTGGTATCATAATGAAAGGAAAGCCTGACATTCAGATCATCGCCGCTATTTAAAACAGCATAGCCATGCTCTCTGCGCAACAGACCTTTGGTTTCCAGCTTATCCAAGTCTTTGCGAATCGTTACTTTGGACACTTTTAAGCGGTCAGACAAAGTATTGACATCGATTCGTTCAAATTCAGATACTAATTTAACAATTTCATCTAAACGTTCCATTCTATCACCTCTGCTATTATTGTAACAAAAGACGTCTTAAAAATAAAATAAAAATAACTTTCATTCGCAATTGTTTTTCTTTCTAAAATAAGTTATAATGATTGTATCCAAAGGAGGCCTGAGTATGGAAACAACAAAAGGAATTATTTTCAACATCCAACATTTCAGTATTCATGATGGACCAGGGATTCGTACAACTGTTTTCCTCAAGGGCTGTCCTCTGCGCTGCCCTTGGTGCTCTAACCCAGAATCACAGCAATTCAGACCCGAGCCTATGCTGGATGCTACTACCAAAAAAAGCATCACTATGGGGGAGGAAAGAAGTGTCGAGGAGATTATCAACGAAGTCCTAAAGGACAGAGATTTTTATGAAGAATCTGGCGGTGGCCTAACCTTATCTGGCGGAGAGATTTTCGCCCAGTTTGAATTTGCCAAGGCCATTCTCAAAGCAGCTAAGGAAAAAGGGATTCATACCGCTATCGAAACAACTGCCTTTGTAGAACACGAAAAATTCGTGGATCTCATCCAATACGTTGATTTTATCTATACAGACCTGAAACATTATAACTCTGTCAACCACCGCAAGGTGACTGGAGTAAAAAACGAGTTGATTGTTCAGAATATCCACTACGCCTTCACTCATCAAAAGACGATTGTTCTGCGCATTCCTGTTATTCCAGATTTTAATGACTCTTTAGAAGATGCAGAGCGGTTTGCGACTTTGTTCAATGAACTATCCGTCGATCAAGTCCAGCTGCTGCCTTTCCATCAATTTGGCGAAAACAAATACAAATTACTCGGCCGAAAGTATGCCATGGAGGATGTCAAGGTCTTGCACCCCGAAGACTTATTTGAATACCAAGATGTCTTTTTGAAGCATGACATTAATTGTTATTTTTAGTCTTTAATTTTTCAAACACTAAAAAACAAGCCACGCTTTCAGCCCTATGGTTGAAAGGTAGCTTGTTTTATTTATTCTCCAAATAGTTTGAGTTTACTTTCAATTTCCTGATAGACCAAGCTGGATTGCATACCGACGGCTGCAGCGCTGTCGCGACAATACTGGAGCAGGAAAGTGTAGTATTTGTAGTAGAAGCTGAGGTTATAGCCCAGCTTACCTAGAATGGCTAGCTGCTCCTCAAAACCTACTATCAAGTCGCGGAACCACTGCTCATTCCAAGTCATGGAGATGCTATTTGGCCGCAAGCGATAGTAATAGAGCGGTTCATTGAGGTAGATTATCTTCTCTGACTGAAGGTACAGCTTATAAGTCGTGAAGGCATCTTCGGCCACTCGGCCGACTGGATAGCGCACTGTATCAAAGAGCTTACGCTTATAGAGCTTGGCCCAGGCACAGAGAAAGACACCATCTAGCATGCGCCGTCTAGGATACTCCTCAATCATCTCCTCCCGTGTATAGAGGGTTTCAAAATGCTCTGTCGAATAGTATAGAAAGGCTGAATCCTCTGCACGGAAACTACAGTGGTGACCAATGGCAATGTCCGCATCGTACTCCTTGAGCTTTTCATAAAGACGGTCAACATGCTGCTCAGGCAGCCAGTCATCTGAATCAACAAAAATCAAATAGTCTGCACTAGAGTGCTCAATCCCTGTATTGCGGGCACCGGACAAGCCTTGATTGTCCTGATGAATGAGACGAATCCTCGAATCCTGGTCAGCCAGCTCTTGGCAAATCTGGCCAGAAGCATCTGTTGAACCATCATTAACGAGTATAATTTCCAGATTTTGATAGGTCTGGCGACAAACGCTGTTCACACATTCTGCTAAATACTGCTCAACATTGTAAACAGGGATGATAACACTGATTAATTCCTGAGACATGATAACTCCTATTCTTTTCCTGTCTTTTTATTATACATGATTTTTTAGGTTTGTGAGGTATTTTTGGAAAATAAGTTTTTAAAGGATAGCTTTTTATTTTTAGACATATTTTAATCCATTGTTCAATTGTTTTGTTTTTACACTTATAAAAATCTTTCGTTCTTTATTTTGTGCTATACTCGAATTAGGGATTTTAAGGGAGATTAGGAAATGATTGGATTCTTTTTCGTCGCATTTGTGGCTATCTTTGGCATCGTCTTTTTTATCAGTTATAAGCTACTTGAAGACAGGGAAGATACGGACTCGGATTGGTCATCCAGCCAAACCCCAGAGCCTGACTATTTCCAGCAAACCCAGACTGCCCCTTGGGAACTCAAATACAACAAGGGAAAACAGGGAGAGTACCAGCTTGGTCAGGTCTTGAACCAGCTCTATGGCTATAAAAAGATTTTGTACAATCTCTATATCTTCAAAGAAGATGGCACTACTACTGAGATTGATGCCCTGCTGATTCATCCATCTGGAATTTACATTTTTGAGTCCAAAAACTACAAGGGCTGGATCTTCGGATCAGAAAATCAGCAACACTGGACTCAGGTTCTTTCCGGTGGCCGCGGAAAATCTTACAAACATTCTTTTTTCAATCCCGTTATTCAAAATAAAGTTCATCTCAAATGGCTGAGCTACTATCTCAACCAATACACGCCAAACCTATATTCCTATATCGTCTTTGGCAATGACTGTCAACTTAAGGAAATCCATCTAAACAGTGATAGGCATAAGGTTATTCAGACCTGGCAAGTGATCGGAGCAATTGACCGGCAGGCCTACCAAAGTCAAGTCTACCTGTCACCTGAGCAGATTGACGACCTCTATCGTATGCTCCTGCCCTTGACCAAGCGAAATCAGGTCATCAAAGAGCGCCATATTAACAGCATTGCTCAGAATAAACAGCGTAGAGAAGCAGAAAAGATCTGCCCTCGCTGCCAGCATGGATTGGTGCTCCGTACAGCAGCCAAAGGTTCTAGGGCTGGTCAAAAATTTTGGGGCTGCTCCAACTTCCCAAGATGCCGCTTTACTCAAAAATACCAGGAGCCCATCTGCAGTCCGCCCGCTGCGCAAGCACCTAATTTTGGACAGCCTGTCGTGCAAAACCTAAATCAAACACAAAGCAACAGCAGATTCTAGCTGTTGCTTTTTTGTAGATTATTTTTCCCTCTAGCTTGCAAAACCTAAGATTTTTTCTTCAGGCCAAGGAAGCCAGCACCCAGTCCTAAGAGCCCGAATCCAAGCAGATTGGTCAATAGACTGCTTTGGCTGCCAGTCTTAGGCAGTTGTTTGGAAGAAGCTTGTTGAAGAGTTGGCTGTTGAGACACTGCTTGAGAATCAGTCTGGCCGCTTGCTTTATAGGTCAGATTTTCCGTTTGGCTACCCTTTGGATCAGGCCTCGCAGGAGTTGGCTGCTGAGCTTGATTTTGTGAGGTTTGTTCCATATCGGCCAACGGCACGATACTCTTCATAAACTCATCTTGTGAAATCGCCCTTTCTTCGACTGCATCTTGAATACCAGTGAGGCTGACAAAATAGTAACGAGCCCAATCCTTGGTCAGTCGCTGAATACCAGCCAGACCAGCTCCTGGATACCAGAGCGGCTTACTCACTTCCTCAGCAAATTTCCAGTCACCACCAACTTGAATACCAAGCTTGGCATCTGGGTCAGATTTTTCAGAAATACGAGCTTCTACAGAAACTAAAACAGCCCGAATGGTTTGAGGATTCGGAATATCACGGGCTTGATCAGAGCCCCAGTGGGCAACCCGATCCTGCTTAGGTAATACCTCAATAGCTGTTCCCCCGCCAGCCAAGGCTTCCTGCCGGGCATCTCCTACGTTGCTGGACATATTTCCCTTGAATTGAGAAACCCATTGAACCCCTTGAGGGTGATCCACAATTTTCTCCCAGACATTGGAATCCTTCCGAAGCACAAAAGCTTGCATGTTCCGAATATCCGCCCAAGCATTGCTGGCCTTATTGTCCGTCATTTCCATCACAACGCCCCAAGGATCAAATTCATTCATCCATTTGCCGCGTTCCTTGTCAAAGACAGCCTGCGCTTCTTCGTCGGTCATCCCTTCGCCTTTATAAGCTAGGTAGTACCAATCAGCTGCGGGGTCATAAGTCGGACGACCGCCTAAGACGACGGCTCCTCCATTAAATTGGCCGGGACCGCCATTAGGACCGCGCTTTTGACGCTCCCCATTTTCTTCAACGACATTTTCCTCCGACCAAACCCAGACATCCCCTTGATTGGCTCCCATCTGAGCAATGGCGCGCTGCTTCTGCTCATCGGACATGACCTGACTGGCTGGCAACTCGCTAGTAGCTGCAGCTGATTCGGCCTGATTTGCAGGAGCTGCTTGGGGTTCAGCCACAGCTGGATTTTCAGCCTCGGGACTTGCTTGCGCTGCTGGAGAAGCCGGCGTTTCAGCTACTGCGGCAGGGGCAGGCGCAACATCTTCTGCTTCAACTCTTGAGACAGCTGTCAAAGCTGCTAAGGACAAGAGGGAAGCACATAGCAGCAAGCCACTTCCATACTTGGCAGCAGAAGCAGATTTTACTAGGGCTTGCCAAGAAAACTTATTATTCATACCATTCTCCTTTCATAAGGTGCAGAGTCGAGCTTAATCAATAAAGCAAGTAGACTGATTCGCTGCTCTTAGGCTTCATTGATTCTGAATAACAAATAATCTCCCTGCAAAAACAAGCTTAGGGCAGAGGATTCCCTGCGCTCTTGTATATCTTATACCAGTCAGCCCGAGAGAGCTCAATATCAAAAGCAGCCACCATTGAGCGAATTCTTTGTGGATTCATGGAGCCAACAATCGGCTGCATTTGTGCCGGATGACGCAAAATCCAGGCGAGAACTAGGGCTTCAAAAGAAACTTGATAGTCTGACGCAAAGGCATGCAGAGTTTCTGTAAGCTGAGCATATTTAGGATGCTCCATAAAAAGTCCCTGGTTCAAGTCAACCTGAAATGGTGACCAAGGCTGAATCGTGATATGATGCAATCGACAATAGTCCAATACACTACCATCCCGGACGATTGCCAAAGGATTGAGCATATTGGCATTGAGCCCAGCATCCAGCATCGGAGTATGGGCAGGACCAAACTGCAGTTGGTTGGCAATCAAGGGCTGCTCCACACTTTTCTGCAGCAGCTCAATCTGATAAGGATTTTGATTGCTGACTCCGAAATAGCGGACCTTCCCAGCTTGGTGCAGCTGTGAGAAAGCCTCAGCTACCTCTTCTGGCTCCACAAGAGCATCTGGCCGGTGCAAGAGGAGCACATCTAGATAGTCCGTCTGCAAGCGCTCCAAGCTGCCTTCAACCGATCTGATAATGTAATCCTTAGAAAAGTCAAAATGGTAGTTAGTGTGAACATCCCGCAGTCCGCACTTGGACTGGATGAGAACTTGGTCCCGGGGAATCTTAGCCGAGCGAAGAGCCTGCGCAAACTTGGATTCAGACTGGCCGCCAGCATAAACATCTGAGTGGTCAAAGAAATTAATTCCCACTTCTAACGCTGTTTCAAGAACGGAAACGACCTCTTCGGGATCGTGCTCTGCCAATCGCATGCAGCCCAAAATCAGCTGACTGGCTCCCTCCAGTTCATTCCCGACTGTTATATATTTCATCGCAACACCTCATTTCTTATAGACTGGATGGTCAAGCAAGGTCAACTCTTCAATCTTGACATTTTCAGTTTCAAAGACGATAAATTCATTCTTTTCCTTGAGCAAGCCAGACGGCACATAGAGATAGTGAATCGGTCCTTCATTCCAGTAGCGGCCAAGGTTGAACCCATTGACCGAAATACAGCCCTTCCCATACTTAGAGCAATCGATGAAGGTATCAGCGATGTCATCCAACTTCGCTTCAAAGCGATAGAAGGTCGGTGCTTTGACTTTTTCCGGTGGAGCTGAGTAGCAGTCTAGCTTGGCCAACATTTCCTTGTCAAACTTGAGCGCATAATGCTTCCAGCCCTTTCGGAACTGGTGGTTAATCATGATACCACCCTTGACTCCCTTGGATTGACTAGGTGCGCCCAGCTTGTAACCATAGTTTACACGCCCCATATTTTCCACCAGCACATCAATCTGAATCCGCTCGGTATCAGCTGAGAAGAGCATCTCATCACCGATTTCTTCCCGATACTGGGTAGCCAGGTGCTCCTGATTGATATAGAAATGACAGCGGTCATGAGTCTCCAATGCCTTTAGCCTTTCCTCATGGTATTGATTTTTGATATCGGAACGGTAGAGGATATAGCCATGATTCTGCCCAATCTGCTCCATAGGCTGCGGATAATCCAGCAGAATTTCCTCAGTGATATCCGCTGCCACATCCAGCAGATTAGCTGTTCCAAGCAGCGGAAAACTGCCATAGGCTTTGGCCTGTCGGCTAATAGGCTCCATTTGCTCAAGCTCTGGGAAGACCTCGTGGGTCACCCGCTGAACAGCGTAGTATTTCTCTGTTGGCTGCCCCCACTCAGTAATAGGAGCATCAAAATCATAGGAGGTAATCTGCGGTAAATCCTTGGTCTTGCGGGCTGAACAGCCGCTGATAAAGCCAAAGTTTGTCCCACCTCTCAATAGGAAGAGGTTCATGCTGCCTAGCTGCAGCATTTCTTTGACATCCTGGGCCAAATCTTCTGCTTCTCGCCGAACGATTTCCTCGCTCCAGCGGCTGAACCAGCCATCCCAGAACTCCGTACACATAAGCGGCCATTTCTTGCCGTACCGCTCCATGAAAGCTCGCAGATTATCTGTATTTTCCTTGGGCTGAGAGCCGAAATTCCCCGTCACAAAAATATCATCCTCAATCAAGGTGCCAGACTCCAAGGCCTCTATCCATGTCCCATCAGACGTAAAGAGGGGAACCGTAACACCACGTACCTTCATCATCTGTGCAATGCTGCGCATATAGGCCTTGTCCTCGGCGTAAGAACCGTACTCATTTTCCACCTGCATCATGAGGATAGGTCCGCCCTGATCACTCTGATAGGGCAGAAGCTTGGGAAAGAGCCAGTCATAGAAATGACTGACCTTTTCCAGAAAAAGCGGATGATTGACCCGCAGGCGCATTGAAGGATATCTCAAGAGCCAAGCCGGCAGGCCGCCAAAGTCAAACTCTGCACAGATGTAAGGTGTCGGACGGACAATGAGATAAAGCCCCATCTCCTCAACCAACTTGAAGTATGCTTCAAAATCTAGCATGCCCTCTGCCTGAAATTGACCTTCCTGAGGCTCATGCAATGCCCAAGGAATATAGGTTTCTACCGTATTAAAGCCTAAAGCTTTAAGATTGTAAAGGGTATCTCGCCACTGGTCTGGATGAACCCGGAAATACTGAATAGCTCCCGATAAAATCTTAAAAGGTTTGCCATCCAGGTAAAATTCTTCTTTAATTTCAAATTTTGCCATCTATCCAAGCTCCTCCTGTTTATCTGCCATCTTGACAAAGGGCAGATATATAGCGGTCGAAATAGCGATATTAACCAGCGAAAGAATAATAGCCCGCCAGTCGAAGGCTGTCGCAAAGAAACCGTAGAGAATTGGCGGCATTACCCAAGTAACGTTTTGAGTAACCGGCGCAACCAAGCCCATAGAGGTTGCAAAGTAGGCCACGGTCACCATCACCATCGGAGTCAGGACATAAGGAATAAACATAATTGGATTCAAAACGATTGGCAGACCGTACATGACCGGCTCACCGATGTTGAAGACCATTGGGAAAATCCCAAGTTTAGCCACTTCGCGATAGTGCTTGTTCCGAGATTGCCAGAGAATGGCAATGGCAACCCCAATCGCATCAAACCAGACAAAAGCACCAAAAGAATTATCCGTCCACATGTAAGGAATCGCTTGTCCAGCCTGATAAGCTTCTAGATTAGCCAGCATGGTCACACCAAAGAGACTGGCCATAACTGGCGCCAGCACATTACCGCCGTGCAGTCCGAAGAACCAGAAAATCTTATTGAGAAAGACAATGAGCAGCACAGCCCAGAAGCTTTGAGACAAGCTGAGAAGCGGTGCCTGCAGAATCTTGTAAATCCAGTCAATCAACAGCTCGCCTGTCACCAGATTAAAGAGATAGGTCGCAATTCCCACGACATACATAGCAATCGCAGCCGGAATGATAGACAGGAAGGGCTTCATGATAGCTGGCGGAACAGAATCTGGAAGTTTGATCGTCCAGTTACGATTCATGACCTTACAAAAGATGATGACAGATACAAAACCAATCAGAATAGCAGTAAAATAGCCACGCGCACTGATTTGGTCCCCTGGAATGACACTGTTAATCGTCACAGACAGGTTACTGCCGTCAAGTTTTAGCTCTGGAAGTTTTGAAATTGCCTTGCTCAGCCCTGGTGTTTTGCCAGCCAACTCAAAGGTTTTAGTAACAGAGCCACCAATGGTAATGATATAGGAAGCCACAGCTACCAGACCGGCAGACACCTTGTCGGTATTGTAAATCTTAGCGATATTGACCCCGAAGGTAAAGAGGAACAAGAGGGTAACGATAGGAATACTGCCCTTAAATACCAGCCAGTTAATATCAATCAGCCACTGGAAGGTAGAGGAAATCCAGGTCCAGCCGAACTGTCCTGGCAAGTCAGATAGAAAGGCGTTGACCATGAGGGCGAAAGAGCCCGTCATAATCACAGGCATGGTCCCGATAAAGGAATCCCGTAGGGCAACCAGAAATTTTTGGTTGCCGATTTTATTGGCAATAGGCATGAGACGCGCTTGCCATTTATCAACCAAACTACTCATCTGCATTTCTCCTATTCATCAATTTTTTTATGCAAATCAACAATCTCCTTTGCCAAATCAACAAAGGCGATACTGGTCATGAGATGATCCTGCCCATGCACCAGAAATAAACTAAGTTCTGTCTTCTCTCCTTGTGCCTCCTTGCTCAGCATTTCAGCCTGAGCGTGATGGGCTTGCAGCAGGGCTTTCTGAGCCTGACTCAGTCTCTCCTGAGCCCGCTCAAAATCCTTCTTTTTAGCTGCTGCAATGGCTTCAATAGCACAAGACTTGGCCTCTCCGCCATACATAATGAGGGTCATAGCGACCTCTAAGGAATCTTTATTTTCCATAGGAGCACCTACTTCATGAGCGACTCTGCCAGATCCAGGACCTTATCCCCCTTCATCATTCCGTAGTCCGTCATAGGGATAACATCCACCGGAATGCCTTTTGAAGCTAGTTTTTCCTGTAAATCCTCCAATAGATAGCGGACCTGAGGCCCCAGCAAAAGGACATCAACCTTTTTCTCGCTTAGATAGTCTTCTGCTTCTGACACTGGCACCGCAAATATCGTCGCAGCTAAACCTCGCTCCTCTGCAGCTTTCTGCATTTTATTGACCATGAGACTGGTGCTCATCCCAGCCGCACAGACTAACATGATCTGTTTTGTTTCCATCGGCATCCTCCTTTATGAATCTGACCTAGCCTGCAACGACGCTTGCCATTTATTTTTAATATATAAACAAAAATCCAAAAATAGAATATTTTCTACTATGTTATTAATATTCTATAAATATTATAACTATTTTTCTGTACTATGTCAACGCTTACATTTGAGATTTCTAGCTTTTTTTGATAGTATAGCAGCAGAGGAAACAAGATGACACGAACTAGAAAACAAAACGAGCTAAGGGCAACTGTCCTGGATCGGCTCTATGCCAAACGACCGATTTCCCGGATTGATATTTCAAAAGAAACTCAAATTACACCAGCCACGACTGGCAATATCATCAATGAACTGATCAAGGAAGGCTTGGTGGTGGAGCTGGGCGAGCTCAATGACGAGAGCGTAGGGCGCAAGAAAACCCTACTGGATATTGCGCCTCGTAGCCGCTACTATCTGGGCTTTGAGATTTCTGAAAAACAGCTGGCCATCGTCATCGCTGACAATACCGGTGAGATTGCAGAAAGCAGCATTCGAACTTATCAAGTCGAGGTGACAGGCGGGCCGTCTGACCGGGAAATCATCCGGCTGATTCAAGATTTTCTGAAAAAGAACAGCCAATACCCCATCTCAGCGATCGCCCTCGGGTTGCCGGGGCATGTGAATCTCTCTGAGAGTGATTTTATCATTTCTAAAAACCCCCACTGGGGACAGATTAACCTGCGGACTATTCAAGAGGCCTTTGACTTCCCTGTCTACTTTGCCAATAAGTCGCACTGTTTGACACTGGCGGAACGCCTCTTTAGCTATCATCCGACAGACAGTAATTTTATCGTCTACCATGTCGCTAGAGGTATTCATTGCTCCTACATGTACAAGGGCAGTATTTACAGTCAGGAAAATTATCTTATCGGGGAGGTGGGGCATACCGTCATCAATCCTGAAGGCGAGCGCTGTCCTTGCGGTAAGCAGGGCTGCCTGCAGGTTTATGCCAGCGAGAGCGCTCTGATTGATAAAGCAGCTATCCTGTATCGGGCTTCCCAGACCTCGCTCTTAAAGACCCTTGTAGAGGATGCTAATGATATTGATTTGACAAGTTTGATGACCGCCTATCGCTTAGGAGACTTGGGTAGCATTGAGTTGATTCATACTGCCTGCCGCTATCTGGCCATTTCCATTTCCAACCTCTGCCAGCTTATTGATAGCGAAAGGATTTATCTGGACGGCCAAATATTCTCCTATCCGGTTATAGCCGAGCAGGTTCTGGCTCAGTTAGAGCAGGAAGTACCTCTCTTTCCAAAACAAAAACAAGCAGAGATTGTTATTATCCCCTACTCTAAATACAGCATTGCCCGCTCTGCAGTCAGCCTCTGTGTCTATCATGAATTTTTAGATAAAAAAGGAAACCTATAAAGACCGAGACAAGAATCTCGGTCTTTCTTTTATAAAAAAATAGAGACAAGCCTTCTAGGAACTTCCCCCTAAAAGTCTGTCTCATTTTACTATCTATTAATCGAACGTGAAATCATGGAAATGGTGTGGCGCTGCCCTCTGAGAGCCTTACTCATGGCAAAGATATTTTCCACCGGAGCCAGACAGCCGTAGCCGGAATCTCCGATATGCTGGATATCTACACCGCAGATTTTGTTGCGGATAGCCATTTGCTTGACAATATCCTCATCAGCACTCTCCTGGCTGGTACCGATAGCGCTCATAACCAAAGCCCTCTTTTGATGGGCCAGGCGGACAATCTGCTTCAAGTCCTGCTCGTCAAAGCCAGGCACACTGCCGACTGCCGGTGCTAGTACAATATCAACACCTGCTTCAATAAATTGAGCGATTGCTTCCAGGTCTGCTACCGGCTCATCCACACCTGAAGCATGCATTTTGCCCGCAATCAGCAGACCTGAAAAATTCTCCTTGACCACTCGAATGGTGTCGATAATGGCCTGATTGGTGACACCAGTCCCCGGATTACCCGTCAGACAGATAAAGTCAACGCCCAGCTCTTCTGCTCGCTGAATGGTCGCTAAACTAGCCTGACGCCCCTCATCGATAATCAGGCGTTCTCCCGCCATCTGGGCCTGACTGTCCACCGGCTCTAGATTGATACCGATAGGACGGCCCACCAAGCGATGAAGTTCCTGAACAAAATCTTCCTTGGCGTCTAGACCAGCTACAAAAGGCCGGAAGATATCAATCCCATTCAGCAGAATCAAGTCAGCACCAAAAGACCGAGCAATCTCTGCATTGGTCACATCACCGATATAAGATTCTTTGAAAGCTACGTTTTCAGATAGGATAACGCGGCCCTCACTGGCCTTGATGCTCTGTTTCAGCTCCGGCGCAGTCATACTTAAAATTTCTGAAGCATTTGAACTAATGAATCGTTTTACCATAAGAACATCTCTTTTCTTTATTATTCATTAATAAACACTTTGAAATCTATTCTATTTGGATATTTTGTTTATTTTTTGTTATCAACTAAAGTATAGCACAAGGCCATGAAAATGTAAACGCTTTATATTTTCTTTGACAAAATAGTCTGCTTTCACAAACAAAAACAGACTATTGAAATGAACTCGATTATTTTTGATTTGAGCAGGATTCGATAAGTACTCTTATCTCTGCATCACCAGATGACCACCCGCTCTTCTGGGCTCCGCCACATGCCATCTCCCTCTTTCACATCAAAGGTTGTAAAGAAGTCGTCAAAGTTTGGCAACTGCACATTAGTACGAAGTTTGGCTGGAGCATGGACATCGACGCTTGCCAGGAGCTTCATATATTCCTCCCGGCCCTTCATTCGCCAGATGCGGGCAAAGTTGGTAAAGAATTCCTCAGCAGAGAAATCTGCTTCTTTCTTAGCTGCTTCTAGGGCTGCTGCAATGCCGCCCAGATCTGCCACATTTTCTGAAACAGTCAGCTTGCCATTGACCTTAGCACCATAGGAATCCTGCCCTTCGAACTGGTCAATGACCTTTTGAGTCCGTTCGGTAAAGGCTTGGTAGTCATGCTCCGTCCACCAGTTGTTGAGGCTTCCATTTTCATCAAAGGAAGCTCCGTTAGTATCGAAAGCATGAGAAATCTCATGGGCGATGACCGCTCCGATACCACCGTAATTGGCTGATGAGGATTGGTGCAGGTCATAGAAAGGCGCCTGCAGGATAGCCGCTGGAAAGACAATCAGGTTTTTCTGCGGATTGTAGTAAGCATTGACCATATGGGCTGGCATTCCCCATTCCTTGTAATCCACCGGTTGATTCCACTTGCTCCAGCTGTAAGCAATATCAATCTGGCTCAGCTTCTGAGCATTTTCAAAGAGAGTCAGCTTTTCATCCACGACCTTGCGGGAATAGCGCTCAGGCAGCTCGTCAGGATAGCCAATATAAGGCTTGATGACATTAAGCTTGACAATAGCCTTGTCCCGAGTTTCTGGTGTCAGCCAGTCATTCTGAGCCAGGCGATTTTTATAAACTTCAATCATCGTCGCCACTTTTTGCTCCACATCAGCCTTGGCTTCTGGAGAGAACTTCTGACCGGCATACCAGAGACCAACAGCTTGATTAAAGGGACCTTGGGCCAGATAAAATGCCGCTTTTTTCTTGTCTTGAGCCTGAGGAGTCCCTGATAGAGCACGATGATAAGCTCCTGCCAAGACACGGATGTCATCCGTTAGGTAAGGTGTTGTATTGCGGACCGCAGAGAGAATCAGCAAAGCATGGAGTTTATCCCAGTTAGTGGCTGTATAGATATCCTTAGCTGCCTGCCAAAAACGCTCTTCTGGCACAATGACTTGGTCGGGTTCTTGACCAATCAACTTGGTGAAAATATTCGCCAAAGGCAATTCCGGCACCAAGGATTTGAAATCTTCCCACTTATACGGATGGTAGAGCTTAGCATACTCAGAGCTTTCTTCACTAGACAGAACATACTGAGCAAAAACAGCATCCAGCTCCAAGACTTTATCCAAAAGGTCCTTGATTTCCTCTTCATCAAAGTCAAATTTGGCCAGCAAATCTTCCTGAGCCTTGCGCCATTTTGCAAGCAGGTCAGCCTTCTGAGGATGGTCTTCCGCATAATAGGTCGTATCTGGCAAAATTGTTCCCGGTCCGTCAGCCCAGAGGACATTGATACGAGCATCCATAAAGTCAGGCGCCACACCAAAAGGAAAATAAGTCGGCTTGCCAGCCAGCTCAAAATCAGCAATCTTAGAAGCATAGTCTTCAAAAGACGCTAGGTTGCGAAGTTCATCAATGTAAGCACGCGCAGGCTCAATCCCTGCCGCTTCCCGTTTATCATAATCCGCTGCCAAGCAATGGTAAGCAACAAAGTTCTGCAAAATAGCATCTTCTGGCACTCCATCGCCAGCCAGCCATTTGTCTGTCGTGGCAAGCATAAGTTCCTCAATCTCATCTGCCAGATCCATGAAGCCACCCGTTACTGGCTTATCATCAGGAATGACCGCCGTCTTGGCCCACTTGCCATTAACCGCATCATAGAAATCATCTTGTAGTCGTGTCATCTTCTTCTCACTTTCATGCTTTTGATATAACCTTATCAAAATCCACTTCTTTTTTCAAATATTTCTTATATTAATTTTATAAAATTTATAAAAATTAACTTGACTTAATTTTTGTTTTAATGTATATTAATCTTGTAGAGGTGTATGAGATGATTACGATTAAAGATTTGACTGTCAGCTATCAGGATACGCTGGCTCTTGAGCCCCTTTCATTAACCATTAAGGAGCCAACCATTACTGGGATTATTGGTCCTAACGGAGCCGGAAAATCCACCCTGCTCAAGGGCATGCTAGGGATTATTGACTACCAAGGCCAGACTCTGCTGGATCAAAAGCCACTGCAGAACTCTCTCCAGCGGGTTGCCTATGTAGAGCAAAAGATCAATATTGATTATCATTTTCCTATCAAAGTCAAAGAGTGTGTCTCTTTGGGACTTTACCCTCAGCTCAAGCTTTTTCAGGGGCTAAAGAATTCCCATTGGAAAAAGGTGGCTGAGGCATTGAAAATTGTCGGTTTAGAAGACTTGGCAGAGCGGCAGATTAGCCAGCTATCCGGCGGTCAATTCCAGCGGGTCTTGATTGCTCGCTGCTTGGTTCAAGAGGCGGATTGTATCTTTTTGGACGAGCCCTTCGTCGGGATTGACTCTGTCAGTGAAGAGATTATAATGTCTACACTACGCAGTCTCAAAGCTGCAGGCAAGATCATCCTGATTGTCCATCATGACCTGAGCAAGGTTGTTGATTATTTTGATCAGGTCATCCTGCTCAATCGTAAGCTGATTTCCTTTGGGCCTACCGAGACTAGCTTTACCAAGGACAATATGAAAAAGACTTACGGTTCCCAGCTCTTTATGAATGGAGGTGCCTAGGATGATTTTAGAATTTTTCCAAGGGCTGCGGGACTTTCACTTCCTGCAAAATGCCCTCATCACAGCCATCGTCATTGGGATTGTCGCTGGAGCTGTCGGCTGCTTTATCATTCTGCGCGGCATGTCGCTCATGGGGGATGCTATCTCTCATGCGGTTCTACCTGGTGTGGCCCTGTCCTACATTTTAGGGATTAATTTCTTTATCGGAGCCATCACCTTCGGACTTTTGGCCTCGATTATTATCACCTACATCAAGGGCAATTCCATTATCAAAAGCGATACAGCCATTGGGATTACATTTTCTTCCTTCCTAGCTCTGGGTGTGATCCTGATCGGCGTTGCCAATAGCTCCACTGATCTCTTTCATATTCTCTTCGGGAATATCTTGGCCGTGCAGGATATTGATATGTGGATTAGTATTGGAGTCGGAATAGCTGTGCTCTTAATCATCATCCTCTTTTTCAAGCAGCTATTGATTACCTCCTTTGATCCCCTGCTGGCTCAAGCCATGGGTATGCCAGTCAGCTTTTATCACTATCTGCTGATGATTCTCTTGACCTTGGTCTCTGTGACAGCCATGCAGAGCGTGGGAACCATTCTGATTGTCGCTCTCTTGATAACGCCAGCAGCAACGGCCTACCTCTATGCCAACAGTCTGAAAACCATGATTCTGCTGTCCTCGGGTTTGGGAGCTCTGGCTTCTGTACTGGGCCTCTTTATCGGCTACAGCTTTAATGTCGCTGCAGGTTCCAGCATTGTCCTGACCTCAGCCCTCATCTTTCTCATCTCTTTCTTTATTGCCCCTAAGCAACGCTATTTAAAACTTAAAAACCGACCTAAACTAAAATAAAAATCAATGGAGGAATCCCATGAAAAAAATAGGTTTTTTATCCCTGCTTTTGCTAGCAGTCTGCACTCTCTTTGCCTGCTCCAATCAGAAGAAGGCATCCAGTGACTCGTCCAAGCTCAAGGTTGTTGCGACCAACTCAATTATCGCTGATATTACCAAAAATATAGCTGGCGATAAGATTGACCTGCACAGCATCGTACCAGTCGGCAAAGACCCCCACGAATACGAACCCCTACCTGAAGATGTCAAAAAGACTTCTCAAGCAGACCTCATCTTCTACAATGGTATCAACCTGGAAACCGGCGGCAATGCTTGGTTTACCAAGTTGGTCAAAAATGCCAATAAGGAAGAAAACAAGGACTACTACGCTGTCAGCGATGGTGTTGATGTCATTTACCTTGAAGGACAAAGTGAAAAGGGCAAGGAAGACCCCCATGCTTGGCTCAACTTGGAAAACGGTATTATCTATGCGCAAAACATTGCCAAACGTTTGATTGAAAAAGACCCTGACAATAAGGCCACTTACGAGAAAAATCTCAAAGCCTATGTGGAAAAGCTAACCGCTTTGGATAAGGAAGCCAAGGAGAAATTTAACAACATCCCAGAAGAAAAGAAAATGATTGTGACTAGCGAAGGCTGCTTCAAGTACTTCTCTAAGGCCTACAATGTGCCGTCAGCCTACATCTGGGAAATCAACACCGAAGAAGAAGGAACTCCAGACCAAATCAAAAGCTTGGTTGAAAAACTACGCAAGACCAAAGTGCCATCTCTCTTTGTGGAATCAAGTGTGGACGACCGTCCGATGAAGACTGTTTCTAAAGACACCAACATCCCAATCCACGCTAAAATCTTTACTGACTCAATCGCTGATGAAGGAGAAGAAGGCGACAGCTACTACAGCATGATGAAATACAATCTAGATAAAATTTCCGAAGGATTGGCCAAATAATGATAAAAGGTTAGGAAGACAAAATCCTAACCTCTTTATTTTTGGAGAAGGAGCTTCAAATGGAGTCGATTTCAAATTTCCGGTCAAATTATTCGAAAAAAATCATTATTCGCTGTACAATGAAGCTATCAAACATGAATGGAGACTTCCTATGACAACTTTTCTCGGAAATCCTGTAACCTTTACTGGAAAGCAACTACAAGTCGGCGACACCGCCCACGATTTTAGCCTGACAGCAACTGACCTTTCAAAGAAAACTCTGGCTGACTTTGCCGGCAAAAAGAAAGTCCTGAGCATCATCCCATCTATCGATACTGGTGTCTGCTCGACTCAGACTCGCCGTTTCAACCAAGAACTCTCTGACTTGGACAATACCGTTGTTATCACGGTTTCAGTTGACTTGCCTTTTGCTCAAGGCAAGTGGTGTGCTGCTGAAGGCATTGAGAATGCTGTCATGCTTTCTGACTACTTCGACCATTCTTTCGGCCATGACTATGCTGTCCTCATCAATGAATGGCACTTTTTGGCCCGTGCAGTTCTTGTCTTGGACGAAAACAACACTGTGACCTACGCTGAATATGTCGACAATATCAACACCGAACCTGACTATGATGCGGCGATTGCAGCAGTTAAGAGTTTATAAGAGATAAAAATACGGATTTGCTAGTCCGTATTTTTTTGTGCGAAAAATTTCTGCCAAAACTGACGGAAGCAAGCCCAGGAACGCAAGAGAAAGGATGGTCGATTCAGCAATTTCTTGAATTGAGCAATCTCTGCCTTTACCTGTTTATAAGCACTCCGCCCCTTTCGAGCATAAGGACTCTTAGCCGAGCGATAGCCCAGCGGACCACGATTATTCTGAGGTGACTTGAACTTGCGGCCGCTATTTTCAATGGCAAGCCTGCGAAAGCGAGGATCCCAGACTGCAGGTGTTTTGACGTCATAGCGGGTATGAGAAGCCAGATTGACCGGACGATTGCGCTCACCGTAGTTAAAGCTGGCGCCATTCACAATACCATTTTGGCTAGCCCCCTCTGGATCGATAATATTGAGAAAGCGGCCTGTCTGATCCAGAATAAACTCTGTATGAAAATCAATCAGGATTTTTATATTGGCCTGACTTGCTTGACCATCCGGATAGACAGCTTGCTCTGACTTCTTATCAATATAGGCTTTATTGTGCAGGCGAGAGGACTCTTGAAAGCTATAAGTCAGCCCTGGCCAATCCTTTAGATAGGAAGCCAAGGCTTCTGCATCTGTCATACCAGCCTGACGGTAGCACTCCCTGACCCACTGGGCCTGCTGGCAGGAAATGACATAGCGAAACTGATTCAGCTGCTTTTTGAGCTTTTGATTACCATCCTTTTGGCTCAAATCATCTGCCGGAAAAGCCTGGCGCAAGGTCCTTGAGAAAATCTTCCAAAAGCCATCATGCGGTGTTAGGTCTGGAGCAATTCGAGCCAGTAGAAGATTCGTCTCTCTCTTATCTCCGCTCAACTCCTCAGGCATATTAACAAGACTCATAGCCAAAACCAGCAGCTCTTGAGCTCCTAACCTACTGTTCTGAGCCTCCTCAGCCTGCCAGAGCTCTTGAAAGAAAGGACTGCCAAAAAGCTGAGCCTCCTGCAGGTAATCTCCTTCTTCTGGCACTGTTTTCCCTTGCCCGCTATTGAACCCTGCAAAAACTCGTTCCAGCGCTGTTTGAGACCAACCAATTGATTGCAATTGCTGAAAGAGCTGCTCTTTTTCTTCTTTCGGATACATGACTCCCCTCCTTTCTTTTAGCTCTAATAGTTCAAAATTGTAGAGGTTATAATAAAAAATCTAATCCACATAGAACAATTAGATTTTATCACAAACTCACATGATAGCAAAGAACAAAATATGAATCCTTGGAGCGCTAACAATAAAGATGTTCTTAACAAATCACTCAATAAATAAAGAGAAGACCAAACCGGCCCTCTCTCAGTATGAGTTTTGTTTAAATGAGCTGTTCCAACTTTTCACGATTGGACAATTCATCTAGAATTCGATTTTATAAATAAATGCTCTTAAGCTTTACGACGTTTTGCAAAAGCCAGTCCCAGCATAGAGAGTAATCCCAGACCTGCAAGTGCTAGAGAAGATTCAGCAGAACCTGTTTTTGGAAGAGCTGCCGGAGCCTGATAGGTCTGAACTGGTTTCTTTCCATTCTTCACTCCCGTTGTAGTGACTTTCAGAACCTTTCGCTCATTCTTAGACACGAGGTTGGTTGGGTCGTCTATCTCAAGGGCCGCAAGAGCTGCTTTCAAAGCTTCAAGTTTTGCATTTTCAACTCTATACGTTTCTTCCTTACTTGCCAAGTTTGCTTTAGCATCATTGAGAGCCGCTTCTGCTTCTTTTAGAAGAGCAGGGGCGTTTTGCAAGCGAGTAACATAGTCTTTAGCAGCTTGAACAGCGCGTTGAGCCTCTTCCAGAGCTGTAGCCGCAGCAGTTGCCTTTTCTTGAGCGGTCGCTGTAGCTGCTTTCAATTCAGCAAGCTTGGCATTAGCTTCCTCAGATGTTTTTTGCGCAGTTGCTTGGGCTGCTTCTTTTTCTTTCAAGCTTGCTTGAGCTTTAGCTAAAACTGCAAGCTTAGCCTTGGTTTCTTCAGAAGCTGAGTTCTTGCTATTTTCGAGTTCAGTTTGGTAAGTACGTTCTGCTTTGGCCAATTTGTCCTTAGCAGTTTTCACAACCTCACGCAGTAATGGGGCTGTCTCCTGTTTGTTCTGAGCATTTGTCAGCGTACGTTGAGCAGCATCCAACTTAGCTTGTGAAGCCGCCAAATCTTTACGAGCAGCGTCTGCCTCTTGATTATTGGCATTTGGATTGATTAAGGCTGGTGTGATTTTGGAAGAGTCCTTAATATCACCGTCATTATTCGGGAAGAGAAGGAAGTTAATTCGATTAATAATGCCGTTGTTGCTAAAGTTAACAGCAACATATGCACCTTTTTTCTGATTATTAAGATGCCCCACTACTTTTTGAGCGTAGATAGTCCCTCTCTCCCTATATGCAATGCTATCTCCTAAATCAAACAGTTGGAATTTGATGTCATCGTAAATTGCCTTTTTCAAGTAGTCAACAGAGACATTCTCTTGGCTAGCAAGAATAGGATAAGGACCGAGTTCGTTAGTTCCTGATACTCTATGACCAAACTGATCCAGTCCAAATTTAGCAACCACATTTTTTGGAATATTTACTTGTGAAGTTATAAGATCTTTTGATTGGTATTTATATTTTTCTTCACGAGCGGCTTGGCTTAGAGCTGCTGCATAATCCATACTATTTTGTGTTAATGTTACTGGTGCCGTTCCTGCTTGCCTACGAATTTGATTGATCAAATCTTGTGCATAGTAATTGAGTTCCATCAGAACATCATTTGGAATAGCATTGATGTTAACTATTCGTTGCGCATCTTTTTGACTACCAATATAGTTGTTGCTAGATTTTAGGGTAGCTGCTTCTTTAGCAAGTGTTTCTTGTGCCTCAGATGTTAATTTAGCTGTACCGTTGATATTGTTACTTTTAATTGCATTTATATATGCTTGCGATAGGGTAAAGGTATTGTGTACTTGGTCCTGGGAAGAAAGTTTCGCTTCTTTTTCTTTGATTTCTGCTTGAGCTGCTTTGATATCAGCCTGGGCTTGATCAATCACTGCTTGGCGTTTGGCATCTTCCGCTTCAGCTGTCTTCAACTGGTCTTGGTAAGAATCCAGGTTCTTTTGCGCCTTGTCAAGCTCCTCCTTTGCCTTCGTTACCTTTTCACTTACCAGTTTGCTGTCCACATCTTTTTGAGCTGCATTCACAGCATCCTGAGCTGCTTGGGTTTCAGTTTGTGCCTTAGCTGCTTGAGTTTGAGCATCTTGAGCTACAGCTGCCTGTGTGTCTTCTGCTTTTTTAGCTGTATCAAGAGCTGCTTGGGCTTGCTTGGCTGTGTTTTCTGCTGGAGCAACTTTTTTCTCAGCTTCTGTCACAGCTGCCTGAGCCTCCGCAATTTTTTGTGCACTTGTATCAGCATTATCTTTCTTTGCTGTTTCAACCTTAGTCTCAGCAGTCGCAACCTGTTCTTTGGCTTGGTCAACAGCCGCTTTCGCTTGATTAACCTGCTCAGTTTGCTGTTTAAGAGCTTCTGGGCTTGCAGATAGAGCCTTATCTTGGTTTGCAGGTGCATTTGCATCCACTGGAGTTGTATCTGCAGCTACAGTGTGAGCAAAGCCAGTACTAGCAAGAACTGCTGCACCTAAAATAACATGTTTTTGGATTTTTTTCATGCTTTTCCTCCTGATATGTTAATAGTATAATGAGAAAAGCTTTGTTTGTCAAACTATTTACATGTTTTTTTGAGAACTTTTATCGCAAATATGTCCAAAAAATAGAATCTCATCTCACTTGCTTGCAAAAAGCTGTTGTATCACAATAAGCCTATGATAAATTTTCCTCTTACTGACTTTGTGAATGATAAACTCTTGAACGAGTACAAGTATACTAGTCATAGAATGCAGAAAACCGCCCGTCAAGCAACGAGCGGTCTTCTTATTCACGAATTTCTTATCCTTTGATGGCAATGAAGGGTGATCCTTCTGTATTATCCGTCGGATCTACACTCTTGACTCCAAAGAGATAGTCTACGGGGTACCAGCCATTATTAGCTGCATTATAAGGGTCACGGACATAGGTTTTTCCATTGTCATAGCCCTTGAGAACCAGCTCATGAGTGACTGGATAATGGGCAAAGATGCTAGTACCAACGGCACCTAGGACATGATGCCCCTGCGAAAGCACTTCTTTAACCGCAGAAGCTGTAAACAGGGTCTCCGTCGTCAGATCCCAGTGCTGAGCAACTCGGACTATACCACGGCTGCTGGTGCCAAATCCATCTTTATTAAATTCATTGGTATGGTTATACAGGTAATCCGCAACGGTTGTCGGAAGCACTTCTGTACCAGTAATACCAGAAATAACCATGGCTAGCGTTGTCGGCACGCATCCTGTCGCATCCATGCTGTAAGGACCATACTTCCTGCCACCCCAACGGCCATCGCGCTGGGAGTAATAAGGAGTATTGTAAACAGCTTTAGAGACCTGAGTGGTCGCAGCATCAACAGCGATGAGCTGACCATTGTCCTGCTTATAGTAAAGATGAATCTTGTACTCGCCGGTAGAAAGCTTATGGTCGCTAGCTCGGACCGTGATCTTATAGGTACCATTCGCCTGCTTTTGAGCTAAATACCACTTGACATCATCCTGATCCTTATCTGTTGACCAAGTTGGCAGATAGACTGCTTGAATTCCGCCTGGATTGGAGACATTTGTCACAACCACATCAAAAGTTCCTGTTCGCGCATTATTGTTTTGGATATTGATTTTTCCAGTCGCACGGATGTTTTCAGGTGCTACAGAAACCATCAGCTTCTCGCCACCTGCACCTTGCATCTGACCATCCTCGTTCAGATAGTAAAGATGAACCTTGTACTCACCTACTGAAAACTTATGATCCTGAGCTCGGACATGTTTTTTATAGGTGCCGTCAGCTTGGCGCTCAGCGATGTACCACTGCACATCGTCTTGGTCATCCTTGCTGGACCAAGTCGGCAGGTAGACCGCCTTCAGGCCATCCGGTGCGACAATATCGGACACGACTATATCAAATTCACCCGTCTGCGGATTGTTGTTCTGAATGGTAATCTTGCCTTTTGGTTGCGCGCGGTCAACCACCGTCTTAGCTGAGCCTGCACCCTGCAGCTGGCCTGCATCATTCACAAAATAGAGGTGAACATTATACTCACCTAGAGAGTTCTTATGATTGCGGTAACTGACATGCTTGAAATAGGTTCCATCAGCGCGTCTTTCGGCTGTGTACCACTGCACATCATCTTGGTCGTTAGCAGCTGACCATGTCGGTAGATAAACAGACTTCAGACCATCTGGGGCGATAATATCGGACACGACAATATCAAATTCACCTGTCTGCGGATTATTGTTCTGAATGGTGATTTTTCCCTGTGGCTGCGCGCGAGTAACTACCGTCTTAGCCGAACCCGCACCCTGCAGCTGGCCTGCATCATTCACGAAATAGAGATGAACATTATACTCCCCCAGAGAGTTCTTGTGGTTGCGGTAGCTGACGTGTTTGAAATAGGTCCCATCAGCGCGCCTTTCGGCTGTGTACCACTGCACATCGTCTTGGTCGTTAGCAACAGACCAAGTCGGCAGGTAGACCGCCTTCAGGCCATCTGGGGCGACAATATCGGACACGACTATATCAAATTCACCTGTCTGCGGATTGTTGTTCTGAATGGTAATCTTGCCTTTTGGTTGCGCGCGGTCAACCACCGTCTTAGCCGAACCTGCTCCCTGCAGCTGGCCTGCATCATTCACAAAATAGAGGTGAACATTATACTCACCCAAGGAGTTCTTGTGGTTGCGGTAGCTGACATGCTTAAAATAGGTCCCATCAGCGCGTCTTTCGGCTGTGTACCACTGCACATCATCTTGGTCATTAGCAGCTGACCAAGTCGGTAGATAAACAGACTTCAGACCGTCTGGGGCAACAACGTCTGACACGACAATATCAAATTCACCTGTCTGTGGATTGTTATTCTGAATGGTGATTTTTCCCTGTGGCTGGGCGCGAGTAACCACCGTCTTTGCTGAGCCTGCACCCTGCAGCTGACCTGCATCATTCAGGAAATAAAGGTGGACATTGTAGTCGCCTAGAGAATTTTTATGGTTGCGGTAGCTGACATGTTTGAAATAGGTTCCATCAGCTCGTCTTTCAGCGGTGTACCACTGCACGTCGTCTTGGTCGTTAGCAGCTGACCAAGTCGGCAAGTAGACCGCCTTCAGACCGTCTGGGGCGACAATATCGGACACGACAATATCAAATTCACCTGTCTGTGGATTGTTGTTCTGAATGGTAATCTTGCCTTGAGGCTTTTTGACCTCTGCTGCCGCCAAGGGGCGCTCTGTATCAGAAGCTGGTTGTGCTGGCTGATTAGAAGCATCATTTTTTTCTGAGTTCTCAACCACAGCAGGTTGATTTTCTGTCGAAGCTGCAGTATCACTTTTCGGCCGAGCATTTTCTACAGGATCAGAAGAAGTAGACTGAGCACTGGTATCGGAAGACGCAGGTACCTGACTAGCGTCAGGACTAACAGCCTCCGGTGCTGGTGCAGCCTTATCCATGCTTGACAGACTGGTTTCTGTCAC
>CAUSOG010000002.1:0-116678 GCA_963533195.1 uncultured Streptococcus sp. | reverse complement strand
TACACGATTTGAGAACCTATGGGTTTTGTGTTGCACTATATTTTACAATTTATCAGAACAAAAAAACATTGGAAAATTAGTATTAAAAAATAGGTGTTTTAAACTGTTTTTTGAATTAATTCGAAAAAATGAAAATTAGAATTGTGAAAATAATTCAAAGAACCTTGCTTTTAGGGGTAAATTACTATAAAATAATAAGGATTAGACATCAACACTTTTATATTGCAAATAGGAGAAAATGATGGCAAGAAAGTTGAAACGACCAGAGGTGTTATCACCTGCTGGTACTTTGGAAAAGCTAAAAGTAGCTGTTCGATATGGAGCAGATGCTGTTTTTATTGGCGGACAGGCCTATGGTTTGCGCAGTCGGGCTGGAAACTTTACCTTTGAACAGATGGAAGAAGGGGTTCAGTTTGCGGCTCGTTATGGTGCCAAGGTCTATGTCGCGGCCAATATGGTCATGCACGAGGGCAATGAAGAGGGAGCTGGTGAGTGGTTCCGCCGTTTGCGGGACATCGGGATTGCGGCTGTCATTGTTTCAGATCCGGCTTTGATTGCTATTGCAGCATCAGAAGCACCTGGTCTGGAAATCCACCTATCAACTCAGGCCAGTGCGACCAACTATGAAACGCTGGAATTCTGGAAAAATCTAGGACTGACTCGTGTTGTCCTAGCTCGCGAAGTTTCTATGGCTGAGCTGGCTGAAATTCGCCGACGGACTGACGTTGAAATAGAAGCCTTTGTTCATGGAGCGATGTGTATTTCCTACTCCGGTCGCTGTACATTATCCAATCACATGAGTATGCGAGATGCCAATCGTGGAGGCTGCTCGCAATCCTGTCGTTGGAAATATGACCTCTACGACATGCCTTTTGGACAAGAACGTAAGAGCTTGAAGGGTGAAGTTCCAGAAGAATTTTCCATGTCCGCAGTTGATATGTCCATGATTGACCGCATACCAGACATGATTGAAAATGGAGTGGATAGCTTGAAGATTGAGGGACGGATGAAGTCCATTCATTACGTTTCTACTGTGACTAACTGCTATAAAGCAGCAGTGAACGCTTATCTAGAAAGTCCTGAAAAGTTCGAAGCTATCAAGCAGGATTTGGTCGATGAGATGTGGAAGGTTGCTCAACGAGAATTGGCCACAGGATTCTACTATCATACTCCAACTGAGAATGAGCAGCTTTTCGGAGCGCGACGCAAGATTCCAGAATACAAATTTGTAGCAGAAGTAGTAGCCTATGACGCAGACAGTCAGACAGCGACTATTCGTCAGCGAAATGTTATCCATGAAGGAGATCAGGTAGAGTTTTATGGACCGGGCTTCCGTCATTTTGAAACCTTTATCACAGACCTTCGAGATGCTGATGGGAACAAAATTGATCGGGCTCCTAATCCGATGGAGCTTCTGACTATTCACTTGGAGCAGCCCGTAGAGGCTGGCGATATGGTGAGGGCTCGCAAGGAAGGCTTGATTAATCTTTATAAGGAAGATGGCACTAGCGTGACCGTCCGAGCTTAATCTTTTATTCATAGGTGGCTTTTTAATCTAAAAGCCATTTTTATGAATAGAGGTTTTCAGAGAGGAAATAGCATGATTCAGGTTTACGGAGATATTCTTGATGAGGAGACTCGCTGCCAGCATTATCACAGTGAGAGAGATATCGTAGCTCTTAAGTGCTTTGCTTGTCAGAAATACTATCCGTGCTTTCTCTGTCATGATTGCTACGAAGATCATGCTTTTCTGGCCTATCCTGTGAGTCGGTCAGAAGATCGAGTAGTTCTCTGTGGTCATTGCAGGACGGAGCTGACTATTTCTCAGTACCTTGGTTGTGAGGATGCTTGTCCTATCTGTACTCATCCTTTTAATCCAGGATGCAAGAAGCATCGATCAATTTATTTTCAGACAAACAAATAACTCTTCCATCCAGCTGGATGGAAGAGTTATCTTTTGAAACGACGGTTGGTAATGCGAATGTCTTTCTTTTGGGCTTCACGGATATTATTGGGTACGAGACTGATTCGCTTGATGTCCTGCACGCGGATAATAGTGGTCATACTTTTCTTGAAATTCTTGATAATCAGCTGCAGGCGCTCGCGATCGTATTTGACAATATCGCCGGTGAAGCTTTTATCCAGGAAGATAACGTGGACACCAGATTGTTTTCGCAGAGCTAGTTCAATGGTACGCAGAATGCGGCCGCTGTCCTCTGGTCCCTGTTCATTCTTTTTGCCACTGATAAATTCGTTGGCTCTTTGTAAAATCATTTCGAGATATTTTTTCATAGCTAAAATCTCCATAACTTGTTACAATATATTATATAACAAAATTCCCTAAATTGTAAATTCTTTTACGAATTATTAGTTGGAAAATAAAACAAGAGGTGAAATATGGCTGAATTTACATTCGAAATCGAAGAAAAACTTCTGGTCCTGTCTGAAAATGACAAGGGCTGGACCAAGGAACTCAACCGAGTTAGCTTTAACGGAGCACCAGCTAAGTATGATATTCGGACTTGGAGTCCAGACCACAGCAAAATGGGCAAGGGAATTACACTTTCTAATGAAGAATTCCAAGTTCTCGTGGATGCATTTAAAAACTGACAGAGAAAGCTCTATCAGTTTTTTCTATTTCTCTGAAAAGTAGGAATGGAATTTTAGACTCTTAAAAATAGGGATGCTGATAATGGTAATGGCAACCATTTTTAGCAAGTCTGGCAGGATAAAAGGAGTTAGGCCAACCGCGACTGACTTAGAGAAATCAAGTCCTCCCAAGAAATGCAGTCCTAGGATACCACCGACAAAAACGAGAGCGTCACCCAATACATTGGCTATAAAAATCATATAGAAAGGACTGTCCTTATGGGTCAGACTGGATGTCACAAATGCAAAGAGTAAGTAGAACCAGAGATATCCGGCGCTTGGGCCAAAGAGAGCCTGAAAACCACCACTTCCTCCAGCAAAGACCGGCAGGCCAATAGCTCCCAGCAGCAGATAAATAAAGACTGACAAAACCGCTTCGCGAGGTTTGAAAATCGTTGCAATCAAACCGACAGCAAAAGTCTGCAGAGTAATGGGAACAGGGCCAATGGAGATAGTTAATTGGGATAGGACGGCTAGGAAGGCAGCTCCGATAGCTGGGAGGGCAAGAAGAAATGCTTTGTTCTTGTTCATAAATAGTAAACCTCTTTTTATTTTTATGGTAACTATTTTAAAAGCTAAATAAAAAAAAGTCAAGCCCTTCTTAATCGGACGAGACAATTAGACAGATAAATTCTTATTTCCGTTTCTTGCTTCTGATGAACAAGATGATGAAGGCCATAAGACCAAAAATATTAAAGAAAAGAATACCCAAGGCTGCAAGAAGCTTTTTCGTTTTATTCATCTGTTTTCCCCGTTTCTGGATTGCTTTGTTCTATCATATCAAAATTTTAAATGTTTGAATAGGTTTCATTAGAAAAATTAGCTATAGCTTCAAACTATATTCTTATCAATAAAAAAGGATTATCTAAAAGAGCTATAAAGAATTGCAGCAGCACACTTTGATTGATATAATAATGCAAAAGTAAATAAGAGTTTTTGCTAGAGGTGTGGGTGCGAAATCAACATCTTTCCAAAGCAAGACAGACTAGATTGGAGAAGCATATGACAGATTTATTAAAAATTTATCAGGAACTACAGGAGAAAAAATGGGTCAACTTGTCCCATCAGATTAAGGAAGACAGTCCGCATTTTCCAGCTCTGCCTGCCTTGGAGAAAAAGGATATTTTCACTTTGAAAGACGGTTTTCATGTTCAGCAGTTTTCTGTAGTTGGCCAGTACGGGACTCATATTGATGCTCCGATTCACTTTGTGGAAGGTGGTCGCTGGTTGGAAGAGATTGAGCTAAAAGATCTTTTCCTGCCTTTGGTGGTTATTGATAAGTCTAAGGAAGTAGCAGAGAATCCAGATTTTATTCTGGGCAAGCAGGATATTTTAGATTTTGAAGCGGAGCACGGGAGAATTGAGCCAGGAACATTTGTTGCCTTTCGCTCAGACTGGTCCAAGCGCTGGCCAAGTCAATCAGCTATGCGCAATCTGGATGCTCAGGAGATTCAGCATACGCCTGGCTGGGGACGGGATGCTCTAGAGTTTCTTATCCATGAGCGTGGTGTCAAGGCGGTAGGCCACGAAACTTTTGATACAGATGCGGGTATCCCCACAGCGGAGCATGGGCTGCTCAATGAATACTATCTTTTAGAGCAGGATATTTACCAGTTAGAAGTTATGACCAATCTGGATCAATTGCCGGCTAAAGGTGCTCTCATCTCGATTAGCTTTCCCAACTGGCATCAAGCCAGCGGTTCACCAGTGAGGGCAGTGGCTATTTTACCGTAAAGTAAAAGGAGTCTGAGGTTTCATTTCAGGCTCCTTGTCGTCTATAATAAGCAAAAAAACAACGCTCGTTTTTCATAATCTTTGGAATTTTTTGATGGATATTTGACAATTTCCCCTTTAAAATAGTGATGCAGTAGTCTATGCTCTGAAAAAAATCTGAATTTCTTTCATTAGACTGATATTTTAAAGGAAAGTCAAATGAATCTGAAATAGTTAAAATTTACAATCTTACAAAAATGTAAGATTCGTCTGTAAAATGAAAGATTAAGTTATGGAATGGTCATGATCTTTATTATAAAATGGTAGCAGAAGTCAAAAAGAGGCTGGAATACCAAACCTCTTCTGATTTTGAATTTTTTATCGCATGGTCACGAACTCTTCGGAGCCAGTTGGGTGAATAGCAACTGTAGCATCAAAGTCAGCTTTGGTAGCGCCCATCTTGACAGCAACAGCAAATCCTTGAATCATCTCGTCTACTCCGTAGCCAATGCCGTGCAGGCCAACGACCTTTTCATCTTCACCGGCAGTGATGAGCTTGAACTTGGCCAGTTGGCGGTGCTGGGTGACAGCTGAATACATGGATGTGAAGCTAGATGTGTAAACGTGAATATTTTCTGCTCCGTAAGTCTTGATAGCCTCTACCTCAGTCAGGCCGACTGTCCCAATAGCGGGATGGGAGAAGACGACAGTTGGAATAGTTGAGTAGTCCATTTTAGCATTTGTTTTACCATTGAAAAGACGCTCAGACAGAGTTCGTCCAGCCTTGATAGCAACAGGAGTTAATTCTTTTTCACCTGTTACATCGCCTAGAGCATAGATGCCTGGTACAACAGTGTTTTGATACTCATCTACAGAGATGAAGCCACGTTCATTGAGAGTTACGCCAGCTGCTTCCAGATTGAGGTCTTGAACATTTGGCTTACGACCGATGGCCCAGATAACATGCTGGGCTGTGTGGCTGCTGCCATCTTCAAAGTAGAGCTTGAGCTGACCATCAGGAAGTTTTTCCAGCTTTTGCGGAATCTTATGGATATGAAGCTGGAGTCCAGAGTTTTCCATTTCTTGGAGCAGACCGTCAATCAGATAACTGTCAAAGTTGCGCAGTGGTCGATCTTTACGGATAAAAATGTCAGTTTTGACTCCCAGAGCATGGAGCACGCCGGCTAGCTCAACTGCTATATAGCCTGCTCCGACAATGGCAACAGATTCAGGTAACTTTTCCCAAGCGAAGACATCGTCGGAATTCTCGCCGTAGCCTGCGCCAGGAATATTGGGGATAGCAGCATGAGCACCTGTTGCGATGACAATGTGCTTGGCGCGAATAAGCTCACCGTTGACTTGGACAGTGTTTGCATCCACAAAACGGGCACGTCCTTCGATCAGTTCGACACCATTCCGCTTGAAGCTACCATCGTAAGATGAACGTGCTCGGTCAATATAAGCTTCGCGATTTTTCCGAAGAGTAGCAAAATCAAAAGCCTGATTATCAGAGGTAAATCCGTAGTCCGGTCCATAATGCTGGATAGCTTCAGCTATTTGGGCTCCGTACCACATAATCTTCTTTGGGACACAGCCGACATTGACACAGGTGCCACCCAGTTTCTTTTCTTCAATAACGGCAACCTTGGCACCGTATTCGCCGGCCCGATTCATGGTAGCAATTCCCCCGCTGCCACCGCCGATAGCAATCATATCAAATTCTTTCATCTTGTTAGAATCTCCTTCTATTATATGAGGTAATTGTACCTTTTTTAGCAGGTGAATGCAAAAATCTGCTACGGATTTGAGCAGAGTGACTATCTGAGATAAAATAGCAACCATTTGTGAAAAACTGTAATTTTTTTTAGAAGAGTTATGATGGCTTTGTGATATAATATAACAAAAGAAAATCGTTTTCATCAAGAGGAGGAAAAAAGATGAAAAAGTTAAAGAAATGGCAATTGTTTAGCATTATTGGAGCTACGATTGCAGTTGTTGCAGGAGCAATTCTCTTCATGTTTTTAAATGGAGGGAATCCTTCTGAAATGCCTGTCGATACGACTCCGCTGGTTCAGAAGGCCAAGGAAGGTTCAGTGGCTTCTTCAGTCTTGCTGACAGGAAATGTCACAGCCAGCAATGAGCAGTACATCTACTATGACAGCACCAAGGGTGACTTGGAAAATGTATTGGTTAATGTCGGTGACCAAGTGACTGCCGGTCAAGCTTTGGTAACTTATAAAAGTGCAGAGGCTCAGGCAGCTTATGATGCAGCTGCTCGGGCGGTTAGCAAAGCCGATCGTCAATTGCATGACTTGCAGACCAATGGTGTGACTGTAAATACAACCGGCGACGAAGAAGCAGATGGGGCGTCTGAAGCTCAGGCTCAGCGTTCTGTAGAGTCTCAGGCAGCTGACCTGCGCGATGCTCGAGCTGATGCAGTGGATAATATGAATAAAGCACAAGCTACTCTCAATGCCTTGACAGTGACCAGCACTGCAGATGGTACGGTCGTAGAAGTCAACCGCGATGTTTCAAAATCAACAACTGGTGCCACTCAAACCTTGGTTCATATCGTCAGCAATGGTAATCTGCAGATTAAGGGTGAATTATCTGAATACAACCTTGCTAACTTGTCTGTCGGCCAAGAAGTGACCATTACATCAAAAGTTTACCCTGATAAGAAATGGACTGGTAAAATCAGCTACATTTCCAACTATCCGAAAGACGGCCAGCAGGCAGCAGCTCAACCATCTGGAACAGGTGGCAGCGGAACAGCTTCAGGTTCCAAATATCCATTTACAATTGACATTACCAGTGAGATTGGTGAGCTCAAGCAAGGATTCTCTGTCAATATCGAAGTTAAAAACAATACTCAGGGACTCATTGTTCCAGTAAGCAGTGTGGTAATGGACGGAGACAAGAACTATGTTTGGGTCCTGGAAAAAGGAGTTGCCAAGAAAACAGAAGTGACGCTCGGAAATGCTGATGCTGAAAATCAAGAAATCTCATCTGGTTTGACAAAGGATAGTAAAGTTATCATCAATCCGACAGATAGCTTGAAAGACGGTCAAGAGGTGAAATCTTATGAAGAAGCTAATTGAGTTAAAAAATATTAATAAGAGCTATCGCAATGGAGACCAGGAACTGCAGGTATTAAAAGACATCAGTCTGGAGGTTGAAGAGGGCGAGTTTGTTGCCATCATGGGACCGTCTGGATCTGGTAAGTCTACTCTGATGAATATCATTGGAATGCTGGATCGTCCGACCACTGGTGAATATCATCTGGGTAGCGAAGAAGTTGCTAAGCTAGGTGATAAGAAGCTGGCCAAGGTTCGAAATAAGCAAATCGGCTTTGTCTTCCAGCAGTTCTTTCTCTTGTCTAAGCTTAATGCCTTGCAAAATGTGGAACTGCCATTGATTTATGCAGGAGTCGGTCAGTCTAAACGTAAGTCCTTGGCCGAGCAGTTTCTGACCAAGGTGGAGTTAGACACGCGGATGCATCACCTGCCTTCAGAGCTTTCCGGAGGACAGAAGCAGCGGGTAGCCATTGCGCGTGCTTTGGTCAATAATCCTTCGCTGATTTTGGCTGACGAACCAACGGGAGCCTTGGATACCAAGACTGGCGAGCAGATTATGGAGCTCTTAACTGAGCTCAATCGAGAAGGGAAAACCATTATTATGGTAACCCATGAGCCTGAGATTGCTGCCTATGCCAAGCGGCAGATCGTCATTCGTGACGGTGTCATCTCATCTGATAGCGCTAAGGAAGGAGGACTAGCCTAATGCAAAACTGGAAATTTGCCATTAGCTCCATTCTTGGACACAAGATGCGGTCTTTCCTGACCATGATTGGGATTATTATCGGAGTGGCTTCAGTTGTGGTTATCATGGCCTTAGGAGATTCCATTACCCGACGGGTCAATGAGAGTTTTACCAAAAGTCAGAAAAATATGCGTCTTGTCTTTTCTCCTAAAAAGAGTAAGGACGGCTCCTACACACAAACGGCTGATCTCTATTCAGTAAATGTGGAAGATGAAAGCGAAGAAGTGGTGGAACCACCCAAGGCTCAGGAAGCATGGGTTAAGGAATTGACCCATATCAAGGGAGTGGACGGCTACTATGTGACCAACTCTGCTATGGAAACCTTTAGCTACGAAAATAAGAAGGCTGAGCGCGTCAACTTTGTCGGAGCAAACATGACCTATATTCAGGTAAAAAAATACAAAATCATTGCTGGTCGTGCTCTGAGACAGCAAGACTATCAAGGCTTTGCCAGTGTTGTGCTGCTAGACGAAGATCTGGCTGCGACCCTCTTTTCTTCCGCTGAAGAGGCAATCAATAAAATTGTGACAGTGGGTGCCAGTAACTATCGGGTGATTGGGGTTTATAGAGATCCTGAAACTGCTGCTGCATCTGGCTCCATGCAGGTCTATGGTGGTAATGCCATTACGACCAATACTCTCATAGCCGCAAACTTTGGAGTTGATGAAATTTCAGAGATTGTTCTTCGGGTGAATGATACTAGTTTAGTTCCAGAACTTGGCCCTAAGGTTGCCAAGAAATTAACAGAAATTGCTGGTCTCCAACAGGGCGAATATCAAGTGACAGATGATAGTGCCCTCTATCAGGAAGTGCAAAATATTTATGGTGCCATGACAGGAGTTATCGGTGCCATCGCCGGAATCTCACTCTTTGTCGGAGGTATCGGCGTTATGAATATCATGCTGGTATCTGTCACTGAGCGGACCCGAGAAATCGGACTTCGGAAAGCTCTGGGAGCGACACGCGGCAATGTTTTGATGCAATTTTTGATTGAGTCTATGATTTTGACACTGATTGGTGGTTTGATTGGCCTGCTTCTAGCGGCAGGACTTGCGTCTGTACTAGGCTCAGCCATGAGTCAAATGCTGGAAGGAACTCCAGTAACGGTATCTCTACCAGTCAGCATCGTCAGCCTTCTCTTCTCAGCAACCATCGGTGTTCTCTTCGGAATCTTGCCAGCCAACAAGGCCTCCAAACTGGATCCAATTGAAGCGCTGAGGTATGAATAAAATAATAAAAGTCTGGGGAACCAGACTTTTTTATGATGTAAAAAATCCTGCTGGAATTCCAGCAGGATTTGTTTTCTTAATATCGTATAAAATACAGATTATTTCATTGTTGGGAAGAGCAAGACATCGCGAATGGTAGTCACGTCTGTTAGTAACATAACCAGACGGTCGATACCGATTCCCAGACCTCCAGTTGGTGGCATACCGTATTCCAGAGCTTCCACAAAGTCATAGTCGATACCGGTCGCTTCGTCATCACCCAGTTCTTTGGCTTTTGCCTGTGCTTCAAAACGAGATAATTGATCGATTGGATCGTTCAACTCGGTGAAGGCGTTGGCATATTCTTTGGTCATGATGAAGAGCTCGAAACGGTCCGTGAAGCGTGGGTCTTCTGGATTTTTCTTAGCCAGAGGTGACACTGCAACGGGATGACCGTAGACAAAGGTTGGCTGAATCAAGGTTTCTTCCACAAATTCTTCAAAGAAAGCATTGATAACATGGCCAACTTCGGTGAAGTGCTTTTCAAGCGGAACTTTCTTTTCCTGAGCCAAGGCAGCAGCTTCTTCAAAACTCATATCTTGCCAGAAGTCAACACCAGTAATTTCCTTGATGGCGTCAACCATGTGAACGCGTTTAAATGGTTCGTTAATCTTGATTTCAGTTCCTTGGTAGTTGACTGGTCCATCTCCATTAACAGAAACAGCTGCATGTTGGATAATACCTTCAGTCAAGTCCATGATATCTTGAAAATCTGCATAGGCTTGGTAAACCTCGATGGAAGTGAACTCTGGGTTGTGAGTCGCGTCCATTCCTTCGTTACGGAAGATACGGCCAATCTCATAAACTCGCTCCATACCACCGACGATAAGACGTTTAAGATGAAGCTCGGTTGCAATCCGCAGTACCATGTCAATGTTTTGGGCATTGTGGTGGGTGATAAATGGACGGGCAGCAGCACCGCCAGCCTCATTGTGGAGAACAGGAGTTTCAACTTCAAGGAAGCCTTGGCCATCCAAGTAACGGCGGATTTCTGAGATGATTTTTGAGCGAGTGACAAAGCGTTCAAAGCTTTCGCGGTTGGAAATCAAATCCAAATAACGTTTACGGTAGATGGTTTCAACATCTGACAAGCCGTGGAATTTTTCAGGCAGGGGACGCAGAGCCTTAGACAGATGAGTAAGGTGTGTCGCCTTGATAGAAAGCTCCCCCATATCCGTCCGCATAATCTCACCTTCGATACCGAGGAAATCTCCTAAGTCAGCCTTTTTGAAGATTTCATAGTTTTCTTCACCGACAGCATCTTTACGAACATAAATCTGGATTTGGCCTTCACGGTCTTGGATGTGAGCAAAGCCAACCTTTCCTTTGCCGCGCTTGGTCATGAGACGGCCAGCGATAATAGCTGTTTCATTGAGTTCGTTTAATTCTTCTTTATCTTTATCGTTGTATTTTTCTTTCAGTTGAGCAGAGTTAGCAGTCCGCTCAAAGCGTTTGCCAAAAGGGTCAATTCCCTGCTCAGCCAGCGCAGCCATTTTTTCACGGCGGATAATCTGCTGGTCGTTTAATTCCTCAATATGTTCAGTAGTCATGTTTTTCCTCCAAAAGTTTTCCTACCTATTTTATCACAAAAGATAGGGAAATTCATCTATATTTGGCTATAAAGTAAGAAAAAAAGCTAGAAATCCAGCCTTAATTTTCTGCCTTTTCAAGTAAGTAATCCGTATTATTCCAGGTGATCAGCTCATAATTCTCAAAATCTTCTGTTTCAAGGATGGTGATACTAGCATTGGTCAGACCGCCATTCTTGCGCAAAAGAGGTGTGTCATAGCCCAGCATAGTCCGAATGCTGGCGGTTAAGTTAGCACCGTGCCCGACAATGAGGACCTGTTCATAGTCCTTGTCCTTTAAGGTCTTGATAAAGGAAATGGTCCGGTGGGTCGTATGGTAGACCGACTCAGCATCAAAAAACGTATGATTAAATTGCGAGAGATTGTGGCGGAAGGCAGTCATCTGGTGCGGATAGATGGCTTCTATGGTAGAGATTTTTGCGCCTTCCAGTTTTCCCAACTGCCATTCTCGCAGTTCAGGTACTGATACGATTTCAGTCGGAAACTGGCTTTCTTCTTGGATAATTTCAGCAGAGCGAACGGCACGAGGGAGATCGCTGCTGTAAATCTTGCCAAATTGTGTCTGAGCCAGATGTTTTCCTAGGTTATGCAGTTCTTCAACGGCGGTTGGCAGCAGTGGCGAATCACCGCTTGCTCCCTGGAAGCGGCCTTCCTGATTCCATTCCGTTCTTCCGTGTCGGACAAAGTATAATTTCATAGTGGTTGATTGTTTCTTTCTTATTAGGGTTTATTGAGAATATTAGGTGCAGTATTGAAGAATTATGAGCTAGGATTCTCCTTGAGGTCTGCAAAGTCAGCTTGAACAAAATCCGCCAAATCTTGAGCTTTGATTTCGATACTGCGGCCGACTTCGCCAGCAGACACGATGATGCTATCTCGCTCTAGAGCTGACTGGTCGATATAGATTGGAAAGTTGTGCTTTTGACGGATACCGACAGGATTATTGGCTCCGTGGATATAGCCCGTTGTCTTTTCCAAGTCTTTCTGAGGAATCATGCTGACTTTTTTATTACCAGAAATTTTGGCCATTTTCTTTTCGAACAGATGCTCTGTGATTGGCAGGATACCGATTAGTGTGCCAGTCTTGTCTCCTGTCAAGGCTAAGGTTTTATAAATCTGCGAACGGTCCAAGCCTTCGGCCGGCTGTTCGGCTAAGGCATTTAGCTGCAGACCTCGATGTTCAATCTTAGCCTTGCTTAAAATTTGCTCGACCAGTGTTTTTTTGATTTTTGTTTTTTTAGCCATTAGTATATCTCTCTTCTAATTGTGACATCCAAAGTCCTAACCAGGTTCCCAGACCGAAGAAAAAGGCTGCAAGGACAAGTGTCAATATAGAAACTCCATGATAGCTAATGCTTTCACTGTTTCCTGCTTGTGGCACTACAATGAGAAGTGTACTAGATAGGACGATGCCAATGATAAAGTGATAGACACGAGAGTAGTAGTTTTTCAAAATATGATCCATCAGCTTAGAGAAGAGAATCAGAGCCAAGGCGCCTCCTATTCCGATAGGAAGAAAGGTACCCAAGAGATCCAGTTTGCGAAAGCCATTCAGCATAGGGGCATAGAGGCCTAAAATCAGGAGAAGGTTGGACGGACTGAGTCCGGGAATCAAAATGCCCAGTGCAATCAAAGCTCCTGCTAAGATAAAAGAGAGGAAGTTGGCTGGCAAGGTGCCGACCATTCCATTTAAGGAATAAAGAAAGATTCCTGAAAGGATGAGGCTGACCCAGAAAACGAGAATATCAATCCGATCACGCTCACTTTTAGCAACAGACTCTTTAATGAGGCTGGGAACAGTTCCGATAATGGCTCCGGCAAATCCCCAAAGGACAATCACTTTGTAGTTGTCCAGCAGCAGATTGACAGGATAGGAGAAGGCGGCGATTCCTAAAACCATTCCGATTCCGACTGGTATGAAATAGAGAACATTTTCGACGAAGTTTTCCTTTAAATGTGCTAAAAAATGAATCAGGCGTTCGTAAATACCTAAGATAGCTGCTAGAACACCGCCTGAAACTCCCGGTAAAATAAAGCCAAGTGCAATGACCATTCCTTTGAAAATTCTATTCAACCAAGAAATCATTGTATTTTCCTTTTCTAATTTCATTTATCAAATCATTATATCATAAAATATAGGCTTTATTAAGAGGAAACGGCTGGAAATTTCCTATTTTTTGACAATAAAAAACGACAGCAGTCTTTGAAATTTGAGCTGTCGTTCTGAGCTATTGGCTTTCTTTAGGAACTGTAAATAGCTTTTGATAAGTAGCTGTCTGGTCTTTCAAGGTTGACAGCTGGTTCAAATCAAGATAATGAGAGAAACCAGTCAGCTGACCTTGTGATGTGTACTGATGCAAGTCGTAATCTTGCTCCGTATTTGGTGCGGCATTGTAGTAGCCGTCGTCATTACCATAAGTCGGAATCCAAATTGCTGTGAACTTATCGGTAGAGATGCTATGCTCTTCCATAAAATAAGTTCCAATATAGATACCAATATTTTTAACACCAAGTGACTCTAGCTTGGCACGGAATGCCTCAACTCCCGCATTCATGTCAGACATGGTCTTTTCTTCGACGTCTAGCCAATAATAGGTTGGATGGTACTTGGCAGAAGCCTTGTAGAAACTTTCAGCTTCTTTTTCCATTTCCTTTTTGCTATTGGCGGCCACATAGGCATAGACAGCGACAGGGATATTGCGCTTTTGAAATTCTTTGATATGTCTTTCATAAGACTTGTCCAGACCATTCAGATGGGTTGCTGCGTTTTCTTTCTTTGCCTGCGCTCCACTATGAACACGGACAATTACTCCCGAAACATTCTGGGCGAGTAAGTCGTAATTAATCTCACTTGGCAGCTGCCAGCCAGAAATGTCAATGATTGGTCTGGAAATAAACTCTTCATCCAAGGACGAATCGTCAGATGTCTCCTCTTTTTTTGAGGAACTTGGAGTTTGTTTAGTTTGTGAAATTTTTGCCTGTGCTTGCTTTTCCTGAGAGTCAGTAATTTGCTTGCTTATCAAAATAAAAGCGATAAAAGAAGCAAAGAAAATTAGGATTGCAAGCGGTTTAATCCTCTTCCTCATACTGGTTTATTTTAACTTAAAACAAATAAAAAAGCAAAAAATATCCCCAGAATTGCTGAAAAATGAATAAAATGTAATATAATTGAAATATTATAAAGCAAAAACAAGACGTTTTGAAAGTTCAAAATGCCTTGTTTTTTAAAGAGCTTAGTCAGGCTGTGGAAGATGAGTTGCCTTTGGCTAAATCGTTTTGCTTTTTCTTACCTTTTATAATAGCTTTTGAATGAGCTCTTCAATCTTTTGAGGAGAAGTTTGTGGAGAGAAGCGTTTGATGACTGTTCCTTCTCGGCTAACCAGAAACTTTGTGAAATTCCACTTGATCTTCTCACCCAGAAGATCGCCTTTTTCTTTTTTTAGCCAGTCAAAGAGAGGAGTGGTATGAGGTCCATTGACATCAACCTTAGCAAATCGAGGAAAGGTCGTTCCGTAGTTGAGGCTGCAAAAGCTGTTGATTTCTGCAGAGTCTCCAGGGGCCTGCTGGCCAAACTGATTGCAGGGGAAATCCAGGATTTCAAATCCGTCTTTCTGATAGCGCTCATAGAGTTCCTGCAGTTCTTGATACTGAGGAGTGAAGCCGCAGCCGGTCGCTGTATTGACAATCAGCAGAATCTTTCCTTTATAATCACTCATTTTTTGCGGACTTCCGTCTTGTTTTTGGATTTCGATATCATAAATGTCTGTCATGTTCTCCTCCTTTGTTTGCTTCCTATCTTATCACAATTTTATGTAAAAGAGAGAAAGCAAGGTCATAATATTCCAGTCTCTGCACTAATGCTTTTTTTTCAATCCAAAAGGTGGTATAATGAGAATTGAATTTTTAGAAGTTTAATGGTGAAATATGAAAATTGACAAGAAACACTTGTTGAATTATTCCATCTTAATTCCCTATTTGATTTTATCTGTTTTGGGATTGATTGTGGTTTATTCAACAACGAGTCCTACCTCGATTCAGGCCGGAGGAAATGGTTTTGGCATGGTCTTGAATCAGGGGATTTTTTGGGTAATAAGTCTCTTTATAATTGCTCTTCTATATAGAATCCGCTTGGGTTTCCTGAAAAAAGGAAGCATCCTGACTATAGTTATCTTTGCTGAGATTATCCTCTTGCTTTTATCTCGTTTTATAACGGGGACTATTAACGGCGCCCATGGTTGGCTCAAGCTTGGAGCTTTCAGTATTCAGCCTGCGGAGTATTTGAAGATTATTCTGGTCTGGTATCTAGCTTTTCGCTTCACAAAGAGGCAGGAGGAGATAAAGGTCTATGACTATCAAGCCCTGACTCACAACCATTGGTTTCCTAAAGCCTTTAACGACTGGCGGACTATGGTGGCTATTCTGATTGGGATTGTAGCTATTATGCCAGACCTTGGAAATGCGACTATTCTATTTTTGACCGTCGTGATAATGATAGCTGTCAGCGGGATTGGCTACCGATGGTTTTCTACGATGCTGGGAGCCATTGTTAGTGTTTCCGGCTTGGTTCTGGCTAGCATTTGGTTGATTGGGGTTGAGCGCGTGGCCAAGATTCCAGTCTTTGGATATGTGGCCAAGCGTTTCAGCGCTTTCTTCAATCCCTTCAAGGATCTGTCTGGCTCAGGCCACCAATTGGCTAATTCCTACTATGCTATGAGTAATGGCGGCTGGTTTGGTCTAGGCTTGGGCAACTCAATTGAAAAGCGTGGCTATTTGCCGGAAGCTCATACAGACTTTGTATTTTCTATCGTGATAGAAGAGTTTGGTTTCTTTGGTGCCAGTCTGATTTTAGCCTTACTCTTTTTCCTGATTTTGAGAATCATCTTAGTAGGGATTCGGGCAAAGAATCCATTTAACTCCATGATGGCTTTGGGAATTGGCGGTATGATACTCATGCAGACCTTTATCAATATCGGTGGTATCTCAGGTCTCATTCCTTCTACAGGAGTAACCTTCCCCTTCCTATCGCAAGGAGGGAACAGTCTTCTGGTCTTGTCAGTAGCCATTGCCTTGGTACTCAATATTGATGCCAACGAGCGCCGTGATGCCCTGTATGAGCAGATGGAAGCGGAGGCGCAAGGCCGGTCTGAGGAAGCTTAATCGCAGTTCGTGTGAACAGTTGTTGCAAAAAATGAAAGGTGCAGATTATGTCATTTAATAAATTAGAAAGCTACAGCAATAAAGAAGTGATTCGAGAAGAAGTCGCCATTTTGACAGACTTACTTGCTGATATTACTCGGAATCTTCTCGACCCTGATACCTTTGAAAAAATCTCCCTTATGGAGGAGCTGGCGGTTAACTCCAAATATCATGAGCTAAAAGCGATTGTAGAAGAACTAACGACAGATGAAATGGTTTATATTTCCCGTTATTTCTCTATTTTGCCGCTTTTGATTAATATCTCAGAAGACGTGGACCTAGCTTATGAAATCAACCACCAGAACAATATTAATCAAGATTATCTTGGGAAGCTGTCAACAACCATTGACCTGATTTCAACGCGGGAAAATGCTCAGGAAATTCTGGAAAACCTGAATGTTGTGCCAGTACTGACAGCTCACCCGACGCAAGTTCAGCGCAAGACCATTCTAGACTTAACCAATCATATCCATAGTCTACTGCGCCAGCATCGTGATGTTAAGGCTGGCCTGGTCAATGAGAAGAAGTGGCTAGGAAATCTCCGCCGCTATATTGAGCTTATGATGCAGACAGATATGATCCGTGAGAAGAAGTTGAAAGTGACCAATGAGATTACCAACGTCATGGAGTACTATAACAGCTCTTTCCTGCAAGCAATCACCAACTTTATGGTTGAATACAGACGCTTGGCAGAAGAGCGGGGCATCAAGCTGGATAATCCTAAGCCTATTACCATGGGAATGTGGATTGGCGGTGACCGGGATGGCAATCCTTTTGTAACAGCAGAAACCTTGAAACTATCAGCCACCCTCCAGAGTGAAGTCATCCTCAACTATTACATTGACAAGGTTTATACACTCTATCGCACCTTCTCACTATCGACCAACCTCTCAGAAACCAGTCAGGCAGTAGCAGAAATGGCAGCTCTGTCTACTGACAAGTCTGTTTATCGGGAAAATGAGCCTTACCGCCGTGCTTTCCACTATATCCAGTCTAAACTGATTCAAACCTTGCTTTACCTAAAAGAAGGCAACTTTTCAAGTGACGGTCAGCGATTGACTGACCGAGCTGAGGAAACATTGTCTGCGAAAGCCAACCTTTCTGTCAGCAATAAGGGAAGAGAAATCATTCCTAACTATATCCAGTCTCGTATCAGCGAGACTCTGACTGAGCTCAAGAAGGAGGAGACACCTTCTTACAACACAGCCCAGGAATTTAAAGAAGACTTGCAGGTCATTTATGATTCTCTTATCGAACATCATGGTGAAGCCTTGGTAAGTGGGGACTTGACTGAACTCCTCCAAGCGGTTGATGTTTTTGGCTTCTTCTTGGCCAGCATTGATATGCGGCAGGATTCCAGCGTTCATGAGGCCTGTGTGGCTGAACTTTTGGCATCAGCTAATATTGTTCAGGATTATAGCAATCTGTCAGAAGAAGAAAAATGCCAGGTCCTCCTCAAACAGCTGCTTGAAGATCCTCGTATTCTGTCTGCTACTCATGAATCTAAATCCGAACTCCTGCAAAAAGAACTGGAGATTTTCAAAACAGCCCGTCAGCTAAAAGATGCAATCGGTGAGGAAGTCATTAAGCAAAATATTATTTCTCACTCGACTAGTGTATCAGATTTACTTGAGTTGGCTATTATGCTCAAGGAAGTGGGGCTGATTGATGAAAATGGTGCTCGTGTCCAGATTGTTCCGCTCTTTGAAACCATTGAGGATTTGGACAATTCCTGTGATACTATGGAGAAATACCTGTCTCTGCCGATTGCTCAGAAGTGGATTGCCTCTAAGGATAATTATCAGGAAATCATGCTTGGCTATTCAGACAGTAATAAGGACGGTGGCTACCTGTCTTCTTGCTGGACCCTCTACAAGGCTCAGCAGCAGCTGACAGCCATTGGTGATCAATTTGGCGTAAAAATTACCTTCTTCCATGGCCGGGGAGGTACAGTAGGACGAGGTGGCGGCCCGACCTATGAAGCCATCACTTCTCAGCCGCTGCGCAGTATCAATGACCGGATCCGTCTGACTGAGCAAGGGGAAGTCATTGGTAATAAATATGGAAACAAAGACGCAGCCTACTATAACTTGGAAATGCTGGTGTCTGCTGCCATTAACCGCATGGTAACTCATAAGAAGAGCGATAGTCATACGTCCGATAAATATGAGCGGATTATGGACCAAGTAGTCAATCGCAGTTATCAGATTTACCGTGATTTGGTCTTTGGCGACGAGCGTTTTTACGATTATTTCTTCGAATCCAGCCCTATCAAGGCTATCTCTAGCTTTAATATCGGTTCTCGTCCAGCTGCTCGTAAAACCATCACTGAAATCGGCGGTCTCAGAGCTATTCCGTGGGTCTTCTCATGGTCTCAAAGTCGGGTTATGTTCCCAGGATGGTATGGTGTTGGGTCTAGCTTTAAAGAATTCATTGATGAAGATCCAGAAAATAACTTAGCCTTTCTGCAATTTATGTATAAGAGATGGCCGTTCTTCAAGTCACTCTTATCAAATGTAGACATGGTTCTGTCCAAGTCAAATATGAATATCGCTTTTGAGTATGCGCAGCTTTGTGAAGATCAGAATGTGCGTGATATTTTCAATATTATCTTGGATGAGTGGCAGCTGACTAAGGATGTTATTTTGGAGATTGAAGGTCATGATGAGCTCCTAGCAGAAAACACTTATCTAAGAGATAGTTTGGACTACCGCATGCCTTATTTCAATGTTTTGAACTATATCCAGCTAGAACTAATCAAGCGTCAGCGTAACGGTCAGCTTACACCAGATCAAGAAAAGCTGATTCACATCACCATTAACGGTATTGCGACTGGTCTGCGAAACTCTGGCTAATACAAAGAAAAAATCGGAATTGTTCCGGTTTTTTCTATTTTTGTAACCAAAGGGCTTCTTAATTCGTTATATTATTGAGGAGGGGGTGAGCTTATTAGACTGGATGAATATGAAACAATCTTGATAGGTTTTGCTCGTGAGATTATCTCCTATCTGCAAAAATCGGGCGCGTCTAAAGCGGAAGCAGAAGATGTGGTTCAAGATGTTTTTGTTAAGATGTTGGAAACAGAAATTATTATTCCAGCAGAAAAAATGCGAGCTTGGATGTATCGGGTCTCTATCCGACGCTACATCGACAGATATAGGAGAGATAAGCGATATTTGCAGATTTTAAAAAAGGAATTTTTTAAAAATCACTCAGTTATTCCCTTTGAAAATAAAGATTATGAGCTGCTACGAAGTGCAATAGAGGAACTTCCGTCTAAGGAAGTTGCACTTTTAGAACTCTATTATTTTCAGGGTTTTACAGTCAAGGAGATTGCCCGAATCATGTCTTACTCGGTAAGTAAGGTCAAGATTCAGTTGATGCGCTGTCGTGCTAAACTCCGAAAGAAACTGGAAAAGAAAGGATACCTAAATGGAAACATTTGAAATTCTTGCAAAGAAAAGCAGAAGAAAAAGACTCTGGAAGACAGTTGCTATTAGCACCTTTGTTTCTTTAGTGATTTTAGGTCTCTTAGGAAAGGGACTAATAGAATTAGCCTCCAAGAATGGACAAAACTTGCAGAAACAGTACGAAGTTATGTCCGAAATCGCCTACCCTAACGTTGACTATGATAGTCTTTATTACACACAAACCTCTTATTTCTCAGGAACCTTACGTTCCGATCGTTTTAAAGACTTGAATGGAGTGAGAGTGGTTTATCCAGCTTATGAGGGTAACTATTCACTAACAGGCTCTTATAAAAATCCGACTTCGGAAGGGACTTATTACACTAAATCAGGGACCTATACGCGAGAACTTCGTCAGAAATATCCGGTTTTTTACAATGTTAATGCCAAAGTAACAAAGGATAGTAATTCCATACCTAAGGAGTTGGCTTCTGTCAAAGAAATGCCTGATCAATTGGTTGAAGTAGCCGTGACCTTTGATAAACCCTATACCTATAAGGAAATCCAGCAGATGATACCGAATAATCTGAAGGTTAACTGGTACTGGATTGGTAGTCAGTCGAAGGACGGTGAAAATGGCATGGTGCTTCGTTCTAACCCTCAGACGACCTATGGAGCTGGTGCTGAATTATTGGCTATGGATCCAACAATTAGCAGTAAAGAGGGACAGAAGACCTTCTTGGACTATCTAAAAGAAGTTGATAAAACCTTTTTCCCAACTGTTAACAATTACAATATGTACAATGACATTGAAACCTATCTCAAGAAATTCAGCCAGCTAGATATTCGCGAGGAAAAGAATCGAGATCAATTGACTTTTTCAGGTGTCATTCTTACCGGAAAATCTGAAAATTTTGCTCAACTAGAGGGGAAAGAATGGAATTATGCTTCCAGTATTGGAGCCTCTATTCAAAATAAACCTTACTACAAATTAGACAAGGAATAATTCACAAAAAAATACTAAAAGACTTGCATTTTCATTTAAATTTGATAAAATAGTAAGGAAAGTTAGACTGTATTGCCTACTGTCTATCTATAAAATATATTTTATTGGAGGCTTTTACTCAAATGGCAAAAGAAAAATACGATCGTAGTAAACCACACGTTAACATTGGTACTATCGGACACGTTGACCACGGTAAAACTACTTTGACTGCAGCTATCACAACTGTATTGGCACGTCGCTTGCCTTCAGCAGTTAACCAACCTAAAGACTATGCGTCTATCGATGCTGCTCCAGAAGAACGCGAACGCGGTATCACAATCAACACTGCGCACGTTGAGTACGAAACTGAAAAACGTCACTACGCTCACATCGACGCTCCAGGACACGCGGACTACGTTAAAAACATGATCACTGGTGCTGCTCAAATGGACGGAGCTATCCTTGTAGTAGCTTCAACTGACGGACCAATGCCACAAACTCGTGAGCACATCTTGCTTTCACGTCAGGTTGGTGTTAAGCACTTGATCGTCTTCATGAACAAAGTTGACTTGGTTGATGATGAAGAATTGCTTGAATTGGTTGAAATGGAAATCCGTGACCTCTTGTCAGAATACGACTTCCCAGGTGACGATCTTCCAGTTATCCAAGGTTCAGCTCTTAAAGCTCTTGAAGGTGACTCTAAATACGAAGACATCATCATGGAATTGATGAACACTGTTGATGAGTACATCCCAGAACCAGAACGTGACACTGACAAACCATTGCTTCTTCCAGTCGAAGACGTATTCTCAATCACTGGACGTGGTACAGTTGCTTCAGGACGTATCGACCGTGGTATCGTTAAAGTCAACGACGAAATCGAAATCGTTGGTATCAAAGAAGAAATCCAAAAAGCAGTTGTTACTGGTGTTGAAATGTTCCGTAAACAGCTTGACGAAGGTCTTGCAGGGGACAACGTAGGTGTGCTTCTCCGTGGTATCCAACGTGATGAAATCGAACGTGGACAAGTTATCGCTAAACCAGGTTCAATCAACCCACACACTAAATTCAAAGGTGAAGTTTACATCCTTACTAAAGAAGAAGGTGGACGTCACACTCCATTCTTCAACAACTACCGTCCACAATTCTACTTCCGTACTACTGACGTTACAGGTTCAATCGAACTTCCAGCAGGTACTGAAATGGTAATGCCTGGTGATAACGTAACAATCGACGTTGAGTTGATCCACCCAATCGCCGTTGAACAAGGTACTACTTTCTCTATCCGTGAAGGTGGACGTACCGTTGGTTCAGGTATGGTTACAGAAATCGAAGCTTAATTCGATTCCGTTCCCAGATAACAATTATAGTCAGACACTAAACCCCGTGAAAACGGGGTTTTTGTATACTTTCTGTATTTTAAGGAGTGATGAGGTTAGAAAGGCTTTAGGGGGATAGTTTTTTAGTCAGAGCAGGATAGCTGTAGGTCGTACTGGTGTACAGAACGCGAACTAGCAAAAGGTATAATAAGTGACTATATTTGAAAGTAATCTAAAAAAATCTACAATGGATAGGTTAATTTGAAAACAAAGTGACTTTCGTATTTTTCTTGTAAGGGTAATGAAGGATTTTTTGCTTCTAGTTATACAAACACACTAGAAAGTGGTATAATAGAATGGATTGTAAAATCTTGAATTGAGGGAAATCATGAAACATGTCTTCATCATCGGGAGTCGGGGACTTCCTGCCAAATATGGAGGATTTGAAACCTTTGTCGAGAAATTGACAGAGCATCAAATCTCTTCTCAAATCCAATATCATGTGGCTTGCTTATCAGATGATGAAGCTTTTCATCATTTTGACTACAAGGGAGTAGACTGCTTTACAGTTAAGCCACCCAAGCTTGGCCCGGCCCGCGTAATTGCCTATGATATGATGGCTGTCTCCTACGCCCTCAAGTTTGCTAAGAAAGAGCAGATTGAGCAGCCAATTTTTTACATTCTTGGAAATACTATTGGTGCTTTTATCTTTCCTTTTGCTCGTCGTATCCATCAGGCAGGCGGTAAATTCTTTATCAATCCTGACGGATTGGAGTGGAAGCGGGCCAAGTGGTCTAAGCCAGTTCAAGCCTATCTCAAATATTCTGAGAAGGTTATGACCAAGCACGCAGACTTTGTTATCGCGGACAATCAAGGCATCGAAAGCTATATTCAAAAAACTTATCCTTGGTCTAAAACAACTTGTATCGCTTATGGAACCGACCTTTATCTGTCCAATCTGACGGAAAACGAAGGCAAGGTCAGAGTCTTCTTTGAAAAGTGGACCAGTAAGGAAAAAGACTATTACCTGATTGTCGGACGCTTCGTTCCAGAAAACAACTATGAAGCCATCATTCAAGAATTTATGAAATCCAAAACCCAACGTGATTTGCTGATCATCTGCAATCATGTAGGTAATCCCTATTTTGAAGAGCTCAAGCAGAAAACGGGCTTTGACCGTGATTCTCGAATTAAGTTTGTCGGGACGGTCTATGACCAGAATTTGCTCAAATATATCCGTAATCATGCTTTTGCGTACATACATGGACATGAGGTTGGCGGGACCAATCCGGGACTCTTGGAAGCACTGGCTCAGACCGATGCCAATCTGGTGCTGAATGTGGACTTTAACCGTAAGGTAGCAAAAGAAACGGCTCTCTACTGGCAAAAAGAAGCTGGCCAGCTGGCTCAGCTGATTGACCGAGTAGATGCTCAAACCGATTTTACGGAGCTAGGTCAAGCCGCCAAAGAAAATATGAAAGAAAACTACACCTGGGAAAAAATTGTGGGTGAATACGAGGATTTATTTTTATCATGAAAGTGACCATTCTTCTGTCCACCTATAACGGGGAGCAGTTTCTGGCCGAGCAGATTAAGAGTATTCAAGAGCAGACATATAGGGACTGGCAGCTGCTGATTCGTGATGATGGCTCTACAGATGGGACGCGGGCTGTCATTGAGGACTTTTGCCGCAAGGATGACCGTATTTCCTTTATCAATCGGGAAAATCCACAAAATCTGGGTGTCATTCAGAGTTTTCATAGCCTGCTTCAATACCAAGATTCGGATTTCTATCTCTTTAGCGACCAAGATGACGTTTGGCTGCCGGACAAGATTGCCATGCAATTAGCTGAGGCAGACAAGTATGATAGCAGTCTGCCCTTGCTGGTTTATACTGACTTGAAGGTCGTAGATCAAGAGCTACAGGTTGTTCACGAAAGTATGATTCGCACTCAGTCAGATCATGCTAATACAGAACTAATCCAAGAGTTGACGGAGAATACGGTGACGGGCGGTGTTTCTATGATAAATCGCGCCTTGGCCCAACTTTGGACTGGGAAGGAAGAGCATGAACTGCTCATGCACGATTGGTATCTGGGCTTGCTGGCTGCGGCTTTTGGCAATCTAGTCTATATTGACAAGCCGGGTGAGCTTTATCGCCAGCATTCAAATAATGTGCTAGGAGCTCGAACCCTTAGAAAACGGGTAAAAAATTGGGTTCGTCCCCATGTTCTTTTTGCCAAATATTGGAAATTGATAAAAGACAGTCAGTCTCAGGCCAGAAATTTGCTGGTCCTGCCGCTGACTGCTGAAAATAGAGAGTTAATTGAGAACTTTGTGACCATTATAGAGGTGCCTTTTAAGGAGCGCTGGCGCAGAATTCACCAGTACGGCTACAGTAAAAACCGCACTTTTCATACTCTTGTTTTTACGAGCCTCATTCTCACAAAGTTTGCTTATAAGGAGTAATATTCATGGATTTTTTTAATAGAAAAAACAGGATTCTCTTACGAGAGATGATTAAAACTGATTTTAAATTACGTTATCAAGGAAGCTTTATTGGACATCTATGGTCAATTTTAAAACCTTTGTTGCTATTTTCGATTATGTATCTTGTTTTCGTTCGATTTTTGAGATTTGATGATGGAACACCACATTATGCAGTATCTCTCCTTTTAGGAATGGTAACTTGGAATTTCTTTACAGAGGCAACTAATATGGGAATGATGTCAATTGTCTCGCGAGGTGATTTATTACGAAAGCTAAATTTTTCAAAGTCAATTATTATTTTTTCATCTATTGCAGGCGCAGCGATTAACTATGCTATTAATTTATTGGTAGTTGCTGTTTTTGCTTTGATTAATGGTGTTCCTTTGACACTAGGATGGCTAATTATCCTCCCTCTGTTTGTTGAGTTGGTTTTAGTTTCTACAGGATTTGCTTTTATTCTAGCAACTTTTTTTGTCAAATATCGTGACATTGGACCAATTTGGGAAGTAGTATTGCAGGCTGGCTTATATGCAACGCCAATTATTTACTCGCTTACGTTCATTATTCAACGAGGCCAAGTAACTATTGCTAAAATTATGATGCTTAATCCTCTTGCTCAAATTATTCAGGATTTACGTCATTTTGTTGTTTTTTCAGGAAGTATGCGTGGATGGGATTTGATCGGGAATCGTTTTATTTCTATCATTCCCTATATTTTGCCAATTTTCATTTTCTTGATTGGTTACTATATTTTTAATAAAAATGCTAAGAGATTTGCGGAGATTTTATAATGTCAAATAATATTGCAGTAAAAGTCGACCATGTAAGTAAATTCTTTCGATTGCCTACTGAGGCTACTCAGAGTTTGAGAACCAGTTTGGTCAATCGTTTTAAGGGAATCAAAGGTTACAAAGAACAGCATGTTTTGAAAGATATTTCCTTTGAGGTCGAAAAAGGTGACTTCTACGGGATTGTCGGCCGCAATGGATCTGGTAAGTCCACCCTCCTGAAAATTATCTCTGAGATTTATATTCCGGAGAAAGGCAAGGTAACTATTGATGGTAAGTTGGTTTCCTTTATTGAACTGGGTGTTGGCTTCAATCCAGAACTAACCGGTCGCGAAAATGTCTATATGAATGGTGCCATGCTGGGATTCTCAACAGAAGAAGTAGATGCCATGTACGATGATATCGTGGAGTTTGCTGAGCTGGGCGAGTTTATGAACCAAAAGCTCAAGAACTACTCCAGCGGTATGCAGGTGCGTCTGGCCTTTTCTGTGGCCATCAAGGCTCAGGGTGATATTCTGATTTTGGACGAGGTCTTGGCAGTTGGGGACGAAGCCTTTCAGCGTAAGTGTAATGACTACTTCAAAGATCGTAAGGAGTCGGGCAAGACGACCATTCTGGTGACCCATGATATGGGAGCTGTTAAAAAGTATTGTAACAAGGCTGTCTTGATTGAAAATGGTTTGGTCAAGGCTATCGGTAATCCAGATGATGTGGCTAACCAGTACAGTTTTGATAATGCTGCTATTCAACCAATTAAAGAGTCTCAGGAATCTGAAAAATTAAGGGAACAAAGGCTTTTGGTTGAAGATTTTGAAGTTAAGCTATTATCAAAAGCGCAAGTTACTCCAGAACAAGAACTTGAATTTGAGTTTACATTTAAACAATTAGAAGATATTGAATCTCATATTGCTATGTCTTTTGTAGATATTAATACCAATTATGGCTATTACAATGACAATTCGATGAATCTAAAAACGCAAGGTATTGGAAAGAAAAAAATAATATATAAATGTAAACTTCCCTTTCTTAATCAAGCTCGGCTTAGATTAGAAGCAACTATTCGTGATTCAGAGAAACGGGTTCTAGCTTTTGCATCATCAGCAAAAGCACCGATTGTATTTATCGAAAGAAAAGATATTCCTGACAACGATAAATCTGCACTTGATTCTGCAACGGGGCTATTGGTTAGAAATGGCAATTGGCATGAATTAAATGAGTAAAGGTCTTTAAAGGTTGAGATATGGGCAAAAGTATTTTATTTGTTTCACCAACAGGAACTTTGGATAACGGTGCTGAGAAATCTATTACAAATTTGATGGTTTATCTAGCACAGTTAGATTACAATATTTTTAATGTTTATCCTGAAAATGGACATCCTACACATAGAGCGTATCGAGATAAATTACTGGATGCAGGTGTTAAATTATTTCCACTTACGACTGTAAAATGGTGGTGGGAAGAAGCGCCAGGGAATCTTCTTTTGTCGAAAGAAGAAAGAGTTCTGTTTTACCAAAAGAATATTCAAGATATAAGGGATATTATTTCAAAAAATAAAATTGAACTGGTTATTTCTAATACTGCGAATGTATTTCAGGGTGCTTTGGCAGCGGCTTGTGAATCAGTTCCACATTTTTGGCTTATTCACGAATTTCCCGAAAGAGAGTTTGCCTATTATGTAGACAAGTTCGATTTTATGCTTGATAATTCAGAAGAGGTTTTTGCTGTCCAAGGCAATTTGAAAAAGTCGCTGGAAAAAATTGGAAATCGAAATCTTAAGTTGCAATCGTTTATTCCTTTTACAGAAATCTCTAATGAATCACTTGGTAAAGGAGAACAAATAAGAATAGTTTCCGTTGGTTTAATTAATGAAAATAAAAATCAGATGGAGCTGTTGCAAGCCTATCTTAAGCTAGGAAGATTTGATATCCCCTTAATTTTTATAGGAGATTGGGAAGAAGAGATTAAGCAGGAATGTGACGAATTTATAGAGAAACATTCATTGACTCAGGTAAGGTTTTTAGGATATCGGAATCTTCCATGGAAAGAAATCACATCTTCGGATATCTGTGTTTGCAATTCTAAATCAGAATCGTTCTCCTTGGTTTTCATTGAGGCAATTCTAAAAGGAGTTCCTACAATTGTTTCTGATAATTTAGGATATTCTACAGTTCGTAATATTTTTAATACAGGATTTGTATATCCTCTAGGCAATATAGAATCTCTCACAGAAACTTTAGAAAATGTGATTGAAAATTTCCAAAATTATAAATGTGCTGCATTGGAGACCAGTCAGGTAGCTAAGCAACTATACACCATTGAAAATTGTTATAAAGCCCTTTTAAGTAGAATTGAAAAATCTTTGTCTCCTGTAAAGAATAGCTTGCAAGCAATTGAATTGCTACTGGGAAGTACTTTGCCAAACCATAGTGTATTTGATATTAAGAAGCAATTTGTAACATTCTTTTACTCAAAATTAGGAGAAAATTTTTCAGAAGAAAACAGTTTGAGATTTCCATTGGAATATTCTGATGAAATTTACGTTAAACTTCCTTCTGATGTTATGAGGTTGAGGGTCGATTTATCTGAGATTCCCAGTTATTATAAAAATGTAAAACTGCAGACCTATAAAAAACATGAGGAGATTCCCATTGATTTTACAAATGGAATAGCTTTAGCAGATAGTTTACTTTTCGGTAAAAATGATCCTCAAATTCATTATAATTTAGAGAGTATTTCTGAAACGAAATTTACCTTTTTTTATGAGATGAAAGATATTTTTGAACCAATGAGGGAAGGATCACTTTTAACTGAATTATCAGAACTTCATTTAGACAATTTATCTTTGCAAGAAAGAATAATTCAATTAGAAGAGCAATACCAGGCATTAAACCAGCAATATCATGCTATAATCGGAAGCAGGCGTTGGCAGCTTTCGACTAAAATTATAAACTTCTTTAGGAGAAAGAAATGAAACGATTATTAATTTATGTTCATTTTAATAAATATGATCATATCAGCCGCCATGTTCATTATCAACTTGAGCATATGAGACCTTTATTTGAAAAATTAATATTTATTTCAAATAGTCAACTTAGTGAATCTGAAGTTGATAAACTTCGTGAAAAAGGATTGATTGATGTCTTTCTTCAACGGGAAAATACTGGTTATGATTTTGGTGCTTGGCATGATGGAATGGAGTTGGTTGGTTTTGAATCACTGAAAGAGTATGATTCGGTGACTGTCATGAATGATACTTGTTTTGGACCACTTTGGGATATGGAGCCAATTTATCAAAAATATGAATCAGATTCTGATATTGATTTTTGGGGAATGACGAATCATCAAGAAGTTAAGCAACGAAATTTGTTTATTAACGAGCATCTTCAATCATATTTTATTTCTTTCAAGAAAAATCTAGTTCAATCAGAAATTTTTCAAATTTTTTGGAAATCTGTTGAAAATTATACAGATGTACAAAATGTTATTGACAATTATGAAACACAATATACGAAAAAATTTACTGATGCAGGATTCCAATATCAAGCTATTTTAAATACTCTTCCACTAAAGGAAGATTTTTTCCATAGTAATTTTACTATTCATTATCCACATATTCTTTTGGAATATAAGGTTCCTTTTATTAAAATTAAAACTTTTGATTTAAGTCAACATTTATCTCCATATTTACTGAAAGAGATTGAAGAGGTGTCTGACTATCCGGTAGAATTTATCTTATCTCATATGTCAGATGTCAGTCAACCAACACCGCCGTATCTGATTGATAGAAAGATCCTTCAAAATAAAAAAGATGCATATTCAAACAAGAAGAAAGTAGCAGTACATCTTCATACTTTTTATGTAGACCTCTTAGAAGAGTTTTTGGATGGATTCCAATATTTTAATTTTGATTATGACCTATTTTTAACAACTGATTCGGAAAATAAAAAATCAGAAATTGAAATTATTTTAGCAAAACGGCATCAAAAAGCGAATATTTATTTAACAGGAAATCGTGGACGAGACATTATTCCTATGTTGAAGCTAAAGGAAGAGCTATCGTCTTATGATTACATTGGACACTTCCATACCAAAAAGTCTCCAGAATATCCATATTGGGTTGGTGATTCCTGGAGAAATGAACTTTTTGATATGCTGATAAAACCTGCCAATTCGATTCTCGTTAATTTAGAAAATAATGAACGATTGGGACTTGTGATTGCAGATATACCAACCTTTTTCCGCTATACAAAGATTGTGGATCCTTTAAATGAAAATAAATTTGCGGACGATATGAATATCCTTTGGGAAAGAATGAATATCGATCGAGCTATAGATTTTAATAGTTTGAACACTTTTATTATGAGTTATGGTACATTTATATGGTTCAAATATGATGCACTAAAGCCTCTGTTTGACATAGAACTTAAAGATGAGGATATTCCGAAAGAGCCACTTCCGCAGCATACAATATTACACTCTATTGAGCGCATTTTAGTTTATCTAGCTTGGTCGCAGCGATTTGATTATGCTATTTCTCGAAATGAAATATATATCACACCTTTTGTTGATAATAATGTTTTAAATATTCGTCCGGACACCTTACCAAATACCTATGTAAACTTTGATAATATAGGAGGTTTGAAAGGTGCGGCTAAATATATTTTCCTTGGTCCAGCAAGTGCAATTAAATATATTGTTAAGAGGATAATTAGAAAGATTAGGAATTAGATTAAAATGTTTGGAAAAAGAAAGCGTAAAATAGATTATAGTTCTTTTTATGCTAAATACAAAGATTATCAATTTACGGTTCTTAAATATCTATTCTCTATTGTAATTAGCTTTTTAACGTTGAAGACAACAGGGAATTTACTATATGTCATTATTCCTTTACTAGAGTTGATTATTATTTTTCTTGTTTCAAATTTTATCATTAAAAAAAATCAAATTATTGGTTGCTTTATTAATAATTTGTTTATTCTCTTTTATAACGTCGAGATATTAGTTCTTTTTTTTGGAAATAGCTTTGTAACTCTTATTATGTTAAATAATCTAAGCTCCTGGGAGGCTCTTAAAGGAAGAATTTTTATTTTTGGTTTAGGTATTGTTTTATTATTAACCTTTAGTTTCCTACCGACTAAGTATGTTGAAACACAGAATAAGATTACCTACTACCTTTATAAATATAATGTTGTTTCTCTGTTTCTTTTGAGTGCTGCACTCGCTCTAAACTTATCTTTGGGAGGATTCTTTGGTTTTAAGTATTCTCCAGGTAAGTCGGTCTATGATTTAGCAGTTGCTGAGTATGATTATATTCAGCTGATTCAAAAAGCAGAAAGAGAGTCTACAGAGAAGAAAAAATTTTTCTACAAAGAGGAAGTTGGAGACTTTATCAAAAAGCCTAAAAATATACCAGAGAAACCTAATGTGATTCTTATTTTTACAGAGGGAATGTCTCAGCATATTATTGATGATGAGAGAAATATCACTCCTAATATTAAAGAATTACAATCAAAATCTTTGAATTTTTCAAATTATTATAATCATACCTTTGCAACTTATAGAGGGATAATTGGTCAACTGTATTCAGGTTATCAGTTAGATAACTCTGATCAGAACCATCTGATTTCTCTGCAGAGTATTTTAAAGAAAGAAGGTTATCATACTTCTTTTATTAATACAGAAGCTCATAATGAAGAATTCACTTCTTACTTAAATCATTTAGGTTTTGATTATGTTCTAGATGCACAGCCTTCTAAGGGGGAGGAAAGTACATTCGATAAGGATGCCTATAAAGAACTTAATAAATTGATAACTAATCAGCCTGATGGTCAGCCTTTCTTTATCTCAATGTATACTTTTGGTACACATATTGGCATGAATTCATTTGATAGAAAATACTCAGATGGAAATGACCGTTTGTTAAACCGTTTTTATGATTTAGATATACAATTTGGGAAATTCATCGAAAAATTTAACAATAGTAAATATTCGGAAAATACAATTTTAGTCTTCACAACCGACCATGCAACTTATGTTGATGATGAATACAGGAAGTCATTTCCTAATCAGTCTAGAGGAATGGGCAATCTTGACAAAGTACCTTTTTTCATCTATTATAAAGGAGTCGATCCTCAAATACTAGATGCTCAGGGGCAAAATTCTGTTAACCTTACTCCAACTATTTTAGATTATTTAGATATTTCTAGGGAAAATTATTTCTTAGGTAATTCATTATTTGCTAATAAGGAGTACAGGACAGTTTTTAGCAGCTTATTTGTTTCAGAATTAACTTATGCAAATACATCTGATGCTGTAGTTCGATACTTATCTAAACACGAAGAAGAAAAGATGGAGACGTATATTGTGGATTATTATTCCTCAGCAAGATGGTAAGACTGTTGTAACAATAGTGTTTTTTATAAAACAAGGAGATAGAATATAAAATGAAAGAAAAAATTGCGGTATTGCTTCCAGCATATAATGAAGAAATAACTATTCAAAAGGTTATAAGGGATTTTCAGACAGTTCTACCTCAAGCAGACATTTATGTTTATGATAACAATTCAAAGGATAGAACTAATGAACTGGCTAGAGAAGCTGGAGTTTTTGTAAAATTTGAGCCTAGGCAAGGCAAAGGGAATGTAGTCCGTTCTATGTTCAGAGAAATTGATGCTGATTATTATATTATGGCTGATGCAGATGATACCTATCCAGCAGCTGAAGTTGAAAAATTGCTAGCTCCTTTGCGTTCAGGAATGGCTGATATGACCATTGGAGATCGTCTTTCAAACGGAACCTATTCCCAAGAAAATAAACGTGGTTTCCATGATTTTGGTAATAATTTAGTCAAGTACTTGATTAACTCTCTATATAAGGGAAGCTACAATGATATTATGACTGGCTACCGTGGCTTTAACCGACTTTTTGTTAAGACATTTCCTGTCTTGTCTCCAGGATTTGAAATTGAAACAGAGCTTTCTATTCATGCTATGGATAAGCGTTTCAAACTAGTAGAAGTACCAATCACTTACAAGGATCGTCCTGAGGGAAGTGAGTCTAAACTCAGCACGTTTTCTGATGGTTTTAAGGTTCTTAAAATGATTTTTAGTCTATTTAAAGACTATAAGCCATTGGTATTCTTTTCTATTTTAGCTTTTTCCTTATTTTTGGTAGGACTTATTATTGGATTACCGGTTATTGCAGAGTTTGCTAATACAGGCCTGATTGACAAATTGCCATCAGCAGTTTTAGCGACAGGATTTATGATTTTAGCAGGTTTGTTTTTTATTGCTGGTATCATTTTAGATACAGTAGTTCGACAAAACCGAATGCAGTATGAACTCGAGGTTTATCAATACTATGATTAATGCTTTTAATAAGGCTATAAAATACAGATATGCTTTAGCTCTGGTAGTCTTTATTCTTGGCTTAGCACTGAATCTTAATGGTAGTTCCATAGCGAGCTGGAATAGAATGGGGGTGACTGAGCTTCAGAATGGAGTTCAGTCAAAATCAAGAATTGAAGGAGATGGTAGCCAATGGTTATCACCTTTTTCAAATACAGATGGTGTTATTTTTGGCATTCCAAGAGGAATTAGATCTGATGAATGGATGGTTCAAACTTCCTTTTTTATCTCTCAGGTTAATTCTGGCAATCAACTTGTCAATGAGAATTATGGTTTGTCTGGTCAGAATATGATTGTAGCTTATCATTCACCAGTCAATCATATTTCTATTTTGGGTAAACCGTTTAACTGGGGAGCTTTATTCCTCAGTCCTTCTCGTGCTCTATCTTGGTATTGGTGTTTTAAGATTATTACTCTTATTCTTTTGTCTTTTGAGTTTATTATGATTTTGACAAAGGGAAATAAGGTGTTGTCTTTTATAGCGGCTTTCTTTATCACTTATACACCAGTCGTACAGTGGTGGTTCATGCAGCATTTGGGAGATGTAGTCTGGTTTACTTTACTAGCTTTGGTTTCTATTTATTATTATTTTAGTTCTGAAAAATTAATTGCTAAAATCAGTTTTGCAACACTTCTATCCAGTAGTCTGATCGGCTTTGTTTTAGTTATTTATCCCGCATTTCAAGTTGTTTTTGCCTATATTATTTTGATATATTTTCTCGTGAAGTTTTTTACAGCTTTGAGAAAAAAGCAACTGTCCAGAAATGATTGGATTATTATGTTTACAACGCTTTGTGTCACTGCTGTGATTCTGGGAGTTAGTATTTATCAAAGTTTAGATGCTATTATTGCATCATTAGAAACAGTCTATCCAGGCAGTCGAGTTTCTACAGGTGGAGGAATTCCTCTTACATTTCTAGTCACTATATTTTTAAATCTTTTTCTGCCTTATAAGCTTCCTACTATATTAAATCAAGTAGAATTAGCCTCTTCTCTTAATTTTCTTCCTTTTATGCTCTTGGCTTTGCCTTTTATCATATATAAGAAGCAGATTAAGGAAAATCTATTTGGAATTCTATTGTCTTTGTACAGTGTATTTCTCATGCTGTATATATTCGTTGGTGTCCCAGAATGGTTAGCAAAAATTACTTTATTCAGTTATGTGACATCAGGAAGAGCCTGGCAGGCTTTGGCTGTTATAGCAGTATTTATTAGTTTTTGGTTTATTGACTTTGTTTGGAAAATGGAATGCAAGAAGCTTTTTAAAGTTCTTCTGCCTATAAGTATACTTAGTTTTATTCTCTTTGCCTATTTGATATCTTACAATCAAGTTTATAAGGATTATATCTCAAGAAGCTATATATTACTGTCAGCTTTTCTGCTTTTCTTAACATTTTTGCTAGGAATTTTAAAATATAAGAAACTATTTACTCTATCTATGTTAATTTTATCTTTATTAACTGGTTTTACAGTGAATCCAATTGTTAGAGGAACAGCAGTTGTTGAGAATAAAAAGCTAGGAATAGCAATTAAAGACATGGTCAAAAGAAATCCACAATCTATTTGGTTGACAGACAACAACATGCTTTATGATTATCCACAAATGTTTGGAGCAAAAATGATTAATGGTGTTCGCTTTTATCCGGATATAGAAGAAATGAAGAAGATAGATACCAATGGTGAATATGTTAACGAGTGGAATCGTTATGCTCATATTAAGCCGATTTTAGTTGATGATAAAGTAAGTATGTCTAACAGTAGTCCAGATGTCTTAGATATGCAAGTCAACACTGCAACTTTAAAAGAGTTACATGTTAACTATGTTATTTCAAGTCGAGATTTAGCGATCAGGTTTGGGAAAGGATTCCAACTCCTATATGGTCCTGATAAAGACGGAAATAGAATTTATCAATTTAATGCGGAGTATTAATAATAAATATATTAGGAGAGTACATAAATGGAGAGAATTGAAAAATTATTAGGAATAAAAGAGGAAACATATGCTCGCCATGTTTTTATAGCACTTTGTATTAGTTTTGTTATCGCCTTAGGTGCAGTACTATATAGAAATCCCGGATCTTGGATGGATGAACAATCTCATTATTATAGAGCGATTCAAATTAGTAATGGAGATGTTTACAAAAATGATAATGGGAATATGGCTTTATTTGGAGGAATGGTATCAGAAAATCAGCAATCTTTTATGGATTATTTTATAAAAAATGGGCCTAACCATACGTTTGGTTTATATCCTTTATCAGAGGTTGGTAAATTACAGTATTCTGAAAAAAACAGATTTCAAGCGGCTACCAATGCCGTTCCTTATCATCCTCTTGTTTACTTTCCCTATGTCTTGATTGCCTTATTGAATAAAATTTTGCATTTAACTCCAGCAACTGAATTCATTTTTATGAGATTATCCGGATTGACCTTTGCCTTTTTCGTTTTAATATTGTCAATTCGAATAATGCCATTTAGTAAGTGGACAATTGCTGCGCTAAGTCTTCATCCTACAATCTTATTAACAAACAGCGCTATTTCAGCTGATGTTTTTACAAATGTTTCTATCATTTTTTTTGTAGCTTGTTTAACTAAAGTCACCTATAAAGTAGCAAAGTTAAAAACTTTTCAAAAGTTAGATGCAATACAACTAGGAATATCGATTATCTTAGTTTCTCTAGCTAAAGTACCAGCTTTCTTAATTATAATATCTGTTTTCCCGATGCTCTATTTTGCAAATAAAGAAAAGCTAACTAGTAGATTTATAAATTTTTTTCTGTTATTTACTTTATTCTTCTCAATACTTTGTTCATTACTATTGATTGTATTGATAAAGGATGTAAATACAGGTGCTTATTTTGGGAGAAATGTAAATACCTTTAAGCAGTTATCTCATATTTTTTCAAATATTTTTAAATTTATAAGCATGTATCTTCGAGAGATTTTCTCGTATGATTATACAGTGATTCAGCTAGGGTATGCAGAGGAAGTGACTTATCAAAAGCCTCCTATCCTAGTTTCTATACTGTATTATGTTGCCTATGGACTCAGTTGGCTTTATCAAGAAAAAGAATATAGAGTGACTAAAATAGATATTAAAAAATTCAATTTAATTCAAATAGGCAAAATATTCTCTTTCTTTGCGATTATTTTATCCACCTTCCTTATTTTATATCTTCAATTTTCTCTCGTTGGTTCTGATATAATTGAAGGAGTTCAACAAAGGTATTTTATCGCCTATAGCTTGCTATTACTGACATTTATACCCAATATAGCAAAACTTAAACGAACATTTCTCAATGGTATAGTAGTTGTGACGTACTTTCCTTTGGTTACTTATATAATTTACTTCTTTACTCAAATTTTCTAAATAATATTTCTAAACTTAAAATTTATAAATAAAAAATAGAATAGGCAAGTCTACCTGTTCTATTTTTTCTTAATTTATGCTAAACTAGTAGTATGGGGGTGTGAGCATGATAAAGATTTTCGGTAAGGTTCGCTATCACTGGCAGCCAGATGTAGCTATCCTGATAATATATTGGTCTTTATCGGTCATTCCGATTTTTGTTGGCCTGGCTTTGATGTATGAAAGCTCACGAGTGCCGACTCTTGTTCTGTTTTCTTTCTTCTTGTTCATGGTTTTGTTGGGAATGGGAGTTCATCGTTATTTTACTATTTATGATGATGGAACCTTGCGAATTATCACAGCTAATCCCTTTACTCCGATAAAGGTCAAGATTTCAGTTATTGAAAAAGTCGAAGTGACCAAGACGTCTATTACCTTATATTTTAAAGGGCAGAACCGCAGCCGGAGTTTTTGTATGCGTAAGTGGCCTAAGAAATATTTTGTCAATGCCCTGGCCCTTAATGAGCATTTTAAGGGTGAGGTAGAATTAGTAGATAATTTTACCCATATTGATTATTTTGAAGCTTACTATGGCAGTCAGTCCAAAAAATCCTAGTCTTTCAAAAGAGCTCGGGTTGGGCAGTTTTTGATGGCTTCCACGACATCGGGATCCTCAGCGATTTCCTTTTCTAGGAGCTGGTCGTCCTGGTAAAATTTGACGATGCCATTGTCATGATAGTCAAAAAGATCTGAGTAGGTTTGACAAAGCCCGCAGGCAATGCACCGTTCGGGAATGAGTGTTACTTTCATACCCATATTGTAATAAGATTTTAAGAAAAACTCAAGGAGGAAGTCATGGAAAAAGAACCATGGGAAGAAGATGTATACGATAACGGAGAAGATAAGTTGAAACGAACCAAGAAATTTAGCGCCTTGAATGCTGATCGTTTGTTGACCATATTAACCATTATTTTCTGTATTTTAGTGGTTGCGGTGGTGTGCTTCTTGACCTATCTGTCTACTGGGGGAAGTAATAGACAGACCCAAATGGAAGGTTTCTACGGCACTTCAGCAGCAAGTTCCAGCAGTGAAGCGTCTTCTACAGCAGAGCAGCCAGCGGCAAATACCACAGAATCATCTGAAGGGACTCTGACTGTTCAGCCTGGCGAAGGAGAAGCAGCTATTGCGGCGCGTGCAGGTATTTCTATTGCCAAGCTTGAACAGCTTAACCCTTCTCATATGTCAACTGGTTCTTGGTATGCCAATCCAGGTGATGTTGTGAAGATTGAGTAGGAGCCAGCCATGAAACAGATTCAAATTGCGATTGACGGTCCAGCTTCCAGTGGAAAATCGACCGTTGCCAAGATTATTGCCAAGGACTTTGGCTATACTTATTTAGATACAGGAGCCATGTACCGGGCTGCAACCTATCTGGCTCTGCGGCATCATCTGACAGAAGCAGACGCCACTGAAATTGTAGACTTGCTCAATAATCATTCGGTCAGTTTTGGCCGAGCGGAAGATGGCGAGCAGCTAGTCTTTGTCGGCGATGTGGATGTGACTCACCCGATTCGGGAAAATGAAGTTACTAATAACGTTTCCTGGGTATCTGCCATTCCTCAAGTTCGTGAGAAACTGGTGGCCTTGCAGCAGCAAATTGCAGCTCAGGGAGGGATTGTCATGGATGGCCGTGATATTGGAACGGTTGTCTTGCCTCAGGCTGAGCTCAAGATTTATCTGGTAGCCTCTGTTGACGAAAGAGCTGAGCGCCGTTACAAAGAAAACTTGTCCAAAGGCATTCCTGCTGACTTGGAGAAACTGAAAGAAGAAATTGCAGAGCGGGATTATAAGGACAGTCACCGCGAGGTTTCGCCATTAAAACCGGCTGATGATGCCCTGCATTTTGATACTACGGGCGTTGGCATTTCTGAAGTTGTTGCCTTTATCGAAGAAAAAGCGAAAAAAATCATTGACAAATAAAATGAAACTTGGTATGATAGTAGAGTTGAGAAAAGCAGAAGTGAGAGCTTCTCGCCTTGCGACTAACGTTGTCTGGCTCTACAGGATTCAGTTTCAGTAATGAAATACTATCGTGTAGTGCGGGTTTGCGTTAGCAGGTCCGCACTTGTTTTTCTCTAAAAATAAAAAAAGAGGTGAAAACCATAGCAAAACAAGACTTATTCATCAATGATGAAATTCGTGTGCGTGAAGTTCGCTTGATCGGTCTTGACGGCGAACAATTAGGTATTAAACCGCTGAGCGAAGCGCAGTCTCTTGCGGATGAAGCAAATGTCGATTTGGTCCTGATTCAGCCACAAGCTAAACCACCTGTTGCAAAAATTATGGACTATGGCAAGTTCAAATTTGAGTACCAGAAAAAACAAAAAGAACAACGCAAGAAACAAAGTGTTGTTACTGTGAAGGAAGTCCGTCTCAGTCCAACCATCGACAAGGGAGACTTTGACACTAAACTTCGCAACGCACGCAAGTTCCTTGAAAAAGGAAATAAAATAAAGGTATCTATCCGCTTCAAAGGCCGGATGATTACCCACAAAGAAATCGGGGCTAAAGTTTTAGCAGATTTTGCTGAAGCGACTCAGGATGTTGCTATCATTGAGCAAAAGCCTAAGATGGATGGACGTCAGATGTTCATGCAGATGGCGCCAATTCCTGACAAAAAATAGATTGTCAGAAAGATAGAAAAAGGAGAAAACATTATGCCAAAACAAAAAACACACCGCGCATCAGCTAAACGTTTCAAACGTACAGGTTCTGGTGGCTTGAAACGTTTCCGTGCTTACACTTCTCACCGTTTCCACGGAAAAACTAAGAAACAACGTCGTCATCTTCGTAAAGCATCTATGGTGCATTCAGGAGATTTCAAACGTATCAAAGCAATGCTTACTCGCTTGAAATAATCGCGTATCTGTAAGTAAACAATTCTAGGAAATATTTGGAGGAAATAAAACATGGCACGTGTTAAAGGTGGCGTTGTATCACGCAAACGTCGTAAACGTATTTTAAAATTAGCTAAAGGTTACTATGGAGCAAAACATATCTTGTTCCGTACTGCAAAAGAGCAAGTAATGAACTCTTACTACTATGCATACCGTGACCGCCGTCAGAAAAAACGTGACTTCCGCAAACTTTGGATCACTCGTATCAACGCGGCAGCTCGATTGAACGGCCTTTCATACTCACAATTGATGCATGGTTTGAAATTGGCTGAGATTGAAGTTAACCGTAAAATGTTGGCTGACTTGGCTGTTAACGATGCAGCAGCTTTCACAGCTCTTGCAGATGCAGCTAAAGCTAAGCTTGGTAAATAATTAAAATAAGAACTGAGGATTTCCTTGGTTCTTTTTCGATAATTCTTAATGAAAAGTATGAGGAGGGAAATAGTCTGCCATGCCACTTATAGTATAGATAAAGGCATGTTGCTGATAAGACAGCTTTCATGGTAAAGCTAGTTAAAAATAGGAATTTGCGATATAATAGGAAAAACAGATACTTATGTGAATAAAAAATCAGTAGAATGGAGAAATTATGTCAGAGAATCGTTTGGCTTGGGATCAGTATTTTGCGGCTCAGGCTCTCTTAATCGCTAATCGCTCAACTTGCAAACGAGCCAAAGTCGGCGCTGTCTTGGTCAAGGATAATAAGGTTATTTCAACTGGTTACAATGGCTCAGTTTCAGGGACTGAGCACTGTATTGACCATGAGTGCTTGGTTATTGACGGTCACTGCGTGCGGACTTTGCATGCCGAGGTCAATGCCATCTTGCAAGGAGCCGAGCGGGGGGTTCCCAAGGGCTTTACGGCTTATGTGACCCATTTTCCATGTCTCAACTGTACCAAGCAACTGCTTCAGGTCGGCTGCAAACGGGTGGTCTATATCAACCAATATCGGATAGATGACTATGCTCAATATCTCTACAAGGAAAAAGAGGTGGAATTGGTTCATTTGCCGCTGGATGATGTCAAGAAGGCTATCGCTCAGACGGATTTGGTTTAGTGGGAGAAGTTCTGGAGGTAAAAGGAGAAGGCAGATGAATGAGAGATTGGCAGCCGCTTGGCAGCATTTCTTTGAAGGACGGTTAAATAAGGCCGAAGAACTAGAGCGGCAGCTTGAAAAAGATTCCTTTAGCCGCTGGAATTTACGGGCTTATCTAGCTGTAGAAAGGCAGGATTATCAGAACGCTTTTGCAAATTTGGAGCTTTATTTGATTCAGGCTCAGAATGATAGTGATATTGAAAATGAGCATATCGCTTATCATCAGCTAGGCTATGTTGCTAGAGCTGCGGGAGATTTTTATCAAGCTTTAGAGTGGATAGAAAAAGAAGCTGCTTTCCTAGCGATGTATTTCCCAGATGACCATTATCGTCATTCAGTAAATCTCTATGAGTTAGGCTACCTAAATCTTAAATTAGGCCGATTGACTCAAGCTCAGGAGTTTATGAGAAAGTCGCATATCTATGCTAAGGAGTCAGATGATGTGGTAAACCATGCATGTATTTGCCGAGGATTGGGTGAAATTGCTCAAGCTTTGGGAAATCTCAAAGAAGCAAGAACCAACTTTGCGGCTGCTATCAGACTTTTTGAACAAGCTGGTGATGCTATCGGTAAGGCGGAAGTTGAAGAGTTGTTAGCAAGCTGCCCTTAGTTTATCATTGCAATAAAGCTATAGTTTCTGATTATAGCTTTTTCTATTTAAAAAATTCTGAATTTTTTAGCGAAAAGTGGTATAATGAAGAAGTTATATAGTCCCGATAAGGTGGTAGGAAACTTCTATCAGTACTTTGTAACTCTATAACAATTTATTTAAGGGGGGACATTTCTATGTCAGAACGTAAACTTTTCACGTCTGAGTCTGTATCGGAGGGACATCCTGATAAGATTGCAGACCAAATTTCCGATGCTATTTTGGATGCTGTCTTGAGTCAGGATCCAGATGCCCATGTGGCTGCTGAAACAGCCGTTTATACGGGCTCGGTTCATGTTTTTGGTGAGATTTCGACCACAGCTTATGTAGATATTAACCGTGTGGTTCGTGATACCATTGCAGAGATTGGCTACACCAATACAGAGTATGGATTTTCAGCAGAGACGGTCGGTGTGCATCCGTCTTTGGTGGAGCAATCACCAGATATTGCTCAGGGTGTCAATGAAGCTCTGGAAGTTCGTGGGAATACAGACCAAGATCCATTGGACTTAATCGGAGCTGGTGACCAAGGGCTTATGTTTGGCTTTGCTGTGGATGAAACGCCAGAGCTCATGCCGCTGCCTATCTCGCTCAGCCATAAGCTTGTTCGTCGATTGGCAGAGTTGCGCAAATCAGGAGAGATTGCCTATCTGCGTCCAGATGCTAAGTCACAGGTGACCGTTGAGTATGATGAAAATGACCAGCCTGTGCGTGTGGATACAGTGGTTATTTCAACCCAACATGACCCAGAAGCGACCAATGAAGAGATTCATCGTGATGTGATTGAAAAGGTGATTAAAGCAGTCATCCCAGCCCAATATTTGGATGAGAAGACAAAATTCTTCATCAATCCAACCGGCCGTTTTGTAATTGGCGGTCCGCAAGGGGATTCTGGCTTGACTGGCCGCAAGATTATTGTGGATACTTACGGTGGTTATGCTCGTCACGGCGGCGGCGCCTTCTCTGGTAAGGATGCAACCAAGGTTGACCGCTCAGCTTCATACGCAGCTCGTTACATCGCTAAAAACATTGTTGCTGCAGGACTGGCCAAGAAAGCAGAAGTGCAGCTAGCCTATGCTATTGGTGTGGCTCAGCCGGTTTCTGTACGCATCGATACTTTTGGTACTGGAGCAGTTGCAGAAAGCAAATTGCAAGAAGCAGTTCGTCAGATTTTTGATCTGCGTCCAGCCGGTATCATTCAAATGCTGGATCTGAAACGACCAATCTACCGTCAGACAGCAGCTTATGGTCACATGGGTAGGACAGACATTGACCTGCCTTGGGAAAAGTTAGATAAGGTAGAGGCTTTGAAAGCAGCAGTGCAGTAAGAAGACAGTTCTCAATCGTCATGATTGGGAACTTTTCTATTTTTTTAAGAAAAAGTCATTTCTATACAGGCAACTTTTAAAAGGCAAGCAGTCTAACCTTGCGCTTCTTTCATTTTTTGCAATCCTGTTTTTTCTGAAAAATTATTGAAAAAACCATTTTCCCTGTTTCATTTTAATTTCGATTGTCTTATTTATCTAAAAGTATAGGAAATTTCCCGAATCTGTGGTATAATAAATGGCAATACCTTGAAAGAGCTTTATTTTAAACATGAAAAAAATTGTAATACATGGTGGTCGCCCCTTAAAAGGAGAGGTGACTATTAATGGTGCTAAAAACAGTGTCGTTGCCTTGATTCCAGCTGTGATTCTGGCGGATGATATTGTAACGTTAGATGGTGTTCCGGATATTTCGGATGTGGATAGTCTGATTGATATTATGGTTGCCATGGGGGCTAGTGTTACTCGCTCTGAGGACAGTCTGACAATTGATCCGCGTGGTATCCGAAACGTCCCTATGCCTTATGGAAAAATCAATAGTCTAAGGGCTTCTTATTATTTCTATGGCAGCTTGCTAGGCCGCTATGGTGAAGCGACGGTAGGTCTGCCTGGTGGCTGTGACTTGGGTCCGCGTCCTATTGACTTGCATCTCAAAGCTTTTGAAGCCATGGGAGCTAAGATGACCATGGACGGCAACTACATGAACCTATCCACAGGGGGCCAGCAGCTGAAAGGCGCTAGCATTTATATGGATACGGTCAGCGTGGGTGCTACCATCAACACGATGTTGGCTGCTGTCAAGGCCAAAGGTCGGACCATTATTGAAAATGCAGCGAGAGAGCCAGAAATCATCGATGTGGCAACTCTCTTGAACAATATGGGAGCGCACATCCGCGGAGCAGGAACTGATATTATTACGATTGAGGGTGTTCCACACCTTCATGGAACGCGCCATCAAGTAATTCCTGACCGTATCGAGGCAGGAACTTATATCGCCCTTGCTGCAGCTATTGGTCAGGGAATTCAGATTAATAATGTCCTTTATGAGCATTTAGAGAGTTTTATTGCCAAGCTTGAGGAAATGGGTGTTCGGATGACGGTTTCTGAAGACAGCATTTTTGTCGAAGAGCAGCAAACTCTGAGAGCTATAAACATTAAGACTTCTCCTTATCCAGGCTTTGCAACTGACCTACAACAGCCTATCACTCCGCTCTTACTGACGTCTAATGGCCACGGTAAGATTACGGACACCATCTATGAGAAGCGAGTTAACCATGTGGCGGAGCTGGCTAAGATGGCAGGCAAGATTTCGACCAGCAGCGACCAGATTGTCTATGAGGGGCCAAATCAACTGCAGGGAGCTCAGGTCAAGGCGACTGATTTGCGAGCAGGAGCTGCTTTGGTTATTGCAGGTTTGATGGCTCAAGGAAAGACAGAAATTACTAATATCGAGTTTATCCTGCGTGGTTATTCTAATATTATTGAAAAATTAACAAGTCTGGGTGCGGATATCCAGTTGATAGAAGAATAAGCGTTTTTCGCTTATTTTTTGTAGAGGTAGCAGATGAATTTATGGACACATTTAGCAGCCTGTTCATTTATTGAGACGGAGCATGCTTTTTTGCGGCCCATTGTCTTTGAAGATGCAGGAGCCCTATATAAGATTGCGTCCAATCCGGAAAATACTCAGTTCATTTTTCCGACAGAAGCAAGCCTAGAGGAAAGTGAATACGTCATTGCCAATTTCTTTATGAAAAATCCTCTGGGGATTTGGGCTATTTGTCACAAGGAAACGCAGGAAATGATTGGCTCTGTCAAGTTTGAAAAGATGGACGAGATTAAGAAAGAAGCTGAGTTAGGCTATTTTCTGCGCCAAGACTACTGGGGACAAGGGCTGATGACAGAAATTGTTCGGGAAATTGCTTTTCTATCTTTTACTCGCTTTGACTTCAAGCGCCTCAGTATTATCACTCATGCAGAGAACCTAGCCAGTCAAAAGGTGGCTCAAAAATCTGGCTTCAGCCTCTACCGGCAGTTTAAAGGAAGTGACCGGTACACCAGGAAGATGCGAGATTATCTGGAGTACCGTTATGAGAGAGGAGATTTTAATGAGTAAGCATCAGGAAATTTTAACCTATCTTGAAAATCTTCCAATTGGCAAGAGGGTCAGTGTCCGCAGTATTTCAAACTATCTGGGAGTTAGTGATGGGACGGCCTATCGTGCTATCAAGGAAGCGGAGAACCGCGGTATTGTTGAGACTAGACCTCGGAGTGGTACGGTTCGGGTTAAGTCCAAGAAAGTGGTCTTGGAGCATCTGACCTACAAGGAAATTGTTGATATTACTGGCTCAGAAGTATTGGCAGGAGAAGATGGTCTGGAAAAAGAATTCAATAAATTTTCCATCGGAGCCATGACGGAGCAGAATATCCTGCGCTATCTGACAGAGGGCGGTCTCCTGATTGTCGGAGACCGGACGAAAATTCAGCTCTTGGCCCTGGAAAATGAGAATGCGGTGCTGGTAACCGGAGGTTTTGAAGTCAGCTCGGAAGTTCTGAAGATGGCTAATCTGCTTAATATACCGGTTCTCAGGACCAAGCACGATACCTACACTGTTGCAACCATGATTAATCGTGCCCTTTCCAATATGCAAATCAAGACTGATATTTTAACAGTGGAGCAGGTCTATCGCTCCAGCCACGAGTACGGCTTTTTGCATGATACTGATACTGTTCGAGACTATCTGGACTTGGTCCGTCGCAATCGCGCCAGCCGGTTTCCGGTTATCAACCAACAGCAGATGCTGGTAGGAGTAGTAACCATGCGGGATGCAGGGGATAAGTCTCCTCTGACAACCTTGGACAAGGTCATGACGAAAAACGTCTTTATGACAGGCTTATCTGCCAATATTGCCAATATTAGCCAGCGCATGATTGCAGAAGATTTTGAGATGATACCAGTAGTTCGCAGCAACCAGACCTTGCTGGGTGTAATCACGCGTCGGGATATTATGGAAAAAATGAGCCGTTCTCAGATTTCCAGCTTGCCGACTTTCAGTGAGCAAGTAGGACAGAAGATTAGCCGTCAGGATGATTTGTTTTCCTTTACCGTTGAGCCTTTTATGCTGGAGCAAAATGGTGTGCTGGCCAACGGTGTGCTGACAGAAATTCTGACTCGGATTACCCAGCAGCTTATGGTCAACAGCGGCCGCAGTCTCATTATCGACCAGCTGATGATTTATTTCTTTCAGGCGGTTCAGATTGATGACCTGCTGCATATCCAGCCGCGTATTATCCGTCAGACTAGGCGGACAGCTATTATTGACTTTGAGATGTATCTGGAAGCGATGCTAGTTGCCAAAGCGACGATTACAGTGAAAATTAATTAAGAAGAGGAAATTAGAGAAAGAATGATTACTTTAAAATCACAGCGTGAAATTGACTTGATGGACAAGAGCGGAGATTTTTTGGCTTCAGTCCACATTGGTTTGAGAGACTTGATTAAGCCAGGCATTGACATGTGGGACATTGAAGAGTATGTTCGCAAGCGTTGTAAAGAAGACAATGCCTTGCCTCTGCAAATTGGTGTTGAAGGTTCTGTTATGGACTATCCTTATGCGACTTGCTGCTCTCTTAATGACGAAGTCGCCCATGCCTTTCCCCGTCATCAGAAGCTGGTAGAAGGTGATGTCATCAGCGTTGATATGGTGGTTGGCTTGATCGATAAGGCAGAGCTGGATGTGTCCAAGCTAGATTTTGACAATGTGGAACAGATGAAGCAACACACAGAGAGCTTCCGGGGCGGTGTGGCAGATTCTTGCTGGACCTATGCAGTAGGGAAAATTAGCCCAGAAGCTCAGCAGCTGATGGACGTGACCAAGGAATGTCTCTACCGTGGAATTGCGGCAGCTAAGGTCGGCAATCGTATCGGCGACATTGGTTCAGCTATTCAGGAATATGCTGAAAGTCATGGCTATGGCGTTGTGCGGGATTTGGTAGGGCACGGTGTTGGCCCAACCATGCATGAGGAGCCTATGGTGCCGCATTACGGTCGAGCAGGACGTGGCTTGCGCTTGCGTGAGGGAATGGTTCTGACTATCGAGCCAATGATCAATACAGGTACCTGGGAAATTGATACGGACTTTGAGACCGGCTGGGCACATAAAACGCTGGATGGCGGTCTGTCCTGTCAATATGAGCATCAGTTTGTCATTACAAAAGATGGTCCTGTCATTCTGACCAGCCAGGGAGAAGAAGGGACTTATTAGAAATCAAAGGCTGGGCACTTGTCTCAGCTTTTTTGAAGGAGAAGAGAGTGAAAAAATTATTTGGTAAGGTTCGCAACAATCAGTTTTTAAGAGAATTTTTCCGTTTTTATAAAGAGGCAGATAGTGAGCTGAGCAGCGTTGCAGTTGCTTATTATTGGCTGATTTCCGTTTTTCCCTTGCTCTTAATTGTGGTGAATATTTTGCCCTATTTTCACATTCCGGTGACGGATTTTCTGACAGCCATCAAGGACATGCTGCCAGAGACTTTATATGATGTTGTAGCAAAAATCATGCGTGAAGTGCTGACCCAGCCTTCGACTGGCCTGCTGAGCTTCTCAGTCTTGTCGGCTCTTTGGACTTTTTCCAAGTCTATGAATTTCCTGCAAATTGCCTTTAATAAAGCCTATGGAGTAGCCAAGAGCCGGGGGCTGATTTCTCATCGCATCATGAGTCTCTTTGTGAGTCTAGGTCTGCAGATTCTCTTTGCCTTGACCCTCTTTCTGACCATGTTTGGCCATATGTCGCTAGATTTCCTCCGTACTTACTGGAAGCTAGATAGCCAACTCTATCAGCACTTGCAGAATTTTACCGAGCCATTGATTTACGCCTTACTCTTTGCGGTTTTGGTCATGTTCTATTATTTCCTGCCCAATGTGAAAATCAACAAAAAACGCTATGTTCTGCCAGGCAGCGCCTTCGTTCTTCTGACTATTCTGGCCTTGCTGAATATCTTTTCTGTCTACATGGATAATTATTTAAATCACCTGGTTGATGTCCGCTTTTTTAGCTCCATCATTATGGTTGTGATGATGTTTTGGTTTATCATGATTGCTAAAATTTTGATTGTTGGCGCAGTACTTAATGCCAGTATCCAGAGCTCCTGTGAGTCAGGATTTCAAGTTGAAAGCACTGGACGCTTTACTTTCAAGAAGAAAGAGCAGGATGGGGAAGAGGACTGATGTTGTTTTGGAGTGGAAAAGGATAAATAAGTATGAAAAGTAAAAAAATAACTAAATGGAAGAGTATTGTGGTCGCTCTAGCCTTGATTCTAGGAGCTGCAACTTATTTTATTTGGAGTAAGGAAGAGGCAAAGAAGTTTCAAGAAAAATACGGACAGTTTACGTATTATTCTCCTGAATATGAACCTGTTTATAGCTTTCTTGAAAACGATAAGGCTGTTGCTTATAACTGGAACGTTGTAAATTCTGAAGAACAGGAAAATATGAAAAAAGCAAAATCATATATAGTAGATCCTGATTATGATGTTATAAGAGAGTTTGACTCTGGATATTTCGTCAATAGTTACATGAAGCTCAAAGCTAATCCAAATCTATTGAATAAAGATGAATTTAATCGAAATATTCCTCAAAAAGGGGAATATTGGAAGTTGGCAGTCTACAAATTCCAGAATAAAAAATTAAAAAAGAGAGAATTTGATGTTTTTGAGATGGTACGTAATTACGACTCTGATTTGATTCCGATAAAAATACGTTCAGATATTATAGCGGACTCAAACACTCAAAAGTATTATGCAGTAATCTATTTAAGACAGAAGTCAACTGATAAAAAAAGGCATATTGTATTAATCTAGATGAAGGGAGAATTGTTTCAGATAAGGGAATTAATCCATATAGAGATCTTCCTAATAATTTTACGACCGCCACTAATTTTGCTGAACGTATGGAAAAAAGAGGTGTCGCACTTCATTTAACATGGATGTCTCTAGAAAATTCTTATTCAGAAAAACAATTTGAGAATTCACTTCTATCAAGTAAATATCCCCAAGTATATAAGATTATGCATGAAAAAGATGCTTGTATTGCTTTCTTAAATAAAGAAACCGATGTCGAATTAGTAAAAAACGTGACCGAACTCTTCTTTCCGCCAGGAACGAATGTATTTGAGAATGTAACTATCCCAGCTGAATATTCAGTAGATGGGCAGGGTCATGTTATTAACTCAGCGGAAGAATTACAAAAATACTATAAGGAAGATGAAAACTAGAAAAAGACATTTTTGCCAAATTTAAAGAGGATTTTCCTCTTTTTTCTTTTTATTTAATTTTATTGCATTTGCAATAAAATGTGATATAATAGTTTCAAATAAAAGTTTAAAGGAGGGGATATGTCAGTATTGCGGGAAATTGGGATTATCGCCCGAGCTTTGGATTCCATTGCTAATATTGAGTTCCGTGACATAGAGCTAGCACGAGGTCAATATCTTTATCTGGTACGAATCGCGGAGAATCCGGGGATTATCCAAGAGGAACTGTCGGAGCTGCTCAAGGTGGATCGCTCAACTGTTGCCCGTTCTGTCAAGAAGCTAGAGACCAAGGGCTTGGTCCAGCAGAAGGCAGCCAAGGGCAACAAGAAGAACAAGGAATGGTTTGTGACGGAAAAAGGGGAAACACTTTATCCTTTTATCCTAGCTGAGAATGCCTATTCTGAAGAGACATCCCTGCAGGGCTTTTCTCAGGCGGAAGTTCAAGCCTTGGAGAAAATGCTGGTACGAGTGCGTGAAAACATCACAGGTGACTGGGAAGCAGTCAAAAAAGGACAAAAAAGAAACTATTAAGATTGAAGAGGTAGATCATGAAAGTTACAGTTGAAAATGAATTTTGGCAAGTATTTCCGGAAGGTCAGATTAGTATTTTAGTGGTCAAGGGGCTGGATAATAGTGTGGATGAAAGTAAGGACCCATATTTCAAATCCCTGCTGGATAAGGGAGCGAAACGAGCTGAGGACTTTATCTTAGATGAGAACTTCACTCAAAATGAAGTCATTCAGGAGTGGCGGCAGGCTTTCAGCAAATTCAAGACCAAGAAAGGAGCACGATCCTCTATCGAAGCCCTGCTCAAGCGGGTTAGTCAGGGGCGGGAATTTCATTCAATCAATCCTTTGGTCGATATCTACAACAGTGTCTCGCTGTCTTATGCGGTTTCATGTGGCGGTGAGGATTTGGATAAAATTGTCGGAGGTCTTCATCTAGGAAAAGCCAAGGGTGGCGAAGCCTTTTTCCCGCTGGGAGCTGAGAGTGACGCGCCGGCTCTGCCAGAAGAAATCATCTACTATGATGAAGAGGGGGCTGTCTGCCGTTGCCTTAACTGGCGAGAAGCGCAGCGGACTATGCTGACAGAGGAGACCAAGGACGCCATCTTGGTCATTGAGGCCATTAATGAAGAGCAAGCAGCACGCGCCCAAGCAGCTATGACAGAACTCCAGACTCTGATTGAGGAGTATTTTGGTGTTAAGGGTGAGATTACTCATCTGACTATTGAAAAACCAAGCTTGGAAATTTAAGACTATAAAAATCTGGATCAGAATTATCTGGTCCAGATTTGCTTTTATAGGGTGAAATAGACTAATTCGTTGTTATTTTTCCTTGTTTTTAAAGACAAAAATCTTACTAAAAACATAGTTGAGGACAATAATAAGCACTTGAGAAAAAAGTGACTCGATAGAGTTGATAAGATTGCGGTTATTGTTGACAAATTGCCCGATAATATTAGGATAAGTATCCACTAATAATTTTGCAAGAACGATGTCTAGCAAAAGAGTGCCAGAACGCGCCAGAGCAAATTTAAAAAGTCGCTTTTGCCAACCTTTGCGTTGCTGCTTAAAGACAATGGTATCATTTGTGATAAAGGCAAAAAGTACTGCTGTGACATTAGCAGTAATGGTCGCAAATAATGTCTGTCCTGTAAGAGCGAAGATAAGGAGACGAGTAGTCATATAAACAAGGGTAGCTGCCACACCAAAGAAAAGATAGGACAGAACCTCATTGTCAAAGAATTTTTTGATTAAAGTTTTCATAAAGATAGTCTATCATATTTCTAGGATTTATGCTATACTGGTTAGGTTGCCAAACTACGGAGCGATAAGCTCTTGGTGACGCAACCCTTGGCGCTTAACTTCTTTCGCCAAGCATATTATACGCGGTAAAGCCGCTAAAGGAGAAAACATGAAACAAGAAAAACTGACAGTTCGTGATTTGGCTCAGATTGCCATTGTTGCTGCCATTTACGTAGCTCTAACGATTACGCCCCCTTTAAATGCTATTAGCTATGGTGCTTACCAGTTCAGAATTTCTGAAATGATGAACTTTATGGCCTTTTATAATAGGAAATATATCATAGGAGTGACCATTGGCTGTATGATTGCCAATCTCTATAGTTTTGGAATTGTTGATGTCTTTGTCGGTGGCGGGTCCACTTTAGTCTTCCTGTCACTGGGTGTCTACCTTTTCAGTCGCTATAAGAATCAATATCTGATTAAAGGATTGATTCGTTTGGATCATTTCTATTTTGCAGTATTCTTTTCTATTTCGATGGTGACCATTGCTGCAGAATTACATTTCTTACAAGGCCTGCCATTCTTCCTGACTTGGTTTACAACAGCCATTGGAGAATTTGCTTCCTTGATTGTTGGAGCTATCCTTATTAACCTGATTGCCCGACGAATTGATTTGACAAAATAAGACAGCAGAGAGCGGAATTTCCGCTCTTTTTGTGTCCTTTTGTTTTTTAGGAAGAATTCGGAACAAATAGAGGAAGATTTTGTGTATTTGTGATAAAATAGAAGTATGAAAGAAAGAATGTCAGAATTAGTAAAATTGCTCAACCGATATGCCCATGAATATTATACGGCAGACAGGCCAAGTGTATCGGACAGCGAGTATGACAGACTCTATCGTGAGTTAGCGGAGTTAGAAGAAAAGTACCCAACCGATATCCTGCCTGACAGTCCGACACATCGGGTGGGAGGGAAGATTTTAGAAGGATTTGAAAAATATCCACACCAGTATCCTCTCTTTAGTTTGCAGGATGCTTTTTCACGTGAAGAATTAATAGTCTTTGACCAGAGGATTCGCAAGGAATTTCCTCAGGTCTCTTATCTTTGTGAGCTCAAGATTGATGGGCTCTCTATTTCCCTGACCTATGAAAAGGGAATCTTGGTAGCAGGAGCGACTCGGGGGGATGGCTCTGTTGGAGAAAACATCACTGAAAATCTCAAGCGGGTCAAGGATATTCCTCTGACATTGAAAGAACCGCTGGACATTACCGTTCGCGGAGAGTGCTACATGCCCAAGGTTTCCTTTGATGCGGTCAATCAGCTTCGGCAGGAGAATGGTGAGCCTGAGTTTGCCAATCCCCGAAATGCGGCAGCAGGAACCTTGCGGCAGTTGGACACAGCAGTTGTGGCCAAGCGCAATCTAGCAACCTTTCTCTACCAAGAAGCCAGTCCGACTCAGGTTGGCAGCCAAGAAGAAGTCTTAAACAAGCTGGCAGATTTGGACTTCTCAGTCAATCCTACTCGTATTCTGGCGGACTCTATCCAAGCAGTTTGGGAGTTTATCGAAAAGATTGCTCAGGAGCGTGACAGTCTGCCTTATGAGATTGACGGTATTGTCATCAAGGTTAATGACTTGGCGGTGCAAGAGGAGCTTGGCTTTACTGTCAAGGCACCTAAGTGGGCCATCGCCTATAAATTTCCAGCTGAGGAAAAGGAAGCCCAGCTTCTGTCTGTTGACTGGACGGTCGGCCGGACAGGAGTTGTGACTCCGACAGCTAATCTGACGCCGGTTCAGCTAGCGGGAACGACTGTCAGCCGAGCAACTTTGCACAATGTGGACTATATTGCGGAGAAGGATATTCGTCAGAAAGACACCGTTATCGTCTATAAGGCAGGGGATATTATTCCTGCTGTCTTGCGAGTGGTTGAGTCCAAGCGTGTCTCAGAGGAACCTCTGGAAATACCAAGTCACTGTTCGAGCTGTGAGAGTGAGCTAGTGCACTTTGAAGATGAAGTCGCTCTGCGCTGCATTAACCCACTCTGTCCAGCCCAGATTAAGGAGGGCTTGATTCACTTTGCCAGCCGGGATGCAATGAATATTACTGGCCTTGGTCCAGCAGTGGTAGAGAAGCTCTTTGCTCAAAATCTAGTCAAGGATGTGGCTGGCATCTATCGGCTGACGGTAGAAAATTTACTAGAACTAGAGAACTTTAAGGAAAAATCAGCAAATAAATTGTATACTGCTATTCAAGCTTCTAAGGAGAACTCGGCTGAACGTCTCTTGTTTGGCTTGGGGATTCGCCATGTGGGAAGCAAGGCCAGTCGGATTTTGCTGGAGAAATTCCATGATATTCCTAAGCTGTCTCAGGCCAGCCAAGAAGAGATTGCGGCTATTGACAGTCTTGGAACTGTGATTGCCCAAAGCCTGCATACCTATTTTGAGCAGGAAGGCTCTCAGATTCTTTTGGCGGAGCTGCAGGAAGCAGGTGTGAATCTAGACTATCTGGGGCAAAAGGCAGCGGCTGATGCAGCCCTATCTGGTATGACGGTTGTTTTGACTGGTAAATTACAAAAATTGACACGCAATCAAGCTAAAGAAAAATTGCAGAGTCTAGGTGCTAATGTTTCCGGATCTGTTTCTAAAAAAACGGATCTGGTAGTGGCTGGCCAAGATGCAGGCAGCAAGCTGGCCAAGGCTCAGGAGTTGGGAATTGAAATTCGGGATGAAGATTGGCTTGATAGCTTATGAGGCTGAAGTATGAAGGATAAGATTAAACGAGCACGATTGATTTATAACCCGACTTCGGGACAGGAAATTATTAAGAAAAATATTGCGGAAGTTCTGGATGTTTTGGAGGATGTGGGTTATGAAACCAGCGCCTACCAAACCACTCCAGCGCCTCTTTCTGCTCAAAAAGAAGCTGAAAGGGCAGCAAAAGCAGGATTTGATTTGATTATTGCGGCAGGCGGTGACGGTACCATCAATGAGGTAGTCAATGGTGTGGCAAATCTGGATGAACGGCCTAAATTGGCCTTTATCCCAACTGGTACAACCAACGATTATGCGCGTGCTTTGAAGATTCCCATGGGAGATCCAGTAGCGGCAGCCCGCATTATTGAAAAGAACCAGACCATAAAGATGGATATTGGCCGGGCTTATGGGAACAAGTATTTTATCAATATTGCAGCGGCTGGAACTCTAACAGAGCTGACTTATAGCGTACCTAGCGAGGTCAAATCCCGCCTAGGCTACTTTGCTTATGTCGCAGAAGGAGCAAAAAAGCTCCCTCGCTCTAAGTTCCGCAAGGTTCGTATCAAGCACGACCACGGTGTCTTTGAAGGGAAGATTTCGCTGATGTTTGCGGCTCTGACCAACTCTATCGGTGGTTTTGAAAAGCTAGCACCGGATACTAAATTAGATGACGGGAATTTTACCTTGATTTTGGTTAAGACAGCCAATCTCTTTGATATGCTGAGTCTGATGATGCAGGCTATTAATGGCGGTCAGCACGTTGGCGATATCAATGTAGAATACCTCAAAACAAGCAAGCTGCAGCTGGAAATTTTAGACAAAAAAGGTCCATTTATGCTGAATTTGGATGGGGAATACGGCGGTGATACGCCTGTTGAACTGGAAGTGCTGCACGGACATTTGGAATTTTTTGCCAATATCGATGAAATCAGTCAGACAGCCCTTTCAATAGAATAAGTATAGATGAGAGATGAAAGAACATGCTAGACTATAAAGTCTTAGTCCATTACCACAATCCTACTGGAGATTATTTCTCCTATGATATGTGGCAGTGGCAAATAAACCAATGGGGAAAGGAAGCAGCCTTTTCCAAACTTGATTATTTTGGTATTCAGGGTGAATTGTCATTTGAGACTTGGGAGCCCTTAAATCACGCTCATGTGATTATCAAACGTTCAGACTGGTCTAGCCAGTCCTGTGACTATCATATTGATTTGTTGCCTCCTCATCTGGTTACGGAAATTTGGCTGATTGAGGGAGATGCTCAGGTTTATTATTCCCTGCAGGCTGCAACGACCAGTCACCAGTATTCACGCCGGCGCCCTCATAACTTTGATATGGCTCTGAGAACAGACTACTTTGATGAATGCTGGGGCTATCAAGGCTGGTTGGGACACCGCCAGACAGACGGCGCACATACTTTCAAAGTTTGGGCACCGACAGCTAGGAAGGTAGAGCTGGTAGTGTATGAATCGGCTGACAATCAAGCTCCTGTTTATAAAATATTCTCAATGCAAAAAGGTGACCGATATTCTCACGACCATAAGGAAAATAGCATCGGTGTCTGGTCAGCTGAAATAGGAGAAGACTTGACCGGCAAAACTTATCAATACCATGTTAGCTTTGAATACCGCAATTTCTATACTCGCGATCCCTATACTGTTGCGACCAGTCCAGATGGCAAGCGATCAGCGATTCTTGGAGCAGATGAGACAGAAGTAGATGGTTTTCAAGTTCGGCAAGGCAAAGAAGCTGTCTGGCGTTTGGACAATCCCAATCAGGCAGTGATTTATGAGATGCACATTCGGGATTTGACCAAGTCGGAGACTTCAGGCGTGGATAGTCAGCTGCGCGGGACCTTCTTGGGAGCCTGTCAAAAAGGAACTACCAATTATCTAGGGCAAAAAACAGGTTTTGACTATATCAGCGATTTAGGCGTTAATGTTGTTCAGCTTCAGCCTGTCTCTGACCGTCACAAGGACTATGATGAAAATGGAGAGCTGATTTACAACTGGGGCTATGATCCGCAGAATTATCATGCTCCGGAGACGAGCTTTTCCAGCAATCCTGCCGACCCAGCGCAGGCCATTCGTGATTTGAAAACAATGATTCAGGCCTACCATGATGCGGGGCTTTCTGTGACACTGGATGTTGTTTACAATCACATCTACTCGACCTATGATTCTGCTTTTCAGGCTACAGTACCGGATTATTACTATCGGATGAATCCTAATGGCTCTTTCCAAAACGGAACTGGAGTGGGGAGTGAGACGGCCAGCGAACATGAGATGTTCCGCAAGTTTATGATTGACTCTTTGCTTTACTGGGTAGAGGAGTTTAATGTAGATGGCTTCCGCTTCGACCTGATGGGAATTCATGATGTGGAAACGATGAATGCCATTCGTCAAGCTATGGATAAGGTGGATCCGAGAATCCTGCTCTATGGAGAAGGCTGGGATATGGGAACGGGTCTGAGACCAGAAGAAAAGGCCAAAAAGGACAATGCTTATCAGTTACCACGGATTGGATTTTTCAACGACACTGAGCGGGATGCGGTTAAGGGAGCCGAGGTTTACGGTGGCATCAAAGCTGGTTTTGTCAGTGGTCAGGCGACGGAGGATATCGTCGCTAAGGCTATCCTTGGCAGCAGTGAGCTAGGCAGCTATCGCAGTCCTGATCAAGTCCTTAACTACGTGGAGGCACACGATAATTTCAACCTGCATGATTTGCTTGCGGAGCTGCATCCCGACGATGATGTTTTGACTCGCACCAAGCGGATTGAACTGGCAACTGCTATGAACCTACTCATGCAGGGCATGGCTTTCATGGAGCTGGGACAGGAATTTTCCCGTACCAAGCTAGTGGCGACTGGAGAAGACGGTCAAGTTCTTCCCAGTGATCGCGAAAGGGCAATGAACAGCTACAATGCGCCAGATGCAGTCAATCAGGTGAATTGGGATATTTTGCAGGACCATCAGGAGAGCATTGATTTTATCAAGGACATCATTCGCCTCAAGACAAGCTGCAAAGCCTTTTCTTATCAGACTTATGAAGATATTTATAAGCATGTCTTTGTTCAATCAGCAGAGCAGGGCAGTGGCTTGATTATCTTTGAGATTAAGGACGACAAGCATTATCAGGTTATTTTTAATGCCAGCGGCCTGCCCTATTATCTGCCTAATGCAGACAAGCTGCGCCTCCTAGTCGGCAATAGCCGTCATAAGAAGCCTTTCTATGTTGAAAACCTGACTGTTTCTGTTTTTGAAGTTATTCAATAAGTTATTAGCTACAAGAAAAGCCTTAAGTCCATTGGACTTAAGGCTTTTGCTATCTATGGATTAGCTGTGGAACTAGAGCTGGAAGAGCTTGAGTCTTCTTGACTGCTGTCTTCATCGCTGCTGCTAGTTTGGAACTGCTCTGGATGCAGTGCACGATAGCTTGGCGAGTTAAAGAGGTCCACAGTGGAAACATTGCCTCGCTTGGAGTAAAGACTGGTTGATTGGTCGCCTTTTTCTTTTTCAATAGCCAACAAGGCTTTCATTGAATTAAGATAAGAGTAATCTTTAGGGTTGACCTTGCCTAAGTCATTTCCTTTGTAGAAGCGAATCAAGTCACCGGTTTGAATAGCGTCACTCATCTTCAGCTGAGTATTGGCGGCATTACGAATCTCATCTAGCTCTTTCTTGATGGTTTCATCTGGATTGGTAATTTCCTCACCGGTCTGGGTGTAGTAGGTTCGTCCGTTGAAGCTAGTGTATTTTGGAGTGACAAAGTTATTGCTGGATCGGAATGCTGTGATTTGTTGATGCTGAGATGACAGCAGGTCTTGTCCAACCTGAAGGTAGTTTTTAGAGTCAATGCCCAGCAAATGCTCCAATGTTGGCAGCATATCCACTTGACCGCCGTAGGTATCAATGATCTTTCCTTTGTCCATGCCAGGTACCACTACCATGTATGGTACGCGCTGCATCATAGCATTGTCATAATTGGACCAAGTCTCAGAGGATTTGCCTACAAGAGGGGCCAAGTTAGGATTGCGGGTTTGGGAAATTCCAAAATGGTCTCCGTAGAGAACGATAATAGAGTTGTCATAGAGGCCGGATTCTTTGAGATAGTCAAACAAGGCCTTGACAGAAGAATCTAGATAGTTGGCAGTGGCAAAGTAACCGTTGATGGTTTCATCCTTGGTCTTGGCCAGTGGGAAGCCAATCTCGTCACCAATCAGACTTGTCGTGTAAGGATAGTGATTGGAAACCGTGATATACTTAGCATAGAAAGGCTGCTGCAGGTGTTCCAGATATTTGATGGAATCTTTCAGCATAATCTTGTCATTCAAGCCGTATTGGAAAGAGTTGGTGTCGTCCTGCTTGGTAAAGTAAGACGCATCGAAGAAATAGTTATAACCCCATTGCTTGTAAGCTGTATTGCGGTTCCAGAAGCTTCCTGTATTTCCGTGGAAAACAGCAGAAGTATAGCCGCCGTTTTTGGAAAGAATAAAAGGTGCAGCTTGCTGGGTATTGGTACCACCGTAGTTAACCATGAAGGAGCCTTGATTGAGACCGAAGAGCCCAGTTTCAATCATGGTTTCAGCATCAGAAGTCTTACCAGCCTTGACCTGGTTGAAGACATTAGAGAAAGCTAAAGTCGAGTTGGAGTGGTAGAGGGAGTTAAGGAAAGGTGTCACCTCGTACTCTTTCCCATCTGCCTGCAGCTTATAGTCAATCAGGAACTGCTGGAAGCTTTCCAGATGGACATAGATGACGTTGCGACCTTTGGCAATCCCGTAATATTCTGGATTAGGTTCCGCATAATGGAATTGGATATATTCTGTTACTGGTTCCAAGTCTTTTTCAGAAGCTTTGGAGCGCTCACGATTGGCGGTATATGTCTGGTTAGCACTGTAACCTAGAAAGGCTGGCAAGCCCAGAGCCCGAACGACATAATAGTTGGAAAATCCACGTGACAAGAGCTCAGGCCGGTCAATTTCAGCCAAGAAAAGGTTGGCTGAGAATAGCATGGCAGACAGGGAGGTCACAGCAAAGCTGGCGCGTTTATTGAAAGGCCGATCATCCATGCGGATGTATTTCTTAAAGAATAAGAAGGCCAAAATCGGGAAATCAATCAGATAAAGAATATCCCAAGGGCGGAAGAGCTCAAGTGCTGCTTCCCCAAGTCCAGCAGAAACGCTGCTAGAAGCCAGCATGGTATTGACTGTGACAAAGTCACTGAACTCACGGTAGTAAATGGAGTTAGATACCAGCCAAGCAAAGAGGAGTAGATAGATTCCGAAGGCTAGGCTGTAGAATAATTTGGTTCGTTTTACATAAAGCGCCAGTCCCAGCAGCAAGAGGCTGATAGGGAAAGGGTTGATAATAGCTAAAAATACTTGATAAAGACCCTGAATATCGAGGTTAAAATCAATCGTATAGGCCCACATGGTTTTTATCCAATAGAGGACCAGTAAAATCAAGACAAAACCTAGTCTCGTACTCATGAAATTGAGTAAATTCTTGGTTATTTTTTTCACAAAAAGTTACTTCCTTGTCTTATTTCCTAAAAATTTTCTCCTCTAAGTATAACATAATTTCTCCAGTTAAGGAAAATTTGAGCTGCATTTGAGATATTTTAAATCGGCGAAATTGTAATATTTCTATAAAAGCCTTATCCCCTCTATGGAGAGGTTTATAGTCGTTTTGCACTCGTTTGTGAAATCTTTTATTAACTCAAATGTAAAATATGTTTTGAGAATTTTCACAATCTTTGGTATAATATAATTTATGAATAAACTTACTGTTACTCAACAGGCAGAAGAAAAACTGAGAAAGGGCATTCTTTTATTAGATAAAAAGGATTTTGGCGCTCTTTCGCTTCAGAATCAATGTGTGGAGCTGCAAAACCGTCAGGGAAAGTTCTTAGGCACAGCTTATCTCTCTCCGCAGAATAAGGGAGTAGGCTGGCTGATTTCCCAGAAGAAGGTAGAGCTGAACTCGGATTTTTTTCAAGACCTCTTTGAGCAGGCTAAGAGCAGACGTTCTACTTATTTCCATTCGTCTGACACGACAGCCTTTCGACTCTTTAATCAAGAGGGGGATGGCTTCGGTGGCTTCTCGGTGGATTTCTACAATGACTTTGCGCTTTTTTCTTGGTACAATGACTTTGTCTTTGCTATCAAGGAGCAGATTCTGACAGCCTTCGCTAAGGTTTTCCCAGAGATTCAGGGAGCTTATGAAAAGATTCGTTTCAAGGGTTTGAACTACGAATCGGCTCATCTCTATGGAGAGGAAGCACCGGAAACTTTCACAGTCTTGGAGAACGGTGTTCGCTATCGGGTTTTTCTGAATGACGGTCTCATGACCGGTATCTTTCTGGATCAGCACGATGTGCGTGCTAGTCTGGTAGATGGTCTGGCTGCTGGTAAAAGTTTACTCAATATGTTTTCCTATACAGCTGCTTTTTCAGTAGCAGCAGCTATGGGCGGTGCCAGTCAGACAGTCTCAGTGGATTTGGCCAAGCGAAGCCGTGAGCTGTCAGAGTCTCATTTTCTGGCTAATGGTTTGACACTGGATCAGCATCGCTTTCAGGTGATGGATGTCTTTGATTATTTCAAGTACGCTAAGCGCCACGAACTAAGCTTTGATGTCATTGTGATAGATCCGCCTAGCTTTGCTAGAAATAAGAAGCGGACATTCTCGGTTGCTAAAGATTATCATCGTTTGGTTGCACAAGCTTTGGAAATCCTGAATCCTCAGGGAATCATGATTTTAAGTACCAATGCAGCCAATCTTTCCAAAAGTAAGTTTAAACAAGAAATTGAAAAAGGTTTTGCCGGCAGAAAGCACCGCTATCTTGCGAAGTATGGCCTGCCAGCAGACTTTGTCTATAATAAAAAAGACGGGAGCAGTAATTACCTCAAGGTATTTACAATAAAGGTGGACCAATGAAATTAGTCGTTTCTGTAATGCCCAAGAGTTTAGAAGAAGCTCAAGAAATTGATGTATCACGCTACGAAGATGCGGATATTATTGAATGGCGGGCAGATTTTCTGGCCAAGGATGACATTTTAAATGTTGCGCCAGCTATTTTTGAAAAATTTGCCGGACGTGAATTGATTTTCACCTTGCGGACCCGTCAGGAAGGCGGAGAAATCGAACTGTCCGATGATGAATATGTAGATCTCATCAAGGAAGTAGCCAGTTTTTACCAGCCGGATTATATCGACTTTGAATATTTCTCTCACAAGGGGAAATTTGAAGAAATGCTGGAGTTTCCTAATCTGGTGCTGAGCTACCACAACTTTGAGGAGACACCTGAAAATATGATGGAAATCCTGTCTGAGCTTACTTCTCTGACCCCTAAGGTGGTCAAGGTTTCTGTCATGGCTCACAATGAGCAGGATGTGCTGGACTTGATGAACTATACTCGCGGTTTCAAGACTTTGAATCCTGAGCAGGATTTTGTCACCATTTCCATGGGAAAAATCGGTAAGATTTCACGCATTGCGGCTGACTTGACAGGTTCCAGCTGGTCATTTGCCAGCCAGGAGATGGCGTCAGCACCTGGTCAGATTTCTCTGAACAATATGAAGAAAATCCAGGAGATTTTGAATGAGAATTAATGGCCACACCCGCATGGCTGCTGTGGTTGCCAAGCCAATTAAGCACAGTATTTCTCCTCTTATTCACAATATGGCTTTTGAAAAGACTGATGTCAATGGTGTCTATCTAGCTTGGGAAGTGGAAGCGAAGGATCTGCAGGCCAGTATAGAAAATATCCGCAGATACGATATGTTTGGTGTCAATCTTTCCATGCCCTATAAGCAGGAAGTGATACCTTATCTGGACGAGCTGGATGTCAGTGCCCGCCTTATCGGAGCAGTCAATACGGTTGTGAATAAAAATGGAATTTTAGTTGGTTATAACACAGATGGCAAGGGATTTTTTAAGAGCTTGCCTTCTTTTGCTATTCGGGGCAAAAAAATGACGATTTTGGGAGCAGGTGGAGCAGCGACAGCTATTATTGCTCAAGCAGCTTTGGACAATGCAGAGGAAATTTTCGTCTTTACTCGGCAAGCTTCCTATGAGAAGACTGTCAGAAAGATGGTAGCTATCAGCCACCAAACCAAGAGTCGTATCCAAGTTTTAACCTTGGAGGATGCGGATAGTTTGCAGTATAAAATAAACCAATCAGACCTTCTGGTCAATGGGACTAGTCTAGGTATGGATGGCATCAGCATGCCCCTGCCTGAACAGATTGAGCTGCCTAGCCAGATTTTAGTTGCGGATGTTATCTACCAACCTTTTGAAACGCACTTTCTCAAATGGGCAAGAAATCAAAATGTCACAGCGGTCAATGGACTTGGTATGCTGCTCTATCAAGGAGCAGAAGCCTTTAATCTTTGGACCGGAAAGACCATGCCTAGTCAGGAAATTTGGCAGTGTTTAGAAGAATTGTATAAATAAGGAGGAGCTTATGAAACTGAATGTGAATCTCCCGCACCATCCCTATGATATTCTCATCGAAAAGGGGTCTCTATCTCAGGCTGGAAGTTGGCTGCGTCAGCTGTGGCAGCCTCAGAAGGTAGTCATCGTCACGGACAATCGAGTGGCTAGACTCTATGCGGAAAAGGTCAAGCTGAGCTTGGAAGCGGCTGGGTTTGAGGCCTATGTCTTTGACTTTTTAGAGGGTGAAGCCAGCAAGAACTTAAAGACGGTCAACAAGGTCTATGAGTTTTTGGTCAAGGTTGGTCTGACCCGCAGCGACGGGATTGTAGCCTTGGGAGGCGGAGTCGTCGGTGATTTGGCGGGCTTTGCCGCTTCGACTTACATGAGGGGCGTTCATTTCGTGCAGATTCCGACCAGTCTGACAGCTCAAGTGGATTCCTCTATCGGTGGTAAGACAGGCGTCAATACGCCTTGGGCCAAGAATATGGTCGGGACCTTTACCCAGCCTGACGGAGTTCTGATTGACCCAGAAGTCTTGCATACTTTGGGCCAGCGTGAATTGATCGAAGGTATAGGCGAGGTAGTCAAGTACGGCTTGATTGAGGATAAGGAACTCTGGGACGAGCTTTCAGAAATGGATGGCAGTCCAGAGTCGATTTTGGAGCATGCGGAGAGTATCATCTACCATTCCTGCGATGTAAAGCGTAAGATTGTGGTCGAGGACGAGCTGGATAATGGCGTTCGCCTCTATCTGAATTTCGGCCATACTATTGGGCACGCTATCGAAGCGACAGCAGGATATGGCAAGGTCATGCATGGTGAAGCTGTGGCGATTGGTATGGTACAGGTTTCTAGTGTCGCTGAAAAGCAAGGTCTTATGCCAGCCGGAATTACAGAAAATATCATCCGTATGTGTCAGAAGTTTGGCTTGCCGGTGGCTTACCAGCCCTGGGATGAGAATGCTCTCTATCAGGCTCTGACCCACGATAAGAAAGCTCGAGGCAACTCTATCAAGCTGGTACTTGTGCCCGAGCTAGGGTCGGCTAGTATTCACCAGATTCCGCTGGAAGAGATGAAAGAATTTCTGAAGAAATAAGTGCCAGATGGAGTTTAAGACGATTGGACAGTTTGGATGAAAAATAGACAGGCTGTCCATATCTTTCCATCCCAGAAATAGGAGAAAATGTATGAGATACTTAACAGCAGGAGAATCGCACGGACCACGCCTGACAGCTATTATTGAGGGAGTGCCGGCTGGTCTTTCTTTGACCGCTGACTATATCAATGCTGAGCTCAAGCGCCGCCAGGGTGGTTACGGCCGTGGTGCCCGTATGAAGATTGAAAGCGACCAAGTTGAGATTACCTCTGGAGTTCGGCATGGCTTGACCATGGGCGGTCCGATTACCCTCAATGTCACAAATCTCGATCATCAGAAGTGGCTGGAGATTATGAGTGCGGCAGATGTGGATGAAAAGAAAAAAGGACTGCGCAAGATTACCAAACCACGCCCTGGCCATGCTGACTTGGTAGGCGGGATGAAATACCGCTTTGACGATTTACGGAATTCTTTGGAGCGCTCTTCTGCACGGGAAACGACCATGCGTGTAGCGGTCGGAGCAGTCGCCAAGCGCTTGCTGGAAGAAATCGGTGTTGAAGTTGCCAGTCATATCGTGACCTTTGGCGGTATTGATATCGATGTACCAGACAATCTGACTGTAGCAGAAATCAAGGAAAGAGCTGCACAGTCAGAGGTTTCCATTGTCAATCCCGAGCGTGAAGAAGAAATCAAGGCCTACATTGATCAGATTAAGAAAGACGGGGATACCATCGGTGGTGTCATTGAGACTGTCGTTGGCGGTGTTCCGGTTGGTCTGGGCTCCTATGTCCAATGGGACAAGAAGCTGGATGCCAAGCTTGCTCAAGGAGTCGTGTCCATCAATGCTTTCAAGGGAGTTGAGTTTGGCGTGGGCTTTGAAGCCGGTCGTCTCAAGGGCAGTCAAGTCATGGATGAAATCCTCTGGTCTGAGGAAGATGGCTTCACTCGCAGGACCAATAATCTAGGCGGCTTTGAGGGTGGTATGACCAATGGTCAGCCAATCGTGGTGCGAGGTGTTATGAAGCCCATTCCAACTCTTTATAAGCCACTGATGAGCGTGGATATTGAGACCCACGAGCCTTATAAGGCGACAGTGGAACGGAGCGATCCTACGGCTCTGCCAGCGGCGGGTGTTGTCATGGAAAGCGTGGTGGCAACAGTTTTAGCCACCGAAGTTCTGGAGAAGTTCTCTTCGGACAATCTGGAAGAACTAAAGGATGCGGTAGCTCGCCATCGGGAATTTGTCAAGAACTTTTAGAAGTAAGGAGAAGGGCATGGAGAGAAAAACAGTCTATATCGCAGGTCTGGGACTGATTGGAGCTTCCTTGGCTCTGGGCATCAGGAGAGCTCATCCTGAGATAGAGATTCTTGGCTACAATCGTAGTGAAGAATCGCGCAGAGTTGCATTAGAGAGGGGAATGGTAGACCGGGTAACGGATGATTTTGCCGCCTTTGCTCCATTGGCTGATGCGATTATTCTGGCTGTGCCCATCAAGCAGACCATAGCATTTATAAAGGAACTAGCGGAGCTGGACCTGAAAGAAAATGTTATCATCTCTGATGCTGGATCGACTAAGGCAGAGATTGTGGCAGCAGCAGAAAAGTATCTGCAGAATAAGCCTGTCCGCTTTGTCGGTGCTCACCCTATGGCCGGAAGTCACAAGACCGGAGCCAAGGCCGCCCATGTTACTCTCTTTGAAAACGCCTATTATATCTTCACCCCCTCTAGTCTGACCAAGCCTGGTACGCTTGAGGAAATGAAAGACTTGCTGAGTGGTCTTCATGCCCGCTTTATCCAGGTGGACGCAGCCGAGCACGACCGAGTGACCAGCCAAATCAGCCATTTTCCGCATATCCTAGCCTCCAGCCTTATGGAGCAAGCAGCAGCTTATAGCCAAGAGCATGAGCTGACCCAGTCTTTTGCAGCTGGTGGTTTTCGAGATATGACGCGGATTGCGGAGAGTGAGCCGGGCATGTGGACCTCTATCCTCTTGACAAATCCTCAAGCCATTTTGGAGCGGCTGGAAGATTTTAAAGATCAGTTAGACAAGGTTGCCGCAGCGATTGAGGCTAAGGACGAGACAGCTATCTGGGAGTTTTTCAACCGAGGACGGCAGAGCCGCAAGCAGATGGAAATTCATAAACGAGCTGGTGTGGATAGCTTTTATGACCTCTTTATTGAGGTGCCTGACGAAGAAGATGCGATTTTGGGTATTTTGGAGCTTCTGCGGGGAATTTCAGTTGTCAATATTCGGATTAATGAGGAAAACCGAGAAGATATCAACGGTATTCTGCAAATCACCTTTAAAAATCGCCAAGATTTGGAAAAATCTGCTACAATAGTAAGAGAACATACGGATTACCAAGTATCCGTAGACTAATATAGATTGGAGAATTCTATGTCAAATATTTATGATTTAGCCAATGAACTGAGCAGAAATCTGCGTGATTTACCTGAGTACAAGGCAGTCGCAGAAAGTAAGAAAGCAGTAGATGCTGATAGCGAAGCCAAGGCTATTTTTGCGGATTATCTGGCTTTCCAGCAGGAGTTGCAACAGCTAGCTCAGACTGGTCAGGTACCGACTCAGGAGGTGCAGGACAAGCTGACTTCCTTTGGCGAGAAGATTCAGGGCAATGCTGTTCTTTCTGAATTCTTCAATAAGCAGCAGCAACTGTCCATCTATCTGGCGGACATTGAGCGTATTATCTTTGATCCGGTGCAGGATTTGCTTAAGTAAGCTAATAAAAAGAAGAATCTGGGATGAATACCCGGATTCTTTTTGCTTCAGCTAGGATTCCAGAAATTTTAAGAATTTCTGGTCTTTTTATGATAAAATAAGAAGCAACAAAGGAAAGTACGAGGTCACCTATGAAATTATCAACCAATGTAAGAGGCCTGAAGGGCCGTATCCGCGTACCTGGAGATAAATCTATCAGCCACCGTTCCATTATTTTTGGCAGTTTGGCCAAGGGAGTTACTACTGTTCGTGACATTCTGCGAGGGGAAGATGTGCTGTCTACCATGCAGGTTTTTCGTGACTTAGGTGTGCAGATTGAGGACGATGGAAATCTAGTCAAGATTCATGGTGTAGGATTTGAAGGCCTGCAAGCACCGAAAAATAGGCTGGATATGGGCAATTCTGGAACGTCTATCCGTTTGATTTCTGGTGTCTTGGCCGGTCAGGATTTCGAAGCGGAGATGTTCGGTGACGATAGTCTATCCAAGCGACCTATGGATCGGGTGACCATTCCTCTGCGGCAGATGGGAGTAGAGATTGCTGGTCGGACTGAGCGTGATTTACCACCGCTCAAGATGAAGGGCAGCAGGGAACTGCAGCCTATTCACTATCAGCTGCCAGTGGCTTCTGCTCAGGTTAAGTCAGCCTTGATTTTTGCTGCCCTGCAGGCTCAGGGAGAGTCGGTTATTATTGAAAAGGAAATCACTCGTAATCATACAGAAGATATGATTGCCCAGTTTGGCGGGCAAATTGAGGTTGAGGGCAAGGAAATTCGCATTCAGGGTGGTCAGGAATTCACTGCTCAGGAAGTGACAGTCCCAGGCGACATTTCCAGCGCGGCTTTCTGGCTAGTGGCTGGATTGATTGTTCCGGACTCTAAGATTGTTTTAGAAAATGTCGGCATCAATGAAACTCGTACAGGGATTCTAGAAGTAATAGAGGCCATGGGCGGACGGATGACGCTGTCGGATGTCGATCCAGTAGCCAAGTCTGCAACTATCACTGTTGAGACTTCTGAGCTTAAGGGCACGGAGATTGGCGGCGAGATTATCCCACGCTTGATCGATGAGTTGCCGATTATTGCGCTTCTTGCGACTCAGGCTCAGGGACGGACTGTCATTCGTGATGCAGAGGAGCTCAAAGTCAAGGAAACCGACCGTATCCAGGTAGTGGCAGACGCTCTCAATAGCATGGGCGCAGCTATTACCCCGACGGAAGACGGCATGATTATCGAAGGGAAAACACCTCTACATGGTGCCCAAGTCAACACCCTGGGCGACCATCGCATCGGGATGATGACGGCAATTGCTGCTTTGTTGGCTCAAAGCGGTCAGGTAGAACTTGAGCGGTCTGAAGCCATTAAGACCAGCTATCCAAGCTTCTTCAGCGACTTGGAGGGCTTGATGCATGGCTAAGATATTGCTGGGCTTTATGGGAGCCGGAAAATCTACAGTGGCCAGAGGCTTAGCCCAAGACTTTGTTGATATGGATGAACTGCTCTGTCAGAGGCTGGGCATGTCTATCAAGGACTATTTTGATCAGCATGGTGAAGCGGCCTTTCGGGCTGCTGAAGCCCAGCTCTTGTCTGAGTTGATCGATACTGACTTGGTCGTCTCAACTGGCGGCGGTGTAGTCGTCAGCCCTGAAAACCGCAAATTACTGACTCAGAATGCTGACAATATCTACCTGAAAGCAGATTTTGAAACGCTTTATCAGAGAATTCAGCAGGATGCTGAGCAGGAGCGACCTTTGTTCTTAAACCAGAGCAAGTCAGACTTGCAGCAGATTTTTGAGCAGCGTCAGGCCTGGTACGAGGAAGTAGCGACCCAGATTGTTGATACGAGGCTTAAAAGCCCGCAGGAAATTATTGAGGAAATTCAATGAAAATAGCATTTTTAGGTCCTAGAGGCTCCTTTTCTCACCATGTAGCCCAAGCTGCCTTTCCCAGCGAGGACTTGGTACCCTATCAGAATATCACCGAGGTCATGAAGGCTTATGAGGCTAGGGAAGTGGATTACTCAGTCGTTCCGGTGGAAAATTCCATCGAGGGTAGTGTCCACGAGACGCTGGACTATCTTTTTCATCAAGCAGACATTCAGGCGGTGGCTGAAATCGTTCAGCCCATTAAGCAGCAGCTCTTGGTGACGGATTTGGAGAAGCCAATTGAGAAGATATTTTCTCACCCGCAGGCTATTGCCCAAGGAAAAAAATATATCCGCCAGCATTATCCGCAGGCTGCCATTGAGGTTACGGCTAGTACAGCCTATGCAGCTCGTTTTGTGGCAGAACATCCTGAAAAGAATTTTGCGGCTATTGCCCCTCGCACGGCTGCAGCAGAATACGGGCTTAAAGTAGCGGCCAGCGACATTCAGGAAATGGAAGAAAATTATACCCGCTTCTGGATTCTAGGTCATGAGGTTCCTAAGCTTCAACTGGCCAAGACAGGAGACAAGCAGACACTAGCTTTGACCTTGCCAGACAATCTGCCTGGTGCCCTCTATAAGGCTTTGTCGACCTTTGCTTGGCGTGGGATTGATTTGACCAAGATTGAGAGCCGGCCTCTAAAAACGGCTTTGGGAGAGTATTTCTTCATTATTGACATTGACAACGAACAGAAAAAATTGGCGGATTTTGCCTATCAAGAGTTGACAAGTCTTGGAATTACTTATAAAATTTTTGGTAGCTACAGTGTGTTTCTGATTCAGAACCAGTAGCGGTAGATTGGAGAAGAGATGAAGAAACCAGAAAATCTTAGCCATCATGAACGGCTCCGCTTAGATTATCTCTATAAAAATTATTATTATCTAAACGCTAAAGAAAAGAAAGAATTTGACTATTTGCGTCAGAAGTCCAAGGGGATTGGAGGTTCAGCCAGTGTGCCTGACCATGAAGAGCAGCCGCAAACGGCTAGCAACACCTACGAGCAAGAGCCAGTGGAAATGGATTCTTCTGGCCTCTTACCCAAGTACCCTGAGCGTTCTTCTCGCAGCAGAAAGCAAAAGAAGGAGCCGGGAGTTCTGGCAGGTGCTGGTCTGGGACAAGACAAGCCCAAGAAACCCCGCAAAAAAATCCGCTTGAAACGAATTTTGCTTTGGGCAGGGATTTTCCTGCTGATGGTCTTGGGGGGCATGATTTTCATGTTTATCAAAGGCTTGACGACAGCTCATAATGGAAATTCTAAACCAGCAGAAACGGAATTCTTTGACGGCAAGGACACTAAGGACGGAGTGAATATCCTCATTCTTGGGACGGACGGCCGAGTTGGTGATGACTCGACTGAGACACGGACCGACTCCATTATGGTCTTGAATGTTGGTAATAAGGACCACAAGGTGAAATTGGTCAGCTTTATGCGTGATACTCTCATTCACATCGATGGTGTCAGCAATGAGTACACGGATCCGTCGCAGGCAGATTACTATGACCAAAAGCTCAATTCTGCCTATACGATTGGGGAGCAAAACCACAATCGCGGTGCAGACTATGTTCGCCAGATGCTCAAAGATAATTTCGATCTGGACATCAAATATTATGCACTGGTGGATTTTCAGACCTTTGCGACAGCTATTGACACCCTTTTCCCAAATGGCGTCAGCATGAATGCTCAGTTCTCAACCATTGATGGGGAAAAGGTGACAGAAGTTGAAGTGCCAGATGACCTGAATATGAAAGACGGTGTGGTGCCCAACCAAACAATCAAGGTAGGTCAGCAGCAGATGGACGGTCGAACCTTGCTCAACTACGCTCGCTTCCGCAAAGATGACGAGGGTGACTTTGGCCGGACCCGCCGCCAGCAGGAAGTTTTGACAGCTGTTTTCCAGCAGGTCAAAGATCCGACTAAGCTCTTTACTGGGTCAGAGGCTCTAGGTAAGGTCTTTGCCTTGACTTCGACCAATGTGCCTTACAGCTTCCTTTTGACCAATGGTCTCTCTATGGCAGGAGATTCTCGCAATGGGGTTGAGCGCCTGACAATTCCGGAAAATGGTGACTGGGTTGATACCTATGATATGTACGGTGGCCAAGGTCTCTTGATTGACTTTGAAGCCTATAAAGAAAGACTGCAGCAAATGGGTCTCAGATAAGATATATGATATAATGAAAGGTAGGACGATGTCCTGCCTTTTCTTTTGGGAAATGGCAGAGCGATAAAGCAGAAAGAGAAAAAAATGTTAAAAAAGAATGATATGATTGAAGTTGAAATCGTGGATCTGAGCCATGAGGGAGCAGGAGTGGCCAAGGCAGAAGGCCTGGTTTTCTTTGTTGAAAACGCCCTGCCGGGTGAGCTCATCCGCATGCGTGTGCTCAAGGTCAATAAAAAAATTGGCTTTGGCAAAGTGGAGGGATTTCTTCGTACTTCAGACCAGCGCAATGAAAATCTTGATATGGCCTATCTGCGTACGGGGATTGCCGACTTGGGGCATCTCAACTATCCAGCTCAGCTGGACTTCAAACGCAAGCAGGTCAAGGACAGTCTTTATAAGATTGCTGGTTTGTCCGATGTAGAGGTGCCGCCGACACTTGGTATGGAGCAGCCGCTGGGCTACCGCAATAAGGCTCAAGTGCCTGTCCGCCGTGTCAATGGCCAGCTGGAAACAGGATTTTTCCGTAAAAATTCCCATGACCTCCTGCCGATTGAAGATTTCTATATTCAGGATCCAGTCATTGACCAAGTTATCCTCTTTACACGTGATTTGCTGCGTCGTTTTGACCTCAAACCTTACGATGAGCAAGAAAATACTGGACTCATTCGCAATCTAGTTGTTCGCCGTGGGCATTATTCAGGGGAAATCATGGTAATCCTGGTTACAACCCGTCCGAAGATATTCCGAGTAGAGCAACTGATGGAGCGCTTGACAGAGGCTTTCCCAGCTATCAAGTCTATCATGCAGAATATCAACGACCAGCCGGGTAATGCGATTTTCGGAAAAGACTGGCGAACGCTTTATGGCCAAGACTATATCACCGATCAGATGCTGGGAAATGACTTCCAGATTGCTGCGCCGGCCTTTTACCAAGTCAATACCGAAATGGCAGAAAAGCTCTATCAGACAGCCATTGACTTTTCCGAGCTGACCTCTGATGATGTGGTTATCGATGCCTACTCGGGTATCGGGACGATTGGGCTCTCTGTTGCTAAATACGTCAAGCAGGTCTATGGTGTGGAAGTGATCCCTGAAGCGGTCGAAAATAGCCGAAAGAATGCGGCAATCAACGGCATTGCCAATGCTAGCTATGTTTGCGCTCCTGCTGAAGAAGCCATCCAAAACTGGCTTAAAGAGGGTATCCAAGTGGATGTCATCCTAGTCGATCCACCAAGGAAAGGCCTGACCGAGAGCTTCATCAAATCCAGCGTTAGCATGGAGCCCAAGAAAATCACTTATATCTCCTGCAATGTCGCAACCATGGCGCGTGATATTAAGCTCTATCAAGAACTGGGCTATGAATTGAAGAAAGTCCAACCGGTGGACTTATTTCCACAAACGCATCACGTCGAGTGTGTAGCTCTGCTGGTGAAAGCCTAGAAACCTTTGAACGAAAGGGATAATGAAAAGCCTTGATTGCAAGGCTTTTTGCTTTGTGGTGGGGATGTATAAAAGCGAGCACTCAAGTTGAGGTTATTGGAATAATACTGAAAACTTGATTAAAATATGTGGTTTTATTACCATAGACTACTAGTAGGTAAAAAAAATAATACTGTAATAAAGAGTTTCCCGAGGATAAGTAAATACTGTCTCTTGTAATAAGAGAGAAACTGGATAATGGTATGATCTTTGAATTCATTGTTGGTAAGTACAACGATATAAAATTTTTAATTTATGAGATTAGCATAGTGTTCACTGTATTGAATTTTCAAATGTTCTTCCCCTAAAATATCAAATATTCTAATAGCTTTTTTCATTTTATCAATCCCATTATTTGAATTTTTTTAAAAATTCAAAGTACCCTACAGCAAAAAGGAAAACAGTTTTTCATAGTAATTCAGTTCATTCTCTAGAAGCTTTTGTATTTCAACTATTAGGAAAGTACAATTTTTAAATTCTTTCCTAATAGTTGAAATTAAGCAATTAAAGTTTTTGATGAGGCAACTGTGAGTGTGTTTTTGTAAATTATAATCTCCAGCTGGCTCTTCTTTTAGATAATAATTCGAGCTTTTTAATGTTATAGTGATATCTTTCCAGTATTTCTGGTCTAATAATATTATTTTTGACCGCTTCTTTTACTGCACATTTAGGTTCAGTAAGGTGTAAGCAATCGTTAAATTTACAATATTTAGCACATTCCTCTATTTCTTCAAACAATATTTTCTTATCAATATCTAAAGTTGTATCAATACCTTTAAAACCAGGAGTATCAATAATATTGTATTCTATCTCTGGACAGAAAATGATTAAACTACTAGTTGTTGTGTGTTTTCCCTTATAGTCATTTCGAACATTATTAACTCTTGCAGTATAATTTGTTTGTAGGTGATTAAGTAAACTAGATTTTCCTGCTCCTGATGAGCCAATAAACATACCTGTTTTACCAGGAATTAGTAATTCTTTGAATTTTTTGATAGATAATTCGTCATATAAACTGATAGGACAAATATTAATCTTAGGATATAATTGTTTAACTTTAGACAGATATTCTTTATAATTTGAAAAAAGATCCTTTTTACTTAGCACAATTGTTACATTAACATTTTGTTGAGAAAAGACTAAAATATATCTTTCAATTTTTGACAGAGAAAAATTTTTATCAAGAGGAATAAATATAAAGAGTTGATCAACATTTGTGGCTAAAATTTGATTAGATTCAGAGAAGTTATAGCTTTTTTTAGTTGTATTACTAGATTTACAAATTACATTTTTCCGAGGTAACAATTCTATATTTGAAATAGAGTTATTTATAACAGAATACTTAATAAAGTCTCCTATATGATAAAGCTGATTTTTTAAACTAAGTTTGCGGATTTTTTGGGTATCATTATTTTGAAATCCGAGTATGTATTCACTACGGTGTTCAGAAATAATTCGAGCGATGTTACTTTTTTTATCGTCAATTGAAAAAGCACTAATCATTGTCTATAACACTACTTTCTTGTTTTTTGATATATTATTTTTAAATAAATAGAGATTTGTTTTGTTTATTTTAACATATTTCTTTGAAAAAGTATATCTATATTTTCTATTTTGTTGCTTTGTTAATTCTTTTATGATAAGATTGTATCTGAAAATTTTATCAAAACTCAAGGAGATATGATGACTGCAAATAATAATTTTTATAGATTTGTAAATGAGAAGTGGGAAAAGTCGGCCATAATACCATCTGATTTAGCTGAAATGGATTCATTTACAGAAATTCAAGTAGATATTGAAAAAAAAATTCAAAAGCTTTTGTCTGTATCTCAAGATAGTTTTACAAATATGACTGAACTTATTGCTAGTGATGATTACATGGTTGAATTTATTAAATACTATACACTCATATCTGACTTTGAAAAAAGAGATAAGATTGGCATAGAGCCAATTAAAAAAATTTTAGATTTGTATCAAGGCATAGAGAGCTTTGCTGATTTTATTGCCAAATTACCTGAGTTAGAGTTATCTGGTAATCCATCTTTAATGCCATTTTCAATTGAGCCAGATTTTAAAAAGTCAAATACAAATGTACTTTGGGCTTGGGGACTAAAAACTATATTGCCAGATACACTATTTTATACAGATCAATATCAATATGGCAATAATCTAATTCAAAAATGGAAACAATGCCAGCTTAAATTAATTTCAAATTTTGGATTCGAATTAGAAGAAGCAGAGAGCATGCTGGATGATATTATCTATTTAGATAGAATAGTATCTGAGTTAAATATTTCTAAAGAAGAAATGTCCGATTATAACAAAATATATAATATATACCCCTTCTCTGAGTTCAATAGTTGGAATGAAGAAATTGATTTTGGAAGATACTTTTATAATTTAATAGGAGAAATACCTGATGTTATCATAGTAGCTGAAGAGAAGTTTTGGAAAAATTCAAGAAAAATTTTTTGTTCTGAGAACTGGAAATATATAAAATCATTGCTGATTTATCAGGTTATCCTTACTTACGCTGCTTATCTAACTGAAGAGATTCGCATTTCTTCTGGTGAATTTGGAAGATACCTTTACGGAATCAAAGAAGTAAGAAAGAAAGATAAGGAAGCATTCTATTTAGCACAGTCTTTATATATGCAAGCTATAGGAAATTGGTATGCAGATAATTTTTTTTCAAAGGATATTTTTTTAAGAGTTGAAAGAATAGTTGAAGATCTTATAGAAGAGTATAGAAAAGAGCTTTTAGCAAATACTTGGTTATCAGCTAGTACTAAAAAAATAACTTTAGAAAAATTAGATAAAATGAATATTCAAGTTGGGAAGCCAAGTAATTTGCCACCTACATATCAATTTAAAAAAATAAATTTGGATAAAACTTTAATTGAAAATATACAAATGATTCTCGCAAATTCTATTAGCTATATGTGGAAACAATGGAATAAACCAACTGATAGAAATCAGTGGAGTATTTCAGCACATACAGTAAATGCTTTATATGATTTTAGAAGAAATATGATAATTATTCCAGCTGCGATACTTAATGAACCATTTTTTTCGACTGACTATACTTTGTCTCAAAATTATGGTGGCTTAGGAACTCTGATTGCACATGAAATCTCACATGCTTTTGACTTAAATGGTTCAATGTTTGATTCGGATGGGAATAGAGGAAGCTGGTGGTTAGATTCTGATTATCAAGAGTTGATGAAAATTTCTAGCAAACTCAATAAACAATATCTTGTAAAAGATAAAAATTTAGTTAATAAGATGACTATTTCTGAAGATATAGCTGACTTAGCAGGATTGATTTGTTCACTTAATTCATTGATGGGTAGAGAAGAGTATAGTTTGGAAGATTTCTTTACAACCTTTGCAAGATGTCATCGCTCGATATTGAATAAGGAGTATGGAGAAATTCAAGAAGTTTTAGATGTTCATTCTCCAAATGAGGAAAGAGTTAATGTCCCACTATCTAATCTTAAGGAGTTTCATGATACATTTGGAGTTGCTCAAGGAGATTCTATGTGGAGATGTGAAATTGATAGAGTTAAAATTTGGTAGAGCAAATGTTGTATAATTGAGTTAAATAAAAACTAAGTATAAAGTTAACTAAAAATTAAGGAAAATCAAGTTTGACATAGCTTATTCTCATGAAATGAGAAGTTATTTTTAGTCAACAAGGTGGGATTCTGAGGAATTTTAATGACATGAATGATGGAGGTGTTGTCGCGTCTTATACTAGGTAATCTCCACAAGTCCAAACTCACTGGCAGGTGAGCTTGTTTCATAATGACTTATTCTAAGTGTATAGCTTAGGCTTTGGCAGTAGTTAACTGTACTAAATCAAATATAAGGAGTAATATGTGAATAGTTTACTAGCAACTAGAATGAGAGAGCGTCGTTTAGAGCTTCATTTATCACAAAGTGAACTTGCTCAGGGATTATGTGAGCAGGCTAAAATTAGTAGAATTGAACAGGGGAAATATGTTCCAAATTCAGATTTATTACATTCACTGGCTCAGAGATTAGATGTTACATTAGACTATTTTTATGATAAGACAATTAGTGTAGAGACTTCTCAGGTTACACAATTGAAAGAAATATTAGAAAAACACATTGAATTACAGGATTTTGCCTCAGTTAAGTATATACTTGATTTGGAATTATCTACTCAAAAATCGATAAAATATTCTCTTTCTGATAAAATATATCTTACTTGGGTTGAATCGTTAGTTTTGTTCTATTATGATAAAAAACAAAAAGAGGGTTTGAAAAAATTGAGAAAAATAATTTCTCAAATAGGTAGTCAAATAGACTCTCATCTGTATCTAAAGAATACATTATTAAATTTTTTATTGGAAGGAAAGGGTTCAAACTTTATAGAATTAGAACAAGAGTTTATAGAAATAGTGGCTGAGTTGAAAAGAAGCGATTTATCTAAAATAGAGAACTTTAAGAACTTAATCAAAATTAGATATAATTATTGTAGGCAATTATGGTTGTTAGGTAATAGAACAGAGCAGGCAATTATAGAAACTCTTGAAACTATTGAGGTCTGTAACGACTATCAGTCGAGGTTCCTATTGGCAGAATTATACTGTTTATTAGGTAATATTAGCGAAGGGTTTCACGAGAAAGAACAGGTAAAAGCATATTATCAGCGATCACAGTTTCTTTTTCAACTAGCTAACAACGAGAAGATGAGTTTAGAGTTAAGTAGATACTTGTATGAAAATTTTTCGTCTCTATAGTGCTATTTTGTAAGAATTAAGAGTATATAGAAAAGTCTGAGAAAAAAATATTTCACGAGTCTGAGACAAAATAGTTCTCAGTCACAAAAAAGCTAAAGGTTCCCAATTATGTGAACTTTAGCTTTTTAATTTTGAACCGTTTTCTTATTGTATTTAAGGAGATTATTGGTCATGAGCACTAAACTAATGTCAATTTTCACTTGACGCTTACCTCTCAGATTACATCTCTTTTAACCCAAACAAGCCTTTATCTGCCCAAAGACAGGTTCCGCATCAATCTTACGTTGAGCGAACTCGGTCAACTGTTCTGAGGCAATAGGTTCTTTTTCATCCAGCGCAATCGCCTGATGGATAAGGGGGGTGATTTTTCTTCTTGGAAATTGACCTGTATCTGTTCTTGAAGTTTGACGGAAAACTTGTCTGTGGCCTTTTTCCATACGAAACTATACTTGTTGGCGTTGGCTTCAATCATAGTGCCATCAATAAACAGACAATCTAATACTCACCAAAAATCTATTCTGGACAAATTCACTTTCTGTGAACAATCCTCCTCAGAAACTCTGTTTCTAAGTTTCGAATCACTGCTTCTAACTTCAAAATGACTTCTTCTAGAGATTTGAAGGCCTTGTTTTTGAATCCACGCTTTCGTATCTCCGCCCAAACTTGCTCAATGGGATTCATTTCTGGCGTGTAGGGAGGAATAAATGTACACTCGATATTTTCTGGCAAATCCAAAGCCTGAGACTTGTGCCATGTAGCGTTATCCATGACCAAAATCAGGTAACTATCAGAATAATAGGCAGATAATTGCTGTAAAAATTCGTTCATCCAAGCGGTGTTACAAGCGCCTGCAATGATGAAAAAGGCATCTCCTGTATGCGCATCGACGGCTCCATAACAATAGCGAAATTCACGAACATGGTGACAAGGAACATTGGGTCTGATTCCTTTTGGAGCCCAACAAGCACTTGGTTTACTAATTCGTCCAAATCCGGCCTCGTCTTGGTAAAGCAGTCGCACTCTTTTATGAGGCAATCGTTTGCATGTGCTCTCGTACAAGGATTTTATTTTTAGACGTCACAATTGCTTGAGCGTCTGCTTTCTGTGGATGTTCCGGTCTGGGGATAATTTTTCGCCAACCATGTCGCTTGAGAAGAGCATAAAATCCCTCTCTAGTCGTTTTCTTACCAATCTTGGCTTGATAGGCTTCGTGAAGAGATTTAATGGTTAACCACTCACCTTCGCTCGCCTTCTTGAACTGCTCTGCAAGAAAATCAATCTCTTCATCATGAGTCATGTAATAACGGAAGCTCCCACCACGCTTGTCTGTTAAGAGTGCAGCTAGTCCTTGGTCTTGGTAGCGCTACACTTGATTGGAAGCCGTTTGAGGGGAAAGCCCTGTTAATTCGGCGATTTTGCGATAGCTTAAGCCGTCTATCCGAAATAGCACACACTGAATGCGTTTATGAAAACGCACGTTTTTCTTATCTTTGAGTGCTTCTGTGAGAAGTGTTTTGTCCGCTGGAGTAAATGTTGTTTTTGTCATACTTCAATTATACGTACAATTTAGATTTTTGTTAAGTATAAAGTCACAAACTCTTCTAATTTTAAACGAAGATTGAGGTCAATGAAAAGATCACGAATGAGGTTTTCCATCCCCACAGCGACTCGAAAGCGATTGACGGTGTGGTAACTGACAAGCAACTGTCCTGTTAAGTACTGCATGGCGATATTTTCTATCATCATTACTTCAAGGCATTCACCACTTTTTCCATGGTAAAGACAATATGGTATTGTGGTAAAATGCAAGCAAGTTCTAGTGGTAAAGTCGTTTGAATTTTGTTATAGTGAATGTGCATGGGATAGCCTTTCTAAATGTTTAATTGAGCAATTCCATTTTAGCAAGACCATCGCAACCATGCAAAAAGCAACGAAAAAAATCCGTTGCTTTTTTTGTAGCAAAGGGACTATTGTCCCAGACTCTTGATTTTTTGTTGTATTTTATGAGAGTGGTGTTGCCCATGAATTGAGACTCATATTAAACTTTACTTACTATTTTTCTCTTACTCACCGTTTTAGTATATCGAAATTGATTTAACACACCAATCCACATGCAATATGTGCATAAAAAAAAAAAAAATATAAGAAATAGCTATAAAAATAATTGACAAAATGTTTTTACTGAGCTATAATTGAGAAAACAAATTAAGGAGCAGTTACGATGAAACGCTTATCTAAATTCTTTATTATTACTTTGTTGCTCTCTTTTGCATTTGTAAGGAGTCCTATTACACGATCTTCAGTCTATAATGGGGTTGATCCAGGTCCAGCTAATGGTCAAACTAAATAGATAGGAAATATTGGGGAGATGTAATAATTAAATTATTCCCCTGGTTTTCCACTAAATATTAACGTAATCAGATTAATACTTAGTGGAAAGCTATGGTAGAAAACAGATTGCTCACATAGTTTTAAAAAAATATAGGAGGTATTCCAGATGGAAAATGTAAAAAACGAGTTGTTAGTAACACTTAAAATTGATACTAAAACATTGTCTATTGGACAATCAGAACAGAGAGTGAAGCATACAGGCGGTTCAGGTGGATGTTCTTCAACACCAAGCTGTCATTAAAAAATTGCAATTTTAAATGATTTTCAAAATTTATTGCAATCTGGTAAATTGAGAAAAAAGAAAAAAGTATCTGTTCTTGTTATTAACAAATAGTAATATATTATTTGTATAACTAAGAATAGATACTTTTTTAGGAGAGAGATTTTATGATAATATCCAATGATGCTATAGTAAGAGTAAGTAATTTCCATATTAACGATATAGAGAAATTGATACCAGAATTAGACCATTACTTCGTAAAAGAAGATTATATTCATCTGGTTAATCAAGTATTAGTAAACGAAGAATTAAAAAAAGCAATCTATATAGCCTCACCAGTGTTTATTTCGAATTTGCAAAATATTAGAAAGTATAGTATTAAAAAACAAAGAAAAATTTGTCTATCACTTTATAAATATATATTAAGAGCAGCCTATAGAGCAACTCCGTTTGGAAGTTTTGCAAAGATTGGTAAGGCGAGTTTACATAAAAAATCAGGTCAAGATTGTTTAAAAATATTAGGAAAGACAAGAAGTCATATATATTTAGCGCCCGAAATTTTAGATTATTTTTACTATGAAATATTGGATATATTAGATTTTAAAAAAAGTTATTTGAAGTGTTATTTGAACGCTGCAACACAAAATAGAAGAAACTTTTTTGATTTTTATCTACCATCGATTATTGAAGATGCAAGTGAGGGAAATAGATTATACTTTTACAAAAATGATGTGCTAAACTTGCTTATTGATTCTTTAACGAAGAACAGTTATACGTTATCAGATTTGATTATTCTTTTAACTTCTGAATTCCCGCAATATTCCGAATCGTTGGTAATAGATTTTCTAAAAGAGCTTCTTAAACAAAAGCTTATAATTCTCAATATATATCCTCTTGATATGAATATTGACACTGTCTTGCGACTTATAGAGACATCACGTAAACATTTAAAATCTATTGAATACTTAGGTAGTCTTTTGGAATTAATGGATTCATATTCTAAAAGTAAAAGTCTAGATATTTTAGAAAAAATAGATTATCTATTACAAGAGATAGACATTTCTGAAAAATATATAATCAATGAAGAGTTATCAACTGAAAACTCAATTTCATTATCAAATGATAAAATTCGAAATATAACAAAATTTGCGGATTTTGTTATGTCTGATTTTAATAAGTCCTATAGTAGAGACAGAGTCCAGCTTGAACAATATAAGGACATATTCTCTGAGCGATATGGTTATTATAAGTCTGTAAATCTTGTTGAATTATTTGATGATATTAAAGGACTAGGTTCTCCATTTAGTAAGGATATTGTAATTGATCAAAATCTAAGAGAAGAAAAGTTATGGGAAGATGATTTAAAGGCTTTGTATGAATTTGATGAAGAAGAAGTATTTAATTTAGCAAAGTTAAAAAATGCAAATCGTAATGAAAATATAAGAGGATTCGATTTGAATTTTAACATATATGGTAGTGATAAAAACATTATATTTTCGTTAGGACGTTCAGCGTATTCTAGGACTCCAAGAGGTTATCATGGGCGATTTGATTTTCTAGAGTTGAATGAAATTCCCTCTTTTACTCATGGAATCATATACTATCCCAAAGATAAAAAGATAAAGAATATAGTTACAGCAAATAAGAATCGCTATAAAAATAATATAATTATCAACACATATAAGAATAACGATATGGATTTATCTTTATCAGATGTATATGTTGGAATATCAAGCAATTATGAATTTTACTTACATGATAATAGTGGGAATAGAATCATTGTGGATATGAGAGGTATGATGAACTTAGATTTGAGCAATGATTATATAAAATTTTTAGGTTTACTTAACTCACAGACCGATCGAATAGGTGGCTTTTTATCAAAATTAGAATCATTATCACCTTTACATCAAAAAAGAATTGTTTTCAATAATATTATTATTATACCTGAGAAGTGGACATTGTATCAAAAGCTATATAAAGAGAGTTCTTCTGAATCTTTGTTGGAATTTTTAAATAGAATCGGTGTACCTAGTCAGTTTGCTTTAGCAATAAATGATCAAATATTGAACCTAGATATAACTAGACGTCTAGATATGGAATTATTGGAAGAAATCTTTAGAAGGGAGGAGATGATTGAAATTTATGAAGATTTAGGATTTATATATGGTAGATCCCCAGAAGGTAGATTTGCTTCTGAATTAACAGTTACTTTATTTGATAATAATATAAAGGCTAGTGATTACCGTATTAATCCTGTTATAGATAATAAAGATAGATTTCAAAGTCTTTTGGATGGTGAAGGGTGGTTTTATGTTAAATTATATTGTTCTAAAAATTTACAAAATTATCTTTTAGAGTACATAGCTGATTATGTTTCAACAAATAGTATTTCTAATTGGTTCTATATAAGGTATCAAGATGATAGACCACACATCAGGTTGAGGATATATCTTCATGGGAATGGTACTAATTCTCTACAAGAAGTCTTTTCTTTTATTAGTATAGCATTAACTTTAGAGTACATTGATGACTATTCTATTTGCCCCTACGAGAGAGAGTATGAAAGATACGGAGCTGGCAATTATAACTTAATTGAAAAATTCTTTATGGTGGATTCTAAGTTATGTTTAGATATTTTAAAATTAAAAGGAAGTTTAAGCAACACTGAGTTCAAAAGTCTTAATGTTTATGTAGCGATAGGTTTATTACAACTTTTCTTAGATAAAATAGAAAATCAGGAATTTATTTTCCGACAAAAATCCGATAAATTAGATAAATCTGAAGCTAACTTAATAAAGTCTGAATTGAGAAATAATAACTATTATTCTAGATGTCAAGGGTTGAAATCATATAAAGAGTGTAAAGATTTACTGAAATCAATAATAAATCTGCGAACAGTCCCATACGAACAGCTAGCGGATAGTCTATTACATATGCACTTCAATAGATTATTTGGTGACTTAGATTTAGAATTTAGGTATAGAAACTATATTTTAGAGGTACTTAATGCGGCAAAAAACGGAATTAGAATTGATATCAATTAAGGATTGTTTAGAGAATTTTTCTAATTTTGAAGATATTTCTCTACTAAATGGTGCTTCAGGATACTTGTTGTTACTACTTAATCTATATTCAATAGATAAGGATATATACTACGAAGAACTTGCTATTAGTGTAATACGAAAAATGAACCTAAATTTGGTTGTAAATAGGGAAAATAGAGGCTTATGGTCTGGTCCGCTAGGTTTTGCTTTTGTATTAAATTTATGGTGTAAGTATTCAAATAACAAAATATTTGAATATTTATCACAAGAATTAAATTTAGTTGCTGAAAGTATCATTAGAACTTTTGTGGAGGATAAGATAGAAGATTTTCAAAGTTGCTATAATGTGGATATAATTTATGGACTAGCGGGAGGACTAATCTATTTTACATCTTTAAAAAACTATAATCGGCAGTTCAGTCTCCCGGATGATTTGATGGGAAAAATAATAGAAATTTTTGATAAATTGAGAATTTATGAAATAGCGACAACAGTAGAAGAAGGACAACAAAGTTTTAAAAATCGTTCCAAAGAGGCTATTCCTATAAATTTTGGTATGTCGCATGGAATTATTTCGCTTTTTAATTCACTCACATTTTTTGATTTCTCTAATATCAATTTTTATAGATATAGTTTGAGTTTTATTGAGAATGTTTATAAACGATTTAGTAACTTAAGTTTTAGAATTTCGGAATACATTACAGTAGACGAAAAAATGAATATAACTCCAATATATTCTAGTGATACTATAAATTATTCATGGTGTTATGGACTGTATGGTCATTATATTTTTTTAAAAAATAATGATTATGTGATTAAAGATAGTCTTTTAAATATGCTTTTGGATGAAGCTCAAAGATTAGTTAGATGCAGAAAGAAAACCAATAATGTTAGTTTTTGTCATGGGTTGTCTGGCACGTTCTATTCGTGTTGTGATGTTATTACGTCTGATGAATCAGAGGAATTTGTAAAATTAATAGAATCAAACTATTTTGAAAATGAGGTTTTATCAGAATATAGCGAATGGGGAATACTAGATGGTAAACTTGGTATCGCACTGGTTGCTCTATCGCTCAAATTTAAAAGAAGAATTATTGGTGAAGAGATTTTTGGTATAAATTGTAGAGGAGACATAAGTTGAATATTAGGACATATCTAATTAGATGTAAGAAAGAAAATTTAATTTGGCTGTTTTGGATTTTTATTAATTCACTCTGTGTGTTTTTAAATGGAATGCTTAGTGCCAGAGCAATAACAACACTGGTAAATTTTAACTTGAGAGAGTTTATTATTTACAGTACCGCAATTTTGTTAGTAAATATATTGTGGGTGGTTCAAATTTATCAAGGTTCAAAAGCAAATGAAAAAGCTATTCAAGCCATGTGTAATGAGATAAGAAAAGATATTTCATTAAAATTAGAAGAAGCAGGGATTGAAAATTACGAGAAAAAAAGCAAGTCTACCTACTTATCATGGATGACAAATGATATTAAGACAATAAGTGATCTTGGATTTGAAACATTAGAGCTAATGTTAATGCAATCACTAAATATATTGTTTGCAATTATTGCATTTCTTAGTTTTCATTTTTCGTTGTTGTTCACGATTACAGTTTTCCTTATTACGATGATAAAACTACCAAAAATTTTTACTTCAAAACTGGATAAGAATGCTCTGATTTTTTCCGAAAAAAATGAAGAATTAGTTCAAGCGGTAGATGACGTATTATCGGGCTATAGGAATTTAAAGAATAATAATAAGATTTCTTTCATGACTTCAAAAATTATTAATTTTGCGAATAGGTATTCAGTTGCAAAAATAAATTATGCTAAAACTTTAGGTGGTTTAATGGCTGTTCAAAATGGTACAAGTTTTATTAGTCAAATCGCTATTTTAATTCATGCAGGTTGCCTTTATTTCCTTAAACTAATCCCTCTGGGAGGTGTATCTTCATCACAGTATTTTTCGTCAATAATTTTTGCAGGTTTGACTGGTCTAACTGCAAACTATGCAGAATTCAAGTCAGTAAATAAAATTTTTGAAAAGTTTGAAAATATTGATAGTGAATGGCGTGAAGTAGAAGTAGATAATTCGTTACCACTTGAAGGTAGAAAATTAAATGGGAGCATTATCTTAGATAATATATCGTTAGAACGAAGCAACTCATCAATATTTAGTGATCTTTCATTGAAGTTTTGTGCTAATCGTAAATATGCAATGATTGGAAAATCAGGTATTGGTAAATCAACATTATTAAAGATAATTAATCAAGAATTACATCCCACAAAAGGAAATGTTTATTTTATCAGCAATAATTCGGAGAAATGTTCATTGTCAAATTTACAAGAGAGCATAAGCTATATTTCTTCTGATGATCATATATTCAACGAATCACTATTTTTCAATTTAACCCTTGGTAAAAGTATACAAAAATCAGATATAGATAGCGTCTTAGAACGGGTCTATTTGAAGGACTGGATTGATACATTACCTCAAGGTTTAGATACTATCTTATCTGAAACTAAACTTGATATTTCCACTGGTCAGAAGCAACGAATTATGCTAGCAAGGTTATTTTTAGAGGACAAACCAATCTGGCTTATTGACGAGGGAACGTCTGCAATTGACGAACAAATTCGAAAGGAAATCGAACGTGATATTTTAAAAGATAGGGGTAAGACAGTACTATTTGTAACTCATCATTTGAATGATGAACTAGCATCTTTGTTTGATGAATGTATCGACTTAAACGACTTGGTTTAGTAAGAATACATTGTTCCTTTTCTATGTGTCCAAAATATTGACAGAACTCCAATCATACTAACATCAGGTCTTCATTGATTTTTTGAACGAAAACCGTGAACTGCTAAAAAATAGACCCCAAGTTTTGCAACATGGTGATTATCATATTGGGAATTTCATGATTGGAGAGGATCGTGAGATTTATGTGATTGATTTTGATCGTTTTGACTTTGGAGATCCTTGGGAGGAGTTCAATCGTATTGTGTGGTCAGCTCAAGTATCTCCCTCTTTTGCATCAGGTATGATAAATGGATATTTTGATGACAAAGTTCCAGATTTATTTTGGAAACTTCTTGCCGTTTACATTCTAAGTAACTTAATTGGAGCTCTTCCATGGGCTATTCCTTATGGAGAAGAAGAAGTATCAGTAATGCAAAATCAAGCTAAGGAAATTTTAGAATGGTATGATTATATGAACCGATTAGTCCCAAGTTGGTATATGAACAAGAATAATACTGAATAAGGGTTGGAATATCAATTTGGAAAAAGAAAAGAATTAAATGAAATCTCAAAATTGAAACTACTATTAAGCCTTATCTCCAAGGCTTTTTAACTTGCACAGATAAGCTCCTGCTCATAAACTAGCCCACAACTTGCAATCATTTTTTTAAAATAGTATACTAGGGCTAGATTATGGAATCGTTTGCATAAAGTTGTGATGAGTTTAAATAGAGAAATCTAGGAGATAAAAATATGGAATTAACAGCCATTTACCACAGGCCGGAGTCGGAGTATGCCTATCTTTATAAAGAAGGTCAAGTGCATATCAGAATTAGGACTAAGAAAGATGATCTAGAGAAAATCGTTTTGCACTATGGCGATCCCTTTATCTTTCTTGAGGATTCTTATGAAGATGTGAAAGAGATGGTCAAAGTGACCTCTGATGCCTTATTTGATTATTGGCAAGTAGCTGTCTCTGTGCGCTTTGCTCGGATTCAGTATCTGTTTGAGCTGAGAGATAAAGAAGGCCAGAGCATATTATATGGGGATAAAGGTTTCGCTGACAAAAGTCCAGAAAACCTTGCTTTAGAGGGCAATGGCTTTAAGCTTCCTTATATTCACGAAATTGATGGTTGTCAGGTTCCTGACTGGGTTTCAAAAACGGTCTGGTATCAGATTTTTCCAGAACGATTTGCCAATGGGAATGCTGAACTTTCACCAGAAGGAGCTCTAGATTGGGATTCATCTATCACACCTAAAAGTATGGATTTCTTTGGTGGGGATTTACAAGGGATTATTGAGCATCTGGATTATTTGCAAGACTTAGGCATTACAGGGCTTTACCTCTGTCCCATCTTTGAATCGTCAAGCAATCACAAATACAATACGACAGATTACTTTGAAATTGATCGACACTTTGGGGACAAGGAGACTTTCCGTCAACTGGTGGATCAAGCTCATCAGCGTGGCATGAAGGTCATGCTGGATGCAGTTTTCAATCATATGGGCGATCAATCCGCTCAATGGCAGGATGTTCTCAAGCATGGTGAAAAGTCAGCTTACAAAGACTGGTTCCACATTCAAAAGTTCCCAGTGACGAATGACAAGCTTGTGAATCCAAAAGAACTGCCTTATCATACCTTTGCATTTGCCAGCTATATGCCTAAGTTAAACACGGCAAATCCTGAGGTGAAAGACTATCTTTTAAGCGTTGCGACCTATTGGATTGAACATTTTGATATTGATGCTTGGCGACTGGATGTAGCCAATGAGGTTGATCATCAATTTTGGCGAGATTTTCGTAAGGCTGTTTTGGCCCAAAAGCCTGACCTTTATATTCTTGGAGAAGTTTGGCATACCTCTCAGCCTTGGTTAAATGGAGATGAGTTTCACGCGGTCATGAACTATCCTCTATCGGATAGTATCAAGGACTACTTTTTGAGTAGGAGCAAGAAGACCAGTCAATTTATAGCTGAGATTAATTGCCAGTCCATGTACTACAAGCAGCAAATTTCTGAGGTTATGTTTAATCTCTTGGATTCGCATGATACGGAGCGCATCTTGACGACAGCTCAAGGAGATATCCAGCTTGTCAAATCCGCACTAGCCTTTCTCTTTTTACAAAGAGGGACGCCTTGTATCTATTATGGGACCGAGCTAGAATTGGGTGGAGCTATGGACCCGGATTGTAGACGGGTCATGCCTTGGGACCGGGTTTTCAATAACAATGATATGCTCAATTTTATGAAGAACTTGATTCAGCTTCGCAAAGATGTTGCGGGCATTATTCAGTATGGGAAATTTACCCTAGAAGAAATCAAGCCTAATGTGCTGGCTTTAGAATGGGAACATGATCATCAAGCAATCAGAGCCATTTTTAATCAGTCGAATGAGAATTATCTTTTAGACAGAGATTCAGCTGATTTGGTGAGTCATTGCCAAACTGATGACCAACAAGTTCTCATCTTACCAAAGGGATTTGTAGTTTGTTGTGATGAGTCTTGCATTTGAGATGTGTTTAGCTAATATCTTAATCCCATGATGTATTCTAAATAAGATAAGTCGAAAGATTATTCTATTTTGTAATTACTGTAATTATCTGTTATAATATCCCTTAGGAGGAAGCAAGATGGCAGTAAAAACTAGAAAACAAGGGAATTCTATAACAATAACGATTCCAAGTGAATTTAATATTCCGAGTGGCGTGCATTACGATGCTAAATTGTTACCGAGTGGCGAAATTGTCTTTACTCCGGAAAAGACTGAAAATCAGGTTACTTATATTTCGGACGAATCTTTTGAATTGGATTTAGATAATATTTTTGATGAATACAACGATATTTTTAAAGCTTTGGTGGAAAAATGACAGTCTATTTAACAGAAATTCAAATTGAAAAGATTAATACTTTAGTTATTCAGCGCTATTCTCCAAAAGAACAAATCAAGATGATTAGTCCATCAGCACTAAATATGATTGTGAACTTACCTGAACAATTTGTTTTTGGAAAACCTCTTTATCCATCAATATTTGATAAGGCGACAATTTTATTTGTTCAATTGATAAAAAAGCATGTTTTTGCTAGTGCTAATAAACGAACGGCTTTTTATGTCTTAGTAAAATTTTTACGATTAAACGGTTATCATTTTGCTGTTACGCTTGAAGAAGCAGTTGAAATGTGTGTAAGAATAGCGGTTGAATCACTGTCTGAGCAAAATTTAAAAAGCTACTCAAAATGGGTTTCTGAACATTCATTTCGTAATAATAACGATTAAGCTTTAACTATGCAAGGAGTGCAATCTTATGCCCAGACCGAAAACTAAAGAAGATTTGATTCTGGCTGCTAAAGTAAACTATGGGAAACTACAAACTCTCATCTCCAAACTGTCTGATGAGGAACTAAACACTCCCTTTGATTTTTCTCGGGATGAAAAGAAGAAAGAGGCCCATTGGAGACGAGATAAAAATCTAAGAGATGTTTTGATTCACCTCTATGAGTGGCATCAGCTCTTGTTGAATTGGGTGCATTCCAATCAAAAGGGGCAAGAGCAGCCTTTTCTTCCTGCTCCCTATAACTGGAAGACTTATGGAGAGCTGAATCTGGAATTTTGGAAGAAACATCAGAATACTTCTCTTGAAGATGCGACTGAAATCTTTCGTCAGTCGCATCAAGATGTTTTGGACTTGGCAGAAACATTTACGAACGAAGAATTATTTTCAAAAAATGTCTATAAATGGGTCGGAGGGACTGTACTAGGTTCCTATTTTGTAAGTGCTACCTCCAGTCATTATGACTGGGCCATGAAAAAGTTGAAGGCTCATCAGAAAAATTGTAAATTAAAGTAATTAATTGAATACGAGTAGTGGAGAAGAAAAAAATATGAAAAAATATAGTAAAATAATCATGTCCTGTGCCTGCCTGGCTATGGCTTTGGGGCTGGCAGCATGTGCTAGTTCGCAGAAAAATAAAGAAACAAGTCAAAATACATCGACTTATTCAAATCTAAACAGTAAAAAAAGTGTCGAAGAAGTCAAGAATTTGTTGGCTGCCGACTTGGATAAAGACAGTGTCGATAACTTTGTCAATCTAGTCAATGACTACAATGGACTTGTTGGCTCTACTGGATTAACGGGCGATTTCACTAAGTTTACCAAAACCGAATATGATGTAGAAAAAATCAATCCTCTATGGCAGGCAAAGAAGGGTGATTTTATCGGGACAAATTGTCGGATTAATACCTATACTTTGCTGAAAAATAGCATCGAAATTCCTCAAATTGAAAAAGATGATGAACTCTTGTTCATAGATAATGATTCGATTGACAAGGGGAAGCTCTTTGATGCCAAGGAGAAGGAAGATTTTAATATCCTATTTTCAAGAGTCAAGACTGAAGCGACTCAAGATGTAAAAGTCCATGCTAAGAAGATGGAGGAATACTTCAAACAGTTCAAGTTTAGCGAAAAGGCGAGGATGCTTTCTGTCATAGTCCACGACAATCTTGATGGTGATTCTCTCTTTGTAGGGCATGTTGGCGTCTTGGTTCCAGATAAAGATGGCTATTTATTTATCGAAAAGCTGACCTTTGAAGAGCCTTATCAGGCAATCAAGTTTGCGACCAAGGAAGATGTCTACAAATACTTGCAGACAAAATATAAGGACTACACAGGAGAAGGACTGGCCAAACCTTTTATCATGGACAATGATAAGTGGGTAGAGGGTAAATAGTGTGCTTCAGTTAGCATTAAGAAAATAGAACCGGGAGATTTAGCGTATGGAATTAAAAGATTTTACAGAAAAGGAACAGGAGCAGATTAATCAAGGGCTTAGCACTGCAGAAATTTCCGATAAGGAAGCTGCCAAAAAGATTCTAGCACTTGTGCCCCAAGAGTGGATTAAGAGGATTCCTTTCTTCGTGAGAGGGCATGCAACGACCAAGACGGTTGAGCGAGTTGCTAAGCAATATCCTGATTTGTACGCTGTCGCCAAGCAGCAAGGTGAACTTCCTGACAAGGAAAGAGAAGAATTGCGCGTGATTATGGCAAGCATTTTTGAAGAAAAGATGAATAAGCATAAGATCAAGTGAGCACTTACTTGTAAAGAAGTAAGAGACTTTAGGAAGTCACTGGAGGCAGTGGCTTTTTCATTTATTTCTTGGTGCGGCATGCTTGTCAGAGAAGTACTATTTTAGCGATAAAGTTTGCCCCGGCTTTGAAAGTATAGCTCATGAGAATTATCGGTAAAAATGGTATAATGTTCCTATATTTTCTAGAGGAAAAGGCAGGCTATGAAATTACTTTATACAGATATTCGCCATTCTTTGACCAAGGTCTTGGTGGCGGAGGCTGAGAGCTTGGTGGCGGCTGGTAAGCGAGTCTTTTATATTGCGCCTAATTCGCTTTCTTTTGAGAAGGAGCGGGCGGTTTTGGAGTGTTTAGAAAATCAGGCTTCCTTTGCCATTACGGTGACGCGCTTTGCCCAGATGGCTCGGTATTTTGTCCTTAATGATGTTCGGCACGGGCAGAGTTTGGACGATATTGGTCTGGGAATGCTGATTTATCGGACCTTGACAGAGTTAGATGATGGAGAGCTTAAGATCTATGGCAGAATTAAGAAGGATCCCCAGTTTATCCAGCAATTGATGGATCTTTACCATGAACTGCAGACCGCCCAGATGTCCTTTGCGGATCTGGAATTTCTCGAGGAGCCTGAGAAGCGGGAGGATCTGGTCAAGATTTTTACAGAGGTGACTGCTGCTCTCAATAAGGGCGATTTTGATTCATCTTCTCAGATTGCTGCTTTTGCCCAGCATATTCTGGCTGGCGATACAGATGAGGAATTGGCAGATTTGGCCTTGGTCATTGACGGCTTTACGCGTTTTTCTGCCGAAGAGGAATATCTGGTCAGTCTCCTGCATCGGAAAGGTGTGGAGATTGTTATTGGGACTTATGCCAGTCAAAAAGCCTATCGAGCAGCCTTTCGTGAGGGCAATCTCTATCAAGCCAGCGTGGATTTTCTGAGAAAACTGGCCGAGGATTATCAGGTCAAACCTGACTATATCTCTCATGCGGAAGCAGAAGATGCCTTTGGACGGATTTCTAAGGTCTTGGAGAGTCGTTATGACTTTTCAGAATCAACGGTTAGTCTTAGTGAGACAGACCGCTCACAGCTTCAAATTTGGGCTACTATGAACCAGAAAGAAGAGCTGGAGTTTGTGGCTAAGTCCATCCGGCAGCGGGTTCATGATGGTGTGCACTATAAGGATATTCGTCTGCTTTTGGGAGATGTGGAAGCCTACCAGCTTCAGCTCAAGACCATTTTTGACCAGTATCAGATTCCCTACTATCTGGGGCGGAGCGAGTCGATGGCCCAGCATCCGCTGGTTCAGTTTGTCGAGTCCTTGGAGCGGCTCAAGCGCTATAATTTCCAACTGGAAGACTTGCTCAATCTCTTAAAGACAGGTCTCTACGGCGATTTGAATCAGGAGGAGCTGGATCATTTTGAGCAATATCTGCGCTTTGCGGATATCAAGGGTGCAGGCAAGCTAGCTAAGGATTTCACGGCCAATAGCCAAGGGAAATTTGACCTAGACCGTCTTAATCATATTCGTCGTCAGGTTATGACTCCACTGCAAGACTTTTTCAAATCCCGCAGTCAGACGGCGTCGGGGCTCTTAGCTAAGTTTACGGAGTTCGTCCAAGCAGCCCGTTTGTCGGATAATTTGACAGCTCTGCTGCAGGGAGCAAGTCAGCAGGAGCAGGAGCGCCATGAGGAAGTCTGGAAGGCTTTCAGTCATGTTCTAGAGCAGTTTGCTCAGGTCTTTGCAGATAGCAAGGTCAAACTGGACGACTTTCTAGCCTTGGTCTTGTCAGGTATGCTTTTGTCCAACTATCGGACAGTGCCAGCGACAGTAGATGTGGTTAAGGTCCAGTCTTATGACCTGATAGAGCCTTTAGCAGCTCCTTATGTCTATGCGATTGGACTGACTCAAGAGCGCTTCCCGAAAATCGCGCAAAACAAGAGTTTGCTCAGTGATGAAGACCGGGCTCGGCTCAATGACGCAACGGATTCTCAGGCGGAACTCCAGATTGCCAGCTCTGAGAATCTCAAGAAGAATCGCTATACGGCTCTGTCGCTGATGAATTCTGCTACCAGAGAGCTGGTCTTGTCTGCGCCGGCCTTGGTCAATGAAGTAGAGGACAGTATGTCGACCTATCTGCTGGAATTGACTGCTGCTCCCCTTTCTTTGCCCATCATTGTCAAAAAGCCTCAGGCTTCTAGTGACGATATTGGCAGCTACCGTGCTCTCTTGTCTCAAATCATCGAGCTCCACCAAGAGGAGATTGATCGAGAGTGGACAACGGAGGAGCAGACTTTTTGGGCAGTGGCTGTGCGGGTTCTGCGCAAGAAATTAGCAGCAGAAGGCATCAGCATTCCGCAAATCAGCAAGGAACTGCAAACGGAGTCTCTGCAGCCAGAAACTCTGCAAGCCCTTTACCCTCAGGAGGAGCCTCTCCGACTTTCAGCCTCTGCTCTCAACGAATATTTCCGGCATCAGTATGCTTATTTTCTCAAGTATGTTCTGCGCCTGCAGGAAGAGTGGACCATTCATCCAGATGCTCGCAGTCACGGGATTTTCCTTCACCGGATCTTTGAAAAGGTTTTGCAGGATGATTCGTCTGCCGATTTTGACCGGCGTTTAGCGCAGGCTATGGAAGAGACCAGCCGAGAGGCTGAGTTTGAGAGCATCTACAGTGAGTCAGGCCAAACTCGTTTTGCCCGCCAGCTCTTGCTGGATACGGCGCGGGCGACTGGCCGTGTGCTGGCTCATCCAACTGGGATTGAGACCATTGGTGAGGAGACTGGCTTTGGATCTGCTTCTAAGCCTTTCCTGACCTTGGAAAATGGCAGAGCAGTAACCGTGAGCGGTAAGGTGGACCGGATTGACCGTCTGACCAAGACCGAGAGTCTGGGAGTGGTTGACTATAAGTCTGGCGATATTAAGTTTAGCTTTGAGAAGTTCTTTAATGGGTTGAATTCTCAGCTGCCGACCTATCTGGCAGCGATTGAGGACTTAGCAGACTATCAAGAAGATAAGGGAACATTTGGTGCCATGTATTTGCAGATGACCGATCCGATTGTGGCGCTTAAAGATACCAAGACCTTGGCGGATGCAGTCAGTCAGTCTATGAAGCCACTCCGGTACAAGGGACTTTTTGTGGCTGATGCTGTCAAGGAACTTGGTCCGCTCTATGAGAAAAATAAGACAAACTTGCTGAGTCAGGAAGACTTGGACTTGCTGTTGGCCTACAATGCTTATCTCTACAAAAAAGCTGCAGAAGGCATTCTATCAGGCCATTTTGCAGTTAATCCTTATACAGAGAATGGGCGCAGCATTGCTCCTTATGTAGAGCAGTTTAAGGCCATTACAGGCTTTGAAGCCAATCTCCACCTAGGACAGGCACGCCAGCTGGAAAAGCTGGATGCAAGCAAGTTTGATAGGCGGCCGACTAGTGAGAAGCTACGCCAGGCCTGGCTAGAAAAGATGAGGGAGGAGATGGAAAAATGAAGAGAATTCCTTTTTTAACTGCAGAAGAAATTGCTCTTAAGCAAGCCCAAGAAGCTGCTTCGGACAAGCCACAGAAAAAGACGGCAGAGCAGATTGAGGCCATCTATTCCTCTGGCCAGAATATTCTGGTCTCCGCTTCGGCCGGATCGGGTAAGACTTTTGTCATGGTCCAGCGGATTATAGACCAGATTCTTAGAGGTGTTGCTGTCAGCCAGCTCTTTATCTCGACCTTCACTGTTAAGGCGGCAGGCGAGCTAAAAGAGAGGCTGGAGAAGGAACTGGGGCAGGCCTTGAAAGAGGCCGAGAGTCCTGAACTCAAGCAACATTTGGCCCAGCAATTAGCTGACCTGCCCAATGCGGATATCGGTACCATGGACGCCTTTACCCAGAAAGTGCTTAGTCGTTATGGTTACCTGCTTGGTTTAGCACCGAATTTTCGGATTCTCCAATCTGCCAGTGAGCAGCTGATTCTGCAAAATGAAGTCTTTAGCCAACTATTTGACCGTTACTATGACAGCGAGCGTCAGGCTTTGTTTAGCCGTTTGGTAAAGAACTTTACTGGTAAGCGCAAGGATTTATCAGGCTTTCGGGAGCAAGTTTATCGGATTTACAGTTTTCTGCAGTCAACCAGCAACCCTCAGCGCTGGCTGGAAGAAACCTTCCTCTATGGCTATGAGCACAGTGACTTTGCAGCAGAGAGAGAGCGGATATTCGGTCAAATCAAATCAGCCCTTTGGGAGCTGGAAGCTTTCTTTTCTGCTCATTTGGAGCATGAAGGAAGAGAATTTGCGGGTGCTAAATATCAGGAAAATGTCCAAGATGCTCTGACCGTCTTAGCAAGCCTGAATGAACTGTCACCGATAGAGGAGACAGCTCAGGTTCTCAAACAGATTGTGGCACTTTCCCAACTATCCAATGGCCAGGCCTTTACAGCTCGGGTTGGCAAGAATGCAGACGAGCTCAAAAAAGAAATGGCCAAGGACTACAATGAGGCCAGGAAGCCTATGATTGAGCGGCTGCGAAGCTTTGATCAGCAGCTTTATCAACTGGACTTTATTGAGCAGCACCAGGAAGAGTGCCTGCCTCTGGTTGAGCTTCTGCGGGACTTTGTGGCGGACTTTGCACAGGCTTACTTGGAGCGTAAGAAAGCAGAAAATGCCTTTGAATTTGGCGATATCAGCCATTTTGCTATTGAGATTTTAGAGACATTCCCAGAGGTGCGTCGCTTTTATCAGGAACGCTACCACGAGGTCATGGTGGATGAGTATCAGGATACCAACCACACGCAGGAGCGCATGCTGGACTTGCTGTCAAGAGGGCAAAATCGCTTTATGGTGGGGGATATCAAGCAGTCTATCTACCGTTTCCGTCAAGCGGATCCGCAGATTTTCAGTGATAAGTTTAAGGCTTATCAAGAGGATAGCAGTCAGGGCAAGCTAATCGTCCTTAAGGAAAATTTCCGCAGTCATCTTGAGGTGCTGGAAGCGACCAACGATGTTTTCAAACATCTGATGGATGAAGAAGTCGGGGAAATTGACTACAATGAAACCCACTATCTGGTGGCTGGCAATCCAGCTAAACGTGAGCCTAATCCAGCTAACCGTGCTTCTTTCTTAATCTATGAAGGCTCCAAGGAGAATCCGGAAGAGGAGGGGGATGAAGGCTTGCCACAGGCAGTATCAGCTGGGGAAGTGGATCTAGTCATCAAGGAAATCATCCGCCTGCACAATGAAGAAGGAGTGGCTTTTAAAGATATTACGCTGCTGACGGCATCCAGAACCCGCAATGATTTGATTTTAGCTGCCTTTGAGCAGCACCAGATTCCGCTGGTACCAGATGATGGCGCAGCAAATTATCTGCAGTCGGTTGAGGTCTTAGTCATGCTAGATACCCTGCGGACCATCAATAATCCGCTGAATGACTATGCCCTGACCGCCCTTCTCAAATCTCCCATGTTTGACTTTGGTGAGGACGAGCTGGCTCGGCTGTCCCTGCAGGCCAGTCAAGAACATTCTCAGGAAAATCTTTATGAAAAGCTGGTCAATGCTCTTGAAGGAAGAGGTTTGCATCCTGCTTTAGTCATTGAGAAACTGCAGAAAAAGCTGCAGCATTTCCATGAGACCCTGCAAAGCTGGCGGACCTATTCCAAGACACATTCGCTGTATGACTTGATTTGGAAGATCTACCAGGACCGTTTCTACTATGACATGGTGGGAACTCTAGCCAATGGTGCCCAGAGACAGGCTAATCTCTATGCCCTCTCTTTGCGGGCTAATGAGTATGAAAAGTCTAGCTTTAAAGGCCTGTCTCGTTTTATCGGGATGATAGACCGTATCTTGGAAAACCAGCATGATCTAGCTAGTGTGCCAGTGGCGGCGCCTAAGGACGCCGTTCGTCTCATGACCATTCATAAGAGTAAGGGGCTGGAGTTCAAGTATGTTTTCCTGCTCAATATGGACAAGGCCTTCAACCGTCAGGATAGCAGCTCTGCCATTATCCTTAGCCGGACCAAGGGAATCGGCATCAAGTATGTGGCTGATGTATCGGTGTCTGTGGAAGATCCCTATGCACCGAATCAGCTGCGCATTTCCATGGATACGCTGCCTTATCAGCAGAATCTAGCGGAGCTGCAGTTGGCTAGTCTGTCTGAGCAGATGCGTTTGCTTTATGTGGCCATGACGCGGGCTGAAACCAAGCTCTATCTGGTCGGAAAGGGCAGTCAGGAGGTTTTGGATAAGCGTCAGTGGGGCAAGAGCCAACAAGGGCGTTTGTCTGCCAGTCTGCGCAGCCAGCTCAGTAATTTCCAAGACTGGCTCTATGCTATTCAGGCTGTTTTTTCTGATGAGAATCTTGCCTACGAGACCCGTTTTGTCACTGATGAGGAGCTAACTGCCGAAGAGATAGGGCAGATTAATGAGCCAGTGCTCTTTCCAGCGGATGATTTGGCAGATAATCGTCAGTCGGACGACATCTGTCGGGCTCTGGATATTTTAGAAAGCGTGGATCGTCTCAATAGCCAGTACCGCTCTGCCATTGATCTGCCTAGTGTGCGAACTCCAAGCCAGATTAAGAAGTTTTATGAGCCAATCATGGATACGGATGGTCTGGATATCATGGATGAGCGAGCAGCTGTTCGACCTCAGCCTAGCTTTGAGTTGCCTGATTTTGGCAAGAAAGCCAAAGTGACTGGAGCGCAAGTCGGCAGTGCCGTTCATGAGCTCATGCAGCGAATTCCTTTGGATAGCAGTCCAAGCATGGCTGTACTTCGTTCTGCCTTGGCTCAGGTTCAGGCCGATGACGCGGTCAAAAAGCAGATTCAGCTGCCTAAGATTGCATCTTTCTTCGAGACAGATTTGGGACGACTCTTGATTGAGAACAGTGACAGAGTTCGTCGAGAAGCACCGTTTGCCATGCTCAAGAGGGATGACGCTAGTGGTCAGGAATTTGTTTTGCGGGGGATTTTGGATGGTTACCTGCTCTTTGAGGATCGGATTATCCTCTTTGATTACAAGACGGATAAATATAAGGATTCATCTGAGTTGATTGCTCGCTACCATGGCCAGCTAGACTTATATGCTCAAGCTCTCGGCCGCTCTTATGGCATTTCTCAAATTGAAAAATATTTGATTTTGCTAGGCGGTGAGCAGCTGCAAGTGGTTAAGGTTGATTGATTAGTTTGTCGTGTCCAGAAAGGAAAGAAGCCTGTGGAACAGTTAGAACGCATTCAAAAAATGGAAAAGCACCTGAATAAATATTCTCAGGTATTGGCAAGAGCCCAGGAAGCTTTAGCTGAGCTGGAGCGCTGCCAGTCAGATTATATCCAGTTGAGGGACTATTATATTGGTCAGGAATTTTTTGATGATATAGAATTCTCGAATGGACCGGATTTCCCTGAAAATATAGCTTGCGGCGTCTTAAGTGAAGATGCTGTCTATGACCTGATGGGGGAGCATTTTGAGACAGCGATTAATCTGTTAGATTTGTCCAGCTCTATGCTGAAAGAACGATAATTTATTTAGAAAGGAAAAAATAATTAATTTTTTTCAATTTTCCTCTTGCTTTTTAATAAAAATTCATGTAGAATATTCAACAATAAATTGAAAGCGATGAGAGAAAAAGTCTAAGACAAGAAACAGAGAGTGCCTAATGGTGAGATGGCATGCAATCCTTAGACGACACATTCTTGAGTGCGGATGCGAAATCAGTCAGCAGTCTGAGACTAGTGTCCGACGGCTGATTGCCGTTATCAATCTGGAGTCCTGTACTCCCAGAGGGTCCTCAGGCGACTGAGGTTCGAATAAAGGTGGAACCACGTGTCAACGTCCTTGCAAAGTTTTTTTGCGAGGGCTTTTTATTATATTTAAACTAGAAGATTCCCCTATTTTCCGTTACCAAAGCGGTAAATTTCGTCTTTCATTTATTAGAAGTTCTAAAGTAAGTGTCAGATAATGGCTAGTGTGAAAGAGAGGTGGCAAGATGGTTAAGCTAAAAGGTCTCAGGCAGATCAATCCTTATGTAGCGGGGCAGCAGCCCAATGAGCCAGACATGATTAAGCTCAATACCAATGAAAATGCTTATGGACCGAGTCCTAAGGTGGCAGAGGCCCTGCAGAGCTTTGATGCCCAGGACTTGCGTAAGTATTCCAGTTTGGATCAGGCGGAGCTCTGTCAGGCTTTGGCGACAAACTTGGGTGTATCACCCGACCAGCTCATTATTGGTAACGGCAGCGACGACATCTTGTCCATGGCTTTCCTGGCTTTCTTTAACAGCGGCGAGTCGGTCTTATTTCCGGATTTGACCTATGGTTTTTACAAGGTCTGGGCGGACCTCTACCACGTGCCTTTTCGAGAAATCCCTCTGACAGCTGATTTTGAGATCCATCCCTCCGACTATTTTGGAGACAATGGCGGCATTATCCTAGCCAATCCCAATGCTCCGACGGGGATTTATCTGTCGCTGGATCAGTTGGAGGAAATTCTGGCGTCCAATCAGGATGTGGTAGTGGTGGTGGATGAGGCCTATATTCACTTTGGCAATCAATCTGCCCTGCCTCTGCTAGAAACCTATCCCAACCTCTTTATCACACGAACCTTTTCCAAGGATGCGGCCTTGGCTGGTCTGCGGGTGGGCTATGGTATTGGTCATCCAGACTTAATAGCTGTCATGAAAGCTGTCAAGGACTCCATCAATCCTTACTCAGTGGATATGTTAGCAGAGCGCTTGGCTCTTGCGGCAGTGGAAGATTGGGATTATTATCTGGAGACCGGTAGTGCCATTCAAGAAACCCGAGATTGGTTTGCTGGGGAATTGGCTGCGCTGGATTTCCAAGTCCTGCCTAGTCAGACTAACTTTGTCCTAGCCCAGCCTAGTGGAATCTCTGCAGCAGAGCTTTTCCAGCAGCTAGAAGAGCGTCAGATTTATGTGCGGTATTTTCCAAAAGCAGAACGGATCAAGGACTTTCTTCGTATCTCTATCGGACGGCGAGAAGAGATGGAAAAAGTCCTGGCAGCCATCAAGGAAATTTGCAGCAGCTGAGAGTTTGACTCAAAGCCAGCCAGTGTAAGAATAGAGCAAGAAAGGAAAGCAGCCTATGAATAAAATCACCCTTCCGATTGGCATGCATGACAAGCTTTTCAAGAGGGCGCGTGTGACCTACGAGATTGAGCGGGACATCAGTGATTTTCTGATGGATCAGGGCTTCAATCGGATTGACACACCGACTTTGGAGCACTTCGAGGTCTTCAGTGACCATGTGGAGCCCCATCATTATCATCTTTTCGATAAAAAAGGCGAGCTATTGGTGCTGAGACCAGATGTGACCAGTCAGATTGGTCGGGTTATTGCTTCAACCAGGGTGCATACGCCGACCAAGTTTTCCTATTCGGGCAAGGTCTTTCACTATCAAGAAGAGCTGCGTGGTCTTGCCAACGAGCTCAGTCAAGCTGGTATTGAGATTATCGGCTATCCAGCTCGTGAGGCGGTGCTTGAGGCTATCAAGACAGCCAAGCAGTCGCTGGATTTGGCGCAGGTTAAGTCTTATCAGTTCGAGTTTTCCCATGCAGCAATCCTGCAGACAATTCTAGAGAGTCTGGCCTTGGATTCGCAGGAGGAGGCCCAGCTGCTAGATTATATTTGCAAGAAAAATAGGACGGGACTCTTTGAATTTACCCAGAACAAATCGAGTGAATTTGATGATTTTCTACAGGAGCTGCCTTATCTGTTCGGACCTAGCCAACAGGTTTTAGCTAGGTCTAGAGAGATAGTTGACAACGAGCGGATATTGACGGCTCTAGATGATGTAGAGCAGGTTCTGTGTAGTCTTTCAGGCTTGCTGGATCAGACAACTATGGACTTGGGACAGGTGGCGGCTATGCCTTACTATACCGGCCTGACCTTCAAGGTCTTTGGCGACCGAGTACCAGATGCCTTTCTATCTGGTGGGCGCTATGACCAGCTTTTCAAGCGCTTCGGGGCAGCAGAGCTGACAGCTATCGGCTGGTCCCTAGACATTGACAGTGTCTATCAAGCCATTCATGATGACCTACCGGACGAGGGCGGAAAGGAAGGTGATAGCAGATGAGTCAGATTACCATTGCCCTGACCAAGGGGCGGATTGAGGAAGATACGGTCAAGCTCTTGACCCAGGCTGGCTTTGATATGTCCTTCATGGCTGACAAGGGGCGCAGCTTGATTTTTGAAAGTCCAGACAGTCGCTTTCGCTTTCTCTTGGTCAAAGGGCCTGACGTGACGACCTATGTGCGCCATGGAGTCGCTGATTTGGGCATTGTCGGCAAGGATATTCTCTTCGAGCATCCAACTGGCTATCTGGAGCTGCTGGATCTGAACTTTGGGCTTTGTAAATTCTCACTGGCCTCGGTGCCCAGCTATGACCCTCATGATCACAAGCGCAAGCGGATTGCGACTAAGTATCCGACGGTAGCGACTGATTATTTTAATCAAAAAGGGGAAGATGTGGAAATCATCTCCATCCAAGGAAGCGTGGAGATTTCACCGGTGCTGGGCTTGGCGGATGCCATTGTTGATATTGTGGAGACGGGGCATACCCTGTCAGCTAACGGCCTGCTGGTTTTTGAAGACATTTGCCGAGTATCAGCCCGGCTCATTGCCAATCAGGCTTCCCTGAAAAATAACCCGGATATCATGCCTTTTGTGGCAAAGATTGAATCCCTAGTAGGAAGAAGAGAGGTGGCTTTTAAATGACAATTATCAAACGTTTAAGCGGAAGTAACGAAGAAATTTCACGGATTTTATACGAAGAGCAACTGCAGCTCAGCCAGCAGAACTTAGATGTGGAAGAAGCGGTGGCTGAGATTATTGAAACGGTCAAACAAGACGGTGACCAAGCTTTAAGAGACTATACCATGCTCTTTGATAAGGTTGAGGTGACAGATTTTGAGATTGGGCAGGAGCTGATTGACCATGCCTTTGAGGAGATTGATCCAGAGGTCTTGTCCGCCCTGAAAAATGCCCAAGCCAATATCGAATCCTACCACCGCCAGCAGTTGGAGACTGGTTTTGAGGACAGTCCCAGTGAGGGCGTTGTCCGTGGTCAGTTGATTCGGCCGATTGAGCGGGTCGGCACCTATGTACCCGGCGGCACCGCAGCCTATCCTTCCTCCGTTCTCATGAATGTTATCCCAGCCAAGATTGCTGGTGTCAAAGAAATCATCATGATTACACCACCCCAGGAGCATTTTACTCCAGCGATTTTGGTTGCAGCCAAGCTGGCTGGTGTGGATCGGATTTTCCAAATTGGCGGAGCCCAAGGAGTGGCTGCTCTGGCTTATGGAACTGAGACCATTCCCAAGGTGGATAAGATAACTGGACCGGGCAATATCTTTGTGGCTACGGCCAAGAAGATGGTTTATGGTGTCGTGGGAATTGACATGATTGCTGGTCCTTCGGAGATTGGAGTCATTGCGGATCGTTCAGCCAGTCCCGTCTATGTGGCAGCCGACCTTCTGTCGCAAGCCGAGCACGACAAGCTGGCTCGGGCTATTCTGGTGACTGACTCGGAGGAGCTAGCAGATCAAGTCGAAGCAGAGCTGGACAGACAGCTCAAAGAGCTGCCGCGGGAGGAAATCGCGCGTGCTTCGATTGAGAATAACGGCCGCATCATCCTTGCGCCTTCTAAGGAAGCCATGTTTGAGCTTATGAATCAGGTGGCACCTGAGCATTTGGAGATTGCCATGGATGATGCCTACAGCTATCTAGATAAGGTTGAAAATGCCGGATCTGTCTTTCTGGGGCATTATACCAGTGAGCCTATCGGTGATTACTATGCGGGAGCCAATCACGTTTTGCCGACAACCAGCACCAGCCGCTTTTCATCAGCTCTGGGAGTCTATGACTTTATCAAGCGCATCCAGTACACCCAGTACAGCCGTGCTGCTGTAGGTACAGCTGACAAGGATATTACCAGTCTGGCCTATGCAGAGGGCCTGCAGGGACATGCCAAGGCCATCGAAGCCCGCAGACAGGAAAAATAGAAGGAGTTGCCATGAGACAAGCTGAAATCAAGCGTAAAACACAAGAAACCGATATTGAGCTGGTTGTCAATCTGGACCAACAGGAGCCGGTAGCTATCGAGACCGGTGTCGGATTCTTTGACCACATGCTGACCCTTTTTGCCCGCCACAGTCGGATTTCTCTGACAGTCAAGGCTGAAGGCGATCTTTGGGTGGACAGCCACCATACGGTTGAGGATGTAGGCATCGTGCTGGGGCAGGCTCTGCGTCAGGCTTTGGGAGACAAGGCAGGTATCAACCGCTACGGCACTAGCTTTGTGCCTATGGATGAAACGCTGGGTATGGCCAGTCTGGACTTATCCGGTCGCTCTTATCTGGTCTTTGAGGCTAATTTTGACAATCCCAAGCTTGGGAATTTTGATACTGAGCTGGTAGAGGAATTTTTCCAAGCCCTAGCCTTTAATCTGCAGATGAATCTGCACCTGAAAATCCTTCATGGCAAGAACAGCCACCACAAGGCGGAAAGCCTCTTTAAAGCGACTGGACGAGCTCTGCGGGAGGCTATTACGATAAATCCAGAAATTCATGGAGTCAACTCCACCAAGGGCTTACTCTAGCTCGCTCTTCCTAGTGAAAGGAGTTGATACACGATGATGATTGTTATTGATTATGACGCGGGCAATACTGCCAATGTTCTCCGTGCTCTGGCTCAGGTCGGACTAGAAGCGTGCCTGTCAGCTGATCCGCAGGAAATTTTAGCTGCCGATGGCTTGATTTTACCAGGAGTCGGTGCTTTTCCCACGGCTATGCAGGAATTGGAAAGACGAGGGCTGGTTTCAGTTATTCAGCAGGCAGTGGCTGATGGCAAGCCTCTCTTGGGGATTTGCTTAGGCATGCAGCTCCTGTTGGAGTCTGGATTGGAGAATGGTCAAAGCTCTGGGCTGGGCTTGATTCCCGGTGTTTGCCGACGGATTCCGGACCAGGCTGGTCTGCCAGTGCCTCACATGGGCTGGAATGACTTACAAATCCAGCAGTCGTCTGCTTTGACAGCTGGTCTTGAGGGCCAGTCAGTCTATTTTGTCCATAGCTACTATACAGATGTTCCAGAGGAGTACTTGGATGTGACGGCTAATTATGGGCTACCAATCCCAGCCATGATTCAACGAGGATCGGTCTTTGGCTGCCAGTTTCACCCAGAAAAGTCTGGTGCTGTTGGCCTCGGTATCCTAGAGAAGTTTAAGGAGTATGTCTATGAAAATACTGCCCGCTATTGATATCAAAGACGGCCAGGCCGTCCGCCTTTTTAAAGGGGATTTTAGCCAGAAGACGGTGGTCAATCCCGATGTCTTGGAGCAAGCTCGAGTTTTCAAAGAAGCGGGCGTTACCATGATTCATGTGGTTGACTTGGACGGGGCATTAGAAGGTCGGGCGGCCAATCGAGATTTGATTGCCCAGATTAAAGCGGAAACTGGTCTAGCTATCCAAGTCGGGGGCGGCATCCGCAGTCTGGAGCAGATTGAAGATTACCTAGCGGTCGGCATTGACCGTGTCATTATTGGCTCTATGGCTGTTAAAAATCCTGATTTTGTTAAGGAAGCGCTGGAGCGCTTTAGAAGCAGTAAAATCGTGATTGGCATTGATGCGAAAGAAGGTCTAGTTGCGACTGAAGGCTGGCTGGAAACCAGCAATCAGGACTATATCAGTCTGGCGCTGGCCATGGAAAAAATCGGTGTCCGACTCTTTGTCTATACGGATGTAGACCGAGACGGGACTCTAACTGGCCCCAATATCAAGCATTACCAAAAACTGCTGGCAGCGCTCAAGGATGCTCAAGTCATTGCCTCTGGCGGCATCCAGTCAGCAGAGGATTTGGAAGAGCTGAAAAAGCTGGGCTTGGCTGGCGCCATTGTGGGCAAGGCCTATTACAGTGGACGAATTAGCCTAGAACAGATCAAGGAAGCAGAAAGGGGCTAGCCATGCTGAAAAAACGAATCATTCCCTGTCTGGATGTCAAGGACGGCCGGGTGGTCAAGGGCATCAACTTTGTCAATCTGACTGATGTGGGCGATCCAGTTGATGCTGCCAAGGCTTATTATGAAGCTGGCTGCGATGAGTTGGTCTTTCTGGACATCACCGCCACCCATGAGGAGCGGGACACGACGGTCGAGATGGTCCGGCGCGTGGCGGAGCAGGTTTTCATTCCTTTTACTGTCGGGGGTGGCATTCGCACGGTTGAAGACATGAAGCGGATGCTCCAGGCTGGGGCGGATAAGGTTGCAGTTAATTCATCAGCACTGGCAAAACCTCAGCTTTTAGCTGACTGTGCTGAGAAATTCGGCAGTCAATGCGTGGTACTGGCAGTGGATGCTAAGAAAGAAGCGGATGGCAGCTGGCATGTCTATCTGGCTGGCGGCCGCAAGGACAGCGGTCGCGACCTGTTAGACTGGGTCCAGGAAGCTGTCGGTCTCGGAGCGGGGGAAATTCTTTTGACCAGTATGGACAAGGACGGGACCAAGTCCGGTTTTGACTTGCCGATGCTGGAAGCCGTCTCCCAAGTGGTTTCCGTTCCCATCATCGCCTCTGGTGGTGCTGGCAGTAGCCAGCATATCCTAGAAGTTTTTGAAAAGACTGCAGCGACAGGTGCTTTAGCAGCTTCGATTTTCCATTATGGGCAGGTCTCCATCTCAGAGACCAAAAAAGCCATGCAGGCAGCTGGATTGGAGGTGCGCATCTGATGACAGAAGTGAAGTTAGATTTTCAAAAGCAAGGCGGTCTTATACCTGCCATTATTCTAGACCACACCAGCAAAGAAGTTCTCATGCTGGCCTATCTCAATGAAGAGGCCTACCAGCTGACCCGTACCAGCGGTCAGATGTGGTACTGGAGCCGGTCACGGCAGGAGCTTTGGCATAAGGGAGCCACCAGTGGCCACTACCAGACTGTCAAAAAAATCACAGCTGATTGCGACCAAGATACCCTGCTGATCGAGGTAGATCAGCAGGGAGCAGCCTGCCACACCGGTGCCAAATCCTGCTTTTTCCATACAATCTGGGATGAAGAAGACAGCAAAATTGACTAAAAGCTCCCTTGCTTTACTTTTGTACTTGGTTAATGCAAAAATAAAACTAAGAAATCAGTATCGAGCCTCCGGCCCGCCATTGGAAAGAATTGCTTTTTATAGTAAAATAAGGACAGTAACAAGGAGATACTATGCTAGAAACCCTCTATCAAGAAGCCCTCAAACGCAAAAAAGAGCCCAAGGAAGGCTCCTATACCAGCTACCTCTATGACAAGGGGTTGGACAAGATTCTCAAAAAAGTCGGTGAAGAAGCGACAGAAGTGGTCATTGCTGCTAAAAATGCTGACAAAGACGAGATGGCCAATGAGACAGCTGATCTGCTCTACCATCTGGCGGTTGCTCTCGTCGAGACTGGCGTCAGTCTAAAAGAGATAGAGGCCGTCCTCCAGGCCCGTCAGGGCAAGCAGAGCCGGATTCATGACCGGCCTGAAATTAACCAATACTAAACGGATATAAGATTTGCAGAAAGGCGGTCCAGCATGCGCGACAACCATCTTCATACCTATTTTTCCTATGATTCTGAGGCAGATTTCTGTGACTATCTGGACCATTATGAGGGCGAGATTGTCACCACCGAGCACTATGATTTGTCTAATCCCTACCCCTACGAAGCAGCCTCGCCTCATGATGATGTGCCTGACTATGCGGCCTATTCAGCAAAAATAGCAGAGCTGAACCAGCAATATGGCAACCGCATCAAAAAGGGCATTGAAATTGGCTATTACGCTCCGCGTAAGGAGGATATCCTAGCTTTCCTAGCGGACAAGGAATATGACCTCAAGCTCCTGTCCGTCCACCACAATGGCAGTTTTGACTATCTGGAAGATCCTGTCCTGCAGCTGGATAAGATGGAGTTAATTCCCTCCTACCTGAGAGAGTTAGAAGAGGCTATCGAGGCTGTGCCAGCAGATGTACTAGCTCACTTTGACTATGGTTTCCGAAAATTTGCGCTTACCGTAGAGGAGTTAAAAGCTTTCGAAACAGAGCTGCGACAGCTTTTTCAAAAGATGATTGATTATGGTCTGGCTTTTGAGCTCAACTGCAAGTCCATGTACCTCTATGGACACGAGGAACTCTATATCTACGCTCTTTCGCTAGTCAAGGAGCTGGGCGGTCAGCACTTTTCAGTGGGATCAGACGGTCATAAGCTGGAGCATTTCCGCTTGCAGTTTGACCGAGTGGCCAAAATCTTAGCGGAGGCAGGCATAGGTGAAGAGCAGTTGATCTAGAAGGAGAAATCATGGCCGAGATTAGAGCCTTAAAGCCAGAGGAAATCCTGCTCTTAGAGGAATTTCTTTACCAAGCTATTTTTATCCCCCAAGGTCTAGAGCCGCTGCCTAGAAGTATCTTGAAGGAGCCAGAATTAGAGATGTATATCAAGGACTTTAGGCAGCAGTTGATGACGGCCATGCTGGACTTGCTCAAGTCCAAAGGCTACCTAGGTGTTTCCCTCTCCATTTCAAAAGGCAATCCCGCCGTTCGCTTTTATCAAAGACTGGGCTTTGTCACGGTTGAAGAGAGGGAAGATGACTATTTGATGCTGTGCCGATTGTAATAAGAAAAGAAAACTCATGAAACTAGAACGATTAATTTATATTCTACTAGCCCTTTTGAATAAGAGGCAGATAACCGCTAAAGAAATTGCTGAACGCTTTGAAATATCTACCCGCACAGTATATAGAGATATGGATACGCTCAGCTTAGCCGGAATCCCTATCTACTCTGAACGTGGGGATAAAGGTGGTTTTTATATACCGGATGACTACAAGATGGACAGTAGCTTTTTCACAGAAGAAGAAAAGCAGTTTATCATCAATATGAGCCAAAATGTTGGCAAAATTGTTGGACATCCTAGTTTTGATAGTATTGAGCATAAGCTTGTTTCTCAAGAAGCGGCCGATAAGGTTAATCCTTTTTACTTCGATCTTACTTCGTGGTCTCTCAATACAAATTATTTACTTGAGATTGAACAGGCTATACAAACTGGGAAGAAAATTTCCTTTTCTTACTATTCTAAAAAACAAGAACAAAGCCAGCGAACGATTCTTCCTTATCGTCTGATTTTTAAACTAAATGCTTGGTATGTTATCGGCTATTGCTTAGACAAGTTAGATTTTCGTTTTTTCAAACTCAGCAGGATTCGTGATTTGCAGCAAGTAGAAGAGGGTATCGAAGCTGGAGATTACCCTCTTTTATCTCAAGAAAAGCTAGATCTTTTTCTAAATCCATCCAAAGATAAAGTTGAGGGCAATAAAGAAGAAGTAGAGCTGATTTTCACAGAATCTGCGCTTCCAAAAATTTATGACCACTTCACAGAAGAAGAAATCACTCTTGAGCAAACCAGAATAAAGGTCCATGCTTTCAGAGCATTGACATCGGACTTTTTCGAATTGATTTTAAGTTTTGCTCATCAAGTAAAAGTCATATCGCCAAAAGAACTGCAGGATAAATTAATTCATACTCTTCAAAAAAATCTTCAGCAATATGACAGGCTGTAGTCATATTGCTTTTTGTATACTCTTAAGTGGGCATAGCTTTCATTGGTTTGAAAACAGCCTAAATAATTTTTGGAGGTTCCAAATGGATACAAGAACATTAGCAGAAAGCTATTTTAATGCAGTCAATAAAGGCGGATGGGAGGATTTTGTAGCTGAAAACTTTAATTATGGAATGTGCGACAGTCAGGAGATCAGGCAAGGGCGTGATGTTTATCTGCAAGGCGCAGGTCAATTCTATGCTTTAAGCCAGTATCTTGAAGTGAAGAAGTTATTTGTAGAGGGACGAGAAGTAGCGGCTTTAAATCGCTATCGCCTGCAGTCACCACACGGAAAAAAACTAGAGTTGGATGTGGCGGAATTTTTAAAATTTGATGAATCAGACAAATTGATTGCATCTACTATTTACTTTGATACTCATCGTTTCCAAGAGTTTATGCAAGGGAGATAAGCGTGTAGAAAAGTCACCGAATGGTGGCTTTTTTCAGTAACCAATAACTTCTATAATGCTTTATCGTATTATTTGTAAGTTTTCTTGCCAAGTGGTAAAATAAAGCCGAAATAAAATATGTTCTCCTAGAGCAATCTAATCGATTAGGAACAATTAATTTGACTGTTCTTCGTAGTCATATAAAGGAGTTGATTTTATGACTAATACTAGGCGAGCAGTGCTAGCGCTGAGCTTGGGTGTTTTGTTATTGCTAGCGGTGGGAATTCTACTGCAGGTTCATTTTTGGAGAATGATCATTTTGCTAGGTTTATTCTTTTTTGCGGAAGCATTTATCATCTGGTACTCGGGAAGCAAGTCTAAGTCGCAGATCAATGGCAGGCAAAGCCTTGACCTCTTCTGGCTTTATATCAAACGCTTGAAAATCTTTTATGTCATAATTGTGTGTCTCGCAATTCCTTTCGTTTCTCTGTCTTCCAATCCTGCTTTCGATTTGTTTTTTGTTCTTGAGCTGTTAGTATTTTTACTCTTAAGCAATTATATCTTAAGCTCTCATGGTATTCAACCGCCCAAGAAAGAGAGGGCTCTTAGAGTCTAATTGTTTTGTTTGCAGCAGTCGATTTGACTGCTGTTTTTTCAAAAAAGAAAAAAGCCCGGATTTTTCCAGGCTTTTTAGTGAAATGTGCAGGCTTAGTGTGCTACACGTTTGCGAGCTGCTTTTTTACGGTTTTCTTCGATGAAAGCCGCTTTTTGTTCTTCAGGTTCGATGACTTTTTTCTTGACTGCATATACTGCGCCTGCCACAGCAGCAACAGTAGCTGCAACTCCTGTAAGAACGCCTTTTCCAAATCCTTTAGCCATGTGATTTCTCCTTTTCTGAACTTTTATTATTTATGTTATAATTAATAGTAACGAAAAATCAAAATTTTTTCAAGGAAAAAAGATGAAAACCAAGATAATTGTGATAGTGGGGCCTACGGCGGTCGGAAAAACGGCTCTGAGTATCAAGGTAGCCAAGCGCTTCAATGGCCAAATCATCAGCGGTGACAGCCAGCAGGTCTATCGTGGCTTGGATATTGGCACGGCCAAGATTCATCCTGAAGAGCAGGAGGGCATTCCCCATCATCTGCTGGATGTGCGGGAGGTTGGAGAAAGCTACTCGGCCTATGATTTTGTGACTGAGGCGGCTCAGGCTATTCGCGAGATTGCGGCTCAAGGTCAGCTGCCCATCATTTGCGGCGGCACAGGGCTCTATATCCAGAGCTTGCTTGAGGGCTACCATCTGGGCGGAACCGTCCCTCACGAGGAGATTCTGGCCTATCGGGCGCAGCTGGATAGTTGGTCGGATGAGGATTTGTTTAGTAAAATAGCAGAGCTGGGTATCGAGATTCCCCAGCTGAATCGACGCAGGGCTATGAGGGCGCTGGAGATTGCTCAGTTAGGTGGTCAACTAGAAAACAATCAACCAGACTATGAAGCCCTGCTGATTTGTCTAGATGATGAAAGACAAGCACTTTATGAGCGAATCAATCAGCGAGTAGATCTGATGCTAGAAGCCGGACTTTTAGAAGAAGCTCGCTGGCTGTTTGAGAAAGCTCCGACCAGTCAAGCCAGCAAGGGTATCGGCTACAAGGAACTTTTCCCCTACTTTGAAGGTCAGATGAGCCTTGAAGAGGCCGTGGACAAGCTCAAGCAGAATACCCGCCGTTTTGCCAAGCGCCAGCTGACTTGGTTTCGCAATCGGATGTCCGTGACCTTTTATCAAGTGGGAAATCCAGACTACAAAAGTCAGGTCATGGAAGACATCAAGAATTTTCTGGATAAGTAGCTGGCTGACCAAGTCTTAGTAAGGATATGAGATGATAGAAACAGAGAAAAAAACAGAGCGTGTCTTTCTGGTCGGTGTGGAACTAGCAGATACGGAGAATTTTGATCTATCCATGGAGGAGCTGCAAAGCCTAGCTAAGACTGCAGGGGCTGAGGTAGTTAGCTCCTATAGCCAGAAGCGGGAGAAGTATGACAGCAAGACCTTTGTCGGTTCTGGCAAGTTAGAAGAAATCCGGCAGATGGTTGATGCCGAAGAGATTTCGACTGTCATTGTTAATAACCGTCTGACACCTCGGCAGAATGTCAATCTGGAGGAAAGCTTGGGTGTCAAGGTTATTGACCGTATGCAGCTAATTTTGGATATTTTTGCCATGAGGGCTAGGAGTCATGAAGGAAAGCTCCAAGTTCATTTGGCCCAGCTCAAGTACCTCTTGCCTCGCTTGGTTGGGCAGGGCATCATGCTCAGCCGTCAGGCAGGTGGCATTGGCTCCCGTGGTCCTGGTGAAAGCCAGCTGGAGCTCAATCGACGCAGTGTCCGCAATCAGATTCATGATATTGAGCGCCAGCTCAAGGCTGTGGAGAAAAATCGCGCAACCGTTCGTGAAAAACGGCTGGAATCCAGTATTTTCAAAATCGGCCTCATCGGCTATACCAATGCTGGCAAGTCCACTATTATGAACTGCTTGACTAGTAAGAGTCAGTATGAGGCAGACGAACTCTTTGCGACGCTAGATGCCACGACCAAGAACATCAATCTCAGTGGTCAGCTCAATGTCACGCTGACAGACACGGTTGGCTTCATTCAGGATTTGCCGACAGAGCTAGTATCTAGCTTTAAGTCGACTCTGGAAGAGAGCAAAAATGTTGATTTGCTGGTCCATGTTATTGACGCCAGCGACCCTCATCATGAGGAGCATGAAAAGACCGTCCTCGACATTATGAAAGAGTTGGACATGCTGGATATTCCTCGATTGACTCTCTATAACAAAGCGGACAAGGCGGAGCATTTCACCCCGACCCTGACTCCTTATTCTTTGATTTCGGCTAAGGCGGACAATAGCAGAGCTCTTTTGCAGCAAGTCCTGCTGGAGCGGATGAAAGAGCTCTTTCTGCCTTTTACCATCAAGGTAGCACCGGCTAAAGCTTACAAGATTCATGATTTAGAGAAAGTCGCAATTATCGGGAATCGAGAATACAAAGACGATGTCGAAGTCATTTCAGGCTGGATTGCCGAGAAAAACAAATGGAAACTGGAAGAATTTTATGACTGATTATATTGACTTGGCCTTGAAATACGGCGGTTTTACGAGCCTAGACAGGGTCTACTTAGAGCAAGTATTGGCTGGCCTGACAGAAGAGCAGAAGCTTAGCTTCATCACACCGCCGCCCAGCGTTATCAATGCTTACTTTGCTGAGCTTTATCAGAAGAAAAGTCCGGAAGCTGCGACAGCCTATTTTTTAGAAATCAGTCAAGCGCTGGACTTGTGGAATGCGAATCCCAGATTTTTAGAAAATAAGCCTTTTGTCCGGCTCAATCTTTCTGGCAAGTCCTATGGATTTTGCTATGAGAGTGAGGAAGTCGGCTTGGTCTTTCCTGAAAAGCCAGAGCCGGTAACAGCTGACTTGCTCTTTGAAATCGCCCAAGTCTTTCCACAGTACTTGGTCTACGAAGAAGCTGGGCGAATCAAAATGGCACCTCTCAAAGCTGAATCTCAAGTCGTGGACAGTCAGGCGCTGACTGCTTTAACCGATTGGCAGCAGTTGGCGGATGGCAGCCAGAGAGTTCTGGGATACAATCAAGAGGAAGTCAGTCAGCTGGCCCAGTCCTATGCTGGCAGGAAATACTATCACTCGCAGAATCGCTCTGCCATGATTTATATCATTTAGAAAGAATAACATGCAATTACAATTTTTAGGAACCGGAGCCGGTCAGCCCTCCAAGGCCCGCAATGTATCCAGTCTTGTCCTCAAGCTTTTGGAGGAAATCAATGAAGTCTGGATGTTTGACTGTGGCGAAGGCACCCAGCACCAGATCTTGGAGACGACGATTAAACCGCGCAAAATCAGCAAGATTTTCATCACGCATCTGCATGGCGACCATATTTTTGGCTTGCCGGGCTTTCTATCCAGTCGTTCTTTTCAGGCTAATGAAGAGCAGACGGATTTAGAAATTTATGGTCCCAAAGGCATTAAGAACTTTGTCCTATCTAGCTTGCGCGTGTCTGGTTCTCGTCTGCCTTATCGGATTGATTTTCATGAGTTTGATGAAAACAGTCTGGGCAAGATTCTGGAAACGGACAAGTTCACTGTTTATGCGGATAAGCTGGATCACACGATTTTCTGTGTGGGCTATCGGGTTATGCAGAAAGATTTGGAAGGAACGCTGGATGCGGATAAGCTAAGAGAGGCGGGCGTTCCCTTTGGTCCCCTCTTTGGTAAAGTTAAGAACGGTCAGGATATTGTCCTAGATGATGGAACCAAAATCATTGCAGCCGATTATATCTCAGCTCCTCGTCCGGGCAAGACCATTGCTATTCTGGGTGATACTCGGAAGACTGCTGCCAGTGTCCGCTTGGCTGTGGCAGCAGATGTACTGGTCCATGAAGCAACTTATGGCAAGGGAGATGAAAAACTTGCCCGTAATCACGGTCATTCTACCAATATGCAAGCCGCAGAAGTAGCCAAGGAAGCTGGTGCTAAGCGCCTCCTGCTCAATCATATCAGTGCTCGCTTTTTGGCCAAGGACATCAGCCAAATGCGTCGCGATGCCAGTGCTATCTTTGAAAAGGTCCATGTGGTCAAGGACTTGGAAGAGGTGGAGATATGAGAACCATCATCATCACTGGGGCTAGCGGTGGATTGGCTCAGGAAATGGTCAAGCTCTTGCCCCGTGACCGACTGATTTTGGTCGGACGGAGCAAGGCTAAGCTGGAAAAACTATATGGAGAAAAAGACAATCTTGACCTAGTGGAGCTAGATATTACAGACAGCTCTGCCCTGGAAAGATTTGCTGAGCGGATTGACAGCCAGTATGGCCACGTAGATGTCCTGGTCAATAACGCTGGTTATGGGATTTTTGAGGAATTTGACAAAATCAGCTCCAGTGATATCGAGGCCATGTTTGAAGTCAATACCTTTGCCCTGATGAATTTGTCCCGTATCTTTGGAGCTCGCATGAAGCAGGCAGGTCAAGGACATATCGTCAATATCGTTAGTATGGCCGGCCTCATTGCAAGTAGCAAGTCCAGTCTTTACTCAGCGACCAAGTTTGCGGCTATTGGCTTTTCTAATGCCCTGCGTTTGGAACTCCTGTCTTTTGGGGTCTATGTCACGACGGTTAATCCAGGTCCTATCAAAACTTCCTTTTTCGATCAAGCGGATCCTGACGGTTCCTATGTAAAAGCAGTCGACAAGTATATTCTTGAGCCTGACTTTGTAGCGAGCAAAATTGTCAGTTCCTTTGGTAAAAAGAAGCGGGAAATTAATCTACCTGGCATTCTCAATCTTGCCCACAAGCTTTATACGCTTTTTCCAAGAATTGCCGACAAGATGGCAGCCAATATGTTTAACTATAAGTGAGGTTTTATGACAGCTAATCTACAAGCCTACAAAGCTCATCTGCAGGCACCTTGGGGAAAACTGCAATATGATATTGTTTTTGCCTTTCTAGAGTCGCTGAAGGGCCAGAAAATTCTTGATTTCGGTAGCGGTTTTGGGATTGTGGCTGATTTTCTAGCGGAAAAGAACCAAGTGACCGCCATCGAGCCCAGTTCAGAAATGATTGCCGAGCGCAAGCAGGACTTTTCCTATGAGCAATTGCAAGGCAGCTTTGACCTTCTGCAAAATCTGCCTGACCAGTCTTTTGATGTCATCGTCTGTCATAATGTCTTAGAGTATGTATCCGATGCTGCTCTCTATTTGACAGAATTTTCACGCCTCTTAAAAAAGGACGGCAAAATTTCTTTGGTTAAGCATCACGAGGTTGGACGCATTATGCATACAGTGGTTTTTGAAAATGACATAGAAAAAGCCCAGCAACTGTTGGCGGGACAGGAATATCAAACCCACAGCATGGGAGCTGCTAAGGTCTATCAGGTTCAGGAAGTGATTTCAGGTCTTCCGTTAGAAGTTGAGGATTATCAGGGAGTACGGATTTTTTATGGCTTGCAGGCAAATGACTATAAAACCGTCCCTGACTGGGCTGAAAAGATGCTTAAGATGGAGCTAGCAGTCTGCAACCAATCTCCTTATCGGGACATTGCCGCCTTTCAGCATGTTTGGCTAGCCAAGTGCTGAATCGAACGAAAAAGTGCTCATTTACATCTTAAACAAACCTCGTAAGGAGAAAGCCTGATGCAAAGGAGAGAAGTCGTAGGGTCAGGGCAGCCAGTCAATTATGCCCTCCTCAGCCTTTTTCAATATATCGCTTCCGTTTTGGTGATTATGGTCCATTGCCAGAGGCTTTTTGAACATGAAGCCCTGCATTTTGTTCAAAAGAGTATGTTTGGCCGCATGGCAGTCCCTTTCTTTTTAATTTCTTCAGCCTATTTTTTCCGAGTACGCTGGAAGCGAGAGCACGGTTCTACGAAACTGACTTTGTATATCAAAGGCATTTTAAAGGTCTATGGCTTCTGGAGTTTGGTCTATTTCCCCTATGCTTTGACTTATTTCCAATCTCTGCACTTGCCTCTCTACCTAGCTCCGCTGGCTATTCTAGCAGCGCTCTTCTACATAGGAATGAGCTACCAGCTCTGGTATATCCCTGCCTTTCTCTTAGGCTTGCTGCTGGTCCATTTCTTGTATAGGAAGTTGGGTCCAAAGAAAACATTTGTCCTTTTACTGGTTCTCTATGCCTTAGGTGCTATTGAGACATATCACGCCTACCTTACGCCTAGTCTGCTGACGGACTGGTATGATGCCTATGCCAAGCTCTTTTTCACCAGCAGAAATGGCCTCTTCTATACGCCCATTTTTATCTATTTAGGCTACTTTCTAGCTGATTACGGTCAGATAGCCTTATTTCAGAAAAAACGCTGGCTGTCTCTTCTGTTGGCAAGTCTTTTCCTAGCAGGCGAAGGAGTGTTGGTTTACATCAGGCAGGGACTGGATAAAAACTTTTTCTTTGCTCTCATTCCCTTTACACTTTTCTTATTCAATTGGTTGTTAAAAGCAGAGTGGAAGCGCGAAAAAAACTGGCGACATTTAAAAGATCTAAGTATCCTTTATTTCTTCCTCCATCCCATCTTTATTGAGTTATCTTTCTTTCTGCTCAAATCCCAGCAGCTGACCAAGTGGGAAACCGGCCGTTGGGCCTTTCTTCTGACAATTATCCTGACCCACCTGACATCAGAGTTGGTGATTCGGTGGCGAGGGAAGAGAGACAGAAAAGAAGTGAAAATTTAGTTTTTTAAGAAAATCATATAGAGCCTTAAGAGTAACTATAAATTTTGAATAGAATTAGCTATAAAAACATTTCAAAGGAGTTCCACATGCTTGAACGTCTACAACAGCAACTGGCTTTTACCAATGAGCTGGAAAAGCTGAAAGCCACTCATCGCAACAATCGGACCTTGGATGCCTATCGTTTTGAGAATTCTGCAGAGCATAGTTGGCAGGGTGCGCTCATGGCGCTAGTTTTTCGAGAATATATCCCTGAAGAAGTCAATCTGGAAAAGGTCATGTCTATGTTATTGATTCATGATTTGGGTGAAATATACGCTGGTGATACCTTTATCTTTGACGATGTGGGCAAGAGCGATTCTTACGATAGAGAGCTGGAGTCCTTGAAAATCAGTTTAGACAAGCTACCGTCAGATCAGCAGGATTCCTTTTTAGGGCTTTGGCAGGAGTTTGAGACCGGCATGAGCATAGAGGCTAAATATGCCCGAGTGCTGGACGCTCTGGTTCCTCTGCTCAATCATTTGGAAGTCGCTCAGCCCCATGACAACCCTTATGGCCTGACCAAGTCTCAGGTCATCGCTAAGAAATCCTTTATTCAAGAAACCTCTGAAACTCTTTGGGAATTGGCTCAGGAAGTTATTGACCAAAGCGTTGCTAAGGGGCTTTACTTGGACGAGTAAGACAGAATGTTTACTAGCTTATAGAAAGTTTGAGACTGGTTGAACCAGTCTTTTCATGTTATAATATTCAGACAAGATTGAACGGAGAAAGTGTTTCACTCATCATGATTAGCTCAAAATACGACTGGCAGTTTGCCACTAATTTTACAGATGAAAAATTTTTAAAACAGGCTAAGAAAGCTGGATTAGAACCTGCTGCTGCCAGTCTTCTTTACCAAAGAGGTGTCCAGACTGAAGAGGCTTTACAGGAATTTTTGGAGCCTAGTTTAGACCAGCTTCACAACCCTTATCACCTGCATGATATGGAGCGGGCAGTGGAGCGCATTCGCGCAGCGATTGAGAATTACGAGCAGATTTTGATCTATGGCGATTATGATGCTGATGGGATGACCTCGGCATCGATTGTCAAGGAAGCCTTGGAGCAGCTGGGGGCTGAGTGTCAGGTTTATCTGCCCAATCGCTTTACGGATGGCTATGGCCCTAATAGCAGTGTTTACAAATATTTTATTGAAAATCAAGGCATCTCGCTCATTATTACAGTGGATAATGGAGTGGCTGGCCTTGAAGCTATCGAGCTAGCTCAGTCTCTGGGCGTGGATGTCATCGTGACGGATCACCACTCCATGCCTGAGGAGCTACCAAACGCTTATGCAATCGTCCATCCGGAACATAGCGGAGCAGATTATCCTTTCAAGCATTTAGCCGGTTGTGGGGTGGCTTTTAAGCTGGCAACAGCCTTGCTGGAAGAAGTCCAAGTCGAACTTTTGGACTTAGTTGCCATTGGCACTATTGCCGATATGGTCAGTCTGACGGGGGAAAATCGGATCCTAGTCAAATACGGCCTTTCCGTCCTCAAAAACACCCAGAGAGTAGGACTTCAGGAACTCTTCAAAATCGCAGGCATTCAACCTGATGAACTGGATGAAGAAACGGTTGGTTTCCAGCTTGCCCCCAGACTCAATGCCTTGGGACGGCTGGATGATCCCAATCCTGCGGTTGAGCTTTTAACAGGCTTTGACGATGAAGAAGCTCGTGATATTGCGCTTATGATTAATCAGAAAAATGACGAGCGCAAGGAAATCGTCCAGCAGATTTATGAAGAGGCACAAACCATGCTGGATCCTAAGAGACCAGTGCAGGTGCTGGCCAAGGAAGGCTGGAATCCCGGTGTGCTAGGGATTGTCGCTGGGCGCTTGCTGGAAGAGCTGCACCAGCCAGTCATAGTGCTTAATGTCGAGGATGGCATCGCTAAGGGCAGTGCCCGCAGTATTGATGCGATCAATATTTTTGAGGCCTTAGACAGTCACCGTGATCTCTTTGTAGCTTTTGGTGGACACGCTGGAGCAGCAGGTATGACTCTCGAAGCAGATAAGCTGGCGGAGCTTGCCGATATTTTGACGGCCTACATCTTAGACAATGATTTGGATTTAACTGGCAAAACAGCCCTGTACTTAGACGAGGAGCTGCACCTGCCACAACTGACCCTGGATACACTCAAAAGCTTTGAAAAACTGACGCCTTTTGGTATGGACAATAAGAAGCCACTTTTTTACCTCAAGGATTTTAAAGTGGACAATGCTCGGACTATGGGGGCTGGCAATAGCCATCTCAAGCTGAAAATTTCTCAGGAAGATGCATCTTTTGAAGTAGTAGCTTTTGGGCAAGGAAACCTGGCGACAGAGTTTGCCCAAACCAAGAATCTGGAGCTGGCTGTCAACCTCTCTGTCAATAAATGGAATGGACAGACCAGTCTCCAGCTCATGCTGGTAGATGCTCGTGTGGACGGCGTTCAGCTTTTCAATATCCGCAGCAAAAATGCGACGCTGCCTGACAAGGTTCCAGTCTTGCGTTTCACAGAGGAATTGCCGGATTTG
>CAUSOG010000001.1:0-117522 GCA_963533195.1 uncultured Streptococcus sp. | reverse complement strand
ACTTGCTATCATCTGTCTTGTTGACAACTTGAGGTTCAATCGTTTCTAGCTTGATGTCTGTATGTAGACTAGGTTGTTCTGGTTGAACTGTCGACTCGCCGTTAACGCCGCCAGTGGATTCTGGGAGGCCTGACTGGACCGGAGCTGGGTCACTAACTGTAGCTACTGGAGCATCATAGACTGGATTGTCCGCTTGAACTGCTGATTCGCCATTAACGCCGCCAGTGTATTCTGGGAGGGCTGGCTCAACTGGAGATGTGTCACCAGCTGTACCGACTGGGGCAGTGTAGACTGGATTCTCCGCTTGAACTGTCGACTCGCCGTTAACGCCGCCAGTGGATTCTGGGAGGCCTGACTGGACCGGAGCTGGGTCACTAACTGTAGCTACTGGAGCATCATAGACTGGATTGTCCGCTTGAACTGCTGATTCGCCATTAACGCCGCCAGTGTATTCTGGGAGGGCTGGCTCAACTGGGGCTGTATCTCCTGCCGTGCCTTCCGAAATTGTATAGCTGGGATTTTCTGCTTGCACAGTTGATTGGCCATTAACGCCGCCGCTGTACTCTGGCAATGCAGGCTCTTGTAAGCTTTCCCCTTTTGCCGTCTCTATAGTTGGATTTGATGGCTGAGGAGCTGGAAGCTTCCCTGATACCCCTGAATCATTTGCAGCAGGGTTCAGCTGATACAGCAACCCTGCCTGAGCAGCTCGATCAATAGAATCAGAATCCTCTTTTGCAGCTTCTGATAATTCTGCTTGTCCTCGAGCTTCTTGACCGGATGGCAGAGAAGTTGGCTTGGTTCCTGTCAAAGCCAGCAAATCAGAAGCGGTAAAGTAACCGATATAGTTATAGCCTGCAATGGTCACATCCGCTTCAGAAACTGTTGACGAAACCGCAACTTGACGGTTATAGGAAAGCAATTCCCGATTTTCTAGCGCAAACGCTTGAGGAGACTTTAATAGAGTCTGTCCCAAGCTACCTAGCAAAAGCACTCCTAGTAATTTGCCAGATTTCTTTCGTGAGAATACCAAGACAGCCAAAATAGCCGTTCCCGCAAATAGGCTGAGAAGCGGCTGAACATTATGTCCTGTATTTGGCAAGATGGCTTGCTTATCCTTCCTACGATAAATCAGGTAATAGTTTTCCCCTGTTTGCAGATTTTCAGGCAGACCTTTCTTAATCAGCCCTTTTTCCTGCTCTGTTAGCTCTTGCTCTTCAACATAAGTATAGTGAGCAGTCGCACCGCCTCCTACTTCATCCGCAGCAACTGTCGAACTGGACAAAGAACTCCCAAAAATCAGAGCTGCAATGGCAACTGAGCCCACACCGACAGACAATTTGCGAATCGAATATTTCTGAATTCGCTCCTGCACTTTTTTAAAACTTTTCACTTTATAAATCCCCTTTTTCCTAAAATGTATAAAGCTAATCTCCCAATACCTTCCTAGCCAACTCCCCAGCAGGCTAAAAAGATGCGTTTTATACATATAGTATTATCATATATCTTTTAGGAAATTTTTACAATAGATTTTGCTTAAAAAAACAATTAATTTTTGTAAAAGCAAATAGAAAAAATCACTTTGCTCTTTATAGCGAATTTCTTTTATTTAAAAGGCTGGTCAAAGCGGCTCTCTTTTTTGACTACATTTACCCAATGGCCTTCTAGAAAACATAAAAAGAACAGCATTAGGCTGCTCCTTTTTATATAATTACAAATCTTCCAAGGCATCTTTCATTTTGTCAAAGAAGCCTTTTTTCTTAGGATTGACCGAGATATTGCCAGCTTCCGCAAATTCTTTGAGGGCAGCTTTTTGCCGGTCGTTGAGGCCAGTAGGCGTCACAACATTGACAGTAACATACTGGTCACCCATACTTCCACCACGCAGACTCGGTGCTCCCTTGCCACGCAGGCGGAAACGCTTGCCAGTCTGTGTTCCTTCTGGGATATTCAGCTCAACATCCCCGTGAACAGTTGGAATATCTACGCTGTCACCAAGAGCTGCTTGGACAAAGTTGAGATTGAGCTTGTAGTAAATGGTAGACCCATCTCGCTCAAACTTGTCACTCGGCTCAACTTGGACCACAACGTAAAGATCTCCATAAGGACCGCCATTAAAGCCTGCCTCGCCTTGACCAGACAGACGAACCTGCTGACCAGTTTCCACTCCAGCAGGGATTTTCACCTTGACGCTGTGAGCCTGCTTTTCATGCCCCGTTCCATGACAGGTTTCACAAGGACTTTTGATTTCTTTTCCTCGGCCGTGACAGACATCACAGGTCACTTGCCGACGCATCATGCCAAGCGGTGTCTGGGTATCAACATTGATGACGCCGGAGCCATGACAGCGGCCACAGGTAACTGGGCTAGTTCCTGGCTTGGCACCAGACCCAGCACAGGTATGACAAGTCGCTTCACGGTTATACTTGATTTCCTTCTCAGCTCCGAAAATGGCTTCTTCAAAACGGAGATTCACGCGATACTGGAGATCGTCCCCTTGGCGTGGAGCATTAGGATTACGTGAAGCACCGCCACCAAAGAAGCTAGAGAAGATGTCTTCGAAGCCGCCAAAGCCGGAGCCATCAAAACCACCGAATCCGCCTGTACCGCCGCCAAAGCCACCATTAGCTCCCGCTGCACCGTATTGATCATAGGCTGCCCGCTTTTGCTCGTCGCTCAGCGTTTCATAAGCCTCTTGGACTTCTTTATATTTGTCCTCTGCCCCAGCTTCCTTATTTATATCGGGGTGGTACTTTTTAGATAATTTCCGATAGGCTCTCTTAATCTCATCCTGAGAAGCATTCTTAGAGACACCTAGACGGTCATAATATTCTGTATTGTTCATGTAAGATACCAAGACCGTAAAATTCGACTGAAAAAATAGAAAATCAGGCGACGGAGCGATGCTCCTAGGCTGATTTCTCTTTTTTCCAAGAATTTAGGTCGGGTTCAGTTCCTTTCTTTTATATTGAGTCAGAATTTTTGGAACCCGTGTTCAGTTGTGAACACTTATGTTCCTTTCTTTAAATTATAGAAAATATTGATCAGAGAGTATTTTCAAATTCATGCATCATTTCAGCAAAGTCTTCTTCTGATAAAGTGAATATCAAGTCCTCTTCCGGATACTGATTCCGTTCTTTAAAATAGTTGTCAGCATTATCTACCAAACCTAGACTAAGAAGCACTTTTCTCGCAAACGCTTGATGTGCAAAACCAACAGCTGTAATGATGTTTTTATCTTGCAGAACAGCTTGAGCTTTGAAATTTCTCCTAGGAAGAAATTCAAAATAGTTAAAAAAGTTTTGCCAAATCCCACCAGTAAATTTAGTTTCCTTCAACAAACCTGCTTTCGCCAATAAAATGGGTGCTGAGGAAATAGCTGCAATTAAAATCTCTTGCTGCTTCAAACTTCTTAGGAAAGAAATCAATTTTTCATCATGCAAAGCAGGGACAATAGTTATCATTCCTGGCAAAATAACAGAAGAATAATCTTCGATGACCACTTCATCCAATGTTCTAGTAGGTTGACAGGGAAGTCCATCTTCCGACGTTATAACATTTCTATCTGAACCAGCATAATCAACCTCAACACCAAAAGATAGAGCTAAAGTACTGGTCAGACCAACTACTTCATAAAGTGAAAAATTAGGATAAATTAAACAGAGCACTTTCTTCATAAGCGTCACCCTCTAGTTTAGCGAAAAACAGAGGCTGGGTTGCAACCTCTGGATTTCAAATATTTACTACTTAAGTAATCCTGGAACCTCTCTAAGTATGTTGATAATATCTCTAGCTCTCGAATACCTCTTAGAATAAGAGCCATTTGTTCCATCATCATCGCAGTAACTATAATTATGAGTGATTGTATGGTCATCCTCAACAATATACTCATTAATTTCTTTTCTAGTATACTTACCGTCAGAACACCAGTTATCAAAACTACGTTCCTTCATGGAACTATTTCCAACGCAACCTTCAAATTCTAACAACAAACTTACGTCATTATTATTTAAACGCGAATTGGAAATATCAACATATCGTGAAAGATATTCACGTTCTTCCTTAGTAGCTATCAGTTTTGGTAGGTCCTCATCTTTCATTTTCAATAATAGAACGAGGGTAAAGCAAAAACATTTCGGCCTCATCCAATTTTCGAAAAACTTTTGACGCGGTAGCTGATTGGATTTTAGGTTCGTCTTTCAGACTCCCAAAAATCCTAATCATCCTCGCGGGGGTTCGACTACGAACTAAAAACTTTCAATTTTTAGTTCTGTCTCACCGCCTATTTCTCCGTAAACTCTCCGTCTACGACATCGTCGTCTGCTTTAGTTGAGCCAGCGTTTTCAGCTCCTTCTGCTCCCGCTTGGGCTTGTTGAGCTGCAGCAGCTTGCTCATAGAGTTTCACTGCCAGCGCTTGAGCTTTTTCGTTAAGAGCTTCCAATTTCGCTTTCATGTCGTCCAAGTTATTGTCTTCTTGCGCTTTCTTAAGTTCATCAAGAGCAGCTTGGGCAGCATCACGCTCTGCGTCGAAGCCTTTTCCTTCAGTTTCCTTGATGGTCTTTTCAGTCGCAAAGATAGCTTGGTCAACTTCGTTACGAAGATCAACTTCTTCTTTACGTTTCTTATCTGCTTCAGCGTTCGCTTCTGCATCCTTCATCATGCGGTCGATTTCTTCATCAGTCAGGCCGCTGTTAGATTGGATGACAATGTGTTGTTCTTTTTGAGTTCCAAGGTCTTTAGCCTTAACAGATACGATACCGTTCTTGTCGATGTCAAAGGTTACTTCGATTTGAGGGATTCCACGAGGAGCAGCTGGGATATCTGTCAATTGGAAACGTCCCAGAGTCTTGTTGTCTGCTGCCATTGGACGTTCACCTTGAAGAACGTGGATATCAACGGCTGGTTGGTTGTCTGCTGCAGTTGAGAAGACTTGTGATTTAGATGTTGGAATAGTAGTGTTGCGATCGATAAGTTTTGTAAATACTCCACCCATTGTTTCGATACCAAGTGACAATGGTGTTACGTCAAGAAGGACAACGTCTTTGACATCACCAGTAATAACACCACCTTGGATAGCCGCACCCATAGCAACTACTTCATCAGGGTTCACTGATTTGTTTGGCTCTTTACCAGTTTCAGCCTTAACAGCTTCTACAACAGCCGGAATACGAGTTGAACCACCAACCAAGATTACTTCGTCAATTTCTGACAAGCTCAAGCCTGCATCAGAAAGAGCACGGCGAACTGGTTCTTTAGTGCGCTCTACCAAGTCACGAGTCAAATCGTCGAATTTAGCACGAGTCAGAGTCATTTCCAAGTGGAGAGGTCCAGCGTCGCCAGCTGTGATAAACGGCAAGCTGATTTGAGTTGAAGTTACACCTGAAAGGTCTTTCTTAGCCTTTTCAGCTGCATCTTTCAAACGCTGAAGCGCCATCTTATCATTTGACAAGTCGATGCCGTTCTCTTTCTTGAACTCAGCCACCATGTGGTCGATAATCTTTTGGTCAAAGTCGTCACCACCGAGTTTGTTATCACCTGCAGTTGCCAATACATCAAAGACACCATCACCCAACTCAAGGATTGAAACGTCAAAGGTACCGCCACCCAAGTCAAAAACCAAGATTTTTTCTTCTTTATCTTGTTTGTCAAGACCGTAAGCAAGGGCTGCTGCAGTTGGTTCGTTGACGATACGTTCTACTTCAAGACCAGCGATTTTACCAGCGTCTTTAGTTGCTTGACGTTGCGCATCATTAAAGTAAGCTGGCACTGTGATAACCGCTTTGCTTACTTTTTCACCAAGGTATTCTTCTGCGTAGCCTTTCAAGTATTGCAAAATCATAGCTGAGATTTCTTGCGGAGTGTATTCTTTACCGTTAGCAGCTACTTTCTCAGATGTTCCCATTTTTGACTTGATGGAAATGATTGTATCTGGGTTTGTCACTGCTTGACGTTTTGCTGCATCACCAACAATGATTTCACCATTTTTGAATGATACTACAGATGGCGTTGTACGATTTCCTTCTGGGTTTGCAATGATTTTGCTTTCAGTTCCTTCAAGAACTGCAACTGCTGAGTTTGTTGTACCTAAGTCAATACCAATAATTTTAGACATATTTTTACCTCTTTTTACTTTAATTTTCTTTTTGATACTCTTCTTTGGTTCGCTTCGCTCGTTAAAAGCAAAGCTGAACGAATGTTTTCTTCCTTCATAGTTTATTGTCGTTTCGGACAAGTCTTACGTAGTAGCTGATTGGCAGTTCACTTCGCAAACGCTCGTGATCAACCTAATCACCCTTGCGGGGGTGCTTCAACGAAATCAAAGATTTCTGACTTACCTCCTAGTTATAAACAACCACCATAGCCGGTCTAAGGATACGGTCATGAAGTTTGTAGCCTTTTTGGAAGACCTGCGCTATAGTGTCAGCTGGGTGCTCATCATCAGCTGGAACGGTTTGAATGGCCATGTGATAGTTATGGTCAAAAGCTCCGTCAGCTGAGATTTCTTCGATCCCCTCTTCTTTGAGAGCATGAATCAAGCTTTCCTGCACCATTTCCAGTCCTTTTTTGACATCATCTGTCAGACCTTCAACGGCAAGCGCGCGCTCCAGATTATCTATCGAAGGCAAGATAGCTTTTGCCAAGTCCTGACTGCGGTATCTTTGCAGCTGCTGGCGTTCTTCATTTGCTCGACGCTGGATGTTTTGCATTTCTGCATGAGCGCGGAGATATTTGTTTTCAAAATCTTCTGCCCGTTCATTGGCTAGTTCTAATTCTGATTTTTCAAGACTTGCTGATTCAGCCTGCTCAGCTGTTTCGACAGCTTCCTCTTTTACTTCTACATCTTGTGGATGTTCTTCTTGTTTATGTTTTACCACAAGGCACCTCCTTTTTAGGAATATTTATACTATATTTAATGGACTTCATAGTGATTGCTGCTCAGATAGCGATAGAAGTCAGTCAGTTTCATGGTCAGCACGCGGTTGACGACATTCATCTGACTGACCAGCCGTTGGTAGTCAAGATTGACCGGACCGACAACTGCCAACACCCCAAATCCTCGATAAGGAATCAAGAATTTGCTGGAAATCAGCGTCAAATCAGCCAAACAGTCTTCTCTACTGTCTGCCACGCGCACGCTTTGCATCTGATCTTCAGCCAAACTATCGCGAATTTCAAAGGCTACTTTCTGCGGGTCATCAAAAAACTGATAAGCTGACAGATCTGAAAATTCCAAGAGCTGAACCTTGCCAGACAGAATCACATTTTCCTTGAAAATATCCCCAAAGATATGCTCAAAGAGCTGGATGACATTGTCCGTCGTAGTGAAATAGCGTTGGATAATCTGCGGAATTTCCGTCCGAATCTTGTAATGGATGTCCAGCACTGTCTGACCCAAGAACCGCTCCCTTACCAGGCCTTTAAGCCTATCCAGGTCTTCTTTTAGGAAGTTGCGCGGAATCATAAACTGACTGGTGATAGTATTGGACTCATCCAGGGTGAAGACTGCCAGAGCCGTATGCTGACTGAGCACAACGATATCAAAAGCTGTCAAGCTCTGCCGACTGGGTTCTACATCCAGTGCAACAACCGTGCATCCACTGAGCTTGGTCAAAAGATCCGCTGCCTGTTGAAGAATGTCCTCCAAGTTGAAAAACTCATGGTCAAAGGCTTTGATAACCTCATAGAGTTCATTCTCAGCGAGACGATCAAAGGACAGAGAATGCTTGACAAAGTATTGAAAACCAGCCACACTAGGCTTACGGCCGCTGGACGTATGCGCCTTTTCCAGAAGCCCCTGCTTTTCCAAAGCCGCCATATCATTTCGGATAGTGGCACTGCTGGAATTGATGGAATCCTGCAGGGCTTTGGAGCCAACCGGCTCGTGGGTCTTGGTGAAGATATCAATAATCAAATTCAAAATCTCATTTTGACGCTCCGTGACCACGGCATCACCTCCAATCAAGATTCTGCTGTCGATTAGCACTCAATCGCCTCGAGTGCTAACTCATGATTCTATTATACACTCTTCTACTCCAAAGTCAAGATAAAAACTCAAAAAATTAGCACTCTTTTTACAAGAGTGCTAAAAATCAGTCTGGCGACCTAGATTAATCCTCCAAGATTTGCAAATGGCGCATCAAATAGAAAGAAATTCCTGCAAAAAGAAGCAACCAAACTAGCAGAGCCAAAAATTCTCCGCTCCATAAATGGAAATGAGACCAATCTTTCATATAACTACTAAAGAGGCCCATAAAGCTATAACGCAACACCTTCGACAAGTCCTCGCTCATATTTGAAAACATAGGAATAAATGCTGCCAAGAGCATAGCTGGAACACTAAGGGATTGTGCCATGACCTGATTTTTACAAAACAGACCAACCATTAAAAAGAAGAAAATTAAGACCAGCATGGTCAATAAGAGAACCAAACTATAGCTAAATACATGATTGGAAAGCTTAGCTCCCACCAAAAGTGGGGTAATGACGATATAAAAAATTCCAATAATCGCTGGCCAGATTAAGGCAGAAAGAATGTATTGACCAGCTGTCACACCAGCCAAGCGCAAACTTTGCAAATTATGTTTTTCTCTTTCCTCAGCTAGAATGATGATAATAGGTGTCCCAACTGACATAGCTAGAGAGAAAGGCAAAGAGATCGTAAGCAACATAATAGCTAGTTTATCCGCTCCAATTTCCTTACCAGCTCCATTCAGAGAAAAAATAAATTTATAGAGAAAAATGAGGAAAATCGGCATAAAAACCTGCAATAGGATACTTTTATTAGCTAGCGTCACTTGACCTCTCAGCCAAATCATACCTTTGAATTTATTAGACATTTAAGGTACCTCCTGTCAAAGTGATGAAAACATCTTCCAAAGTTGGTTCGCAGGAATGAATACTGATAACATCGGACAAATCCAAGCCTCCCTGCAGTTCCTCAAAGGCCACCGTCTTCGCCGTCAAATCTACATATTCTAAACGAACCTTCTTATCCGTATTATACTTTTGGATAATATCATGCGGACTGCCCACTTCGACTAATTTCCCTTTACTTAGCAAGGCTAGGCGATCACACAAAAGGGTAGCTTCCTGCATATCATGGGTTGTCAGAAAAATAGTTGTCCCCTGCGCTTTTAGTTCCAACAGCAATTCATGAATGGTGCGAGAGGTTGACGGATCCAAACCACTGGTTGGTTCATCCAAGAAGAGCAGTTTAGGTCGATTAATCAAGGCACGCACCAGTAACATACGCTGCTTCATACCCGTAGATAGTTTTTCAGCCACCTTGTTGCGACTATCATAAAGCCCCACTTTTCGTAAGAGTTCATCGACTTCTGCCATCTTAACCCCAAATAGCATGGCATAGGCTTTGAGATTTTTATAAAGTGACATCTTTTCATAAAAACCACTGCCATCGCTGACAATCCCAATCTGCTCTAGCACTTCTGCCTTCAAATCCTCAACCGGTGCAGACAGCACATGAGCTGTCCCAGCATCTGCAGACAACTGACCAGTCAAAATATTGATGGTCGTGGTTTTACCGGATCCAGATGGTCCTAGAAAGCCAAAAATCTCTCCCTCTTGGATGGAAAAATCGATTCCTGCCAAGGCTTCTTGTTCCTTGAATTTCTTTTTCAAGCCTTGCACTTCAATAATGGTCTTGTTCATTGTTTTCCTCGCTTTCACAACAGTATTTAACAAAACTGCAATCAGTCTTTAAGTTCCTGCCTCATTTTCCAAAAACGCAAGGCAATATGGACCAGCTGACAGAACAGAATGAGCAATATAACACAGTCTATTGCTAAGATTGATTTGAATAATAGACTTGCTTCCAAACTTTTCTGGAAAATATCTAGAATAAGATAGGTAGTGACACACAAAACCATGATGGCTGGTAAAAACCGCCATACAAGCAAACGCTTGACCATCTCTAGCTTAGACCAAGCATCATTATAGATTTCAAGATCGCTGTCTGCATCAATCTGAGAAACTGGCTTGCGGAAATAAGAAAATTGATTAAAGTTTGCAATATGCTCCCAGCCGCAATCCTCAAAAAGTTGATAATAGGATTCTTGCTCCGCCTTCTTTATAGGGCGAAAATCTAATTGATAGGCCACTTCCTGAGGCGGACAGGCTTCAAAAGTATAACGAACCGCAACAAGAAAAGGAGAATAACCTACTTTTTTCAATTTCCAGCCTTGGCTATGCATTTTTTTAAAATAAGCCGCTTCTCTGTCATAGTCTGCAATGGTAAAGATTTTATAGACAATTTTCTCTTCCATCAAACTTCCTCCTTACTGTTGCGGTAAAGGCGCTCAATCCGCTGGATTTCCAACTCTAAAATCTGCTTCCCGAGCTCCGTGATAGAATAGAGTTTTCTCTTTTCTTCCTCACGAACAAAGGTGATCAGACCATCCTTTTCCATCTTTGCCAAGGTTCCGTACATGGTTCCTGGGCTGATGGATAGCTGTCCTTCTGTCAGCTCCTTGACTTTTTGAGTAATACTGTAACCGTGCCTCTCCTTCTGAAGACAGAAGAGGATATAAAAACCTGTCTCCGTCATTGGCACATAGACTCTCCTAAGCTTTTCTGTCAATCCACTCATCTTTTTATCTCACTTTCACCTCGATATATCGAACCTTGATATAAAAATTATATCGCAGTCCGATATAGTTGTCAAGGATTTATAAATATTTTTTACAGAAAGTGATTCATTTTTATCTTTCAATACTTGTAGCTAAAACTGCTTTAAATCTGAAGCAAACGTGATTAGAGACCTGCATCCTGATAAATCTGCATAGAAAAAGCCAGAAAAACCTGACTTACTTTTTTATTTTCCAGCTGCCTTGAGTAGGGCGATATATTCTTCCAGAACCAGATTATGCTTCTGCATATACTGGGCATTCTCCACACCGACATAGCGGTAATGCCAATTCTCAAAGTCAACTCCGGTAATATCACTCTTGCCGTCTGGATATCGAAGGACAAAACCATACTGCGGAGCTAGCTCCGCAATCTTAGCTGCCAATTCATCCTCCTGACCTTCTGGAGCGCTCATATCAATAGCCAAGCCCGTTTGATGCTCGCTAGCTCCTGGAAGCTGCACCTGCTTCAGAACGATGCTGACTGCTTCTTCATTTGACAAGCCTTTGGCGACTTCCCCAGCAACTTTTTCGTTATAGAGTTCCTCCTGCTCAGCTCGGCTGCGATAGCCAGAGATTAGAGTTTCTTCAGGAGCTATCGCTTGGGCTGCTGCTAGGAATTGCCGAGTATTTTCAGCAATGCGGCTGTCGACCTGGACCTCTCCAATCTGAGTCAGATCAGGCGTCTTCTCTTCTTGCTGGTTGTCTCGATTGACCAAAATCAAATTCCAGTCAGTAGAAGAAACCTTGGGCAAATCAGACTGCGAACTCTCTGAGCTAGAAGAATCCTTCTTAGCCGAACTGCTATACGAACCCGAAAACTGAATCTTTGCAAGAAGTTCTTGTAACAAGGACGGACGGAAATAAATCGCCGTTCCTCCAGCTGCCAGACACAAGACAATTAGCAACAAAAACGTTAACCCAATCTTTTTAGACTTCGATTTTCTCTTTTCTTTGCGATGTTTAGCGCGCTTCAACTTCTTCCTCCATTACTTTGGCACCAGTCTCACGATAAGACATGTCTCCGATGCAAGCTACTGTGAATTTACCGTCTTCATAGTCTACAACCGTCACACTACCATTGTCCAAACCATGAGGCTGAGTTCGGTTGATTAGATAGACAAAGGTTCCGATGGTCATGCCGTGGCTGACTACAAGAGCATTGCCGCCGCCAGCAGCTTCCAGCTCCTCAGCTATGGCTGAAAAACCTTCCCAGATTCGGCCACTAAGCTTTTCCCAGTTTTCTGCCCAGCCAGCTGTATCGACTTCTACAAGTCCTTCTGCCAACTCAGCATAGTTGAGCTGATGGACATGCTCAATATTGAAAACCCGGGGCATCACACCCATAAAGAGTTCTCCATCATAACCACCATCAAAACTGCCAAAGCACCATTCGCGAATCCGCTTATCAAAGGTATAAGGAATCTGACCAGTCAAACCCAGCTCCTCTAGAATGATGCCCATGGTCTGAATAGTCCGGCCGCTGTCGCTGGATCGGGCCAATTTGAAATCAAGCCCAGCTTCTCTCAAGCCAAGGCCCAACTCATGAATGCCACGTTCCCCGACTTCAGTCAAAGGGGTATCAGACCAGCCTTGAGCCCGGCCGATAGTATTAAACATGGTTTTGCCATGACGAACCAAGTATAATCTTGTTTTTGCCATTTCATTTCCTCCGTTATTCTTTTCATATTATACCATTTTATAAAGAAATTGGCGCCATCTGGCTTTCAAAGCAAAGAGCAGGAGTCTCAAAACTCCCGCTCATTCTTGATTTTCTCGGTCCAATATAGCTGCGCCAATCTGACGGTAAGACACATCGCCCAGGGCTTGAATGCTGAAACGACCCTTTTCATACTCCAACACTGTGACACTACCATTGTCGACATTAGGATTTTTCGTGATATTCTCATCAACCAGATAGGCCAAAGTACCAATGGTCATGCTGTGGCTGACGACCAGAGCATTGCCGCCGCCAGAGGACTCCACCTCTCTAGCAATGGCTTCAAATCCTTCTAAAATCCGACCGCTAAGCTTGTCCCAAGGCTCAGCCCAGCCAGCCGTATCCACTTCTACCAGGCCATTCGCCAAATCCGGCCAACTGAGTTCCTTGTAATTATCCGTCTTAAGAACACGTGGGATAACACCATGAAAGAGCTCACCCCCATAAGCACCATCAAAACTGCCAAAGCACCACTCCCGGATGCGCTTGTCATAGCGATAGGGAATCTGGCCAGTCAGGCCCAGCTCCTCTAGGATAATCCCCATGGTCTGAATGGTCCGGCCGCTATCACTGGAAAAAGCCTTGACAAAAGGCAAACCCGACTCTCGCAATCCGATACCCAGCTCACGAATACCGCGCTCACCTTTGGCAGTCAGCGGGGTATCAGACCAGCCCTGAGCCCGGCCAATAGTATTGAACATGGTCTTGCCATGACGGATAACATAGAGTCTTGTTTTTGACATAGTTTACCTCTTTTATTTTTGTTTGTGATAGTAAATTTTGAAAAAGGCCTTTGGCTTCTTTGGGATAAAGAAGAGGGAGAATTCAGTTCCCCACTATGATAGACAGCGGCTCACCGTGAAGTCAGCATCTAATCAACTATAGAGACTTAATATGAACTTTTACAGCACTGACACATCCAAGAACAATGAACAGATAATGGAGCCAATAATTAATACCAAACTGTCCGGATAAAGCGGCTTTATTAATAGCAATAACGGCTTGCAAAATATCGCCTTCCCCTTGGTAAAAAGAATTGGCATAACCGATTTGAACAGCTAAAAAGCTCATCGTTAAAGTAAAAAAGAAACTTGCCACAATTCCTAAAACAGAAATCCCTTTGACAAACTTTTCATAGCATGCAATGCTAAATAGCATTGTAAAACTTGATAGGAAGCCCATAGCCAAGGATGCACCTGTCAGGAAGAGGACAAGGCATGCACCAAGCAAGCTAGTCAAGAATGCCCCGACAATCCCCAGGAAATAATGTATTTTCTGCGGACTTTGATGAGGAAGGGAGCGCTTTGTCACCTTATCCTGTGAGATGGAAATCATCCGCTCATAGCTAGATGGCGTGAGAAAGAGCCAATCTCCTTTGAACTGATACAAGTTTACATCTCCGGTTTCACCGGTTTTCTCACAGGCGCTAACCAGCCCTTGCTCTTCAAAATAGCGGGTGCAATCTTCGATAGCCTCCTCCAAAATATCCGGCAACAGATCTCGATCCTGATCAGCCAAAATCTGACAGGCTAGGCTATAGCCAGCTCTCTCAAAATCAATCAAGACCTCGGAATCGTTGATCAAAGTTTCCAAGGCATCTCGACCAATATAACCCTGCTCACATCTGACCGAAAAGAAAATTGCAAATTCATCGCCATCTGTTATGGTCTCTAGATAAAAAGCATAATCTCTTCTACGACCATATATAATGCCGCTCTCTTTATCAAAATCCAAACCTAAATCAAGGGCCAGCTCAGCTAGCTCTCTTTTATTCATAACCTAAACAATCTCCTTATAATCCCCTACATTTCAAGCATCCAGCTAGACTCAATCCCGCAAACTCCTACTCGGAAACGGAATAGCTGTCCTTTATAATGCTTTCTTAAAAGCTGTTTCAAATCTAGCTTTTTAATTTTTAAAGCTGTGAATGGGCGCTGGAATTTGACCACCCCGCGCGATAAAGGTGGCTGACGAAGCCTGATTGACCTTCATGACCGGAGCTGTTCCCAAGAGCCCGCCAAATTCAATCATATCGCCTTCCTTGCCCTTCGGAATAATCCGCACAGCTGTCGTCTTTTGATTGATAACACCAATCGCCGCTTCATCCGCAATCATGGCCGCGATGGTTTCAGCAGGTGTCGCCTCTGGAATGGCAATCATATCCAAACCTACCGAGCAGATAGCTGTCATAGCTTCCAACTTTTCTAGATTGAGCGAGCCATTCTGTACTGCCGCAATCATGCCCTCATCTTCTGACACAGGGATGAAAGCACCAGACAAACCACCAACCTGATTGCAGGCCATGACACCACCTTTTTTGACCTGGTCATTGAGCAGGGCAAGCGCTGCTGTAGTGCCATGAGTACCAACTGTTTCCAAGCCCATTTCTTCCAAGACACGGGCCACTGAGTCTCCGACTGCCGGCGTTGGAGCCAGACTTAAGTCAACAATCCCGAACTTGACGCCCAGACGCTCGCTGGCCATCTGACCGACTAACTGACCGATACGGGTGATTTTGAAGGCCGTTTTCTTGACTGTTTCAGCGACCACGTCAAAGCTCTCACCACGGACCTTTTCCAAGGCCCGCTTGACAACACCTGGCCCTGAAACACCAACATTGATGACCACATCGGCTTCACCAACACCATGGAAGGCGCCTGCCATGAAAGGATTGTCCTCTACCGCATTGGCAAAGACGACTAGCTTGGCCGCCCCCATGTCAGAAAGCTGGGCAGTTTCCTTGATAATCCGCCCCATATCCGCAACTGCCGTCATATTAATACCGGTTTTAGTTGAACCGATATTGACAGAGGAACAGACCTTGTCCGTCTCAGCCAAAGCACGCGGAATGGAATTAATAAGAATTTCATCACCTTTTTGATAGCCCTTTTGAACCAAGGCCGAGAAGCCGCCGATAAAGTCAACACCGATTTCCTTGGCTGCCTTGTCTAAAGCTTTGGCTAGCGGCACATAATCTCTGCTGTCTGTCGCTGCCCCAATCAGAGAAATCGGAGTCACTGATACCCGCTTGTTGACGATGGGAATCCCGAGCTCGGCAGCAATTTCATCCCCAACTGCCACCAGTTCTTTGGCTTTGGTCGTGATTTTTTGGTAAATCTTCTCCGCCGCCCGATCAATATCTGTGTCAATACAGTCCAAGAGTGAAATGCCCATGGTGATGGTCCGAATATCAAAATTCTGCTCCTCAATCATGGCAATGGTTTCTGTTACTTGTCTAATATCCATCCTTCACTCCTTAGATATTGTACATGGCATCAAAAATGGCTGCGCTTTGAATGTTGATTTTAACGTTGAGCTCTTGGCCGAAAGCTTCAAACTCGTTGCGAAGGGCCGTAAAATCTTGCTTTTCATCGCTTGAGACCAAGGCCATCATGGTAAAATATTCCTCCAAAACGGTTTGGGAAATATCGTCAATATTCAGCCCCAGCTCCGCGATCTTAGTGGAAACTCCGGCTACAATCCCTGTTTTATCTTTTCCGACAACGGTAATAATTGCTTTCATGCTTGGCTCCAATCATTTTTAGTTTGTCTCATTGTAGCATAAATTCGAGGATTTTGTATACTATTTCAGAAAATAAAGACAGAAGGTTCGGATATTGCAAATAGCACTCGGAACAAGGAAAATCTTTATTTGTTCAGCAATTCACCTGAGAAACTATTTTGCACATCTTTGTATGTTTTTTCTGTTTTTAATTGAAAGCGCTTTCGATATTTGTTATACTAAATATAGAATATTTTACACAAAGGAGATTTCCTAATGAACGATTCATACAAGAAGCGTCTCTATACTCAGGCCTTGAGTTTATCAGCCGCTGTATTGATGGCTGTCTTAGCTCAGGGCAAGGCCGCAGCTGACCAGCAGAACAGCACTGAGCCGCAGCCAGCTGCCAATCAGGTAGAGGCTGTCACTCCTGCGACAGAAGCTGCTCAAGCTGCTCCAAATCAGACAGGAGAAAAAGAACAGACTCCTGCTCCTGCAGCGGACAATCCAGCTGTCTCTGCAGCTGCTCAAACAAGAGCAGCTGCTTCTGAAGAAGCCAAGACACAGCTGGCTGACAGTACCGTTTATATGTCCGAGCCTGCAGAGCTCAAGGAAACAGTCCAGGGACAGGCTTCTCAGGCGGGCAAGCTGACCTGGACTCTGGACAATAAACCGATTGTTGACTGGAAAACCTGGAACATGGACACCGGCACCTTTACTGGGCAACCCTTTCTCACTATCGAGGAAAAAGCCGACGGAAATGACCTTCATCTGAATCTGCAGTTTAAGGAACTTTTCGGACAAGATCTCAGCCTGCGCTCTCCCAACAATATCCGCCGCACTTATCGGAACTTCATCGGCAGCCATGAACTGGTTGGTACGAGCCAGGACTTGAGCCTGACTATTCGCAAAAATATCGTCTTGCGCCCTTATGAAGACTTCCACAGCCATGAGGAGATGCTGGCATCTATTGAAAAGAGCAGACAGGATGCTAAAACGGACCGCTTGGTTCAGATTGAGAACATCGGAAAGAGCGCTCAGGGGCGTGATATCAAGCTAGGTATCATTAGTTCCGACCAAAAGAGCATTGACGACTACCTCAGCACAACTAATCCGCAGGCCTTGACCAAACCAGCAGAAATGCTAGCAGCTCTCAAAAATGGCAATCTGGACTACAAACTGCCTGTCCTCATCAACAATACCCACGCTGATGAACAGCCTGGGATTGATATTATCACAGGTCTCTTTAAAACTTTTGCAACTAAAGACCAAGTCAGCTTCAAAACAACCGCTGCCGATGGTTCTGAAAAACTTGTCACTCTCAACATCCAAGACTTGCTGAAGAAATTTATCTTCCTCTTTGACTTTACGGAAAACCCTGACGGCGATGTCCTCAACACACGGGCTCTGGCCAATGGCCTTGACCCTAACCGTGATACTGGTTACCAAGCCAATCCTGAAACCCGCACCGTTGCTGGATTGATTAACAAATGGAACCCAATTGCCCTCTATGATATCCACGGCTTTGTCAAGGAATTCCTGATTGAACCGGCAACCCCGCCTCACGATCCTAACTTTGAATATGACCTTTTAGCTGACCTCATGCTGGACAATGCCCATCATATGGGACGGGCCGGCGTTGCCAACTCTGGCTACGACAAATACATCATTCCAAAACTGGACTGGGGAGACGGATGGGACGATTCCTTCTCCGGCTACACAGCGGTTTATTCTATGTACCATGGCATCCTGGGACATACCATTGAAATTCCCGAGGGCAATCAAGAATCCTACAAAGCTGGATATTATGCAGTTTTAGGAGGCCTTGACTATCTAGCTCAGAACCCCGACAAGCTCATGGAGATGCGTCTCAACTTCTACCTGCGCGGTATCAATAAAGTCGAAGATCCTAAGGCAGAAAATGAACTCGTCGGACCAGATGGTCAGATCGTAGGCCGGATTAAAAAAGGCCAGGAAAAATTCTTCCCAGACTACTATGTCATCCCGATGGGAGTAGACAAGGACAACGATACCCAAGAAGCCTTTAATATGATTGACTATTTCAAGCGCAACGGTGTCCTTGTCAAAGAACTCAAGGAAGACAGCGGCAACTATAAAAAAGGTGATTTGGTTGTCGATATGGCGCAGGCTAAGCGCGGCTATGCCAATCATGTCCTCTACAAAGGCTCAAATGAATCCAAGTGGGCTGCCATGTATGCGGAATTGGTTGTCAATTTCCCTGATATGAAAGGCTTCAAAGCCCAGCCAGTCTTTGGCGACAAGCTCTTTGAAGGCAAGCTAGGCGAGGTGACAGCCCTCCGTGCTGCACGTACCAGTCAGGTTGATCATAAAGCGCCTTATTACGTCATTGCCAATACGTCTGAGAGCGCGGTCAAGGCCGTCAACAAAGCTCTTGCTGAAGGTAAGAAGGTCTACCTGACAGATGACGGCTACATCGTTGATACACCGACCTTTACCAGCCTCCTAGATCGTTATGCCATTTATGGTGATGCCCTTTATAAGATTCCACAAGGACCGACTCTGAAACCTCTCAAGGTCTACGCACCGCCGCATCAGTTTTACTGGGCAGGTGTGGACTCACCCGCTCATACTGCCTTAGCTCTGAAGAATATGGGCTTTGAAATCGTTGACAGCCCAGAAGAAGCGGACGTCATCGTTCTTGAAAGCAACAACTATGATAAGTCACTTGTCGGACTCAAGCCAACCATCGTCGTCGGAGGCTCTGCTATGCAGCGCTTGGAAAAACTAGGAATCCTAGATGGATTTGATGCTGAGCGCTTCAAGAACGGCAGTGACTATGAAGGACTGATGAAAGCCATTATACAAGACCAAGACCCGCTGACCAGCGGCTACAAGAAGGATGAACTTTTTTACTCCAACTCTGGTAACTGGATTGCTAAGATTCCTGCCAACTTTAGGACTCTTGCCAGCATTGCTGGCAGCGACTTCTACATCGCTGGCTGGTGGCCTGACAATGAACAACTGGCCAACAAAGTCGTAGCTATTGCCGGCACTTATAAAGAACAGCCTCTCTTTGTCTATGCTGGCAATCCGACCAATCGGCTTCACCCTGTTCACTTCTACCGCTGGATCTCCAACGCTATCTTTGGCAGCCAGTTGGCTAAACTGACAGACCTCCCAAGTCCTGCGACACCTGACCCAACCTATCAAGCGCCAAGCCAGACAGTCCTTGACTGGAAGCCTGCTACAGTGAATCCACCAGCTCAAACGGTAGTCCTGACCTACAAGAGCCAGACCCTTCCGCAGACCGGCAGTCAAGAAAAAACTGCTAGCTTTGCTCTAGCTGGACTCCTAATCGCAGGGGCAGCTGGACTCTTACTTTTAAAGAAAAAGGAAGACTAATACTTAAAAATACACCTCCCAATTGATGCGGGAGGTGTATTTTTAGTTATAAGCTCTGCTATTTTTCCACATAGGTATGAAGCGGATAAGTCGGATAGGCCAAGTCACGCGCCAACTCTGAAGTCACATAACCTGCCGGTGCATCTAACACAGAAGGGATTCGATTGACGATAGTGGCACAGGTCAAGGCTACAGTATCAGGCTTGCTGACTGAGAAGACTAAATTTGGCTCACCAGTAATTTCCCAATCACACATGTCTCCGTCATTTTCACGATAGACCTTGCCAATGCACTCTACTTCTAACTCAATTCCCTGATGGGTATGAATGGTTGTCACAGCTGACATACCTGTTACTTGCCCCGCCGGGACTGTGCGTCCCAGCGTTTCAGAATAAACATCTTCATCCAAAATATAAGGAACACTCTTTTGTGAAATATCCTGAATGGTCCAGTTCATCTTAGAGCAAATAGCTTCAGCAGCATTCCACATATAGGACGGCAGACTCTCAGCACTGGCAATTTCCTTTTCAAATCGCTCTGAATCGTAACCAGCACCATGCGCTTCTGCCAAAGCCAGACCATAATCTTCCACATTATAGCTGGCAATCCCTTTCACCTTTTGAATGCGATTAAGGCCAGACATAGCCAAGCAAGGCATATTAATCCAGTAAATATCCTGCATGCCTGAGCCCATTACAGTGACACCATATTTTTTAGCCAGCTTGTCCAAGCGGTTTGTTTCGGATGGCGACGTCGTCCAAGGGTAGATGGCTTCCTCACAGGTCGTGATGATATTAACTCCATGCTTGATAGCTGTTTCAAAAAAATCATACATTTCCGGCATATAGGAAGCAATGGTGACAATGGCAATGTCTGCGTCACACTCTCCAAAGACACGTTCAGCATTATCAGAAATCAGGACACCAGTCTTATAGCCTAGCTCTGCAAAATCACCAACATCCTGTCCTACTACAGCAGGATTGTTATCAATAGCTCCAACAATTTCTACACCGTGATCCAGTAGATACTTGAAAATCACTTTAGACATCTTGCCGCAGCCATACTGAACAGCACGAATTTTTGTATTTCTCATGGCAAACCCTCCATTAATTGTTATTATTTTCACAATTATAGTATAATATCTCTAGTAACTAGAGAGTCAATAGAGGGTTTTAAAAAATGAAAAAAATTTTGCGTATCGGAGAGTTTTCCCAAATAAATCAGATTTCCATCCAAACTCTACGATTCTATGACCAAATCGGTCTTTTAAAACCCTATAAAGTCGATCCAGAAACCAACTATCGCTACTATCACATCAATCAATCTTCTCTGGTTGACTCCATCCAGTACCTGCGTCAACTGAATTTTTCTCTAGAAGACATCAAAGAAATCCTATCTGACAAAGACCATTTTCAACTGCACCAGCTTATCGAGGAGCGCTATCAGCGCCTTCTAGAGGAAAAAGAGAATTTAGAAAAACAAATCCAAGAAATCGAAATCTTTCGGTCTGGTGCCCGTATCTATGGCGAAAAGCAGAGCGAGCAAGAACTGGAAATCCTAACTTTTCCTGAACGGCAGCTGCTTACTTTTGAAATCGATCAAAATATTTATCAAATGAAAAGCGAGGAATACGAACTTGCTCTCCGCTGCTTCAAGCAAGAAATCCTGCGTTACAGTCCTTTTTTCACTCATTTCAGCCGTGTTGGCTCCATTATGAAACAAGAAGATTTCCAAAAAGAAAGATGGATTTCCAAACAACTCTGTCTCTTCCATCATACTCCCAATGAACTCCCTCACTTAAATCGAATATTGCTGCCGGCGGGAAATTATGCAGTTACTTACTGCTCTTCCTTTGCAGATGAACTAAAAGCTCTGCCGCATTTTCACCAAGCTCTGACCCAAGCTGGATATACTCCTGTGGGCGATTATATCTGCGAGGTCATTCATGAACAGCCACAACTCCAAGAGCAGCACCGCGATATGTTCATCCGGATGCAAGTTCAGATAGAGAATTAAAAAGCAAGCAGATGGATGTATCGGAATTCTTGCCAGATACCGGAGCATGCTCAGCCAAAAACTAATCATTTCACAAACCGTAATTATATCAAAAAAGGATGGGAAAACCCCATCCTTTTTATGTGCAAATAACCATTGCTTAGCACCTTAGTCTTCTTGCTTCTTTCTTCCAGCTAGAAGCCCCATTCCCAGAAAAGCTAAACCAGCCAGAGGCAGAAACTTATCTTCTTGAGTACCAGTCTTAGGCAGAGCTGAGTCGGGAGCTGGCTGCAATCTTGGCGACGAAATAACTTTTCCTTCCTTACCTTGATTGAGAGCTTGAGGCTGGGCTATTGTTGAAGGCTGTTTAGCACTTTCAGCCACCACCTTGCTGCCGACTTCTACTAGTTCGTCAACTGCTAGAGAGAGCACTTCCTGACCGAAGACGGTTCGCTGACCGTTCAAGACTTCTACAAAGACTCGCTTTTGGCCTTTTTGGCCGGCTACAAGTATCCGCCGCTGCCCTTGTTCCAGTTCTGGATTTTCCTGTTCTCGGGTCTGATATGCAATCTCTTCCATTACGACTTCTAAGAACGGCTTTTCTTCCACTAGGTCCTTTATCCCTTCTTCTGGAGTGACCTGATGACTTGGTTTCACAGCCAGAGCAGCAAGAGCTGTCTTCAGATCTTGCTCTGCTCTATCTAAATCTGCCTGCTCCGCTTTTTCATCTGCCAAGAGAGACTGGGCTAGAGTCAAGGCTGACTGGTAAGCCTGAACTGTCTCATCTGTGTAGAGGCTTGGATCTAGACTAGCCGTACTGTCTACCACTTTCTGCAGAGAAGCCTTATTAACTGCTGGGGCATGAAGATTGGTCACAAAGAAATTGCGCGCTTCCAAGTCCCCATCCCAAAGCCCCAGACCGACGTAGGCATCATTATAATAGGGCTCAACCGTATCAAATTGGTGGTTCAGGTATTCTACACCGTCCACAGATACACTGACACCATTTTTAGTTTTCACTAGCTTAACATGGTGGAACTGGCCGTCATTAAGATGCTTGCCATTCATGCTACTTTCTGCAATCGTCTCTCCCATAAAGCGGTAAAGTCGAATCTTATCATTATCGCCAAATTGAATAGAATAAGCATTGCGAGGATCAACATTTTCAGACGCATAGAAGATGTTAATCAAGCCTTTTTGATACTTGAGATCCACATCCAAGTTATACTCAGGGAAAGGAATCTTCTGACCTCCCATATAATAATCATTGGCACTGGTATTCTGATTATAGAGACTTTCACCGTCGACATACCACTTACCGGAAACAGCTTTTAGATCTGGAACATTGGTCTTAAAGTCATTACGGCTGATATTGATGGTGAAGACCTTGGAAAGGCTTGGATTTTCCTTAGAGGTTGCCGTTACCTTGACCACACCCCTTTGCAGAGCAGTCACTCGCAGCTTATTGCCATCTTCCATGACAGAGACTAGGTCTGGCTGATCCACACTCCAACTGACCGCTTGAGAGACACTTGCTGGCATGACATATGCTTTCAAATCCAAAGTATCACCGACATAAATATTATTTGTTACAGGAGACGCCTGCACTAGTTCCAGTGGTTTGGTCACTGCCTGTTTGTCTTTCCAGATGCCCTTCAGCGGATAAAGAGCAATGTCAGCCTTAGCAGCACCACCTTCTACAAACACACTAGCGGCAAGACTATTTGGCGCAGAGAATATCTGATTAGCACCTGCCACAGTATATCCTTTGGCAAAGACTTCTAGGCTGGAACGATCTACGTAGAGATGCAGATCTATGCTGCCATCCGCATTGCGCTTGACGGACTGACTATCCACCTGAGCAAATTTATTACTGAGAAGAATGCCGGACTGGCTGCGGTCAATAGAGAGAGTTTCCTTTTCTAAATCATAGATAACTCTAGTCACTTCTCCATCTCCAACCCGCAGGTTAAAACCGACTTTCTTGGTCGTTTCACTCGGCCGGAAAGTAGAGACAATTTCATACTGATCACCGGAAAAATCTTTCAACAGCTCATTCTTCTCACTAACTTCCACGTCTTTATACAACACAGTCTTGTCTTCCTGACGCAGAGACTGATAGGCTGCTATTGGCGTCTGAGTCAGCTGATAGCTGCCGTCTTGCTTGATAAGGCCTAGTTTGAGGTTAAGATTGAAGGTTCCGTTGAACTTCTGACCGACGGTATCGGCTACCAGATTACAGTAGTCCTCCCAGGTATTCATCCAGTTAGACTCGATAATGTCAGGTAGGGTTGGATTAGCCTTGCTGCCAAAGTCCTGAACGTAGTAAGTCATAGCCGCATAAGAGTCTTTACCAAAGTTCATAACCTGATCAGCCTGAGCAAACTCAGCATCTGGGACGAAGGTCCACTTGCCCTCCACCTGTCTAAAATCACCGACCTTATAGGAGCGACCGCCACGAGACAGGATCCACTTAAGGCCACCATCGTCTGCCAGTAAAGGATAGAGATCTGGACACTCCGTATGGAGATCCGCATAAGTTGACTCCACCTTCCAATTACACAGATTATCAGACGAATAAATTCTCAGCGGTCCGCCTGCAACGACCATAAACCATTTGCCCTCCCAACGGAAGACCTTGGGATCACGAAAATCCTGAGATTGCAGTGGATCATCCGTCCAGTCAGCTGCAATTTGATCAAGCTTCGTCCAAGTCCGGCCCTCATCTTTACTGTAGGCTAACTTGATGCGCTGACCGTTTCCGTCGGCAGTAATCAGTGCGACTAAACCGCCCTGGTCATTGTCAAATAAACCAGAGGAATTGGTAGTATCTGCTACGATAGAGCCTGAGAACATAGCCCCATTAGCATCCGGATAAAAGGCAATCGGCTGTTCTTCCCAATGAATCAAATCCTTGCTGGTCGCATGGCCCCAGTGCATAGGTCCCCACTTGGTATTGTCGTAAAACTGATAGAAGAAATGATAGACTCCCTTGTAATAAACCAGCCCGTTGGGATCATTGGCCCAACCGTCCTTGACCGAATAATGATACTGACCGCGATAGAGCTCATTGTAGTATACCTCATCTGCCTGCCGACGATGGACATTGAGTCGGTAAGTCAGGCTGACCTCCTGCCCATCCGCATCGGTCACAGTGCTGGTTACAGTCAGATAGTTTGCCCCCACTGCCAGCGGAATATTCTTCAAATCACTATAAACCCTACCTGCAGCATCAGTCACGCTTACCTTGGCAGCGGGATTTTTCGCTACGACAGTCAAGTCTACAGTCTCAGCATCATGCTTAACATACTGGATAGTAATAGGGGCAGTAAACTGACCTTTCTGCTCCACTTTCCCAACCGAAGAAGTCACCCTTATATCCTCCAACTCGGGATTAGACTGAGGAGTGATTTCTTTGTAAAAGGTATTTTGAAAAAGCAGCTCGCTATTCCAGTTAAGTAAGCCAAAATAACCTTCTGACAGATAAGTATTCTGCCCCTTGTCATCTCTCTGAAGCGTGTAATCTCCTGAGCTGGCCACTAGAATATCATTGACATAATAGGATACCCAAGAGCCGATAGAAACAACCTTGAGCCGATATTTATTATCATCCGTAGGTTCAATATGTTTTTCATTGATAAACTGATAATCACGCCCGCCTTGCCAACGCCAAAACTTCACATTGTTGCTGCCACCATCAATATTAACTGCATAGCTGCTCTTGTCATCCGGATTATTATTACTACGGAAAATGAGGGCTGCCGCCCCTTCCTTACTGTGGAAAGTTACATCCGTTGAGTAAACAAAATCCTTGCCCTGACTTTGAGAGTAAAGGAAACTATCACCTTTGCCTCTGGCATCACTATAAAGACCTTGTTCCCGGACTTCCCAAACTCCATTTTTGTCTCCCTTGGCTTCTGTCAAATTGGTATTGAAGCCTGGCTGCTTATCTACAGTCTCTACGGCAGGGAGTTTTTCCGAAGCAACTTCCTTCGCTACTGGCTGTTCGTCTTCTTCCTGTTTGGTCTCTTTAGCATTTGCTGTGACTTGATCTTCCTTATCAGCCTTTTGATTGGCTGACTCTACTGCTGCATCCTGATCATCTGCTTCCGTCGCTGCAGTCGTAGCAGTCTCTCCAGCTACAGAGTTTTCTGTCTTATCGGCATTCCTTGTAGGAGCGGCTGTTTGCCCGCTCTCACCCTCCAAGACAGCTAAAGAATCCGTCTGCAAGAGCTGAGCAGGAGCTGGATTAGCCTTACCCTCATCTGCATAAACCACTCCGCCGCCATCATCTAACAAGAAAGCTCCAAAAGCCAGCAGTGCACACCCAAAAACCCAACGCTTTCCGTTTTTTCTCATAAACCAATTTTTACACACTTTTTCCTGATGATTTTTCATGACACACCTCAATATTCTAAAAATAAAATCAGACTCCTCACAATCCAAATTACTGCTACATAACGCACTCCTTTCACCTTTTCTTGTTCAAAATGAACACTTTGCTCAGCACCTAACTCCTTTATAAAAAAGGAGCAACCTCAATAATCTAAATATAACAAATTTTTGTAAGCGCTTCACCTAACGTTTGTCACAAAAACAAAATGACAGATGTCATATTTTAGAAATAATGAAGAAAAAACAAAAAGCCTCCAAAACGGAAAGCTTTTGTCTGTTTTAAATTTGTTCTGGATAGGATGCTGCCAGCTCGTTCTTTAGATATTCTGCCAAGTGCTGATGAGCAAAAATTCCTGCTTTTTCTTCTGCTGTCGGATTATAGTTGGTATTGGTGTTCACATCATAGACATAGATCTGACCTGCCTCCGACTCTACCCACTCAATAGCCGCCACATCAATACCAGCCTGAGCTAGAAATGTCTCGTAAGCCTGCCTTTGACTAGCAGGCAGCGGCTCCGTGATTTGAAACTTATCCGAGGTCTCTAGCTGAGCAGGCCTTTGTCCAATCTGACACCCATCTGCCGGGCAAAGCTGAAAGCCATCTGATGAATCAATGGACACCGTATAAAGAAACTTCTGGTTAATAAACTCCGAACGGCGAATGCGACCATCCGCTGGCTTGATATAGGCCTGAAGCAGGGTAATCCCATCCACAGAAGGCTCAAAAGCAGGACTATCTACATAAGCTTCTAACTCTGCCTCACTGTTAAAGAGCTGCACACCCAAACCTTTTCCAGCCCGATTATGCTTGGTAATCAGGGGATAAATATCGAGTTTTCTAGCTGCTTCAAGAATATTTTCCTGACCCAAAACAGCTACTGTCTCTGGAGAAGCAATCCCAGCTTCAGAAAGTTTCAAATATTGCTTAATTTTACTGATTTCTAGATTGATAGCTCCGCTACCATTGACAACCTTGCGACCGTGAGCTTCTAGCCAAGCTAGAACTTGTTCTGTAAATTCTGGTGCATAGCGGTGTCCACGCGTATGAGAAGAAGCGGACATCCGATTGTAGAAAATTCCTGTTGGGGGCGGACTCTGCAGATCGAGGATCCCACTTGACAAATCCCACAGTTCATAGGGCACATCTTTTTCCTCCAGCCACTTGACCAAGTGCTGCGTCCACTCCAAATTTTCATGAATAACGTATACTTTTGCTTGACTCATAAGTCTTCTCTCCTTTAGGAATACCGAACAGCCAGCTTGCTGCTTTTCGATTCTTCTACTACATTGCCTTCCGTCTTTTCAATAACACTGACGGCCAAGACCTGACCTAGAACATTGAGGGCAGTGCGACCAGCATTGACAAAGAAATCAACCGCAAAAATCAGGGCAACGCCTTCTACCGGCAGGCCTAGCTGAGGCGCAGCTGCCAGCAAGACAACAATCGCTCCTGAAGGCACCGTTGCAGCTGTTTTACCAATCAAAGTCAAAAGCAAAACAGTAAAGAAAAGTCCTGACACAGAAAAAGCAATCCCATAAGCATGCGCAATAAAAATGGTTGCTACAGAGAAATACACAGCGGCCCCTTCAAGATTAAAAGTGTAACCCAAAGGCACAACCAAATCTATGACATGCTCATCATAGCCCTGCTTCTTTAAATCTTTTAATAGAGGCGGCAGGACAACACTGGAACTACCAGAGACAAAAGCCAAAGTCAGAAGGCTCCAAATCCGTTGTAATCTTGTCAGATAAGGAATTCTGAAAGCAAGAGCAATCAAAGGAAAAATTACTAAAGCTAGCACCGCATAAGCCAGATAAGTCCCTGCTACAAATTGCCCCAAACCGACCAACTTGTCAACTCCTGTCGTAGCCACATCCTTAGCAATAAAACCAAAAATACCAATCGGAGACAGCTTCACAATCACACCGACAATTTTATAAATAGCCTCAATCCAAATCTGCAGCAGCTCAACAGCTTTCTGAGTCTTTTCTTCCTTGAGGCTTCCAAGCCCAAATCCTAAAAATAGAGCAAAAACAATAATAGGAAGCAGAGCTCCTTCTGAAAGCGACTTGACAATATTAGAGGGAATGAAGCTAAGCAAAAACTCATCCAACTGAATACTTTTGGCAATCCCATCAATGCTGGCTCCCGCCTGACCGATATTGACTCCTTGACCAAAGCCCAGATAATAAGCTGCAAAGACAAAAATAAAGGTAATCGCCGTCGTGACCCCAAAGAAATAGAGCAGACTCTTTGACAAGAGCTTCCCAAAAGATTTCTTACCAATCACACCAGCCACAGCTACGACCACAACCGGAAAGACCAGTGGAATAATCACCATATTAATCAAACTGATAAAAGCTTGACCCAAAAACTGGTAAAAAGCCGAAAACTGCGGCCAGATAAGAGCAACAAGAACACCCAAAATCAAAGCAATCAAGAGTTGCAAGCCCAGAGAAACCTTTGACCATAAAGAAACTAACTTCATTCCAAACTCCTTTAGTCTATTTTGTTAGCTATTTTACTATGATTGCCCCTATCTGGCTAATATATAATTTCTATGAAAGTAATAGAAGAATTTTATAGGTGAGCTAAATAACGTAAAAAAGCACTCACGAGTAACGCCCTTGAATGCTTAGAAGTTTGATGTATCACTAAGTATTAATAGCTTGAGAATCACGATGATTTACGAGGTTTCTTGAGGTCGGGTTTGACAAGGCTTTGTTTTAACAAATTTTAAAATGGCTTTATATCAATCTTTAACAGGCGCTAATTGCTTTTTATCAAAAGATTACAATAAGTTTGTTTGAAACAGGGTATTTTCTTTGAATATTTACTTAACAACTATAAGTTACTAATAGTATTCTTTGAATTATAGTGTATAATAGAAAGAAAAGGAGATTAAATATGAAAAAAGATGCTATTTTATCAGAAGATAGAAAATTTCGGTACATTTTATCACGAGTATGGGATGAAGCAAAACCAACTGTCCTATTTATTGGATTAAATCCATCAACTGCTGATGAAAACGAAGACGATCCAACAATAAGGAAATGTATCAATTTCGCAAAGAGCTGGGGTTATGGCGGTATTCTTATGGCAAATCTTTTCGCATATAGAGCAACCAATCCTCGGGTATTATATTCAGAGCAAGATCCCATCGGAAGTGATAATGATTTTTATATCAAAGAATATGCAGATAAATCAGAGATGATTATCGCTTGTTGGGGAAATCATGGTAGTTTCAATAACCGTTCACACGAAGTTTATGGGCTAGTAGATTCATTGCATTGTTTAGATACCAATAAAAGTGGCGAGCCAAAGCATCCTTTATACATTCGGAATGATGCAAAACCTAAACCATACAAAAGATAAACTTTCCGAAAAAGACATATTCTCCAGAAAGTTAGACAACTAATTATTGCAAGGATTTAGTTCTGTATTGAACAGGACTAAGTCCTTTTAGTTTGACTTTAATTCGTTTGTTGTTGTAGTAATTGATGTAGTCTACAATAGCTTGTTCAAGTTCTTCTAAAGACCTAAAATTCTTCTCATATCCATAAAACATCTCAGACTTAAGAATGCCAAAGAAGGACTCCATTGAGCCTACCAGTAAACTGGGAATGATGATGTTATCGATTCGTTATCTCAAATACTGCTGTATGCACCCACTCATTATTAATTTGTAAATCATTTTCTATGATCCTAATAAAAGTGAAACCATTTTTCAAAAGCACTCTCTTAGAGGCCAGATTATCCATTGCCGTTCCCGCAATGATTCTATTTAAACCATAATTATTAAACGCCTTGTCTAGAACGAGTCTAACCGCTTCGCTTGCATAGCCTAAATTAGTAACATTTTCTCCAATCCTATATCCAAGTTCTGCTGTTTTTCTATCACTCCCTAAAACACTTAAATTGATCCTTCCGACCATAACGCCTTGCACATCTCTAATAATATGCATGTAGGCGTCATGATTATCTTGTTCCATTAACAATTCCCTTGTAATTTCCTTAAAACCTTCTGGATCAAAATAGTTACCTGGTCTAGGAGGTAAATTTCGCTCAAAATACTCTTGATTTTCTTTTTCAAAAGTATATACATCTATACTATTTTCTTCAGACATCAGCTCTAAACTTATCATTGTAAAACATCTCCCATCATTATCTACATTCAAATTTTCTTATCTTTACGCAAAGTGACGTTTACAGAATTTAAAGAAATCCTTTTGTTTTGTCATATCGTTTCTACATTATAACACAAAATAATATTAACAAAAGAATATTCAAGGTTAAGGTAAAATTAAGGTGAATTTTGAGGTGAACTTTTTCAAAAAACACGAAAAAAGCACCCATGAGGTAAACTCTTGAGTGCTTTGAAATATTGATATAATCGTATTGATTAACGTTTTGAGAATTGTGACGCTTTACGAGCTTTCTTAAGACCTGGTTTCTTACGTTCTACCATACGGGCATCACGAGTAAGAAGGCCTGCGCGTTTCAATGAATCGCGGAAGTCTGGGTCTACTTGAAGAAGGGCACGAGCGATACCGTGACGGATAGCACCTGATTGACCAGCGTAGCCACCACCATCAACGTTTACGAAAACGTCGTATTGACCAACAGTTGAAGTAACTGCGAATGGTTGGTTGATAACCAAACGAAGGTCTGCGTGTGGGATGTACTCTTCAACATCTTTTTTGTTTACAGTGATTTTACCAGTTCCTGGAACAAGGCGAACGCGTGCAACAGCGTTTTTACGACGTCCAGTACCTGCATATTGTGCTTGTGACATACTTTATTGTTCCTTTCCTTAGATAAGTCCTGAAATATCAAGAACTTCTGGTTGTTGTGCAGCGTGAGTGTGCTCAGCGCCTACAAATACTTTCAGCTTCATACCTTGAGCGCGGCCAAGAGTATTGTGCGGAAGCATACCTTTAACTGATTTTTCAATCAAACGAACAGCGTTCTTAGAGCGAAGCTCACCTGCTGAGATTTGTTTCAATCCACCTGGGTACATAGAGTGAGTGTAGTAGATCTTATCAGTCGCTTTTTTACCAGTCAATTTTACTTTTTCAGCGTTGATAACGATTACGAAGTCACCTGTGTCAGTGTGTGGTGTAAAGGTTGGTTTGTTTTTTCCGCGAAGTACGCTTGCTACAACAGCAGAAAGGCGTCCAAGAGGGACATCAGTAGCGTCCACTACATACCATTTGCGTTCAACTTCACCTGGCTTAGCCATGTATGTTGTTTTGTTCATGATTTCTCCTATGAATATCGTTTTTGTTTACAGGGCGGATGTTCCGGTCCGCGAGTTATTTGAAAGGTTCCGGGGCCTTACAAATGGGGTAAACAATACCGCCTACTATCATATCAAAAATAGTAGGCAAAAGCAATAGATTTGAAGCAATTATTTATGAAATAGCGATTTCATGTTTTCTTAGTCTTGAATGTCTTGGGCAATACTGAAGAGTCCCAAAGTTCCAGGACCAGTATGGGTAGAAATGACAGGTCCCAGAGGCATGAGGAGGACTTCCTCCACTTGGTCGCTTTCCAGCAGCTGGGCTTTTAGACTCTCAGCAATCTCTTTGGCACCTGCATAGGCGATAACCACCCGCGGATCAGCAACTCCTTCTAGAGTCATGCGGACCACTTCGGCCTGTGCCTTCTTCTTGCCGCGAACCTTAGAGACCGAGTCCAGAGTTCCATCTCCCTTGACAGCGATAATTGGCTTGATATTGACCAAACTCCCCATAAGGGCAGCAGTTTTGGAAATCCGACCGCCCCGCATGAGGTGATTGAGATCATCAACCAGAAAATATGTCTTAACCTTAGGCACCAAGCTCTCAATCAAGTCTGCTGTCTGCTCCAAGGTCTGGCCAGCCGCTCTAGCCTCTGCCGCCTTCATGACTAAAAGTCCTTCCCCCATAGAAGCCGCTTTGGTATCAATGATGCGAATCAGCGCATCTGGAAAATCTTCCAAGACTATATCCCGCGCCATGACTGCACTCTGATAAGTACCTGATAAGGCCGAAGCAAAGGCTACATAGAGAACTGGCGTCCCTTCCTTGGCATAGGTTCGAAAGACATCTTCAAACTGGCCGACATTGATCTGACTAGTAGTCGGCTTGCTTCCGGACTCCATCTTATCCAGAAGTTCTTGGCTGGTCAGCTTGCCTGCGCCAACTGTCTCATAAGTTTGGCCATCTAGCTGAATGGTCAGGCCTAGGACCTGCACGTCATTTTCCTGGGTCCAGTTTTCTGGCAAGTCTGCTGTTGAATCGGTTAAAATTTTAAAGGTCATCTTTTTTCTCCATCATTTTTTGTAAATCGCGCAAGGATTGGCTGTCCATTGGTCGCAAGGGCAGTCTTTGCAGGTTGATTTGTCCGCTCAGCTTATTGAGGTCTGATTTGGTAACAGCTACTCGTTTCTCTAGCTCTCTAGCGGACACTCTCAAAGCCCCTTGGGCAAAGACAGTCCACTGCTCATTGAGATCGCTGGTCGCAACCGACACCTGATTTTTGGGTGTATTGAGCTCAGCTGCCAAGCGCTCGATATAGTCATCTGCCGTTTCCTCTTCCTCGGTGAAAACGACCGTCACATTAAACTCCTCGTAGGTCTGCCGAACTCCCGGCATATACTGGGCATCAAAGACGCAGACTACTTCTAGTCCTTCAAAGCTGGCATAATTGCTGAGTTTCTGGAGCAGAATCGTTCGCGCTGCATCTAACTCTCCGCGGTTAAAGTAAGGACGAGTCTCCCGCCAAAAGGCTGTCATATTGTAGCCGTCCACCAGTAAGATTTTTCTTTTCATAGGCGATTGCGAAAGACTTCATACATGAGAATAGCCGCTGCGACACTGGCATTGAGGCTCTGGACATGGCCATTCATGGGAATGGAAATCATCTCGTCCACTTGTTTTTTAATATTGCTGGAGATTCCCTTACCTTCGTTGCCGATAATGAGGGCCAGCTTGCCTGCTGTATTCCACTTATGAGAAGGTGTGCCCTGCATATCCGTACCGAAAATCCAGAAACCAGCTTCCTTGAGTTTGTCCAGAGTCTGGCTGAGATTGGTCACACGGGTAATGGGAATATGCTCAACAGCGCCCGTTGAGGTCTTGGCTACAACTGGTGTCACACCCACTGCCCGGTGCTTGGGAATGATGACTCCAGTCACATTGGTCGCGTCAGCCGTCCGCAAGATAGAACCCAGATTGTGCGGGTCAGTCAGCCCATCCAAAATCAGCAAAAGCGGATTGTCTTCCTGCTCTGCTTTTTTCAACAGCACCTCGAAGTCAGTATAGGCGAACTCCGCCACCCGCAGAACAAAGCCCTGGTGAACAGCTCCATCAGTCATTTCCTGCAAGGTCTTCTTAGGCGTCCAAGATATGGAGACCTTTTTTTCCGCTGCTAAATCTTTGATTTTATCGACCTTTTTACCACGCAGGTCGTCTTGAATATAGAGTTTATTTCCAGTGTTAGCTGCGAGAGCCTCTGTCACCGCATGCACACCGTAGACAATATCGTTTTTTTCCATAGGACTAGTATAACACAAAGGCGAAAAAATGGCGGCAGGATTTACTCGGGCGAGACAGAATTCTGCTCTGATAAAAAGCAATCAGCAGGCCCTAAGATTCCCCGCTAGTCATGCTATAATAGAAAGAAGTCTAAAAAAGGAAACTCTTACTCATGTCTCTCCTCCAACGCACCATCAAGCTAATATTAGCTACCTGTCTCGCTGCTTGGCTGGCTGACTTTTTGGGTCTGGCCTACTCAACTTCAGCTGGAATTATTGCCATTCTCAGCGTGACCAATACCCGCCGCAGCACTGCAAAGCTAGCTGGCAATCGCTTTTTATCTACCCTGCTGGCTCTGGCTATCGGAAGTCTGGCCTTTCACTTTCTAGGTTTTCATCTCGGAGCATTGGCCATCTATATCGCGATCTATGTGCCTCTGGCCTTTCGGCTTGGCTGGGAAATCGGCATCACCCCTAGTACCGTCCTCGTCACCCATTTGCTCTTAGAAAAATCCACCTCCTGGTCTCTGCTTGGAAATGAGCTAGCTCTATTCCTCATTGGAACTGGCTTTGCACTCCTAGCCAACCTCTATATGCCCTCGCGCCAGCAAGAGATTGACAGCTACCACGAGCAAGTGGAAGAACAGCTGAAAAAGATTCTCCTGCGCTTTGAATATTTCTTAAAAGCTGGAGACGGACGAAATGATGCAGCTCTGATCAAGGAGCTGGATAAGATTCTGCAGCAGGCCTTGCAGCTGGTCTATCTGGACCACTCCAACCACCTCTTTCATCAGACCAACTACCATATCCACTATTTTGAAATGCGGCAGGTCCAAAACCGTATCCTGCAAGACATGGCCAGCAATATCAACAATTGCCATCTAGCAGCCAGTGAAAGCTTGATTTTAGCCCGCCTCTTCTCCCAGACCGCTAAGCAGCTGAGCCAAGAAAATCCTGCCCTAGACCTCTTGGACGAGATTGACAACTATTTGACCGTATTTCGTGAAAGGCCTCTTCCTAAGACCCGCCAGGAATTTGAAACCCGCTCCATGCTCCTGCAGCTCCTGCGAGACTTGGAGACCTTTATTAGAATTAAGGTGGAATTTTACGAGAATTACCAAAAGGTGCAAGCAAATTAGCTCTGCGCTATTTCCAATAAATAATAAAAGGAGTTGAAAAATCTTCAACTCTTTTTCTCATTAATCAAAAGCGATCGCTCATTCTTTTAAGTGATAAGAATAGCTTGCAACCACAACATCCTCATACCATTTCAGATAGTATTTCAATTTCAAGCTCATCTGGTTATGCAGGACATTTTGCCATCTCTTTTTAGGTATAAATTGAGGTACTAGGACCGTCACTGTTCGGCCTTCTTTTTTGGCTCGCTTGGCCACCTTAATCACATACTGAACTGTCGGACTGATAATATTGCGGTAGCTAGTCGTGACTGTCTCAAAGCGAATATCTGGGAAGTACTCAGCAAATTCCTTGGCGACTTCAGCATCTTTTTCAGCAGTTTCTGCTGTTGAAACATGCATTGCTACGACTTCATCTCCGATACTACGAGCATAGCTCATCGCACCAACACTGACTCGGGTGACATTCCCGACTAGGACAATTACCGTATTACCAGTGTAGTTCTGACGCTCGATATGGTCATGCAATCTCAACTGTTTAGCGACTCTATTATAATGCTGCTTGATAGATAAAAACAGCCAAGTCAAGACAATGATAATAGGGAAGAAAGGCCAAATATCTTGAAGGCGGAACAAGAGTAAGATAAGGACAATCCCGTAACAAATAATCGCTCCAAGGATATTCGCAATCGAATGCTTCAAGAAATTATTTCCATATTTTTTCTTCCAATGGACAACCATACCGGTCTGGGAGAGAGCAAAGGGTACGAACACACCAATCGTGTACAGGGGAATCAAGCGTTCTGTATTTCCCTTAAAGATGAACAAAAGAGCAATGGCACCAAAAGCCAAAGTGAAAATGCCATTAGAATAGCTGAGACGATCTCCTTTTTCCATGTACATATGTGGCATGTATTTATTCTTAGCCATATTGTAGGAGAGCATAGGAAAGGCTGAAAAGCCTGTATTGGCTGCCACTGCTAAGATCAAAGCTGTTGACAATTGGAAAACATAGAACAAGATGCGACCAAGGGGAGAGCTTCCCAAAATCGCTTGTGCCATCTGAGCCAATATCGTTACACCTTTGACAGGCACGATGCCAATCCAATAATTCAAGAAGGTAATGCCCGCAAACATGATGCCTAGGATTAAAGCCATAATCGAGAGGGTGGTTGCAGCATTATGGGCTTTTGGTTTCTTGAAAAAGGGAACCGAATTGGAAATAGCTTCCACTCCTGTCAAGGAAGCAGAGCCGCTGGTGAAAGCACGAAGCAGTAAGATCAAACTTACTCCAGCAATCGGACTACCAATCCGCGCGGTTGCGTGATAGTCTAAATTTCCTGTCAGGATTTGCACAAAACCAAAACCAATCAACAATAAGGTGCTGACAATAAAAAGATAGACAGGAATCATCAAGGAAGTGGCCGATTCTTTTAATCCTCGGAGATTCATTAGCATCAACAAGAGAACTAAGAAAATGGAAATATGTAAATTGTAAGGATGTAAGACGGGAATTGCAGAGGTAATTGCGTCCGCTCCAGAAGCGACTGAAACGGCTACTGTCAACATGTAATCTACCAGCAAGCTTCCGCCAGCGATCAAACCTGCCGTTGGAGATAGATTTTCTGTCGTCACCATATAAGCTCCTCCTCCTTGAGGGTAAGCATGGATAACCTGACGGTAAGAAATCGTTAAACTCGCTAATAAAACCAATACGACAATTCCTATGGGAAGCGACCACCAAATGGCACCAATAGAAATAGACGTCAAGACCAAAACAACCTGCTCTGGTCCATAAGCAATAGAAGATAAAGCGTCACTGGAGAGCATGGCCAAGGCTTGCATCTTGGTCAATAAATGACCATCATCGCCCTCTTCCCCAGATTTTAATGGGCGTCCAATAAAAAAGCCTTTTAACTTGGAAAACATAAGTTCCTCCTTTAAAAACATGAGCCATTCTACTCCTTTTTGGAAAACATGTCAATACTTTTCTGAAAATAAATTTTCATAAATTTAAACTTCCTGCTTTTTATCCAAATGCTTGATGAAAACCATCTCAGTAGATATCAACATCATTCCCCAATCTCACTAAAAAATTGAAGGTGAAGAGGATAGAAATCGCAAGCGGCGTAGCTAGAAAGTACTCAAACAATCTATTTAAAGTTTCAAACACATTCTCCTACAAAATCTTCTATTTTTTCTGGAAACAGCATGCCTGTTTATAAAAAAACGAGCTTTATGCCAAGCTCGTTTTTGATATTTAAATTTCTTAAATTTTAGTGATTGTTCATAAAAGAGTTCTATCTCAGAATAAACAAGTTGACAATTAATCAGAACGAAGCCTCTATCTTCCGAATACACCAGTCAATCAGCTCCTCCAGTCGCTCAATAGATTCGGTCATATGCAGGTAGCCCATAACCGCCTCAAAGCCAGTAGACATACGGTAGGTGACGATGTCTGTATTCTTAGCCTTGGTGTGGCTGTTGGCATTGCGACCGCGCTTGTAAATATCCTCTTCTTTTTCCGTCAGAATCCCTTCTTCCAGCATAAGAGAGATAAGATTGGCCTGAGCCTTGGCAGAAACGTACTTGGTTGCTTCCCTGTGCAGCTGATTTGGCTTGGTCAGACCCCGAAAAATCAGGTGACGCCGGATATACATGGAGTAGACAGCATCTCCCTCAAAGGCGAGGGCAATACCGTTAATCAGGTTGACATCAGTCACGTGTCCACCTCACTCCGTCCTTAGTATCCAAAAGCTTGATGCCCTGAGCGGCCAGTTCATCTCGAATACGGTCTGCTGTCGCAAAATCTCGATTAGCACGCGCTGCTTGGCGTTCCTCAATCAAGCGCTCAATGTCTGCGTCCAAGACTTCTTCTACAAAGACGATACCAAAAACTTCTAAGAGCTCGGCAAAGGCTTCCTTGACTTCAGCGGTGTAGTTGCCAGAGTTGATCCACTTGGCTAACTCGAAGACAACCGTGATACCGTTAGCCGCATTGAAATCTTCGTCCATAGCAGCGGTGAACTTGTCTAGAAAGGCTTGAAGCTGAGCAGAATCTGCCTGACCAGTGAAAGGCTGCTCATAGGTATTCTTCAAATACTTAAGATTGGTCGCTGCATCATGAACAGCCTTTTCCGTGAAATTAATCGGCTTGCGATAATGCTGGGTCGCAAAGAAGAAACGCAGCACCTGACCATCAATGGTCTTGAGGGCATCGTGAACAGTGATAAAATTACCTAGAGATTTAGACATCTTGACATCGTCGATATTGACAAAGCCATTGTGCATCCAGTAGTTGGCAAAAGTCTGACCAGTCTTGGCCTCTGACTGAGCGATTTCATTGGTATGGTGAGGAAACTCTAGGTCTGCCCCACCACCGTGGATATCAATGGTAGCACCCAAAATCTCCGTCGACATGACCGAACACTCGATGTGCCAGCCTGGACGACCTGCTCCCCAAGGACTATCCCAGGAAATCTCGCCCGGCTTAGCCGCCTTCCAGAGAGCAAAATCTACCGGATTTTCCTTGCGGGCGGTCTCCTCGTCTGTCCGACCAGAAGCACCCAACTCCAAGTCTGCCAAGGTTTTGTTGGCTAGCTTGGCATAATTGTGCGACTTTTCGACGCGGAAATAGACATCGCCCTCTGACTCATAGGCGTAGCCCTTGTCCACCAAAGTCTGCACAAAGTCAATGATTGCCTCCATAAAGTCAATCACGCGCGGATGCTGAGTAGCCAGCTTAACACCTAAGGCCGTCACATCCTCACGAAAAGCTGCGATATACTTGTCAGCCACTTCTTTGGGAGTGATGCCTTCTTCCTTGGCTCGATGGATAATCTTATCATCTACATCTGTAAAATTGGAAATATAATTGACCTCAAATCCCCGATACTCAAAATAGCGACGAACTGTGTCAAAAGCTACTGTTGAGCGGGCATTGCCGACATGGATATAGTTATAAACCGTCGGACCGCAAACATACATGCGAACCTTGCCCTCTTCAATGGGCACAAATTCACGTAGGCTGCGGGTCATGGTGTCGTAAATTTTAATCATGCGGTCCACTCCCTTCTCTATTTCTGACTTTTTCGGCTGAAAACCAGCTCTGCAAAAGGGCCAAATTGTCTGAGGCTATCCAGTTGGTAAAAGCGCTGCCCTTCCTCTTGGGTAAAGAGGGGAACCCCCTTTCCTAGGATAAGGGGCGCTATCTGAATAATGAGGTGGTCGAAAAGATCCGCATCCAAGAGCGGTCCTACCAAGGAATTACCACCAATCACAAAGACATTTTTGCCTTTGTCAATCTGGTGAACAAAGTCCACCACATCCCCAGCTACTGGCTGGTAATTGCTGACAGGCAGGTGCCTATCATGCGTAAAGACATAGTTTTCCGTAGCTTGATAAAAACTTTCTACATCTTGCAAATCTTGGATTTCCTCAAAGGTCCGCTTGCCCATGATGGTGATATCCATTTGCCTGTAAAAGTCATCATAGCCTGTATCCTCTACAGAACCAAGCTGATGCAGCCAGTCTATCCTGTGCTGGCTGTCTGCCAAGTAGCCATCCATGGTGATACAGCCGTAAAAATATACTGCCATTCTTGTAGTTTCCTTTCTAGTTCTACTCAGTTCCTTTCTAGTTCCTTTGCTATTGTCAAAGCGATAGTGAAAAAAGTCATGGCATCAGCTGTCCGCTCTTCATGGCGGGCATCCCAGATTCGATTATGATGATCCACATAGTCAGCTGTGTAGAAGAACTGATAGACTTTACTCTTGCGAAATTGACTCCAAGCCATGATAGCTGAAGCTTCCATGTCCACCACTTTGGCTCCAGCAGCCAAGCGACGCTTGACCTTATCAGGCGTTTCTCGATAAAAGGCATCAGTCGTCCAAGACTTAGCGCGGATATGCTCGATATCGTGCTTGTCAAAGATAGCTTCCAGCTCGACCAGCAGAGACTCTTCATAGGCGACTTCATCACCTGGTGGGGCATAGTGATAGCTAGTCCCTTCATCTCGCAAAGCAGCAGCTGGCAGGATGATCTTATCCGCCTCAATTGAGCGGTCCAAAACGCCACAGGAACCTAGAATAATGAAATTCTTGAAGCCTCTAGCCGCCAACTCCTCCAGCTGGCCAACTATCATGGGAGCCCCAATCGGAGCCAACATAACTGCTAGCTTACTAGGACCTTGGCGGTAAATATACCATGGATGCTGTCCGTTTATGCTTTTCAAATTGCCTCCTGGATAGACTGCTTCTGACTCAATCAAACGTTTCAGAATTTCCCCGTTAAAGGATAGGATGATGGTTTCACACACTTCACCCTTATCAATAATCTGCCTATCTGTTGGCTCAATAACTCCAGCTACATCTTCAAATTCCTCTAATAGCATAAGTTCTCTTTCTTTAAGGCTTCAGCAAATCCAGCTTCATCTTTTCTATGCGACGCAGCTTGGTCTCATCTTTTTTGGCTTCACTGATATAGCGAGCCCATTCATGCTGGTGGCTAGGCGGCAGTTTTGTAAAACGCTCCTTGGCGGGACCGTCTAAGCCTTCTTTCAGTTCAAGGACTACCTGATTCAAAATAGCATCTGATAAATCTGACATGTCGGTTCCTCCTATCATATTTTGCTTCGATAGCTTTGCTAACCTTTTCTAAAGACTTGACGAATGGTGGCTGGCTTCACGGGCATGCTCTAGCTTGTCTAGATAGTATTCCCGTTTCTCCTCTACCTCATGAATGGTCGGCTCGTCCTTCTCACCGTGGACACGGACAATCTTGGCTGGTACGCCAACTACTGTCACATCACTTGGAACATCGGCCACGACAACTGCACCGGCTCCGACCTTGGCTTTTTCACCAATCTCAATCGGTCCAATGACTTGGGCATGGGCAGAGACCAATGCACCTCGACGGACGGTCGGATGGCGTTTGCCTGTATCCTTGCCCGTACCGCCTAGGGTCACGCCGTGGTAAAGCATGGCCCCCTTCTCCACAATGGCTGTCTCACCAATCACCAGGCCACTGCCATGGTCAATGAAGACACCTGACTCAATCTGAGCGCCGGGATGAATCTCAATCTGGGTCCAGAAACGCCAGAATTGACTGTGCATGCGCGCTAACAGCTTGAAGCCGTGCCGCCACAAAAAATGCGAGAGGCGGTGGGCCGCTAAAGCTTTGATGCCTGGATAGGTTAGCAAGACTTCCAGCGACGTTCGTGCCGCCGGGTCATTTTCTTTTACAATATCAATGGATTCCTTCCACCAACCCATGCTAGCCTCCTTCCTTCTCTAAACAAGGAGAGACGAGAACTAGGCTCGCCTCTGCCGATTTTTGATGAGGTCACAGGGATAAGCGACCTCTTATTCTTCTGTTTTAGGGCTTTCTTGATGGTCCTTATGACCTTTGTGCTCCTTGCGCGGATGATGCCCCTTGTCGTGATGATGTTTTGGCTTATCAGACTTTGGTGGACGCGGCAGCAATACTTTCATGGAAGCATCTACCCGACCTTTGGCATCAATCTTGATAACCTTGACATCCACTTCATCACCGATTTGTACAACGTCCTCTACATTATTTGTCCGAGTCCAAGCCAGCTCCGAAATGTGAACCAGCGCATCCGTCTTGTCAAAGAGATTGACAAAAGCACCGAATTTCTCAATCCGAACAACCTTGGCATGGTAAACCTCATCCACTTTTGCTTCGCGGACCAAGCCAGCAATGATTTCCTTGGCACGATTAATCGCGTCTTGGTCACTAGAGTAGATGGATACATTGCCCTCTTCATCAATGTCAATCTTGACACCGGTTTCAGCGATAATCTTATCGATGGTTTCCCCACCTTTTCCGATAACAATCTTAATCTTATCCACATCAATCTTGATGGTGTCAATTTTCGGAGCAGTTGGAGCCAACTCAAGACGTGGAGCTGGAATCGTCGCTTCAATCAAGTCAAGGATTTCAAAGCGGGCTTTCTTAGCCTGAGCCAGAGCTTCTGTCAAGATTTCTGCTGTAATTCCTTCAATCTTGATATCCATTTGCAGGGCGGTAATCCCTTCACGAGTACCAGCCACCTTAAAGTCCATATCGCCAAAGTGGTCTTCCAAACCTTGAATATCGGTCAGAACTGTATAGTTGCTGCCATCTGAAATCAAGCCCATAGCAATTCCGGCAACCGGTGCCTTAATCGGCACACCACCGGCCATCAGAGCCAAAGTGCCCGCACAAATAGAGGCCTGGGAGGAAGAACCGTTTGACTCCAAGACTTCTGCCACCAAGCGGATAGCGTAAGGAAACTCTTCCAAGCTAGGCAAGACTTGCTCCAAGGCACGTTCCCCAAGAGCACCGTGTCCAATTTCACGACGGCCAGGAGCCCCATAACGGCCTGTTTCACCGACAGAGTATTGCGGGAAATTATAGTGGTGCATGAATCGTTTCTTGTATTCTGGATCCAAGCCGTCCACAATTTGCGTTTCGCCCATTGGTGCCAGAGTCAGGACAGACAAGGCTTGGGTTTGACCACGTGTAAAGAGACCAGAACCATGAACTCGCAGCAGGTAATCCACTTCCGCATCCAGCGGACGGATTTCATCAACCTTACGGCCATCAGGACGGATCTTATCTTCGGTAATCAAACGGCGCACTTCTGCATGCTCCATTTGTTCCAAGATTTCAGCCACATCACGCATGATACGGTCGAATTCTTCGTGGTCTGCGTATTTCTCTTCATAAACCGCTGTGACTTGGTCTTTGACAGCCTGAGTTGCGGCTTCACGCGCCAGCTTTTCTTCTACCTGAACAGCCTTTTGCAAATCGCTGTTATAAACTGCGATAATCTCTGCCTGCAGCTCTTCATCAACATGCAGCAATTCTACTTCTGCTTTTTCCTTGCCGACTGCTGCGATAATTTCTTCTTGGAAGGCAATCACTTCTTTGACCGCTTCGTGCCCTTTGAGAAGAGCTTCCAGCATGATATCTTCAGACAGTTCCTTGGCTCCAGATTCTACCATGTTGATAGCCTCTTTGGTACCAGCCACTGTCAGTTCCAAAAGCGAAACTTTTTTTTGTTCCTTGCTAGGGTTGATGATGAATTCACCATCTACATAGCCAACCTGAACTCCTGCGATAGGGCCGTTAAAAGGAATGTCAGAGATTGACAGAGCCAGAGAGCTACCGAACATAGCAGCCATTTGAGGCGAAGCATCTTCGTCATAAGAAAGAACGGTATTGATAACTTGAACTTCATTGCGGAAACCTTCCGCAAACATAGGGCGAATCGGACGGTCAATCAAGCGGGCAGTCAAAGTAGCATCTGTTGACGGACGGCCTTCGCGCTTGTTAAAACCACCAGGGTATTTCCCAGCTGCATACATTTTTTCCTCATAGTTGACCTGCAATGGAAAAAAGTCACCAGTAGCCATCTTTTTGGACATGGTTGCCGCAGTTAAAACGGTACTTTCTCCATATCGAACAACGGCGCTACCATTTGCCTGCTTTGCAACCTGACCGGTTTCAACTACCAGCTCACGACCTGCAAAAACGGTTTTAAAAACTTGTTTTGTCATAAAGACTCCTTGCCGAGCACATGCTCAAATTTTTTCATACGCCTTGGCTACAAAGATCAAGATACTAAGACCGTCAAAAGCAAAGTAAAAATAGGAAACTGGTGAAGTCTTCAATGAAGACAAGACAGTTTATCTTTTTTACACAGCTTTTAGGTCGTGTTCAGTTCATCAAGATATTAAGCCCTTAAGCAACTCAAAGGAAAATAGGAAAGTGAGCGACGGAGCGACTGCTCCTAGATAGATTTATCTTTTTTTACAAAAAGCCTAGGGCGTGTTCAGTTAGCACTTTGACTTTAATATCATGGCCTTAGTAGCTTATTATATCCTCATCTTTGTATCAAGCACGTATAGACCTTATTTTACCACAATTTCAGGCAAAAGAAAAAGACTGAAAATGGCTTTTTTTCTATAAAAGCACTGAAAATCTATTTTTCTTATCTATAGCTGATTATAGTTGGCTGTCAAAGTTCGTTTTTTCCTTTCGATTCACCACATATGAGAGTGGTATAGCCTTCATTCACTTTTCAAAGTGAACTTCTTGCTTTATAATAAATACAGTGATTCATTTCAAACATGTAAAGGAGACAATCGTGCCAAATCATCAAACAGTTGAAAAGAAAGATTTTTTCTCGCTCCTTGCGACAGCCTTAGTCTGCTTTGCAGGCATCTTATCTGAAACCAGTATGAATGTAACCTTCCCGCATCTAAGTAAGGTCTTTGGGTTAGGATTGGGAACGCTACAATGGATTACGACAGGGTATTTGTTAGCAGTGGCTATTACGATTACTTTAGGAGCTACCTTAGCCCACAATTGGAAAGAGAGAACCATCCTCTTTACCGCTTTAGCCAACTTTTGCTTGGGCACACTGATTGCCATGTTGGCTCCAAGCTTTCCCATCTTGATGGTAGGGAGAATCCTACAAGGAGGAGCTACTGGATTAGCCATTCCTTTGCTCTTTAACTTGATTGTTGAGCGTGTTCCTAAGCAAAAAATCGGAACCTACATGGGCTTGTCTGGTATGGTGGTCAGCCTAGCACCAGCAATTGGGCCGACTTACGGTGGTTTTATGATTAGTCGTTTTGACTGGCATATGATTTATACCTTTATTCTTCCTGTCCCAATCATTTCCTTTATCCTTGGCTTTTTCTTTTTAAGAAATTCCGAACAGTCTAGGAAACGCGCCTTTGATCTCCTCTCATTTACCCTCTTAGCAAGCTCACTCGTCTTTGCCATTGTAGCCATCTCCAGCTTAGAAGAAGGACATATCGATTGGCTCTATCTTGTTCTTTGCGTAGTGCCACTAGCTTGCTTTATCTATCGGAGCTTGAAAATCGATCATCCATTTCTAGATATTCGGATTTTAAAGCAACCAACGGTCTTATTGGCTATTTTACCCTTCTTCATTTTTCAATTTATAAACCTATCAGCTAATTTTCTGATTCCCAACTTCCTAGTCATAGAAAAAGACATTTCAACTGCTCAGGCAGGCTTTGCATTACTTCCGGGAACCATGCTCGGAGCCTTTCTCTCTCCTGTATTTGGTAAACTCTATGATAGAAAAGGTCCGAAACCAACCCTATTTACAGGAAATTCACTTCTTTTCCTTGCTGTATTCTTGCTCCTTATCTTCACAAAAGAACTCACCTTAACAGCTGTTATTGCGATTTATATTTGCTTTACCTTGGGACGAAACATGGCCTTCAATAATACACTTGCTCTAGCGACGACTCAAGTTGATAAAGAAAAAACCGCAGATACGACCGCGCTGTTTCAGCTGGCCCAGACCTTTGCGGGAGCTATAGGTACTGCAGTCACAGCTGTCATCGCCAATCAAGCTCCCAATATGACAGAAGGAACTCAAAACGTCTTCACTCTTTTATTAGGCTTGGTTATCTTCGTATTCTTGTCTTATCTACTGCTTTTTAAAAAGATTGCCGCAAAGAAACTTTGACTTTTATCCTTAAGTGATAGACATCTAAAAAATACTGACTTATCCTTCTCCTCCAAAGACATTTTGGGGGATTTTTTGCTATACTATTTCTATATACGACAAAAGGAGTAGACTATGGAACAAAAACATCGTTCTGAATTTCCGGAAAATGAACTCTGGGACCTAACGGCCCTTTACCAAGACCAGGAGGACTTCCTGCGAGCTATCGAAAAGGCCAGAGAGGACATCCAAAAATTCGTCCGTGATTACCAAGGCAAGCTTAGCACTTTCGAAAATTTTGAGCGGGCATTTGCTGAGTTAGAGCAGATTTATATCCAAATCAGCCACATTGGCAACTACGGCTTTATGCCACAGACCACTGACTTTGGCGACGAGAGCTTTGCGCAGATTGCCCAAGCAGCTATGGAGTTTGAGACCGAAGCCAATGTCGCACTCAGCTTCTTTGACGACGCCCTAGTCGGCGCAGATGATGCTGTCTTAGAAAAACTAGGTCAAGAACTCCATTTGACCTCAGCCATTCGCCAGGCTAAAATCAAAAAAGCCCACTATCTGGGAGCGGATGTCGAAAAAGCCTTGACCAATCTAGGTGAAGTCTTTTACAGTCCACAGGATATTTACACCAAGATGCGGGCCGGCGACTTTGCTATGGCTGGCTTTGAAGTAGACGGCAAAGTTTACAAAAACAGCTTTGTCACCTATGAGAATTTCTATCAAAACCATGAAAATGCAGAAATCCGCGAAAAAGCTTTCCGTTCTTTCTCTGAAGGCCTTCGTCAGCATCAAAATACTGCTGCAGCTGCCTATCTGGCTCAGGTCAAGTCTGAAAAACTGCTGGCTGACATGAAGGGCTATGACTCTGTCTTTGACTACTTACTAGCTGAGCAAGAAGTTGATCGCTCTATGTTTGACCGGCAGATTGACTTGATTATGAGCGAATTTGCCCCAGTAGCTCAGAAATACCTCAAGCATGTCGCTAAGGTAAACGGACTTGAAAAAATGACCTTTGCTGACTGGAAGCTGGACTTGGACAGCGAGCTCAATCCCGAAGTCAGTATTGATGATGCCTACGACCTCGTCATGAAGTCAGTCGAGCCACTCGGACAAGAGTATTGTCAAGAAGTTGCCCGCTATAAGGAAGAACGCTGGGTCGACTTTGCGGCCAATGCCGGAAAGGACTCTGGAGGCTATGCTGCTGATCCTTATCGGGTTCACCCTTATGTCCTCATGAGCTGGACTGGCCGTATGAGTGATGTCTATACTCTAATTCACGAGATCGGCCACTCCGGTCAGTTTATCTTCTCTGACAATCACCAAAGCTATTTCAATGCCCACATGTCCACCTACTATGTGGAAGCACCGTCTACCTTTAATGAGCTCCTGCTCAGTGATTATCTGGAACGCCAGTTTGATAACCCTCGCCAGAAACGATTTGCCCTGGCTCACCGTCTGACGGATACCTACTTCCATAACTTCATTACTCACTTGCTGGAAGCTGCCTTCCAACGCAAGGTCTATACTTTGATTGAAGAAGGCGGAACCTTCGGCGCAAGCAAACTCAACGCTATCATGAAAGAAGTCTTGACGGACTTCTGGGGCGATGCCGTTGAAATCGACGACGATGCTGCCTTAACTTGGATGCGCCAAGCCCACTACTACATGGGGCTTTACAGCTATACTTATTCTGCTGGTCTGGTCATCTCTACTGCCGGCTATCTACACCTGAAAAATGACGAAAATGGTGCCCGTGACTGGCTTGAACTGCTCAAATCTGGCGGCAGCAAAACGCCGCTTGAGTCAGCTATGATTATAGGAGCAGATATTTCGACAGACAAACCGCTCCGCGACACCATCCAATTCTTGTCAGATACAGTTGAACAGATTATTTCCTACAGCGAGGAGTTGGGGGAGTAAGCTCGTATCTTTAGAATTAGACTCGGATTATTCAGCTGAGTCTGATTTTTTTCTTTTAAAAAACAAAATCAAATCTATATTTTCAATTCTACAAAATATTATTGAAAACGTTTCCTTTTTGTGATATGATGTCCTTGGATAAATATCCGAAGGGAGTTTTAATATGAAAAAATTTTTTGAAAAGCCGACCTTGAAGAAAATACTGCTTGTTCTGGCAGTTCTCTTCATCATCATTCTTGCACCAATCACCATGCCATTGATGTTCATAGGAGGATGCTTTGGTATCTGGCGCTTCACTAAACGAAAACCGAATATTCAAAAGCGCAATATTGCCATTGCCGTCACTATTGTCGGGATACTAGGAATCTATGCAGTAGGGAAGTTAACTCCTGATGTTATTAAAGAGCAGACAGAACAAAGCCAGGTAACAAAATTTACATCTAATAGTTCCTCAACTAGCTCATCGTCATCACAAACTAGTAGCTCTACAGCATCTAGCAGTAAAAAAGAAAAACAAGAGAAAGAACGTAAAGAAAAAGAGATAAAGGAAGCTCAGAAACAAAAGCAGGAAGAGGAGAAAAAAGCTCGCGAGGAACAAGCACGTAAAGAAGCAGAGACTAAGAAAATTGTTGAAGAAGCCAATCAGGCTGTCCAACAGCTTGAAAATAATCAGGTCGCAGAAAATATTTCTCCGGCACAGGCAGCAGTCGAACGCGTTGCAGATCCAACTACAAAATCTAACTTGACGGATCGCATCGGACGAGTTCAAAATGCAATTAACCAACGGGCTGAAGAAGCACGCCTTGCAGAGGAAGCACGCCAAGAAGCGGAGAGACAGGCAGCGGAACAGCAACAAACAAGAACGGTTTATGTCGCTCGAAACGGAACCGCGGATGTATATTGGTATAGCATGGAGAACATGCCATCCAATACACGTTTTGACAAAGTCGTGTCCATGACCGAAGCAGATGCAATTGCCTCTGGAAAACGACACACAAGTAAAGAATAATATAAAAAGAGATGAATAAGAAAGATTTTTCCCTTCACCTCTTTTATCCTTAAGACAATATGCAGAAAATGACAAACCCCTTCGCGACACCATCCAGTTCTTGTCTGACACAATTGATTAGATTATTGCTTACAGCAAATAGTTGGGGGAATAAAGAATAGACAAAATCAGCTTGAAGCAAATCTTCAAGCTGATTTTTAAATAGTTCAATAAAAATAAAGCGATCCAAAAAAGCGGAGATAAAGTAAAATATAGGCACTAAAACAAGCGATAAATATAAGCCATCTTATCCAATACTGTGACTTAGTATAATTCTTCATTCGCAGCAACCCGATGAAAAACCAGATCAAACTCCAAAACACGAGGCCTAATATCTGAGGGGCAAAATACGAAATTAAAAGCAAAACAGGGATCAACAAGGCTAATACTAGTATGATTCTTTTTTGCGTGATCTGCTCTCTAGGAATCATCCAACCTACAAAGAAACACAAAACTGCTGGAGCAACAAATGGTGTAAAAATCATAAAAACAAATAAAAGATGTTTTAGCAACTCAATCATAAACATTACTTCATTCCCATCATGTTTTAAATAACCCAGCTCCCTAACGGGACCCATTGGAAAAAAATACTTCTACTTATTATACCTTAAAAAGTGAATTTTCAAACAAAAATTTTAAATTGACTTCTTATTGTTACAATCGCAATAAAAAAGACCGCTCTATAACCAGAGCAGTCTCAATTTTAAATAGGTCTAATTTAATCTTCCACTCACCTTATCCCAATTCTGCCACAATAGCTTTAATCTGCTGGGCTGTATGGACACCCGCTAACTGCTTAACGACCTGACCGTCTTTTTTAAAGAGCAGGGTCGGGATAGACATGATGCCAAAGGCGCGTGCTGTAGCTGGATTTTCATCGACATCCATCTTGACAATCTTTAGCTCATCTTCGGAAAGTTCCTCTGAGAGCTTGTCAAGGATTGGACCCTGCATGCGACATGGCCCGCACCAAGTGGCCCAAAAGTCAATGAGCACTAATCCATCTTTTGTTTCTTGCTCAAATGTTGCATCTGTGATTGCTTTTACCATTATTTTTCTCCTTTATTCTTAGTCAAACTTTGTCAAATCCTGCTTCATCAGGAAAAAGAAGACATCGCCGTAAGTACCCTGGTAGTTCAAATCATGGCCTTTATAGGTCAACTTTTTAACTGGGTAATAATCTGCCACTCCAATCAAGCAGGCTTGCTGGGACTGCTCAAACTCCTGATAAGACTCAAAGGTCATCTTCCGCTCCTGTTTGACAGCATCCAAATATGTAATTTCAATCATAATTTCTCCTTTTTCAAATTACTCTTGTAATTTTTATTTTATGATTATATTGTAATAACTTAAGTTACATCTGTCAAATAAAACGACTTGGAGAAATCAATTCACTTTTTAAGCCACTCACCGATTGCCTGATAAACGAAAAGCCTCCCATCGGAAGACTTTCCCATATAAATAAGAAAAACCAAGCTCAATGCCCCTTGTGCTTTTCCAATCGTTTTTGCTGTTTGAGATCGAATTTCCTTTGCTTAGCCAGTTCTTTCTGCTGCTTGCGCTTGACTCGAGCAATTTTCTTTTGCTCTTCAAACTGCAGCTTCAGCGCTTCCTGAGACTTTGAAGAACGTGAAGCCATCTGCTCTTTTTTAACCTGTCTCTGCAGGCGTTTAGGACTGACCGACTTAGTCTTCTCTTTCACCCTGATGCTAGGACTAAACTGCAACCGATGATAATAACGGTTTAGAAAATCCAGCAATTCCTGCGTGCTAGGCTCTGCACCAAAGGTGACTCGGCAAACTCTATAAGATTGAGCATGTTCCTGCTCGAAAAGACCGTGCCAAAATCCCTCTTCAAAATAAACTGTCAGCGTCATTGAAATCTTATCCATGACAGCACCTCCTTTAAAAATCCCTAAGAATGGACAACCAAGGAGGAAGGTTACTGACAAAAAATGGATTTTTTGCGTCTGGACTACCAACCAGAACTGTGTTTTTATCTTAGTAGCTACAGTCTAGCAAGATTTTCTAAAAAATTCAAGGTTATCAGAATCTCGCTTAGATGGCTGAATTGGATTTTCTTGTATGAAATCCAGAAAAATCAAAAACAAGAAATCTCTCTCCTTGTAAAACAGTCTCATTTCCGCTATAATACTACAAATACTGAAAGGAGAGAACTATGAAGTATATTTGGGCTTTCTTAGCAGCCTTGTGCTTGGCTGGACTAGGTCTTTTCTTCTGGCATTCTCAGACTAAACCGAACCCTACCCCTCCTAAGCCAGAAATCACACAGACAGCTTCTAGCGAGAAGAGCGACAATCAACCGACTCCGACAGAAGACATCGTGTCTGAAGAATACAGTGTTTCATACGACGACAAGCAGCTCTACGGAAAGATTACTGCTCCTCGTGACTACAAGAGTAAAAAATTGCCGATTATTGTTATCGCGCATGGATTCAACAACATCCTTGAGCAATATGAAATGTACAGTCAGCTGCTGGCAAAGCAAGGTTATCTGGTTTACAGCTTTGATTTCTACGGTGGCAGCCGCCAATCGAAAAGCGGTGGACAAGATATGCTGAATATGTCGGTCAAGACCGAACTCACAGACTTGACTCGAGTCATGGAAAAGCTTCGTTCTGAGGCCTTTGTAGATAAGAGCAAAATGAGTTTATTCGGTGCCAGCCAAGGCGGTGTCGTTGCCAGTCTCTATGCTGCTGCTTATCCGGACCGCGTGCACAAACTCATGCTCATCTTTCCAGCTTTCGTTCTTTTCGACGATGTCAAAGCGACTTATCATGAGCTAGGGAGCCCTGACTTCGATCAACTTCCTGATAGCCTGACACACCGCAATACTACTCTGGGCAAGATTTATCTAATCGATGCCTTAGACATTGACATCCAAGCAGAGCAGGCCAAAATCACGGCTCCGACCCTCATTATCCACGGCACTGATGATGCAGTCGTGCCCTACCAGTATGCGGTCGAAGCGAGCCAGACCATTCCAAATGCAGAGCTGGTCACTGTGGAAGGTGGGGAGCATCGCATCGACGAAAGATTTGCTATCACTGCTGCTCCTGCAATCCAAAAATTCTTGAAAGAGTAAATACTTTGATAGAAAAAGTTCTTCTAAAATCATAGAAGAGCTTTTTATTTGGAAAAATTAGAAGAATTAGACTAGGAAACAATATTTGAATATGCCAAAACGAACTAAGAAGAATGATGAATAAAAAGGTCTCTAAAACCAGAGAGCCAATTTGAGCTCGGGCTAAAATCCTGGTGAAAAAGAAAAGCTACTCTTTTGTAGAGCAGCTTCAACCTTGTCTATTCAATTGAACATGGCCTAAGCGAGTTAATAAAACAAAAAAGCCCTCTGGAGTTAGAGAGCCGATTTGAGCTCAGGCTAAAATCCTAGTGAAAAAGAAAAAGCACTCTACAATAAGAGTGCTCCTTTCTTGCAGGATAAAAGGTTTCTAGACAAGGCGACGAGCCGAAGATTGTACTGATGGTACATCGAGGCAAAGTCAACGAAGTATAGGAACCTTTTAGACGCAAGATTAACGACGAAGTCCAAGAGAGTTGATCAACTCACGGTAACGGTTAACGTCGTTCTTACGAAGGTAAGCCAAGAGGTTACGACGGCGACCGATTTTCTTCATCAAACCACGATAAGTAGCGTGGTCTTTTTTGTGTTGTTTGATGTGTTCGTTGAGGTGGTTGATTTCCCAAGTAAGGACAGCAACTTGTACCTCTACTGAACCAGTGTCACCTTCGTGACGTGCGTATTGTGCAATGATTTCATTTTTTTTCTCTTTTGAGATTGCCATGATATACTCCTTTTCTTTACGCTTCATCCGAGTGGCAGGTTTGGCATGGCCTGCAACCAAGAAGAAGTTATTTGTCTTTACGACATACTTATTCTACCAAGAAGGTCTACCTTTGTCAAATGATTCTGATTCAACTCTTTTGTATGAGGAATTCAGGCTCTTTCATTTACAATTCAACCCCGAAGATTTCCAAAGACTGCATTTCTTGCTCAGTCAGCCTTCGCCATTCTCCGAGAGTCAGTGTAGGGTCTAACTTTAGGGGCCCCATCGTGAGGCGTTGAAGATCCGTGACTTCTTTTCCGCAGGCAGCCACCATGCGCTTGACCTGGTGGAACTTGCCCTCAGCTAGGGTAATTTCTACGAGAGAAGTCTCTTTTACCTCGTCCAGCTCTAAAATCTTGAGCTGAGCTGGCTGACAGGTGAAGTCTTTCAGTTCTATTCCGGCAGCGAAGCGATCCTCATCTGCTTGGTTCATCAAGCCTGCCACTTGAGCTCGGTAGATTTTTTCTACGTGCTTTTTGGGTGACAGCATGGCATGGGCCAGCTTGCCATTATTGGTCAGAAGGAGTAGACCGTGGGTATCAATATCCAAGCGGCCGACAGGAAAGACTTCTTTCTGACGGGCAGTCTCGTCCAGCAAGTCCAGAACTGTCTTATGACGGTCATCTTCTGTCGCCGAAATGACTCCCTGCGGCTTGTTGATAAGGTAGTAAACAAATTTTTCATAGGTCAGCCTTTGGCCAGAAACAATAATCTCATCTGCTGTTTCATCAATCTGGGTCTTAGGTGATTTCTCTAATCTGCCATTGACCAAAACCAGCCCTTTCTTTAGGAGCTGCTTGACCTGAGCGCGTGAGCCCAGACCATTTTCTGCTAAAAATTTATCCAGACGCATCGTATAACCTCCTAACTTTCTGAAGCCATTCCGCTCTTTTCTTTGCTAAATCTTAGAACAAAGAGCGAGGTCAAAATCATAGCCAGCCCCAAAACGCTGAAGATAAAGGATGGGGCGTTAGAGAATCTCCCAATGAAACTGAGAACAAATGTAGTGGCCGTTGCTCCGATACTGCAGCCTAAAATGACAATAGACGTCGCCTGATTAAGCAGGTGGCTGGAAATGCGCTCGGACAGGGTGTAAAAAATGGTCGTCAGACCGACACTATAGACAAAGCCAGCGCTAATAGTAGCCATGCTGAGTGACAAGAGATTTGGTGAGAAGCCAATAATAATCTGAGTTAGTCCAAAAACCAGACCAGAAAGCATCAGCAATTTATCTCTAAAAAGACGGGTCAAACTAGCAAAGCTTATACCCGCTGCAATCCCAATCAACTGCATCAAGGAAAGAATCACTCCTGCAGTTTGGGCCGTCCCCATGCCAGACTTCTCTACAATCCCCGGCACGCGCACATTGATGGCAATATAAGTCAGCACAATGACCCCCGCCACAAAGGCAAAAGATAGACTTAACTGCCAATCCTGCTGGCTTAGCTTAGGAGTCAATTCAGATTGTTCTTGCTGCTTTTCAGAGACCTTGTCATAAGGTACAAAAAGCAGATAAAGCACCAAAACCACCAGTCCAAAGGTATAGACGAGAAAGGCAGCCTGCCAGCCGAGAGGAAGAAGCCGACTGACGCCAAAAGTCAAGAGGGCTGTCCCGACTACTTCTGCCGACCCTCTCAGTCCTAAAAGCCGAACGCGTTCCTGTCCCTTGTAGCGCTCGCTAACAATCGAGATAGCCTTAGCATTGAGCAGACCGATTCCCATCCCAAAGACAAGCCGAGAGGTAAACATAAGCCAGTAAGACTGATTAAGAAGAGGAAGAAGCCCGCAAAGTGAAAAAATCACAAGCCCGCTCACAATCATCTGACGCTCTGTCAGGTATTTTTCAATGACCCTATTAAACAGCAACATCAGCATAATCCCAGCCGAAGGCAACGAAACCAGAAGTTCTACCCAACTTTCTGGAATCCCTTTATAAAAAGCAAACATGGCCGACTGGGCACTGGAAATCGAAAAAGCCGTAGTCAGAATCAAAGAAAGCGAGAGGATACTCACCTTTTCCATCAATTTTTTCATTCTATTTTCCTTTAAAATTCACACTACCTCTATCATACAGTTTTTTGGGCCAAGACGCAATTTCTTTGTCAGGAATATTATGGGTCGCTGTCGCTTCATCAAAAAGCAGGCACCGCCAGCCAGTCAAAACCGCTCCCGCCTTTATTTCTTGCAGGTTTTATGTTATGATGAAGGATAGAAAAAAGGAGAGAATCATGTCTGTGAGTGAAAAAACATCTGTTATTGAACGATTAACCAAACCAGCCCATTTAATTGATATGAAGGACATTATCCGCGAGGGCAATCCGACCCTGCGCGCTATCGCTGAGGAAGTCAGCTTCCCTCTATCAGACCAAGAAATGATTCTGGGCGAGAAGATGATGCAATTTCTCAAGCATTCCCAAGACCCAGTCATGGCGGAAAAAATGGGGCTGCGCGGTGGTGTTGGTCTAGCTGCTCCCCAGCTGGATATTTCCAAACGGCTCATCGCCGTTTTAGTTCCCAACCCTGACGACGAAGAGGGCAATCCACCTAAGGAAGCTTATAGTCTGCAAACGCTGATGTACAATCCTAAGATTGTAGCCCACTCCGTTCAGGATGCAGCTTTAGCTGATGGTGAAGGCTGCCTGTCAGTCGATCGAGAAGTACCTGGCTACGTAGTTCGTCATGCGCGAGTGACAGTGGATTACTTTGACAAGGATGGTCAAAAGCATCGTATCAAGCTCAAGGGCTATAACGCCATTGTTGTTCAGCATGAAATCGACCATATCAACGGCATCATGTTCTATGACCGTATTAATGAAAAAGACCCATTTGCAGTCAAAGACGGCATGTTGGTGATTGAGTAAATAACTTGCATATCATTATCGAAAATACCTAGATAGAAACTATCTAGGTATTTTTTTCTATCTAACTATCCCGTCTCCAGAAAATAGCCAAGAGGATAACTGCTCCTAGCACTGATGGAACAACAGCTGTATCAGCCAGCATTGGTCCCCAATGACCAAAAAGAAATTGACCTATCAAGGAACCAAACCAACCCAAGAGGATTTTTCCGATACAGCCCATGCGCTCCCCACGGCTGGTAATAGCCCCGGCGATAAGGCCGATAATAAAACCGACAAACATACTACCAATCATATATTCCCCTTCTTTCTATATTTCTAGCAAGGCTTCTAAAGAAGCAAGTGGAAGCTATCATTATGGAATGCGCCATTTAAGGCAACTCGAAATCTTAGATTGCCCAGTCTCCATTTCTAAAGATTGCTACACGGCTGCCGTCTTCTCGGATACCGTCAATATCCATCTGATCAGAGCCAATCATAAAGTCCACATGGACATCCGAGCGGTTGAGACCCGCTGCTTCAAGCTCTTCTTCAGAGAAATTCTCTCCACCGACCACACTAGTCGCATAGGCTGCACCGATAGCCAAGTGGTTAGAAGCATTTTCATCAAAGAGAGTATTGAAGAAAGTAATGCCTGACTGAGAAATCGGACTTGGATCTGGTACCAAGGCACACTCACCTAAAGCACGCGCACCAGCATTTTCAAAGACAAGATCCTTCATAACCTGGTCGCCCTTTTCAGCAGTAATGTCCACAATCTGGCCATCCTTGAAGGTCACCTTGATGCCTTCGATGATGTTGCCATTGTAGCTGAGAGGCTTGGTGCTAGTCACAAAACCTTCAGCTCGACGGAAATCCGGTGCTGTAAAGACCTCTTCTGTTGGCATATTAGCAATGAAATACTCGCCCTGGGCATTGAGACTGCCAGCTGACTCCCAATGATGGTTCTTGGGCAAGCCCAATGTCAAGTCAGTTCCAGGAGCTGTGTAGTGCAGAGCTGTGAATTGCTCCTCGTTTAAAACCTTAGCTTTTGAGCTGAGTTTTTCTTCATGAGCTTTCCAAGCGGCTACTGGGTCATCCTCATAGACACGGCAGGTTTTGAAAATCTGATCCCAAAGCAAATCTACTGCTTCCTCATCGCTGGCTGCGTTTGGAAAGACCTTCTTAGCCCACTCTGTACCCGCTGCTGCAGCGACTGTCCAGCTGACTTTATTGGATTGGGTTGCGATTCGCATCGGCTTCATAGCTATTCCCATAGCCTTAGCAGAAGCTGATAATTTCTCAGCATCCACGCCGTTCAAAGCCCCCGGATCAGATGAACGAACGCCCAAGCGGCTAGCTTTCTTTTCGAGGAGATAGTTCATCTCAGCCACCTTATAGTCTGGAACATTGTCCAAGCGCTCCATTGGCGCATGGAGGAATTTCTCCCGCGTACTCAAATCATCCGCCCACTGGACGATGACCTCGTGAGCACCCAGAGCATAGGCTTCCTTGACAATCAAGTGAGCCAGCTCACGCTGTTCCACATCAATATTGAGCGCCACCGTGTGACCCGGCTGCACATTGATACCATTGGCAACCAATAGTTTAGCGTATTTTTCTAAGTTTTCTTTAAAATTTGGCAGAACCATGCTGCTTCTCCTTTTCTTTTGTTAATTCTCTTTAAACAGGGACAGTAGGCTAACCGCTGCCACCGTACCGCAAATCAAAGCGGTCATTTTCAAAATCGTATCTGGGTCAAGATCCAGCTGGTAATCAAACACCTTTTGCGCAGGCTTATCTTCGGCATTTATTCTAAGTTTCATGAGAGAGTCCTTTCTAAATCATAATTCTAAGGTATGAACTCTTACTTGTACTAGCGTCTTCAGAATCCTCAATTATCTTTTAATAGATTAAAATAAATCACTATGACTGCCTGTCCTAAGCAAGTTTAAAATCAATTCTTCCTTATCCACTTTATAAACCAAGAGCCAATCTGGCTGGATATGGCATTCTCGCACTCCTTTAAAGTGCTTGGATGCTGTCAGTTGATGATCTCGATATTTAGCAGGAAGGTCTTTTTCTTGAATCAAAAACTCCAAGACTTCTTCTAACCATTCTGCCTTAAGTCCACGCTTCATAGCCAACTTAAAATCTTTTTTAAACTGTTTATGATAACGAATCTTAAGCACGTAAATCCTCCATCAAGTCTGATACACTCACAAAAGACTGACTCATATTCCTATTTTGATCTAAATCCCCCAATACTTCCATCAGCTTCCGACTTTCATCCAGTCTGACATCAAAGGGTAGCCCTTGGTACTGAATAGCCTGACGAAGAAAAATATTGATAGCCGTTGTCATATCCATGCCCAAGCTGTTGAAAACCTGCTGAGCCTGCTCCTTGACCTCACTGTCCAAGCGGATACTCATACTAGTCTTTGACATACTCTCACCTTCTTTCTATAGACTATTTTAACAAAATAGAAGGCTAATGTAAATCTATTAGATATACGTTAGCTAGTGAACTACTATAAGAAAGACACTATTTTAAAAATGATAATTTACTTTCAAAATATATTGACATAAAAAAACTAATGTGCTACTCTTTATAAAAATACCTCAAATTACACGGGAGCAAAAAATGATGGACGAAATCTTTAACAATGAAATTGCAAGACAATTTACTAGTGCTATTCTGGATAAATACTTTTCACCTATTATTTCCAAAACAACTGACAAATTTAAAACGCTCTACAATGAGGCAAAAATTAATCTAGAGATTCCTTTCCAAGATTATTTAACAAATTCTTATGAAAAATACAATAAAATCAAAACGATTATCTACGGAATTGAGCCCAAAAGACTGTATGATTTTTTTGAAGTTCCTTTTTTAGAAAAAGGCTCAGACATCATCAATCCCACTACAACAAGAGTACTAACTGGTATCTCAAAATTTTTAATCATTGAAGGTTCTGGTGGAATTGGTAAATCTACTCTCATGAAACACCTTTTTCTAAGCGAATTAAAATTGAAAGACTATATTCCTATTTTTATTGAATTAAAAGATTTCAACGACGAGGAGCATTTAGACCTTGAAAAATTACTGTTAAAAAAACTAAATCAATTTCACAATACATTTCAAGAAGAATATTTAGATTATGCACTTCAATCTGGATGCTTTTTATTCCTATTGGATGGCTATGATGAATTGTATAGCGAAAACCAAAAAGAATTTTTCAAGAAGTTAAATGATTTTTGTGACAAATATCCTGAAAACCATTATATCCTTTCTTCCAGACCTTATAGCGAATCCGAATTCATTGAATTTCAACGTTTCACAGTTTTAAAAGCTGTTCCTTTTACTAAGGAACAAGCTATAAGTCTTATTACAAAAATTGAATATCCTGATGAGGAACTCAAAAATAAATTTATTCGTGATCTAGAGAGTGGTTTATATGATAGACATGAATCCTTTGCTTCAAATCCTCTGCTACTAAATATTATGCTCTCCACTTACAATGACTATGCAGAAATCCCGCAAAAATTACACCTATTCTACTATCAAGCCTTTGATACCATGCTCTCGAAGCACGATGCTACGAAAAGTTATCGACGAAAAATGTTATCAGATTTAAGTTCAGATACTTTTAAAGAATCTTTTGCAATCTTCTGTTTTCTAACATACCAAAAAGCAAAAACAGAGTTTACCTTCCCAGAGATTGACGAAATTTTTAAAAAATTTCCTCCTCGAATTAAAAATGTTCTCAATATACGCAATTTTATAGACGATTTAGAAAACTGCCTATGTGTACTATACAAGGAAGGAAACAGATACAAGTTCTCCCATCGTTCTTTCCAAGAATATTTTGTTGCTTACTTTCTAAATATACAAACGGATAGTAAGATGCGGGACTACAGCTTTCTTCTAATAGAATCGGGAAAATTTAGCATTAGTGCAGATTCAGTATTTTTTATGTTAGAGGATATGAGTACTCAACGCTTTAATAATAATATCTTAATCCCTTTATTAACTAAGTTTGAAGAAGCCAAATCCAAAGACGAGGACTTATTTGAATATTACATTCTCAATTTTCCAGTAAAAATTATTGTTAATTCCGATTCTAACAACAGACCTCTTAGTTTAGGATTCATACACGTCCAAGAAAACCTTCAGAGTTTTATTTATTATTTTTTCGACAATACTATTAATTATACATCCTACCGTACAATAGATAATAATCCCCTAATATCATTTTGCAAAGACAACCATTTAATTGAACAACCTATCGGACCAGAAGATATTATTGAAAACAAAGAATTATTTGACTTATTTAAAAAATCTTGGGTAGGCCAAAAAATACTTTCTCTCACTCATTACAAGCAGAAACTGATAGAAGACCTAAAAGAAGATGAGATAGTCTTAGAGGATTAGTAATCTAGCCGTTGTATATTTATGTTCACAATTAAAAAATAACAGGATTGTCCAATGTCCTGTTATTTTTTTAATTATCAAACATCTCTGTTAAATTGGGGCTAATCTGCCTTCTTAAAACAAATCATCAAACAAACTCAGCTGATTATCCTCTGGCATATTGCCTAGAATGCCCATGTCGTCCATTTTTTCTACTAGAGTACTAGAAAGACCGCCGCGTTTGCGGAGTTCTGTCTTGGAAAGGAATTCGCCTTCTTCGCGCGCTCTGACTACTTGGCGGGCAACGTTGTCACCCAGACCGTCCATAGCGGAGAATGGTGGAATAAGGGTATCTCCTTCGATGAGAAACTCAGTTGCATGGCTCTTGTAGAGATCTAACTTTCCGAATTTGAAACCCCGCTCCAGCATTTCATTGACGATTTCCAAGGTTGTATAAAGGTCAATTTCTACATTGGAGGCTTCGTTGTTCTTACGCTTCTCAGCGATTTCGTTCATCCGACGCTTGACGGCATCAAGTCCGCCACTCATGGTCTTGATATCAAAGGCCTTAGCCCGGATGGAGAAATAAGCACAGTAGTAATAAATCGGATGATGCACCTTGAAATAGGCCACCCTCAGGGCCATCATAACGTAGGCTGCCGCATGGGCCTTGGGGAACATGTACTTGATCTTCCCACAAGACTCGATGTACCACTCTGGCACATTGTTTTCCTTCATGGCTGCGATGTAGCCATTGCGCTCTTCTTCAGAAATCTTCAGCCAGAGGCCCTTCCGCACGCGCTCCATGATCGTAAAGGCCATCTTAGGATTCAGACCCTTGTGCATGAGGTAAACCATGATGTCGTCCCGACAGCCAATAACGGTAGACAGGTCAGCAATCCCTTGCTTAATCAAGTCCTGAGCATTACCCAGCCAAACATCCGTACCATGAGAGAGACCAGATAGCTGCAAGAGCTCGGCAAAAGTCGTCGGATGGGTCTCATCAACCATGCCCCGTACAAAGTTGGTTCCAAACTCCGGAATTCCCAGCATACCAGTCGGCGTGCCGATTTGCTCCTGAGTCACCCCCAGAATGTCTGTTCCAGAAAAGAGAGCCATGACGCCGGCATCATCCATAGGAATGTCATTTGGATCAATGCCAGACAAGTCCTGAAGCTTCCGAATCATGGTCGGATCATCGTGTCCCAGAACGTCTAGCTTGAGGACATTTTCATCGATATCGTGGAAGTTGAAGTGAGTGGTCTGCCACTCGGCCGTCACATCGTCAGCTGGATATTGGACCGGTGTAAAGTCATAAACATCCATGTAGTTAGGAATAACAACGATTCCGCCCGGGTGTTGTCCAGTCGTCCGCTTGACTCCGGCAGCTCCCTGCGCCAGACGCTCAACTTCGGCATCCCGGTAGAACTTCCCGTAGTCGCGCTCGTAGCCCTTGACAAATCCATAAGCCGTCTTAGCCGCAACGGTACCAACGGTTCCAGCCCGAAAGGCGTATTCTGAACCAAAGATATCCCGCACGTCCAAATGGGCGCTTGGCTGGTCCTCTCCAGAGAAGTTCAAGTCAATATCGGGTACCTTGTCCCCATCAAATCCAAGGAAGGTCTCAAAAGGAATATCCTGACCGTTCTTGCTCAGCTTGTGACCGCACTCTGGACAGTCCTTATCCGGCATATCAAAGCCTGAACCATAGGAGCCATCCGTGATGAACTCACTGTATTGGCATTTGCCACAGACATAGTGAGGAGACAGAGGATTAACCTCGGTAATCCCAATCATAGTCGCGACAAAGCTGGATCCGACAGACCCCCGTGAACCCACCAGATAGCCCCGATCATTGGAGCGCTGCACCAGCATCTGCGAAGCCAGGTAAATTACGGCAAAGCCATTCCCCAAGATAGAGGTCAGCTCTTTTTCAATTCGCAAGTCCACGATATCTGGCAGCGGATTGCCATAAATCTCAAAGGCTTTTTGATAGGTCAGCTCAGCAACTGTCTCCTCAGCCTTGTCAATGAAAGGCGTATAGAGGTCGCCCTTGACCACCTCGACCGGCTCAAAGGTCTCCGCCAGCTGATTCGGATTGGTGATGACCAGCTTCTTAGCCAAGTCCTCGCCTAGAAAGGCAAATTCGTCCAGCATCTCATTGGTGGTCCGGAAGTGAGCCTTAGGAAGCGGTGCCGGCCGGGCATTTTCACCGTGACCAATAGTCCGGTTAATCATGGCTCCCTGACCCAGACTGCGGACGATAATCTCTCGATAGATTTCTTCTTCCGGCTCGATATAGTGGACGTTCCCCGTCGCAAGGACGGGCTTGCATAAGCGATCTCCGACTTCAATCAGATTGCGAATAATAGTCTGCAGTTCTTCCTGGTCCTTGATTTGCTCCTTGGCAATCAGTGGCTCATAGATAGCCGGCGGCATAACCTCGATAAAGTCATAATACTTGGCTACTTCGACAGCCGCATCCACCCCCTGAGAGACAACAGCATCATAGACTTCGCCTTCTGAACAGGCTGAGCCTAAAATCAGGCCTTCTCGATGGGCATCCAGCACGGTCCGTGGAATCCGAGGGACACCTTCGAAATACTTGGTATTGGACAGACTGACTAACTTGAAAATATTCTTGAGCCCCGTCTGATTTTTCACATAAATGGTCGCATGCTTGACCCGAGCCTTCTTGTAAGAATTCTCATCGACCAGATCCGTATTCAAATCCTTAAGGTTGGTCACACCATGCTTTTCAGCCACATCCTTGATAAAGATAAAGAGGAGGCGGCCCGTCGCTTCCGCGTCATAGTTGGCCATGTGGTGGTGCTCCAGAGCAATCTGGAAACGCTTGGTCAAAGGCCCCAGACCATGCCGCTTGTACTCTGGATAGAGGTTACGGGCAAATTCCAGCGTGTCAATGACTGGCTGGGTAATTTTCGGCAAGCCATAGCGCTCATAGTTGACATTCATAAAGCCTACGTCAAAGGTAGCATTATGGGCAACGAGGACACTGTCCTGGCAAAATTCCTGAAATTCTTTCAGCACTTGCTCTAGCGGCTTAGCATTGCGGACATGCTCATCAGTAATCCCAGTCAGATCCGTCGTAAAGGCCGAAAGAGGATGCCCAGGATTGATAAACTCATCAAACTCAGCGATGATATTGCCCTTGTGCATCTTGCTAGCAGCGACCTGAATCAAGTCATTGTAGACCGCCGAAAGTCCTGTTGTTTCCACGTCAAAGACTACATAGGTCGCATCACTCAACGCCATGTCCACTTCATTGTAGACGATGGGCACCCGGTCTTCTACAATATTGGCCTCCATACCGTAAATCAGCTGGATACCAGCTTTCTTGGCAGCCTTGTAGCCATGGGGAAAGCTCTGCACATTGCCATGGTCGGTAATGGCGACAGCCTTATGACCCCACTTAGCTGCTGTTGCAACGATTTCCTCTACCTCAGGCAGGGCATCCATAGTAGACATATTGGTATGAGCATGAAACTCGACCCGCTTCTGCCCCTCAGGCATCAAGTCCTTGCGCTCATAGTGGGTGACGGCCTGCACATCCTGCACATTCATCGTCAGGTCGCGGGTGAAATTGTTCATCTCCACATTTCCCCGCACGCGCAGCCAGGCGCCTTTCTTAATCATGTCAAACTTCTTGGCTTCTTCTTCGTTTTTCATCCATTTCTGCAAGGAGAAGCTAGAAGTGTAGTCTGTCATCTTGAAATTGAGCAAGACCCGGCCGGTCCGAGTGACCTTTTGCTCCAGATCAAAGACCATTCCCTCGAAGACCAGACGGTTTTCTTCAGTCTGAACTTCAATCATAGGGGTAATCTCTGCCTTGTCCAGCTTTGGTTTAGCCGCAGCTTTGCGAGATTGGAAGTCATAGGCCGGCTTTTCCTCCGGCGGTGGTGCCATCTGCTGCAGGGATTCCATGGCTTTGAGCGCTTCTTCATTGGCTGCCTGGACAATCTTGTCATTCTCCGCCTGGAAATTCTCTGCTTGCTGCTGGGTCAGCTCATCGCTGTGCTGAACCTGACAGGTCAACTGAGGAAAGCCGTACTTGACCAACTGCTGGCTGAGGTTGGGCAGATGATTCTTGCGAAAATGCTCCGTATCAATGGTCGAAGCCCCCTCAATCAGTAGCTTGTCCCCATCCAAATGAACCCGCAAATCCTGATACAGGCTTTTAAAGCCATGACTGGCACATGGACCTTCCTCAAAGGCCAGCTGGTAATAAGCCTGCAAGAGCTCATCCGATACCTGAGGAGCCTGACAGTGAATTTCAAAAACAGCCTGATTGCCCGTCTTAGAAAACTCTTGAGCTAAGCGCTTCTGCAATTCCCGAAAAATCTCAATGGGCAGAATATTCGAAAAAGAAAAATGAAACTCCCAGACCCGACTGACCTTGTGGACCAGAACCTTCTCAATTTCTGCATTCAAAAAGGCCTCTGAATTTCTCATTTCCAGTGGCATATCCAGCTGATTCATTAAAATTTCAAACTTGTTTGACATGACATTTCCTCGTACAGTAGTGACCTTATTTTACCATAAATCAGCACTTTTTTCGACAGAAAAAGAGCGGCCCATACTGTTCCGCTCTCAACAATAACAAAAATTTCATAATCAAATATTTTACACATATACACTATTGACATATATGTAATTATGAGTTAGAATAAAATAACAGCAAAAAACACATTTGCATAAAGCCTCACCGCAAATGTAATTTTTATGCTGTAAAAAATACGAAAGGAGAATAAAATATGAATGAATATGAAATATTATCTTTAATATTAGGTTACTTCAATCTAATGTTAAATGTTTTAAAGCTATTTTTCCACAACAAGAAATAGCTCAAGTTAGGAGATGCATAACTAAACATTGATGCGTCTCCTTTTCTCCTTTTTTATATAAGTATAATCAATTATACTTTTTACATGATTATATTATACACCATCTTCTCAAAATAGTAAATATTTTTATTAAAAATTTTTAATAAAAATATCTACTATTTAAGAAATTTTAAATCTCAGATTTGATGCAACATTTTTAAACCAAAACAGCCCTATTTTTATTAAAAAAGCTTTCTGAGTGATTTAACTTTACAGTTAATGCTCAGAAGGCTTTTTCTGTCTATCTTAACACCGCTTCTGCCAAGGCCTTTTGGATAGCGATGACGCTGCGATCACTGGTAAATTGCAGGACTTCTGCTGGCTCTTGAGCGCTGGAAACCCAGATTTTCAGCTCAGCATCTAAGTCGAAATGGCCGGCTGTTTCCACTGAGAAGCGACTGATAGAGCGATAAGGAAAGGACTTATAAGAAGTCTTTTTGCCAGTCATTCCCTGCTTGTCGACCAAGATTAAGCGCTTATCTGTGAAGACAATCAAGTCACGAATGAGGCTAAAAGCTAGTTCCACATTCTCTGTTGATGTCAGAATATCCTCCAATTGTCTTTCTGTTTTTTCAATATCTTTCTGAGAGGCATTGCCTAATAAACCGCTGAATAATCCCATCATTCGGTCCTCCAATCTATTTTTTCCTACTATAGCATTTTCAAGACCAATAAGCAAAAGAAAACTGCCAGACAAAACTGGCAGTTTGTTTTATTTTGTCAAAATAGACAAGGTTTCCAGCAGATTATCGGCGTGGACTTCAATGGTATCGCCAGTAGCCTTAATCTTGACTTCGACAATGCCTTCTGCAGCTTTCTTACCAACTGTCACACGGATTGGGAGACCAATCAAATCGCTGTCGCTGAACTTAACACCAGCTCGCTCATTACGATCATCCACCAAGACCTCATAACCAGCACTTAGCAAGCTATCCTCGATTTGGTCAGTTAGAGCCAAGGCTTCCTCGTCCTTGACATTGACCGGAATCAAGTGCACATCAAATGGGGCCAGCTCTTTCGGGAAGTTGATGCCCCAAGCATAGCGGAATTCACCCTTAGGAGTTTTATTGACAAAGAGACGGGCATGCTGCTCCATAACAGCAGACAGGAGACGGCTGACGCCGATACCGTAACAACCCATAATCATCGGTACTGCTCGGCCATTTTCGTCCAAGACATTGGCATTCATGCTGTCAGAGTAGCGAGTTCCCAACTTGAAGATGTGCCCGATCTCAATACCACGAGCAAACTTAAGGACACCTTGGCCGTCCGGTGAAATTTCACCTTCACGAACCTCACGGATATCTACATACTCAGCAGTAAAGTCACGACTTGGATTGACACCGGTCAAGTGGTAACCATCTTCGTTAGCGCCAACCAAAGCGTTAGCTAGGTCTTGCACCTTGCGGTCAGCAATGATTCTCACGCCTTCTGGTAGATTGACTGGCCCTAGTGAACCAAATCCTGCTCCCAAGAGCTGACGGACTTCATCTTCACTCGCCACTTCAAAGAAATCCGCTGCCAAATAATTTTTCAGCTTGACTTCATTAAGCTGGTCATTGCCGACCAGAAGTGCTACGACAGGAGACTCGTCAGCCATGTAAACCAAGGTCTTGATTGTCTGGCTTTCATCTAGCCCAAGGAAGGCAGCAACTTCGTCAATTGTCTTGCAGTCAGGCGTTGAAACGCGGGCAACTTCTTCCTCAGTCACGACACGTCCTGCTGGCTTGTATTCATCCGTCGCCATTTCAAGGTTGGCAGCATAGCTAGACTCACTGGAGTAGGCAATGGTATCCTCACCAGATACCATCCAGCTGGTCAATTCTGTCCGAATAGCTTCCTGAACATCTTCAGGAATTTCATCAAAGCTGGCTACAGATTTATCCAAGACAACCCAACGGTTCAAATCCGTCCGGTCTGGCGTAATGGCCATGAATTCCTGACTGTCCTTGCCCCCCATGGCACCACCATCACCGATAATGGCTTTGAAATCCAGCTCGCTGCGGGTAAAGATTTTCTCATAGGCAGACTTGTATTCATCATAAGCTACATCCAAGCTGTCATAGTTAGCGTGGAAACTGTAAGCATCTTTCATGATAAACTCACGCGTCCGCAAGAGCCCGTTACGCGGACGTTTTTCATCGCGGTATTTAGGCTGAATCTGATAGAGATTAAGCGGCAGCTGTTTGTAGGATTTAACCGAATCACGGACGATAGCCGTAAAGGTTTCCTCATGGGTTGGCCCTAAGATAAAGTCAGATTTCTCACGATTTTTCAGTTTGTAGAGGTCTTCACCATAGGTTTCATAGCGGCCAGACTCGCGCCAGAGATCTGCACTGAGCAGGGCTGGCGCCAGCATCTCTACTGCACCAATCTTGTCAAACTCTTCTCGCATGATTTTTTTTGCTTTTTCAATCACGCAATTAGCCAGCGGCAGATAAGAATAAACTCCGGCTGAAACCTGACGGACATAGCCAGCCCGCAGCATCAGGGCGTGGCTGATAACTTGAGCATCACTAGGCATCTCACGCAGGGTTGGAATTAACATTTTACTTTGTTTCATAAAAACAAAACTCCTTGACTTTCATTGAATAATTTCTTTTTCATAGTTCTAAGAACTTTAGTTTCTTAGAAGAATAATTTCATGATATCGTTCCAGGTAACGGCTATCATCAGGATGACCATAATAGCCACTCCAGACAGAGTGATATAGGTCTCCGTTTCTCTTTTCAGCGGTTTTCTGCGGATAGCCTCCAGAATATTGAGGACGATTTTTCCGCCGTCCAAGGCTGGAATGGGAATCAGGTTGAAAATACCGATATTGAGCGACAGCATTGCCAAAAGGCTGAGTATTGCTGGCAAGCCTTGCTCGGCAGCCTGACTGCTGAAATTGTAAATAGCGACTGGACCGCCCAGCTTATTAATATTGAAGTTGAAGATGATATCTTTCAGAGCGGACAAGATGCGAACCGTTGTAGCCCAAGCTGCAGTAAAACCGCCAATCACCTTGTCCCAAAAGCCTGTCTTAACCGTTGGAGATACCCCTAGCAGATAGCGATTGCCGTCTTTTTTAGGCTGTACGGTAATCTCTTTCGTTTCGCTGCCGTGTTTGTAGGTAACAGATAAGGTCGGCGCTTCCTTACTCTTGGCTGTGATTTTGGCCAGAGCGCTGGTTAGATCCGCCCAGTTGCTAATCTCATAGTCATTAATCTTAAGGATTTGGTCATTATTTTGAACCCCAGCAGCTGCTATAGCACTACCATCCATGACTTGAAAATGATTGCTGTTCTCATCACGAACGCCGCCCTGAACAAAGGCCAGCAGCATAAATACCAGCACGCTCAGGATGAAGTTATTCATAGGCCCAGCAAAGTTGGTGATGAGGCGACCCCAGATGCTAGCATTCTGATACTGAACATCCAGCGGTGCAATCCTCACCTCAGTGCCGTCTTCTTCAACAATCGTTGCATCATGATCTACTGCATAAGTCTTGAGCTCATCAAGAACAAGACCAGTGATTTCCAGCTTTTCCTCAAAGTCAAAGCCGGTCACATTCATGGGCAGAGCTGTCTGGTCAACCTTTTTGCCAGAGAGATTGATGCGAACCACCTTGCCCTCTGCATCCAAGGTTAGACTAGCCGGTGTCCCCACCTTAATGTCAGTGGAGTCTTCCCCCCAGCCGGCCATGCGCACATAGCCCCCCAAGGGTAAAATCCGAATCGTGTAGGCCGTCCCGTCCTTGCCAATATGGGAGAAAATCTTGGGTCCCATACCGATAGAGAACTCTCTGACCAAAATGCCGGACTTCTTCGCAAAGTAGAAGTGTCCGAACTCATGGACCACCACAATGATCCCAAAAATAATAATAAAGGTTATAAACTGCATGGACTTCTATATTTTACCTTTCCTAGAAATCTTGTTTTGCTTTTAAATCAAAGAAGGAGCAGAAAACGGCCAAATACCGAGCTTCCCGCCCCTGCATAGCTGACACTTTTGAAAATAGGTTAGAAGCTCAACTCAAAATTTTGAGCTCTAAATTCCAGTTCCTTATCAGATTTTGCGGTCTTTGGATAAGCTAACTATCCCTTGCTTTCAGCCATGCCCGACTGTCTTAGAACAAGCCGAAGAAATGCATGAGCGGAAAAACGAAGAGAAGGCTATCAAAACGGTCTAAGACACCGCCGTGACCAGGAATGAATTTACCAGAATCCTTGACCCCGAAATGACGCTTGACTGAACTTTCGACCAAATCGCCTAGCTGGCCGGCAATACTAAAGAGCACTGCCAGAATCAAAAAGACAAGGGCATTATAAGGTACGTACACTTGCGGTCGAACCAACATAAAGATTCCAGTCACTAGAACGGCTGATAGAATGCCGCCTAGGCTGCCTTCAATAGTCTTATTAGGAGAAACTCTCGGCGCCAGCTTTCTTTTACCAAAACGCACTCCGACCAGATAAGCTCCACTGTCAGTAGCCCAGACGATAAAGAGAGCTAGCAGGACCTTGTCAATATTCATCAAGCGGGCATCAATCAAGGCGTTAAAGCCAAGACCGACATAAAAACTAGCTGCAATCGGATAAGCCGCATCTTCAAAGGTGTAGTTGGAACCTAGAACAGTCGAAATCAAGAGAAGGAAGACGACCAAGCCATAGGCCACGACATTGCCATCGACCGGCAGAAACTTCAGATAGTTCTCCAGGGGCAGGGTTAGAACAAAGGCTGCCAGCATGGCTAAGACACCTTCGATAGTCGCTGTCGGCAGACCTTTCATTTGGAGAAATTCATGCACCGCCAGCATGGCCAGCAGGCCCACAAAAATCTGAAAGATGACGCCTCCTGTCAATACCAGAGGAATAAAAATAGCAAGAGCGATTCCCCCAAAGATTAGACGTTTTTGTAAATTTTTACTCATACTCTTTTACTTTCTCCCTTAAACACCGCCAAAGCGTCGATTCCGACGGCTGTATTCTGCAATTGCAGTCTTCAAAGCCTTCTCATCAAAGTCAGGCCAGAGAATATCCGTAAAATACAGCTCACTGTAGGCTGACTGCCAAGGCAGAAAATTGCTGAGGCGCAACTCTCCACTGGTCCGAATCACCAGATCCGGATCGCGCAGCATCTTAGGCAAGTTGCTGGTATAGAGGTAGTTGCCAATGACTTCCTCAGTAATGTCACCGGGACTGAGTTTGGCATCCAAAACATCCTGAGCAATCAGTTTAACCGCCTGATTGATCTCATATCGGCCACCGTAGTTTAGGGCAAAATTGAGAATCAAACCTGTATTGAGCTTGGTCAGGCTTTCAGCCTTTTCCAGAGCTTCAAATGTCGCCTTAGGAAGCTTAGCCGTGTCACCAATCATCTGGATCTTAACATTGTTCTTGTGCAGCTCCGGCACATAGCGGTCGTAAAATTCAACCGGCAGATTCATGATAAAGGAAACTTCCTTTTCCGGCCGAGACCAATTTTCCGTTGAAAAGACATAGACAGTCAAGACCTGAACACCCATTTCCTTGGCGGCAATCGTCACCCTTTGCAAGGTTTCCATGCCAGCCTTATGACCGAACACGCGCGGCTGCATCCTTTTTTTGGCCCAGCGGCCGTTGCCGTCCATAATAACAGCAATGTGTTTGGGAACATTCAGCGGTGCGTTCAGCTTTTCTTTTTTCTTAAAACTAAACATACTTTTTATCCTATTTAAAGTTTTGTCAGTTCATTATATCATAAATCCTTGGAATGTGGGCAATTCATCCGCTTTTTCAAGCCTGAGGGCATAAAATAAGGACAGAATGTCAACCAGAGAATCTAAACTCACCCAGCCTGTCCAAACTGCGAGGCGAATAAGCTTGAAACCAGACACCTTCTAAACGTATGAGTCAAAACAAAAAACAGCCCGCAAGCTGTTTATTTCTTTACTCTTCAATCGCTGATTCTTCCTCAGGAACGTCAACGCTTCCCTCACCTCCAGCAACAGCAGGAATCCCCTCAGTTAATGGCAGTACAGTCTTAATAGCTGTCAGTTCAAAGGTCAGATAAACACCGTCCACATCCAGAACAACTGTTTTCTTGTCTGTGTCTACTTCATCCACTGTTCCGTACAAACCGCCGATGGTAATCACTTCATAACCCTTTTGCAGCTTGTTAAGACTCTCCATACGCTGCTGAGCCTGTTTCTTTTGGGCACGCATTTGGAAATAGGTCATCCCTATCAGTACAACCGCAAAGACAATAAGCATAGTTGGATTCATATATTTTCTCCTTCGAATGTCATATATGAACTACTATAGCAGATTTCCCTTATTTTTACAAGATGATTCTGACTTTTCAGGCAAAGTCCGTCTCAAGTCGGAGGAACCGTGACTGACCTAACGACATTTTCTAAAAAGCAAAAATCAGGATGACCGGCACCCTGATTTTATGTCTTTTTATTTAAGATTTTTAACAACTTCTGCTACGTGCTCAACTGTAAAGCCGTATTCTTCCAGCACCTTGCCTGCTGGAGCAGATGCACCGAACTGGTTGATTCCGATAACTGCACCATCCAGGCCGACATACTTGTACCAAGGCTGGCTAGCTGCCATCTCGATCGCTAGGCGGCGACGAACTGCATTTGGCAGAATTTCTTCTTTGTAAGCCGCATCTTGAGCATCAAAAAGTTCTGTTGATGGCACGCTGACCACGCGGATTTTAGCGCCTTCTGCTGCAAGTGCTTTAGCAGCTGCAACAGCCAAATTAACCTCAGAACCAGAAGCCAGCAAGATAGTATCGAAATCTGCTCCCGTTTCGTAAACGACATAAGCACCTTTAGCTACCTTGTCAAAGTCTGTGCCTTCTTCAACTGTTAGATTTTGACGGGTCAAGACCAGAGCAGTCGGAGTGGATTGACTCTTAAGAGCCAGGTACCAAGCTGCCTGAGTTTCACGCGCATCTGCTGGGCGGAAAACAGTCAGGTTTGGAATAGCACGCAGACCAGCCAAATGCTCAATCGGTTCGTGAGTTGGACCGTCTTCACCAACTGCAATAGAATCGTGTGTGAAGACATAAGTCACTGGCAAACCTTGCAGGGCAGACAAACGGACAGCTGCCTTGACATAGTCTGAGAAGACAAAGAAGGTACCACCGTAAACGCGAAGACCACCATGAAGCGCCATACCGTTGAGAATTGTTCCCATAGCAAACTCGCGCACACCAAATTGGATATTGCGGTTGAGACGGTGGGCATCATCCTGCAAGCCGTCTTCCTTGATGTAGGTCATATTGGAATGAGCCAAGTCAGCAGAACCGCCGAGGAAAGTTGGAAGGACCTTAGCTGCTGCATTGAGGGCATCCTGACTAGAATTACGGGTTGCTTGAGAGAAGCCATTTTCAAGTACTGGGAAATCTTCTGGCTTAATCTCTACTGGATCCTGACCAGCAATGATAGCTGTTACTTCTGCCGCCAATTCTGGATGGGCTTGTTTGTAGTCCTCTACTAGCTGTTTCCAAGCATCGTATGCTGCTGCACCACGCTCCGCCACATTTGTACGGTAATCTGCATAGACTTCTTCAGGAATCTCAAATGGCGCATAGTCCCAGTCCAAGGCTTTACGAGTAGCTTCTGCTTCTTCTGCTCCCAGAGGCGCACCGTGAACTGCATTAGTTCCTTGCTTGTTTGGAGAACCGTAACCGATAACCGTCTTAACTTCAATCAAAGATGGCTTGCCGGAAGATTTAGCTTCATTGATAGCTGCATCAATCGCTGCAAGGTCTGTTCCGTCTTCCACCAAGGCAGTATGCCAACCGTAGGCTTCATAGCGGGCACGAACATCTTCTGTAAAGGAATCCTTGGTCTCTCCATCTAGGTTGATATCATTTGAATCATAGAGAACAACCAGCTTGTCAAGCTTTTGCAGACCAGCGTAAGAAGCAGCTTCAGCTGAAACACCCTCCATCAAATCGCCATCACCACAGATGACATAAGTGTAATGGTCAAAAATTGGGAAGCCATCACGGTTGTACTTAGCAGCCAAGAAACGCTCTGCCTGAGCAAATCCAGTAGCTGTAGAAATACCCTGTCCTAGCGGGCCAGTAGTGGCATCAACACCAGCTGTATGGCCAAACTCTGGGTGACCTGGTGTCTTAGAACCCCATTGGCGGAAGTTTTTGATTTCCTCCATGCTGACATCTTTAAAGCCAGACAGATGAAGCAAGGCATAAAGCAACATAGAGCCATGTCCTGCAGACAGGACGAAGCGATCGCGGTTAATCCAGTTTGGCTGTTCTGGATTAATACGCAGTTGTTTAGTAAACAAGTCGTAAGCCATCGGCGCAGCGCCCATGACTACGCCAGGGTGACCTGACTTAGACTTTTCAATCGCGTCAATCCCTAAAAAGCGAATGGCATTAACTGATAATTGTGACATTGGATTCTCCTTATTTTTACTATGACCTGTTCTAACATCAGAACAGGATAAACAATGGTCGTAGAAACGAAAAATTGTCTCATATCTATTATATGAAAATTATCCCTATATCGCAAGATAGGGATAATCTCATCTTTTTATAGATTTATTATAAATCTTGAAAGCGTAACAAAAAGACCAAGAATTACACAGGTGACTGTTCACTCTTGGACTGTCAAAAAAATCTGTCCCTAAGAACAGAAAAAAAGTAAGAAAGTGAGCATCGCTGCTCCTAAGTCCGACTGCGCCCACGGCTTGTCTCATTAAGTTTTTGAGGAACGTAGTTTTCGCTAACATTCAAACTGCATCTTCGCCTCTAAGCCCTGCTCTAATCTACGAGCCGGCAATCTCTAAAAAATTAGCGGAACGTAGACTTCGCTTACGCTCAGTCTGCATCAATACCTCTAAATTCGACTGTGCCCACGGCTTGTCTCATTAAGTGTTAGCAGAACGTAGTTTTCGCTAACGCTCAAACTGCATCTATGCCTCTAAGCTCTGCTCTACTCTGCGAGCCGGCGATCGCTAAGAGGCATAGAAAAACCCAGCTAGCCAAATGGTTAGCTGGGTTATAGTTGAGCTACATTATAGTTTTAGACTATCCTGCGGCCTTGTGATGAATGGTGATGCCATATTTTTCATGGTTTTCTTCATACCAATTAATTAAGGCCATCGCAGTTTGATAAGTAATGTTCTTAATCTTACTGGTCCCTTTAGTTAAGGTCAGGATACTCATCTTGCTGATGTTTGCATCCGTCGCAATCCGATAACTAGTTAAGGTTCCATTAACTAACAACTGAACAACAGCCTCGACTTTCCTGTAGTCAGGCATTGTTGTAATATCCAACTTTTTCATAATTAAATCCTCTCCTAAAATTTAATTTACTAATCCATTATACACTTTTTTCTGACATTTACATATATAAAAACTTGAAAATGTACAAAAAAATTAGAACATAATTCATTGAAATGTCAACTTTTCCTGTTTTATAGACTTTTGAGAGTCTTTTGCCTCTATTAAGATAGAAAAAAAGAATTAATATTATCTTCTTTTCTTACTTTGTTAGATCGCCTTTCCGTATTATGTTGTGCATAATTACCAGTGGCCAGACAGACTTAGTAATTCTAAAAATCTCTGTATACATGACAGTACAGCATGCAACAGTTATCATCCCAATAAGGAAGAATGTAAACCTTCCAACCGGCAAGGTATTTTGGATTTCTCTCTCAGACAGAAACTTCATAATGTAAGGCAGATGCCAAATCCACCAGATAAAGCCAACAAGTAGATATAGTTTTAAGTCGGATAATTTTAATTTGATTAATTGATTGGTAAGATATGCCCTCCAAACAGATTCTTCAAAAATATTTTTTATGAATTGAGTCCCTACATGTGTAAGCAAGATTCCAAGATAGACCATGAGCTCAACCTTCACATCTGTCACTCTGATGCCTTGCGTCATCAGCCCCAATAATATCACTATTATCGTAACAAAAGGGTAGACTAAAAAACTAACAAGGTATAATTTTTTGTTATGTTTAAAATTAATGGAAAACCCTGCCTCTTTCCAGCCGTCTCGGCCAAAGCTTCGGAGAAAGATGGTACAGATTAAGGGAGTTACCAGCCAGATCAGCATCCCTAAAGAGCCGCTTCCTATCTCTGTTCCGATATTTTCGTAATGAGCTTAACCGGTTACTTTATCAACAACATAACCAACCCAGCCACATAGGGTGCTAAGAATGGCAAAGATAATGGCATTACGCTTAATTGTAGTTATGGACTGTTTCATAGCAGTCTCCTTTCGTCAAAAAATTATTCATCTCTCTTGTTTTAAATCCTTCTGTCTCTTGACACCGGCCGCAATAGCCCGAAAAATGGTAGGGTAGGGACGTTTTTTTGTCTGGTTGAAGGTACCTGTGACAAAGATATCCTTTTCTGGACTATAAAAAGCGAAACTTCCTGTTATCCCACTATGGCCACAAATTTCATGCGCGCCACCGAAAAAGAGAGACATGAAGGAGCTGATTGTCAGCTGCATCATACCGCTGCCATACTTAAGAGGGTGGAATTGAATAGGGCGAAAAGCCGGCTGCTGAATATGGGACTTTGCAAATAATCTGCCGGTAAAGAAGGCACGGATAAAGGTCATTAACTCCCTGTTAGTCGCCACAATACCACCTTGGTAGACTTGACTGGAAAGATAGGGTTGAAAAGCTATAGACTGCTTGCCATTGTATAGGGGAGCAAGTTTCTCATGGCCTGTCGCCCAATGGGTCTGACTAAGCTGAAGCGGCTGGCAAATGAGATGTTCTAATAGTTGCTCAGCGGTCTGCCCCGTCACGCTTTCAGCCATTTTACCTAAGAGCATAGCATTGATATCAGCGTAGTAGGCTTTATCTCCATCCAGACATGATCTAACTGGCAATTCTGCTATCATTTCCAGGGCTTCTTCAAAAGGTACCCGCCGATCGGCTTTGTACAAGTCATCTATCAAAACCTCGCCATTCATTTGACGGTCCATTTCATAATTCGGAAAGCCGGATATTTGATCCAGCAGATGTCGTACAGTGATCTGCTCAGCTTGAGGCAGGTGCTTGGTCACTTCTGGCGGTAAAATATCCGTCAAGCCTGTATCATAGGTCAGCTTTCCTTGGTCAATCAGTTGGAAAACAATGGCATCAGTGTATAATTTGGAAATACTGGCAATGGCAAAAGGCGTGTCACTCGTCATCTGTCCCTTGTTTTCTTCCAAATAGAGTTGTTCCCCCTGATAGGCTAATATACTGGCTTCATAAAGTTGCCTACTTTTTAGAAAAGTTGTCATTGCTGTCTTCCTCCAAATTGTCTAAATTTTTCCTTGAAAATCCTACAGCATGCGAGCTTAATCTCTTATTTGAGAGAAGCTAGGTTGATTCGAGTCATCGACTGCTTCGGAAATATCAAAACTTTGTTTCATTTTACCAATACCTCCTATGCAATCCTGGCTTTTCATCAGCATCAGATTCCAATGTTTTTATATACCTAATAGTAACATTTCTTTTAGGTGTTGTCAAGAAGGATTAAGTTGAGATTTTGGGATAAATGCTAACTTTTTCCAGAAAGGGGAGATATTTGAATTCCTACTCAACAGAAAAGACCTGCCTTCATTTAAGAAGGAGGTCTTTGAAAACTTAATTAACTTAGTAAGCTTTATTCTGCCTGCTTGTCTTCTTCAGATGCGGCAGCGCCTTTTTCCCGGATAACCAAGACACCATCTTCCAAATCGGCCGTCAAGTGCTTAGCATCTAGATTATCCAAGTGGAAGTCAGTCACCTTGTCACGAATTTGCTGCTCGATGACACGACGGAGCGGACGAACACCCATGACTTGGTCATAACCAGCATCGCGCAGGAATTCCTTAGCTGCATCAGATACAGCCAGATCAATTTCTTTCTTGCTCAAGGTTTGATTTACTTCGTTCAGCATGAGATTAACAATCTCCGTCAAATCTTCTTTCTTGAGATGAGAGAACTCAATAACCGCGTTAAAACGATTGAGGAACTCTGGACGGAAATAAGCTTTGAGTCGATCCATCAGATCCGGCTTTTCTGCATCCTCTTCCAAGCCTGCTTCATAGCCAAATCCAGCATTGGAAGTTGCAATGATAACCGTGTTCTTGAAGTTGACTGTGTTCCCTTGACCATCTGTCAAACGACCGTCATCCAGAACTTGAAGGAGAAGGGTAATCACCTGTGGATCCGCCTTTTCAATCTCATCCAAGAGGATGATAGAGTAAGGATTGCGGCGCACACGCTCGGTCAAGGTATTGCTGTTATCATCATAGCCGACATAGCCCGCTGTGGTACCAATCAGCTTGGAAACAGCAGTCCGGTCGGAGTATTCTGACATATCCAGACGGATGATGGCTTCCTTGGTACCGAACATATCCAGAGCCAGTTGCTTAGCCAGCTCAGTCTTTCCGACACCTGTCGGACCAACGAAGAGGAAGCTGCCAATCGGACGGTTGCCTTCATCAAAGCCTGCACGGTTACGGCGGATAGCCCTAGCCACAGCTTCTACAGCCTTGTCTTGACCAATCACCTTGGTTTTGAGACGGTCATTCATGCCCTTGAGTCGCTCAATGTCGCTGGCACCCATCTGAGATACCGGCACTCCCGTCATCCGCTCAACAGACTCCGCTACGTCGTTGACTGTCGCCGTCACCTTCATATCCTCGGTGTGGTTTTGAATTTTCTTTTCCAACTCTTCAATGCGGGTCTTGGCATTCAGAGCTGCTTCATAATCTTCTTTCTCAACAGCTGCTTCCTGCTTGTCTTTTTGCTCAGCAATCTCATGTTCAACCGCATGAACATCGGTTACTGGATGTTGGGCTGCCAAGTGAGCAGCAGTCACATCGACCAGGTCAATGGCCTTATCTGGCAAGCTCCGCTGTGGAATATACTGAACAGAGTAATCCACAGCCGCTTTCAGCACTTCATCCGGCAGGATGACATTGTGGTGCTTTTCGTACAGGTCCCGAATACCTCGAAGGATCTGATAGGTATCTTCGGCAGACGGTGCATTGACCTTGACTTCATTGAAACGGCGAGCTAGAGCTGCATTTTTGAGAATGGTATTGCGGTACTCGTCCTGAGTAGTAGCCCCGATAACGGTCAACTCTCCACGAGAAAGTGCTGGTTTGAGAATATCCGCCAAGCCCTTGGATCCGCTGTCTCCGCCAGTAGATCCTGCTCCTAGGATTTGATGGATTTCATCAAAGAAGAGGATAATGTTGCCGGCTTCCTTGACTTCATTGACCAAATTTTGGATATTTTCTTCAAAGCTACCACGATATTGAGTACCAGCTTCCAGACCGGAAATATCAACAGATATAATTTCCTTGTTCTTGATAGCCGCTGGCACATCACCATTGACGATAGCCTGAGCCAATCCTTCTACGACAGCTGTCTTACCAACTCCGGCATCTCCGACCAATACAGGATTATTCTTAGTCCGGCGGGAAAGGATTTCAGCAGTTTCTTGGATTTCCTTATTGCGCCCAATGACTGGATCTAACTTACCATCACGAGCTTCCTGAGTCAGATTGCGACCTAGCTTAGCCAGGATACCATCCTGCTTAGGTCCTTGAGCAGCAGTCTGGCTAGTCTGCTCACCTGCTCCTTGACCGGGGAGCTTGCCAGTAGCCCGGTACTGAGCAAACTCTTCCGGTGTGACCTCTCTACCATTAATCAAGTAGCGCCGGTGTTCGCTGTTGTAGCCACCCATGCGTCCCATGAGTTGGTTGAAAAGGTCGTCCATATTGTTAAAATTGTTGTAGTTGTTGTTCATAGCATTGCCTCACTTTTTCTATATTTGTCTTTACATAATTTTTTTGTTTTCCAAAATTTCAGATAAGAAATCTTTTCCTTATCTACTATAAATATTCATTTGGGAGTTCTTCTCCTATCTATTATTTTACATAACTTATTTCATTTCTAAAAATTAAGACTGAGTCAGTCTCTACTTTTATGAGTGAATTAGATCTCTTTCAAAAGAAGACAATTTTACATAACTTTTAATCCTCCCAAAAATAATTGCCTTCCGGCTGTATTCATATCTTCTGATTAAATTTACGTAAACTATTTTGTTTACAGTTGTAATTTTATCATGACAGAATTTATTTGTCAATAGATTTTACATAATTTTTTAAAATAAATTTACGGTTGTAATCAAAATTGTTGTTTAGGTCCTTTTCTTTCCTATAAAAAAAGCCCTGCAGTCATGCAGAGCCTTATTTCTTTCAGCAGAATTTTTTCGTTCTTAAAAGAGTTCTTTATAAAAAGCAATCGTTTCTTCTAGAGTTGGCATGAATGGATTGCCTGGCGCACAAGCATCAATCAAAGCGTTTTTAGATAGGTAGTCAAAGTCAAAGTCTTTTTCTTCGATACCAAGTTCAGTGAGTTTCTTCGGAATACCAACCGTTTCAGACAGTTTTTCGATTTCAGAAATAGCATAACTAGCGCATTCTTCGTCAGTCTTGCCTTCGATTTGCAGACCAAGGGCTTTGGCAACATTGCGGAAAGCTTCTGGAACCCGTTTAGCATTTTCACGCTCTACAACTGGCAGAAGCATAGCACAGCAGACACCGTGCGGCAGATTGTAAACTGCCCCAAGCTGGTGAGCCATAGAGTGAACATAACCTAGTCCAGCATTGTTAAAAGACATACCTCCAAGGAAGATGGCATTCACCATGCCTTCACGTGCTTCAATATCATGGCCATTGGCAACCGCACGAGGAAGGTATTCCTTGATAAGTTCAATAGCTCCAATAGATAATTTCTTGGTTACACCGTAGGCTCCTGGTGTTACGAGAGCTTCGACTGCGTGAGTCAAAGCATCCATCCCCGTTGCTGCTGTGAGGGCGGCTGGTTTGGATACCATGAGTTCAGGGTCATTGACTGAGATCAGGGCCAAGCTATTCTTGTCCACCATAACCATCTTAACCTTGCGTTCCTCATCTGTGATGACATAGTTAATGGTAATTTCAGCTGAAGTTCCCGCTGTAGTATTGATAGCCACCACTGGCAGACCTTTCTTAGCAGACTTGTGCAAACCTTCATAGTCTTGTGGTTTGCCACCATTTGTCGCAATAACTGAAATACAGCTAGCCGCATCCTGCGGTGAACCTCCGCCGACACTGATGATGAAGTCACAGTTGTGTTCTTTTAGAGCACCCACACCATCCATGACGTTCTTACAAGTTGGGTTTGGCTCAACATCGCTGAAGACCACATACTGGATGCCTTCCGTATCTAGTGGTGCTAGGATTTGCGGCAGGATATCACTGCCTTCGATAAATTTATCCGTCACCAGCAAGGCCTTGCTATAACCCAGCTCCTTAACATAAGGCCCAACTTCCTTGACAACACCTTTGCCAATAAGATTGACAGCGGGTACGTAAAATGTAGACATATATTTTCTCCTTTTAATTTATATTGTTAATATAATGATACTAAAAAATTTTGCTTTTTGCAAGATTTTTGTGATTTTTTTAACAAGTTGATTGATAAAAAAAGCAAAGAAATTCCCAGATAAGGATGAGGAACAAGGGCATTCCTTTCCAGAAGCAACCTTGTCCACCTCTTACCTGTTTTTTCATTAGCTGGCAATGACACCTTTTTTCAAAATGATGTTGCCGTACAGAGCTCCTTCGCCCGTTTGGATGACCAAATAAGCTTTTTCCGCCTGCTCATAGAAAGCAAAGCGTTCAAATTCTTTGATGGCTGTACCTGGATAGTGCTTTTCTAACAAAGCCTTGTAGTCATCCCAGATGACTGGTACGGTTGGATCTCCCGGCACTACCTGCATAAGACCTGCTTGGTAATCACTATAAGTATCTAAGGGCAGCACAGTCAAGATAGCATCTAGCAATGCTGGAACTCCGTGACCATCACAGCGAACAACCCGCTGACCAATCCGATGGGCAGGGAAGTTTGCATCGGCAATGACCACTTCATCTCCGTGGCCCATCTCCATCAGATACTTGACCAATTCTGGACTTAAAATAGTTGGAATATACTTTAACATCTAGCTTCCTACTTTCATACTTGCTTGAAATTCTTGATAGGACTGAGCCAAGTCTGAACCTTCTTGAGGCTGGTATTGCTTGGTCTTTTCTGAATCCTTGATGAGCTTTTGGGCAGTCTGTCGATCTTTAATCTCACCTAAGGTCAAAAGCTGTGCCAAGATATTTCCCAAAGCGCTGGCTTCAATCGGCCCTGTTAGGACTGGTTTCTGGCTTACGTCAGCTGTCAGCTGACAGAGCAGTTCATTTTGGATACCGCCTCCGACCATGTGAATCTGCTCGATTTTCTGACCGGTCAGGCTCTCAATTTGCTCCACGGTTTGACGGTAGGCAAAAGCGAGACTTTCCAAGACCACTCGGACAACCTCTCCTTTGCTTTGAGGGACAGGCTGGTTGGTCATATGACAACGCTCCTTGACCTTAGCCTCCATGTCTCCCGGAGCTGCAAAAATAGCATCATTGGGATTAATCCAAGAGCGATTATTCGTGACATTTCTTGCCAGTGTCACCATTTCAGCAAAGCTGATGTCCTGACCTTGCAAGCGCCAGTCCCGCTGCAGTTCTTGGATAATCCAGAGCCCTGTCGTATTCTTCAAAATCCGATAGCGTCCGTCAAAGCAGCCTTCATTGGTCAGATTGGCCGCTAAAGCTTCCTGGCTGGTTACAGGATTCTGAGATTCTAGACCGACCAGAGACCAAGTACCGCAAGAGATAAAGGCTGTTGGCTGCTCACTCGCATAAGGAATAGCCAGAACAGCTGCCGCTGTATCATGACCAGACCCTGCAATGACATCAAATGGCTCAATTTTCAGCTCTTGTGTGATCCGTGGCGACAGGCTTCTCAGGACTTTTCCTCCCTGTGTCACCTCACCAAACCACTTTTTAGGAATCCCCAGCGTCTCAAAAACGCTGTCAGACCATGTCTGAGAATTGATATTGAGTAAACCGCTGCTGCTGGCAATGGTATACTCGCTGGATAAAACACCTGACAAAAGGTAGTTAATCAAATCCGGCATGAAGAGCACGCGCTCTGCAACTCTTGCCAAATGAGGCTTTTCCTGCAAATCGGCGAATATTTGCAGGACAGTGTTAATGCAGGCAGGCTGTACGCCTGTCTCCTTAAAAAGTGCCTCTTTGCTAATTTTCTTGTAAAAAGTTTCTTCGTATTGGCCCATACGATTGTCACGATAACAATGCGGCTGGTAGAGCAGATCTCCGTTTTGGTCTAGGTAGGCATAGTCTACTCCCCATGTATCAACGGATATGGATCGAATAGGAATCCCATCTGCTGAAGCTTTCTTGATCCCAATTTTAATTTCTCCGAACAGATGTAGGATATTCCAATAAAGACCATCATTCACGTTCATCGGCTCGTTTTTGAACCGATGAACTTCTGATAGCTGGATACTATGGCCATTGTAAATTGCTTGCATGACACGACCTGAACTAGCACCTAGGTCAATGGCCAGTAATTTCATCAATGTCATTCTCATCTCCTCCAATACACCAATCTTTACAAACAATTTTGATTATTGGTAAAGCAATGGTTTGATTTCATCAGAGTCGATGTTCTTGGCATCATACCATTTTGATCCTGTGTCTACATCTTTGACTTCTTTCCCTTGAGCCGCTTCAATAGCTAATTTTACAGATTGATAGCCGATTTGAATCGGGTCTTGCGTAACAGAACCAACAAAGAGACCGTTGCGAATCGCATCTTGCTGCAAGGCACCTGAGTCAAAACCGACAGCCAAAATCTTGTCTGCACCGAGCTTAGATTCCTTGAAACTGCCATTTGCGTTGATAATAGCTTTAGCTGCAAATTCATTTGAACCGTAAATAGCGACTGTATCTGATTTTTCAAGCACAGTGGATGCTTCAGTCTTACCTGCCGCATCGTCTACTTGAGCTGGTACACGAACTTCAATGATAGCTTTGGCATCTGATTCAGAGACATTGTTTTTGAATTTATCGTGACCAACAACAGCTGTTTTGACGCCTTTCTTTTCTAGCAACTCAACCATCTTGTCAATGAAACCGGAAGTCCGTTGTGTGATAGAAAGTGAGTTTGCTTCTTGGGAAACCACTCCGATACGAATCGGTTTGTCGCCCAATTTCTTTTCTAACAATGGGAACAAGTGTTCTGCTGCATTGGCACCGGCTGCATGGTTGTCTGTAGAGGCTGTTGCTTTGATTGCTCCGTCTGGTGCACCTGGAACCCCTGAGTCAAAACCAATTAGCGGGATATTCTTGGCTTGGGCTTGTTTAATGGCGTCTAGCTCTGATTCTGTGTCAAGTGCTGCTAAGGCAATCGCATCTGGATTTTTGTTAATGGCATTATTTAACTGTTCCAATTGTTCTGCGATAGCGGTTTCATTTTGAGGTCCGACAAAAGTAATCTTAGCGCCAAATTCATCTGCCGCTTGTTCAGCACCCTTATTAACGGCTTTCCAGAAGTCATGTTGGAAGCCTTTGGCAATTACTTCTACCCGATAGTCTCCACCCTTGCTGTTTGTAGCTTTATCGCTGTCTTTCTTAGAAGAACAAGCAACTAGTCCAATCGCAGCAGCAGCAAGAAGCGCCGCAGTAGCAAATTTAAATGATTTTCTCATGATAAAAGCTCCTATTATATTTTATACACTCATATATATGATGGCGAGGGCTGTACTTATTTCTTTTTATTCTTGCGAATGAAAATATCAAAATAAACAGCGACGATAACAACGAAACCAGTAATAAAGAGTTGATAGTGGGGCTGTAGGTCGATATATGGCAAGCCAATTTTCAGGACTGACATGATGAAGACCCCGATAATGGTACCAATAACAGATCCGACACCACCAGCTAGAGAAGTTCCCCCTACTACGACACCGGCAATCGCATCCAGCTCCATACCGTTACCAGTACCTGGCAGAATCGTAGAGTAGGTGGCCGCATAAGCAACAGCAGCAAGCCCTGCTGACAGACCACCTATGACATAGGCCATACCTTCCCATTTGACAACATTGACCCCAGACAGACGAGTAGCTTCTTTATTGGAGCCAATCGCGAAGATATAGCGGCCAATTTTTGTCTTGTTCAATACTACCGCAGCAAGGACAGCCACAAGCACCAGCACGATCAAGCCTGTCGGGAAATTATCCTGAGTTCGGAATAAATCTTTGTACCAACCTTCACCAGTTCCACGAAGAGGGAATGTCACACTTTGGACATTTGAGACAATGGAGCTCAGACCGCGGGAAATCATCATCGTACCCAGTGTCGCAATAAAAGGTGGCAAACCAAATTTTGCGACCATGATTCCATTGAGCAGGCCGAATAATCCTCCAATGACTAGAATGGCCAGCAAAGACAGCCAGAGCGGCCAGCCCATCTTGGTATGAAGGACGCCCCCGATAATAGCCGAGCACATCATCACCGTACCAATAGAGAGGTCAATACCACCCGTAATGATGACAAATGTGACCCCAATGGCAAGGAAACCAATATAATATGACGCATCTAAGATACTGACTACCGTATCAAACGAACGAAATGATTCGCTGGAGATGGCAAAGAAGGCAAAGATTACCACCAAGGCAATCAAGGCAATCAGCTTTTGTAAACCAACTGTTTTTTCTAATTTCATCCATAAGGATTGTTTCTCTTCCATACGTAAACACCTCTGTTTTCACTTTTAACGGTCAGTCGCTAGCGCCAAGATTCTCTCTTGCGTTGCTTGGCTAATATCCAGCTCACCCGTTTTTCTACCTTCACACATGACTACGATTCGATCGCTCATCCGTAAGATTTCTGTCAGTTCTGACGAAATCATAATAATGGATTTGCCTTGAGCAACCAGATCATTCATCAGTGTGTATATTTCACTTTTGGCACCGACATCAATCCCTCGTGTCGGCTCATCAAAGATTAAAATATCACTATTTTGCTCCAGCCATTTGGCGATGACTACTTTCTGCTGGTTCCCTCCCGAAAGATTGCGGACCAGCTGTTTGGATGACGGTGTCTTGGTATGTAAAGATTGAACAAACTGATCACTTGCCTTGACAATAGCACCATCATCAATCAAGCCAGCCTTGATATACTTATCAAGATTGGTTATAACCGTATTGTTGGCAATGGTCATGTCCACGATACAGCCAAAGCGCTTGCGGTCTTCAGATAAGTAACCAATCCCTTCCCGGATGGCATCTTGGGGAGAATTGATGCTTACTTCTTTCCCATTTATGAGAATGGAACCGTTCTCTTTTTTGTCTGCACCAAACAGCAAACGGGCAACTTCTGTCCGACCGGCTCCCATCAATCCTGAGAAACCTAGAATTTCACCCTTATGGAGTTTGAAACTCACATCTTTAACGGCCGTTCCAGCACAGAGGTTTTTCACTTCCAGTACCACAGGAGCATCTTCTGCTACTGTTGACGCAGCCTTAGGATCTTCATAAATCGTCCGTCCAACCATCATAGAGATGATTTCATCCTTGGTGGTGTCTTTGGTATTGACCGTGCCTACATACTCGCCGTCTCGCATAACAGTCACGCGGTCTGTGATTCGGGCAATCTCATCCATCCGGTGAGAAATGTAGATAATACCGACACCTTTAGCACGCAGGTCGTCAATGATGACAAAAAGCTCATTGATTTCCGATTCAGTCAGTGCTGCTGTCGGTTCGTCAAAGACTATCACTTTGGCATCCATTGAGAGGGCCTTTGCGATTTCGACCATTTGTTGTTTCCCAACCGTTAGATTTCCTACTTTTTCAGTTGGATTGATGTCTAGTTTTAAGAGACTAAAGAGTTCTTTTGCTTTTTTAATACTGGATGCATCGTTAATGAAGAAGCTGCCTTGAACTTCTTCCCGTCCAATAAAGATATTTTGAGCCACTGTTAGATGGTTCATCATATTCAATTCTTGGTGAACGATAACGATCCCTGCATCCATTGCTTCCTTGGGCTTGGAATAGACCACCTCTTCTTGATTGTAATGAATGGTACCCTCATTTGCTCCGTAGATACCAGTCAAGACCTTCATCAAAGTGGATTTACCAGCCCCATTTTCACCCATTAGAGCATGCACTTCACCAGCCCGCAAGTCAAAATTGACCCCTTTTAAGGCTCGGACTGGACCGAAACTTTTAACAATGCCCTTCATTTCTAATATGACAGGATGATCCATGCTACTCACCTACCTGTTCCAGTTTTGCAATTCTTGCTTTTAAATCTTCGATTTCTTCTATTTGATTGAGAAATACGGCGGCTAATTCGAGTAATAAATGGCTGTTCATAAAATGGTCCTGAGCATGGACCGCCAGCAGACTTGGAGGATTGGCTTGACCACTCAGTTCAGACTGGATAAGGCTAGTCTGTAAGTTGTGAGCCTCCACGCTGAGTTTTCTCGCTTGTTCCAACTCAGCATTTGCTTCATCCTTCTGACCTGACTGAGCCAACTCCAAACTCTGCATGACTTGCGCAGTCACTTTACTACTCTTGATAATCAGTCGCATCAGCTCTTGGCTTGAGCCTTTGTCTTGTACTGCCATAGGCCTAGTCCATCAATACTTCAGCCTGACGAAGCACTTCTTCGCCTCTCATCAACTCGAAATCTTCATCACTAATGACTGCGACTGGCACCTGTAGTCTTGCTTTAGCCTTTTCTTCTAAATAGGCTAATTGCGGGCTGAGCAATAAGACATCAATATTCTTTAAGTTATTCATGCCCGTAATCCCAATGGAATAAAAGGAATAATCCAATTGGTCACGATGAATAACTTCATTGATTCGCTCTACTAGCATGCTGGTTGTTAAGCCACCCACACAGGCTAGAATAATTGTCTTGGTCATCTAAGCTACTCTCTTTCTATTGGGTAGGCTGCTTGCCTAGAAAGAGGCACGCCCACCCAAAATCTTTATTTATGAATTGGTCCTAATAATTGGCAAGCACGGTAGTCGGCTGATTCCAAATCTTCTGTGCCAAACAGTGACCAGTTCTTGGGACGGAAGATGTCTTCCTCTGGCACATTGTGCATATTAACTGGGATACGCAGCATGGAAGCCAGCGTAATCAAATCCGCTCCAATATGGCCATAGGTAATGGCACCGTGGTTGGCTCCCCAGTTATTCATAACATCATAGACAGACTTGAAAGCACCTTTTCCTGTCAAACGCGGTGCAAACCAAGTGGTTGGCCAGCCCGGATCTGTCCGATTATCCAAGGTATGATGCACTTCTTCTGGCAATTCCAAGGTATAGCCTTCAGCGATTTGCAAGACCGGACCTACGCCTTTGAGAATGTTCAAGCGCACCATGGTCACAGGCATATGACCCTTGGTCAAGAAGCGAGTAGAGAAACCGCCCCCACGGAAGTATTCGCGATTGGCTGGTGGGAAGTCTGTGTTTTCAAGCATGGCATCCACTTCACTCTGCTCCAATTCCCAGAATGGCTTGATGACTGGCTTGCCATCTCGGCTGGCTTGCCCAGTTCCATCCAGGGTACAAGAACCAGAGTTAATCAAGTGCAGGAATCCATCAGCTGCATCCCCTTCTAACTTGTGTCCTGTCACACGTTCTACCGCTTCTGGACTCCAATAAGTCCGGACATCTGCGAAGATTTGCGGTGTATTTGTCAAGAGATAGTTAAAGAGCATAGACACACCGTTTAGCGAGTCATTTTCTGTCGCAAAGACATAAGGCTTACGAATGCCGTTCCAGTCAAACTGAGTATTGAGGAAGGTTTCCATGAAGTCCCCGTTCGGGAAGTGGTCGGTCCATTGACGCTGACCTTGGAAGCCAGCAACCAAGGCATGATGCCCAACAGCTTCTTCCTCAAAGCCAAGCTCAGCCAAGCGAGGATTGCCTTGCATAAGGTCTCGGCCAATCATGAACATCTTGACTACAAATTCCCATTGTTTTGCTTTTTCTTCTGGAGAAAGAACTAGGTCTTCGCGGTTGCGATCCACACCCTCTTTGATGTGCTCTTTGACCCAGACCATGGCCCGTTCAAATTCTTCGTGGTCATAAATGCCTCGGTCAATCCGACGAGTAAACTCCGTCATATCAACTGATTCATTGCGCATACCCAGGTATTCTTGGAAAAAGTCTGGATTGACAATGGAGCCACCAATTCCCATGGAGACGCTGCCCATGGACAAGTAAGCTGTGTCACGCATCAGTCCTGTTGCCAAAGCAGCCCGGCTATAACGCAGAATTTTTTCTTTTACATCTTCTGGAATTTCAGTGTCGCTGGCTTCTTGTACATCCCTGCCATAAATACCAAAAGCCGGAATACCTTTTTGGGCATGTGAAGCCAATACTGCAGCGAGATAAACAGCTCCTGGCCGTTCAGTGCCATTGAAGCCCCAGATTGCATGCGGAATATCTGGTGACATATCCATGGTTTCACTACCATAGCACCAGCATGGTGTCACTGTGATAGTCGCGCAGACATTTGATTTTTTGAATAATTCATGTGATGCGGCTGCCTCAGGTACACGACCGATGGTAGATGGCGAAATAACACATTCAACAGGCTGACCGTCAGGATATTTCAAAGTTGAGCTAATCAAGTCAGCCACACTTTTAGCCATATTCATGGTTTGTACTTCTAGTGATTCCCGAACACCTTGGCGACGTCCGTCAATGGTTGGACGAATTCCAATACGTGGATGTTGAGTCATAATCATTTCCTCCAATGTTTCTTATTCTTTGATGCTTCCGTCACCATTATATTTACGATAACCAGGGTGACGGCCTGTGACTTTATAATTGGCCCGCATTGCAAACAAGCGTTCCAAGGTTGGACGAGAAATTTCTTCCTCCTCAACTCCCTTAGTAGAAAGCAACATGCGTCCGTGGAAGGTGGTCTTAGCAACCAGCTCCAAGGTTTCCATCCGATAGTAAGCTGTAATCACATCGCTTCCTACAGTCAAGGCACCATGATTTTCAAGTAACATGACATCATGTTCTGGTAAGTATGGGGTGATGGCATCTGGCACTTCCATGGTAGATGGCACACCAAAGGGAGTGATAGGAATTGCCCCTACTACAATGGCATTCTCGATCAAGGAATAGGTATCAAGCGGAATATGAGCCAGCGCAAAGCCAGTCGCAATTGGCGGATGCGCGTGGACAACAGCATTCACATCCTCCCGTTCCTCATAGCAGCGAATGTGCATCTTGATTTCACTGGATGGACGATAGCCGTCCTGAGCCTCAATAATCTCCCCTTTTAGATTGAGCTTGACGAGTTTTTCAGGTGTAATAAAGCTCTTACTGATACCTGTTGGCGTTGCAATAATGGTATCTTGGTCTAGACGGACTGAGACATTGCCGTCATTAGCGGCTACCCAGCCTAATTGCCACATCTTGTGGCATACATCACATATTTGTTCGCGGATTATTTCTTCTTGATGATCCATAATCTCACTCCTTTCTGGATTCATCATAATCTTTTTTGTAAGCGCATTCAATACCTATACCTCTAATTGATAAATAGCCAACTTTTATATAACAATATAGTCAAAACTGTTCATAATCGTTCAATCTAACGGTTACTATATTGATTTTTTTTCGTTTATTGTGTTATAATGTGACCATAAATGTTCAGCTTTGTTCATCGGTGGAGGTCACTATGGTTTCTTTGGAACGAATGAGTCGAATTATAGACATTCTCAGCAAGCGAAAGATTATTGCTACCGCCCAACTTGAAGAACTTTTGTACTGTTCTACATCAACACTTCGACGGGACTTGATTGAGCTAGAAAAAGAGGGGAAAATCATCCGCTCTCATGGTGAAGTCATGCTGATTACGGCTAACAATGTAGAATATGTGTATTCTGCTCGCGCCCGTGAAGAAGAAAAAAGCAAGCAGCAAATTGCTGAAATTGCCTCAACCTTTATCACTCATAACCAGTCTATCTTCATTGATAGCTCTACGACTGCAGCCATGCTCATTCCGCATTTGGCACCTTTCCAGAACCTACGGGTCATAACCAATGGTATTGAAGCAGCCCGCCAGCTAAATAACTTTGAAAATGTCACCCTCTTTTTGTCAGGCGGACACATTGGCTGCGGGACCAATTCCGCACTGGGCGATTTTGCTGCCAACTTCATCAACAATTTCCATGCAGACTTACTCTTCTTTAGCTGCCGCGGATTGGATCGCTACGCCGCTTACGAAGCTAACCACAATCAGGCACACATCAAGAGGGAAATGATCGCTAATAGTGATAAAGCCATTTTACTAGCCGACCATTCTAAGTTTAACACCAGTCATTATTTCAAACTTTCCAACTACTCTAGTCTGGATTGCATTATCACCGACCAGCCACCGGTCGAATCCTTCCAAAATGCTGTCGGGAGCCAGTGCGAAATCCTCTGGTAAGCAACTTTTATAAAACACAAACTAGACCGAGATAAGCTTATCTCGGTCTAGTTTTTTGTCTATCTTTTTCATTATTGAGCCAAAGAATAACAGCTATCTATCAAAAATAAAAATCTGGACACAATCCAGATTTTAAATCATATACTCTACACTATAGCTGGCGTCCGACAGAATGCGGGACAGAAACTGTTTGGTCCTCTCTTCCTTCGGACTAGAGAAGAATTCCTGAGGAGGATTTTCTTCGATTATGTGACCTCCGTCCATAAAGATGACATGGTTGGCCACATCACGAGCAAAGCTCATCTCGTGGGTCACAACGACCATGGTCACTCCCTCTTGAGCTAGCTGTTTCATGACGCTGAGAACTTCGCCGACCAGTTCCGGATCTAGAGCCGAAGTTGGCTCATCCAGCAGGATGACATCTGGCTTGACAGCAATGGCACGGGCAATTCCAATCCGCTGCTGCTGACCGCCTGATAGCTGAGAAGGATAATAGTCCTTGTAGGCCAAAAGGCCCACGCGCTTCAAGGACTCTTCCGCAATCTCAAGCGCTTCTTCCCTTGGTATCTTACGAGCGATCACTAAGCCCTCTAAGATATTTTCAAGGGCCGTTTTATTGGCAAAGAGATTATAATGCTGAAAGACAAAGGCCGTCTTTCTACGAATTTCCAAAATCTCCTTTTTGCTGAGCTTAGCCAAATCATAGTCCTTACCAGACAAAGTCAGCTGACCGCCATCCGCTTTTTCTAAGTGATTCAGACAGCGCAGAAATGTTGTTTTCCCAGAGCCTGAGGGTCCCAGAATAACCACAACGTCACCTTGATTAACCTTGAGACTGACATCTGCCAGCACCTTATGCTCTCCAAATCGTTTGGAGATATGTTTTACTTCTAACATAATCTTTCCTTCCTAAGCAAGAGCGGAGCGCTTTTCCAAGTCCCTAAAAATCCACTGAATCAAGCCACAAATAATGAGATAAATAACAAAAATCACCAGGTAAGACTCTGAATACTGGTAAGAATGGGAGGCCTCTATCTTAGCCAATGCTGTGATATCCTTGACCGTCATGACAAACACCAGCGAGGTTCCCTTGACTAGATTGATAACCAGATTGGCCAGATTGGGCAGGGCAGAGCGCAATGCCTGAGGAAAAACAATCCTCCGATAAGCTTGAAAATTCGTTAAACCAATCGCTTGAGCCGCCTCCAACTGCCCTTTATCCACTGTCAAAATGGCAGAGCGCAGTATTTCCGACAAACTACCTGTCGTCATCAGGCTATAGATGATGAAAGCATAGTAAAGCGGATTGAACTTAAAGACGTCTACCTGACTGCCCAGACTTTTAAATATTTGATTCAGTAAGCTAGGAAAAAGACTGTAGAAAAAGAGAATGAGCAAAATAGGAGGCGTTGCCCGAATAAAGGCCAGATAAAGCACCGAAAAGGTCCGCACACCTCGAACTTTATAAATCTGTCCCAGAGCTAGAAGCAGAGCCGGAATAAAGCTGAGCAGAATAGCCACCACCATAATGATCAGGGTTACTGGAATGCCTTTCAGAGTAACCAGAAAGGTATTTACAATATAATTCAAATCCATGCTTTACCTCTCCTTGACAGTCAGACTTTTTTCCAGAAGCTGGGAAGCCAGCGAAACCACTAGGGCAATCCCCCAGTAAATCAAGGCAACCGCTGTATAGGTTTCGAGGGAATAATTTCCCAGATTCCGGCTGATGAGATTTTGCCCTGCTCCCATGACATCAACAGCTCCAATCGTATAAGCCAGCGCAGCATCCCGCATGAGATTAAGAAGGGCAGTCGTCAGATTGGGCAGGGCGATGCGAAAAGCCTGTGGCAGGACAATACGCAAAAAAGTTTGCGCCGGTGTCAAGCCAATACTGAGGCCTGCCTCGGTCTGTCCCTTGGGAACAGCAAGATAAGCCGCCTTGAAGACTTCCGCAATCATGGCCGCAAAGAGCAGAATCATGGTGATGATGACAAAAACAGTCCGCGACCAATTATTGATATCCAGCCCCAGCCACCATTCTAAAAACTCTGGAATGCCATAAAAAACCAAGAAAAGTAAGACAATAGGTGGTGTACATCTAAGAATAAATATACATCCTCTAGCCAGGCCAGCAAAAGACTGCTCCTCAGCAATCTGAGCCCAAGCCAACAGACCACCCAGCAAGGAGCCAATCAATGCTGTCACAAACATAATCCATAAAGTGGTCGGCAGAGCCTGCAGCAGACTAGGCAGCAGGCCAAAGACACGGGATAAGTCATACGAGACCATAATTTCTTCTCCTTCGACAGTGATTAGATAGAATAAGCTTCTCTTGGACGGGCACTTTCAGATTGGAGCAGCCTTGCTCTCACCTAGCTATCCTCTTTGAAAATTCCTTCAAACAGCATTAAGGTCATCTTGGAACTCTCCAGTTCTTTATTCAGCTAGCTTCTCAGTCAGTCTTTGATTTTCCATAATCAGCAGACAGCAGCCACTAATCCTTGTCCACATAAGAGAAGACATCTTCTCCGAAATACTTTTCAGATAGTTTAGCCAGGGTTCCGTCTTTTTCCAGTTCCTTAATTGCCTTTTCGTATGCCTTGGCAAACTCTTCATTTTTTTCGTTTTTATGAAGCAGGGGATAGGTTGGAATTCCCTTGTAAGGGAACCAAGTTAGTTGATCCGCATACTGATGGTAAGAACCTTCCTTGTCTGTCACAGCTTTTTCAAATGACAGCTTGATGTCAAAGAAAGCATCGTAGCGCCCTTCCAGAACCCAAGCATAAGCATCAGCTACCTTGAAGGACTCTGCTGCAGTCAAATCAATAGGAGCACCGCTATGCTTTTTGTTATACTCTTCGATAACGGCCCATTGAGCATTCTGCGGAGAAATCGGTACCAGCTTGCCCTTTTCCTTGGCAAAATCATCAATAGTTTTGTATTTTTCAGCATCTTCCTTGCGGATAGTGAAACCGATAATGCTAGCCCCGATTGGGCTTTCTGGAATGATGAACTTCTTCGCCCGCTCTTCGGTGTACCATGCTCCCTTGGTTCCAATATCATATTTCCCAGATTCCAGACCGACTAAGAGATCCTCGTCACTAGTACCAGTATATTCAAACTGATAGTCTGGCAGCTTCTCATCAATGGCCTTGAGAACAGCAACCTCATAGCCATCTGATTCCCCCTTTTCATCCACAAAGTCATAGGGAACATAGTTCTGTGTATGTGCCACTTTCAAAGTCGTGACCTTGCCACTGCCTGATGCAGAGCTGCTCGTCTTGCTAGATGAAGCACCTGTCAAGGTCCGCCCCAAATAAGTCGCTGCTACAATAGCAATCACTGCTGCTCCACCAATAATCCATTTTTTCTTGCTCATTCTTTCGTCTCCTTCTTATGTTAAGCTTGCTGCTTGGCGAACCCACTGAATCCGCTCTACTTCAATATCGCTTGGAATAGTACAGTCAGCCCCGATAATCAAAGCGTCCTTGCCAGCCTCTGCTATCAGCCGCTTGGTCTCGTCTTGAATAGCCGCTTGGCTGCCCGTGTAGAGCAGGCCGTCCTTGCCATTTTCAAAGCCACCCAGGACAGTGCGACCGCCAAATAACTTTCGTCCCTCTGCTAGGCTAACGCCTTCTGGCCCCACTGCCCAGTTGATGACCTGAGCTGGATAGTCAGTGAAAAGATGAACATCGTTTCGCGCGCCTTCGTAACCACAAATGTGCAGGATATTCACTCCGCCAGCCGCATTGGCTGCTTCAAGCACCGCCAATTCACTCGGAGCAATAAAAGCCTTATAGTCTTCAGCCGACACCCGTGCATCCTGAATGCTCTGAACACTGAGATAGATTCCATCCGCACCAGCTTCCTTGATAATTCGCTCTGTCAAAGCAGCAATATCTTGAGCAATCACATCCAGCACCCGTTTCGTGAGTACCGCATCCTCCGCCAGGAAATCTGCAATGATGTCATCTCCACCGGCAACCTTGCCGACCAACCATTTGAAATAGGTCACTGGCGCAAAAATATTGTAAATAGCAACCAAGTCCTCTGTAAAGCTAGCCTTAATCTTCTGAACCAGCTCCACCTGCTCACTAATCCAAGGGTGGTCAGCACCTAGCGGCTCAATATCTGCCAACTCCTTGATAGATTGGACTTTTTTCAAGCGCTCGTTAGGATAGGCAAAATAACCATCACTCATCAGCTTGATAAAGTCTGGCTCGACTTCTGCCAGAAAAGCTTGATGACCAGCCAGATTTTTCTCAATAATGGCCTGATTCCCAAAACCAGCCAGCCACTCCTCCTCGCTGGTAAAATGATGCCAGAAACCAACTGGCACTCGGTCAACGGGCTCTCCTCTGAAAGCTTTCAGTACTAATTCTCTTTTTGAAGTCATCTTCTCTCCTTTTTCTATTATTCCTATCTAGCCAATGAGTTGTTTTTAGCTTTCTCATTGTGTTAGTCTAAAATTTTAGCAAAAATTCTAATCCGACAAGAGCAGGGCAGCGATATCATTGGGCTGCATCAAGCCAGTTGACTGCTCAGGCAGTCTCTTGAGCACCTGCAAATCATCTTCTTTTTTGTCTGAAGATTGATGAGCATAAATCTGACTGATGCTCAGAAAGGTTCCTATTATCAAGAATATCAGAGCAAGAGCAGCAAGCCTTTTTTGATACCGATTCATCTATCTTCCTCCTTGAAAGAGTTGAAAAATGCTATTTATGGCTTTGGCAAGTCCTTCAGAACTGACTAGCTGCATGACGAATCCAGTCCAGCCTTTCTATTTCGAAATCATCTGGTACTGTGCAGTCAGCCCCTAGAATCACTCCCTGACTGCCAGTTTCAGCCAGCAGTTGCTTGGTCTCAGCCTCTAATTCTGCACGAGTGCCTGTATTTAGAAGAGCTGCTCTGCCATTTTCAAAGCCGCCCAGGACAGTCTGACCGCCAAAGAGCTTGCGCCCTTCCGCTAAGCTGACCCCCTCATGATGGGTTGCCCAGTTAAAGACTTGAGCCGGATAGTCTTTGAACAGTTCCAAATCATTGCTGGCCCCTTCAAAGCCGCAGATGTGGAGAATATTCTGACCGCCAGCCGCATTGGCCGCTTCCAGAACCTTAACCGTACTAGGCTCAATATAACGACGATAACTGGCCGCATCTACCCGACCGTCTTGGATTTGCTGGGTACTGAGATAAATCCCCTCAATGCCCGCTTCCTCAATGATCCGCCTAGTCAAAATAGCAATATCAGTGGCAATAACATCTAAAACATGTCCTGTCAGCTCGGAATCCTCTGCCAGAAAATCTGCAATTTCTCTATCTCCTCGCGACCCTTCCCGGCGGAACCAGCGCTTTAGATAGGAGACCGGCGCAAAAATATTGTAGAAGGAAGCGAGGTCCTCCGGATAGCTTGCCTTTATAGCTTTAACTATCTCAATCTGCTGCTCAATCCAAGGATGATCCTCACCGATAGACTGAATAACTGCTAAGTCCCGAATGGACTCAACATGATCCGAATAAAGCGTGCTAGGATACTTAAAGAAGCCATCGCTCATAATCTTGACAAAGTCTGGCCGTGCAGCTCGAACATAAGCAGCATGCCCCTCAATACTTTTATTGAAAATCACTGGATTGTCTAGGCCCAGCATCTTTTCCTCTTGGCTTACAAAGTGAAACCAGAATCCAACAGGCACTCGGTCAACTTCTTCACCCCGAAAAGCTCTCAGCACTAATTCTTTCTTGCTGACCATTACTTCCTCCTTCTTTGAATTTGTAATATATCTTACCATCCTCTCCTTCTGCTGGGAAATATATTTTCCCTATCAGCCTGATTAAAAATATTTATCAAAGCAAAATAAAAAAGCTAGACTAAGCTAGCTTTTTCAAGGCTTTTCAGACTCTGCTGAATAAGCTTATTTGCTGTACCCTTTTTAGATAAGTACCATATATATTTTCTATGGATGAGATAGGTAATTTTTATAGGCAAAGCCTGCTGCGCTTACTCTACAGTGACAGACTTAGCCAGATTACGCGGTTTATCAACATCCAGCCCACGGTGCAAGGTTGCAAAGTAAGCAATGAGCTGTGTCGGCACCACCATAGAGATTGGTGACAGATATGGGTGAACCTGATTGAGCACGATATCGTCTCCCTCTTTAGCTACATTCTCCTCAGCAATGGTCAGCACTTTGGCACCCCGAGCTACGACTTCTGAAATATTGCCTCGTGTATGACTAGCCAAGACTTCGTCTGAAAGTAGGGCCAAAACTGGTGTTCCGTCTTCAATCAGAGAGATCGTACCGTGTTTGAGCTCACCAGCCGCGAAGCCTTCACACTGTATATAAGAAATTTCTTTGAGTTTTAAGCTAGCTTCCATCGCCACATAGTAGTCTTGACCACGGCCGATATAGAAAGCATTGCGGGTTGTTTCCAGAAGGCCACGAACCTTATTGTCAATCAACTCTTTTTCTGACAAAGTGGACTCAATAGACTGCGCAACTAAGGACAGCTCGTGAACCAAGTCAAAGGCCGCCGCTTTCTCAGAATCATTGGCATCGCCAACAGCTTTAGCCAAGAAAGCCAAGGTTGCAATTTGAGCTGTATAGGCCTTAGTAGAAGCAACCGCAATCTCAGGACCTGCATGCAGCAGCATAGTATGATTGGCTTCCCGAGAAAGCGTAGAACCCGGAACATTGGTCACGGTCAAACTTGGAATACCCATCTGATTCGCCTTGACTAAGACCTGACGGCTGTCAGCTGTTTCGCCAGATTGGCTGATAAAGATGAAGAGAGGCTTCTTGCTGAGGAGCGGCATAGCATAGCCCCACTCAGAGGCAATGCCCAGCTCAACAGGTGTATCCGTCAGCTCTTCCAGCATACGCTTAGAAGCATAGCCAGCATGGTAAGAAGTTCCAGCTGCAAGGATATAGAGACGGTCAGCTTCCTGAACAGCTTTAACAATATCCGCATCTACTGATACTTGCCCCTTATCATCTGTATAAGCGCTGATGAGCTTACGCATCACAGTTGGCTGCTCGTCGATTTCTTTGAGCATATAGTATGGATAAGTCCCCTTACCGATATCGGACAGATCTAGCTCAGCAGTATAGCTTTCACGCTCCAGAGTATGCCCGTCATAATCCTGCACTTCCACACTATCTTTACGGACAATAACCAGCTCTTGATCATGAATTTCCATAAACTGACTTGTCTCACGAATCATGGCCATAGCATCTGAGCAGACCATATTGTAGCCCTCACCCAGTCCGACTAAAAGCGGAGATTTATTCTTAGCAACATAGATAACATCTGCATCTTCTGAATCCACCAAAGCAAAGGCATAAGAACCACGGATAATGTGAAGAGCTTTTTTAAAGGCTTCTAAAAGAGACAAGCCTTCTTCTTCAGCGAATTTGCCAATCAAGTGCACTGCAATCTCTGTATCTGTCTGCCCCTTGAAGTCATGATCAGCTAGATAAGTATTTTTGATATCAAGGTAGTTCTCAATCACACCGTTGTGAACCAAGACAAAACGGCCGGTCTGTGAAGTATGAGGATGGGCATTGTTTTCACTTGGTTTTCCATGAGTAGCCCAACGAGTATGTCCGATACCAGTAGTCCCAGCAACATCAATGCCAATTTTAGCATGTAGGTCAGCGATACGACCGACCGACTTGATCAGACTAGAAGTTTTCCCTGTTGTTACAAAAATTCCAGCTGAGTCATAACCTCGATATTCCAGCTTTTCCAAGCCCTGCATCAAAATATCTGTTGCGTTGCGATTTCCGACAACTCCGACAATTCCACACATAACGTTACTTCTGATTTCTAGCCTTAGAAACCAGCCCTTCTTATTAAAAATTGGTATAGTCTTCTTGGAATCTAAAAACTCCAACAAGGCTAGTATACACACAGTTTTTCACTTTGTCAAGCATGAAATTGGTATAGTTTTCTTTAAGGAAAGTATGCTTGGATTCTCTTACCGCAAAACAGACTCTTGAAGCATTTAGAAAAATGGACAGATGTATCAGAACTGACTTTCTATATGGCATGGCGGAAAAAATTGGGAAATAGGAGCTCAGTATAGAATAGAACTCTCTTTGATGATTCTCACAAAGCAAGGTACAGAAAAAGAGACTCAAATGAGCCTCTTTCTTTTACTATTGAATTATTTAGCGATTTTCGCGAAGTATTCAAGAGTACGTACAAGTTGTGCAGTGTAAGACATTTCGTTGTCGTACCATGATACAACTTTAACCAATTGTTTGCCGTCAACATCAAGAACTTTAGTTTGAGTTGCGTCGAACAATGAACCGTAAGACATACCTACGATATCTGAAGATACGATTGGATCTTCTGTGTAACCGTATGATTCGTTAGCTGCTGCTTTCATAGCTGCGTTTACTTCATCAACAGTAACGTTCTTTTCAAGAACAGCTACCAATTCAGTAACTGATCCAGTTGGAGTTGGAACGCGTTGTGCAGATCCGTCAAGTTTACCGTTCAATTCTGGGATTACAAGACCGATAGCTTTAGCAGCACCAGTTGAGTTAGGAACGATGTTTGCAGCACCAGCGCGAGCACGACGAAGGTCACCACCACGGTGTGGTCCGTCAAGGATCATTTGGTCACCAGTGTAAGCGTGGATAGTAGTCATCAATCCTTCAACAACACCAAAGTTGTCTTGAAGAGCTTTAGCCATTGGAGCCAAGCAGTTTGTAGTACATGAAGCACCTGAGATAACTGTTTCAGTACCGTCAAGAACGTCGTGGTTAGTGTTGAATACAACTGTTTTAACGTCGTTTCCACCAGGAGCAGTGATAACAACTTTCTTAGCTCCACCTTTAAGGTGTTTTTCAGCTGCATCTTTCTTAGCAAAGAAACCAGTAGCTTCAAGAACGATTTCTACACCGTCAGTAGCCCAGTCGATTTGTTCTGGATCACGTTCAGCAGAAACTTTAACGAATTTACCGTTAACTTCGAATCCACCTTCTTTAACTTCAACAGTACCGTCGAAACGACCTTGAGTTGTGTCGTATTTCAACAAGTGTGCAAGCATAACTGGATCTGTAAGGTCGTTGATGCGAGTAACTTCAACACCTTCTACGTTTTGGATACGACGGAAAGCAAGACGACCGATACGACCGAAACCGTTAATACCAACTTTAACTACCATTCGTGATTTCCTCCTTATGAAAATCAAAAAATTTTTATGTGAAAAGAGTAACTTGAGTTGCTACAAATCACCTTTCAACATTTCTATTATATACTTAATTGAGGTAAAATGCAACTGATTTCATTGTTATTAACAAGTATTATGAATTCTTTCACTAACTTTCATTTCGACTTTCATTGATTTGAAAAAGCAAAGCAGTATCTTTTGAAAATGTAGAAATACAACTTACAAGACAGAATAGAAAGTATAAATTCAGATTCATCTGATCATTCATTTCCCCTTTCTATTGAGTGGTCGGTTCTCTAAAAATAAAAAAAGCACCCGCGAACGCGAGTGCCAAGGTTCAGCTCAAAGCTTAAGCTTCACCCTTGTTTTTCTTAATGATTTCTTCTTGTACTGACTTAGGTACATCTTCGTAGTGATCAAATACCATCATGAAGGTACCGCGTCCTTGTGATGCTGAACGAAGAACTGTTGCATAACCGAACATTTCAGCAAGTGGCACATAAGCACGAACGATTTGGCTGTTACCATGAGCTTCCATACCATCAACACGTCCACGACGAGCTGTTACGTGACCCATAACGTCACCAAGGTTTTCTTCAGGAACAGTGATTGTTACCAACATCATTGGCTCAAGGATAGCTGGTTGTGCAGTCTTAGCAGCTTCTTTCAAAGCAAGTGATGCAGCAACCTTGAAGGCTGTTTCAGATGAGTCGACATCGTGGTATGAACCATCGTAAAGTTTCGCTTTTACGTCAACAATTGGGTAACCAGCAAGGACACCATTAGCCATTGACTCAACCAAACCTTTTTCTACCGCAGGGATGAATTCACGTGGAACCACACCACCAACGATAGCATTTTCAAACTCGAAACCTTTTCCTTCTTCGTTTGGTGTAAATTCGATCCAAACGTCACCGAACTGACCTTTACCACCAGATTGGCGTTTGAAGAATCCACGAGCTTGAGTAGAAGCGCGGAAAGTTTCACGGTAAGATACTTGAGGAGCACCTACGTTTGCTTCAACTTTGAACTCACGACGCATACGGTCAACAAGGACATCCAAGTGAAGCTCACCCATACCAGAGATAACTGTTTCACCAGTTTCAACGTTTGTTTCAACACGGAAAGTTGGATCTTCTTCAGCCAGTTTTTGCAGAGCAATACCCATCTTGTCTTGGTCAGCCTTAGACTTAGGCTCAACCATCAGCTGGATAACAGGCTCTGGAACGTGGATCGACTCAAGAATCACTTTTGCTTTTTCATCTGTCAATGAGTCACCAGTAGTCGTATCCTTCAAACCAATAGCAGCTGCAATATCCCCAGCATAAACGGTTTCAATTTCTTGACGACTATTGGCATGTAATTGCACAAGACGTCCGATGCGCTCACGTTTACCTTTCGAAGTGTTCATTACATAAGAACCGGATTGAAGAACACCTGAGTAAACACGGAAGAAGGTCAAACGACCTACGAATGGATCTGTTGCAATCTTGAAGGCAAGAGCTGCAAATGGCTCTTCATCAGATGCAGGACGAGTTTCTTCTTCTTCAGTGTCTGGGTTGATACCTTTGATTGCTGGGATGTCAAGTGGGCTTGGAAGGTAGTCAATAACCGCATCAAGCATCAACTGAACACCCTTGTTCTTGAAGGCAGAACCACACAATACTGGGAAGAATTCAACGTTGATAGTCGCTTTACGGATACCAGCTTTCAATTCTTCGTTAGTGATTTCTTCACCTTCAAGGTATTTCATCATCAAATCTTCATCAGTTTCAGCAACTGCTTCCACCAATTTTTCACGGTATTCTTGAGCTTGCTCAAGGTATTCAGCTGGGATATCTTCTTCCAAAATATCTGTACCAAGGTCATTAGTATAGATTTCAGCCTTCATCTTGATCAAGTCGATAATTCCGCGGAAGTCGTCTTCTGAACCAATTGGCAATTGGATTGGATGAGCATTTGCTTGAAGACGATCATGCAAAGTGCTTACTGAGTAAAGGAAGTCAGCACCAATCTTGTCCATCTTGTTGGCAAATACGATACGAGGAACTCCGTACTCAGTTGCTTGGCGCCAAACTGTTTCAGTTTGCGGCTCAACACCTGATTGTGAGTCAAGAACAGTTACCGCACCGTCCAAGACACGAAGAGAACGTTGTACTTCGATTGTGAAGTCCACGTGTCCTGGTGTGTCGATGATGTTTACGCGGTGGTTGTTCCATTGAGCTGTTGTCGCAGCAGATGTGATAGTGATACCACGCTCTTGCTCTTGCTCCATCCAGTCCATTTGTGACGCACCTTCGTGAGTTTCACCGATTTTGTGGATTTTACCAGTGTAGTAAAGAATACGCTCAGTTGTTGTTGTTTTACCAGCATCGACGTGGGCCATGATACCGATATTACGAGTTTTTTCAAGTGAAAATTCGCGAGCCATTTGGTTATTTCTCCTATTAATTTATTTTACAGTTTATTATAACATTATTTAGCAAAAACGGATAGGCAGGACCTACCCGTTCTCAATGCTTATCTTGTTTTTGTTGGTCTCAACTTGTGAGATGATCAGTTGAATTATAGTTAAGAGCTGACCGAGCTCAATTGAACTCAAGCTAAAAGTCTGGAGAAAAAGATGAATCTCATTGGTTGCAGTCGCAACCTGCTTCGATTCCCCATTTTCTCTGGGACTTTCTTAACGCTTTCGCATCCTATCTTACCAACGGAAGTGTGCGAAGGCACGGTTAGCTTCTGCCATACGGTGAGTGTCTTCACGTTTCTTAACAGCTGCACCAGTGTTGTTAGATGCATCCAAGATTTCTTTTGCAAGGCGGTCAACCATTGTGTGCTCACCACGTTGACGAGCAATAGTTACCAACCAGCGAAGCCCAAGTGTTGTACGGCGTTCTGGACGAACTTCAACCGGAACTTGATAGTTTGAACCACCGACACGGCGAGCACGAACTTCAAGTACAGGCATGATGTTTTCCATAGCTGTTTCAAATACTTCCAGCGCATCGTTTCCAGTTGCTTCTTTGATTTGGTCAAAAGCTCCGTAAACGATAGAAGCCGCTGTACCACGCTTACCATCAAGCATAACGCGGTTGATAAGACGAGTAACTAATTTTGAATTGTAAAGCGGATCTGGCAATACTTCGCGCTTAGGCGCTTGGTTTTTACGACTCATTTATCTTTCTCCCCTTTCCTTATGCTTTTGGTTTTTTAGTACCGTATTTAGAACGGCCTTGTTTACGATCAGTAACACCTGCTGTATCAAGTGCACCGCGGACGATATGGTAACGTACCCCTGGAAGGTCTTTTACACGTCCACCACGAAGAAGCACCACGCTGTGCTCTTGCAAGTTGTGTCCGATACCTGGGATGTAGGCAGTAACTTCGATAAGGTTGCTCAAACGTACACGAGCGAATTTACGAAGGGCTGAGTTAGGTTTTTTAGGTGTCATTGTTCCAACACGAGTTGCAACACCACGTTTTTGTGGTGAAGAAACGTTTGTTTGAACTTTTTTATGACTGTTGTAACCAACGTTCAAAGCTGGTGATTTAGATTTTTCTACTTTTGATTTACGCGGTTTGCGAACCAATTGGTTAATTGTAGGCATCTACATTCTCCTGTATTTTTTTAATTTTGGTGATGATACACTTGGTGACAGCTACCATCTGCGTGTACTTTTGCAACATTTGTCAGCACGTCTCTGTACACTTTTGAGAGACCAAAAGTAAAAAGTACCGTCTATCATTATAGCATGACGATACTTTCCTGTCAATACATTTTTTCTATTTTAAGCTTATCTCTGCTTATTAGATTGCTACCAACTTATTGCTGCGGCTGAGCTACTGCTTCTTCTGATACAGCAGCTGGATTTTCATAAACACCAGCCTGAGCCCCTTCTGGGTCAATCAGGACAGCTATTGCATGAATACGGCTTTGGAATCTAGCCTTAGTAGCTGCATCCTTGACCTTCTCTGCTGCAGTCTTAGCTAGCTGCAAATCTTCCAAAGTTTGCATGGTTTCAAGCTGTTTAACCGCTTCTTCTGCGGCCTGAACTGCTCGCTCCTCTTCCTGAATTTCTTTTTCCTGTGCTTCTTTTTGAGCAGAAGATAGCTGTAAGGAAGAGCTGCTTGATGCGATGCTTGCAGCTGAACTAACTGAATTCTTATTGGGATTGGATCGGCCTTGCACAAAAATCATGCCAGTAATCAGAATTCCAAATAAAATCGACAATACTCCTAAACGAATCCACAGCGGACTGTGGTCAAACTTTTCTAAAACTGTTTTCATCTATAATCTCCGCCCTTTTCCCTAATCAAATATATTTCCAATTTCCACATCAATGGTATTCGCCTTGACATCAATATTGGTTACTTTCAAGAGCGATTTATAGTCTAGATAATCGCGATTGGCCTGCGCATTGTCCGCAAAGACAGCTACACCTGCCAACTCAGAGTCAAACTCAGATAAGAGGCTAATCATCCCTGTAATGGTTCCCCCACCTTTGAGGAAGTCATCCACAATCAAGACGCGACTGCCAGCCTTGAGACTGCGCTTGGACAAGAACATCTTTTCAATACGATCTCCGCTGGAGCCCGATACGTAGTTGACACTGACCGTCGATCCTTCTGTAATCTTTAAATCCCGACGAACGATGACAAAAGGTACATTAAGTACGTTGGCTACGGCATTGGCCAAAGGAACCCCCTTAGTCGCAACCGTCATGACAGCATCAATCTGTTGATCTTTAAAGCTTTTGGCAATGATCCGTCCGATATTATTCAAAATGGATGGAGTACTGAGCAGGTCCGATAGGTAAATGTAGCCCCCCGGAAGAATCCGATTACTTTCAGACAGCTGATCACAAAGACCTTGCACAATGGTCTTAGCTTCTGCATCTGAGATAGACGGGCTGAAAATGACTCCTCCACCGGCACCAGTAATCGTTTCAATGGTCCCAATTTCAATCTCTTCAAAGGCTCGCTTAATAATGACAATATCTTCTGAAATAGAAGATTTGGCAGATTCATATTTTTCTGCAAATGTATTTAAGCTCGTTAATTCATAAGGATGGTTAATCAAATAATTAGAAATAACCACCATACGCTCACTTCTTCTTAATTTCATTTTTTCACCAATTAAAGTTATTTTATTCATTATACCATAACAGAAACAAAAAAACGAACATTCTTTTCCAAGTAATGTCCATTTTTCGTATTTTACTGTTCAAGTTTTGGTTTGTAGAAGGAACGGCCTTCAAGAGCGAATATTTTATTGCTCATTTCACCTGGATCAACAAGTCCTAAGGCAGCAGTCATCATCATCATCTCCGCATCCAGATTATCGATCATGTGCAGAATTTCTGCCTCCATAATCTTAGGCCGGACAGGACTGCCGTATTCCAAGAGACCGTGGTGGCTGAGAAGCACATGCCGCAGGACGATTACTTCTTCTTTGCTGTCATCAATTTTCAGCTCCATCAGGGTCTTGGTCAATTCTTCATCAATCAAAGCGATGTGCCCAATCAGATTGCCTCGCACAGTATACTCCGTATTTTCCGGACCACTGAGCTCAATAACCTTGGCCAAGTCATGAAGCATGATCCCTGCGAATAACAAGCTTTTATTAAGCTGAGGATAAATTTCTCCGATAGCATCTGCCAGCTTGACCATAGTAGCGGTATGAAAGGCCAGACCAGACTCAAAAGCATGGTGATTGGTCTTAGCAGCTGGATAAGAATAAAACTCCTTGTCATACTTGCTATAAAGCGAGCGCACCACGCGCTGCCAGACCGAATTCTCAATCTTGAAAATCATCTGAGATAAATAGTCTCGGATTTCTTTCTGGTCTACTGGCGGTTTTTCCTTGAAATCTGCTGGGTCATTGGGCTCTCCAGCCTTAGGAAGGCGCAGGGTAAGTTGATTGACTTGGGGCGTGTTATTGTAAACTTCCCGTCGGCCTTGCATGTGCACAACCTTGCCAGCAGTGAATTCTTCAACATTATGTGGCTGAGCATCCCAAAGTTTACCCTCGATCACTCCAGTATCGTCTTGGAAGGTAAAAGCCAGATAATTTTTCCCAGCCCTTGTCTGACGGACTTCTGCTGACTTGATCAGATAGAAACCTTCAAACAGTTCATCTTTTTTCATTTGATTAATCTTCATTGTTTTCCCTTTCTTCTGAAAAATCAAGTAAGGTCAAATCGAGGTCTTGGTCAGACAGCTCAATATGGCGTAAGGTTCTTTCGATAGCTCCTGTCCTACGGGTTAAGAGTTCATCAATATTGCCCGAAGCATGCTGCAAATGTTTCTGCGCCTTGGTAAGAATGCCACCGAACTTATTAAACTCGGATTTGACAGAACCCAGAACCTTACTGATGTCGTCCGCACTTTTTTGGATATTGAGCGTTTTAAAACCGACAGACAGTGAATTGAGCAAGGCAGATAGGGTTGATGGTCCCGCTACCACAATCTGCTCCTCACGTCGCAAACTGTCAAAAAAGGCTGGATTGCGGACAACTTCCGAATAGAGACCTTCCGTTGGCAGAAACATAATTCCAAAATTGGTCGTAGCTGGTGGTGCCAGATATTTACTCTTAATATCCTTGGCAAAGCGTTTAACACTTGCTAAGAGAGACTTGCGATAGAGCTCAATCTCTTCCTTGCTACCAGACTCATAAGCATCTTCCAAACGGTAGTAATCAGCCAGAGGAAACTTAGAATCAATAGGCAGATAGACATATTCATGCTCTGTCTGTCCCGGCAGTTTAATAGCATATTCGACACGCTCACTGGAACCGGCCACCGTCACAAACTCTCGCTCATACTGACTGGCCGTCATGATGTCCTCGATAATCTGACCAAGCTGCAGCTCCCCTAGAATCCCTCGGGTCTTGGTGTTGGATAAGACCTTATTCAGTGTACCGACATCTCGAGCAACACTCTGCATTTCTCCCAGGCCGCGATTGACAGACTCCAACTGCTTAGAGACCGTTTCAAAAGAAGTCTGAAGACGAGTCTGAAGTGTCTTCTCCAGTTTTTCTTCAACAGTCTGCCGCATCTGCTCTAGACGGGTTTCATTGGACTCTTGGATTTGCCGCATACGCTCGTCAGTTTTATCCCGATTCTTGGTCAGGTTGTCACTGATTTCCAAGCGCAGCTCTGTCAAATTGCGGTGCAAATCTGTCCTGACCTCGCTCAAACGATCTCCCAGAGCTAATTCCAGCTCTTTCTGAGCCGTTTGCTTTTTCTGGCTTTCTTGCTCCAAGCGATAGTCCAACTGATCCGATAGATGATCTGCCTGATTTTCCAAGACCTGCTTTAGCGTCTCAGTCTGCTGACTAAGCTTTTGCCATAGGAGAAAGGTCAGCACTAGGTTTCCCAAAAGAATGAGGATAATTATAAACTCCATATCAGCTCCTGTCTTTGCTGTAAATGACGACTGTATAGCCGCTATCAAAGTCCAAATAAATGGGCTTATCTATAAATTCGTTAGAAGCATACACTTTTTTGAAAAAAAAGTTATCTTTATTGAGCGGATATTTGGCGCCCTCAATCGTTAAGGCAGCATCATCCGACGGCAGAAAGGCTAGATAGCGCATACCAGCTACCGGTTTGATTTCATGGCGACCCTTGGGAACATAGGACAGCAGATTCTGTTCGTCTTCCAGAAAAATCTTCTCCATATATGGTGCAATTTTTTCATTACTGGGCAGGAAGACATTAGCCAAGGCATGATCCAGACGGCCGCCAAAGGCGCCGAAAATGGTCAAACGGGCATCTGGATACCGTTCAAAACAAGCCAGAACAGCTAACTCCAGGTCTGTATCATCCTTTTCAGGATGGGCCTGAACGACTTCCTTAACACTATCTTTTATGCGCAGCAACTCCTCCTTGGTCACAGAGTCAAAATCCCCGACAGCCAAATCAGGACAAGCTCCCTGCTCAAGCAGAAAGAGGCTCCCACGGTCTACTCCGACCAACACATCAAAATCTAAGCTAAAATGCTCCAAGTTTCCACCAGCAAACAGCGCAACCTTAGTCATGCAGGGCATCCCGTAAGGTCTGAACTTGATGATTGACATCACCCTTGAAGACATAGCTGCCAGCTACGAAGACATTGGCACCAGCTTCTTTAGCAATCCCAATCGTCTTATCGTCAATACCGCCATCCACTTCAATATCAAAATTCAGCTGATTGACTTCGCGCAGAACGACCAGTTCACGAATCTTATCCATGGTTTCTGGCAGAAAGGCCTGGCCGCCAAAGCCTGGATTAACTGTCATCACAAGGACTTGATCAACCAAATTCAAAACATTTTTGACTGCTTCGACTGGTGTTCCCGGATTAATCACAACACTAGGCTTGACTCCTACTGCCCGAATCTTCTGCAGCGCTCCGTGGATATGAGGTGTTGCTTCGGCATGGATGCTGATAATATCTGCACCGGCACGAGCGAATTCTTCGATATGGTTCTCAGGATTGGAAACCATCAGATGACAGTCAAAGACTAGCTTGCTGTGAGGACGCATACTGGCAACAACCCCAGCTCCAAAGCTGATATTTGGTACAAAATAACCGTCCATAATATCAATATGGGCATACTCAGCACCTGTCGCCTCCAATTTTTTCAGCTCTGCTTCAAAATTAGCATAGTCCGCACTTAAGATTGAAGGGGCAATTTTGAATGATGTCATAGTTTTCTCCTTATTTAGAATTTTTTTTGGCAACTTTTTTATAAGTTTCCCGACGATTTTCAATCTCGCTGAGAAATTGCAGATAATTATCAAAGCGGAATGCCGCTATCTGGCCGGCCTCAACTGCTGGCTTGACAGCACAAGCTGGCTCGTGAGTATGGGTACAAGTACGAAATTTACAGGACTGGCTGAACTCAGCAATTTCTGGAAAAGCTTGATTGAGATCTTCAGTTGTACTCACCTCGTAATCCAAAGACGAAAATCCTGGCGTATCGGCAATCTTACCGCCGTTTAGATTGTAAAAGCTGACAGCCCGTGTCGTATGGCGGCCGCGGCCCAGACTTTCAGAAATCTCTCCTGTTTCCAATTGCAGGTCTGGAGCGATTTTATTGAGCAGAGTGGACTTTCCAACCCCAGTCTGTCCCATGAAAACAGTGATTTTCCCTGTCAGCAGCGGCAGCAACTCCTCAGTAGCCTTAAGGACCTCATAACCGATGGCCTGATAGGCATCCACATAGCTATCCAAGCTCTGCTCATCTTCAAGCAGGTCTAACTTGCTGATGTAAATAATAGGATGAATCTTCTTATGCTCTAAAAGCACCAGAAAACGATCTAACAGATTGGCATTGAAATCTGGCTCTTTCGCGCTCATGATTACAACTGCCTGGTCAATGTTGACAATCGGAGGCCGCACAAGACTGTTTTTACGCTCTGCTATTTTTAAAATATAGCCTTCCGAGTCTTTTTCAGCTGAAAATTCGACTTCATCACCGACATAAGGTGTCTGCCCTTTTTTGCGAAAGTTACCCCGCGCTCTGGTTTGATAAACCTGTCTGTCCGACTCTACATAATAGAAACCAGCCAGAGCCTTAATGATTTTTCCTTGCAAGATTGCTCCTTAAAAGTTAATACACTCATTATAACAAAAAATGCGAGATTTAGCTTGCTTGTTTTGCATAGAAGGCATTTCTTAAGGTTAGGTTCATTTTTCATAGAAAACAACTACTTTAAAATATTTGGAATAAAACTGGCATGATAAAAGCGAACAAGCTCAAAAGAACCTGTTCGCTTTTTTATATCGAATGAGATGTTTACTGTGATTTTCAGTAAGTCATAAAACTGATTAGCTGCGTTTCGCCTTAGCCATCAGCATTCCTCCTGCGAGAAGAGCTGCTAGGAAGCCAAGAATAGTAACAAGGAGATTTTCTTCCTGACCAGTACGAGGAAGAGTTTTTCCTCCAACTTTCGGAGCTTGACCGCCTGACTTATTAGGTGAAACCTCTCCTTCAACTGCCACTTTCTTAGCGGGGATATGACTGAAGGTCAGCTGAGTACCGTTGATCTCAAGCTTATAATCACCTACTGGATCAGCAGCAACGCTATAGACAATTTCCTTGCCATCCTTGTACTTAGGGAGGTCGCTAAAGTTATACTGCCAACCATTTTCTTCTGATACAACCAGTTCTTTGATTGGTTTGCCATCTGCCAAGAGTCGAACAGTAATCTTAGAAGGTCGAACCTTATCTTGATTTTCTGCATCTGACCATACAGCAGTTCCCTTAACAGCAATCTGGGTTGGTTTATAGCTATTAGTCAAAGTGAAGCTGCCATCTGTTGCTTGTTCTTGGCTGCTGCTATACCCCTCAACTGTCACTTCTTCAAGGACTGTATAGTTGATTTTCTTGCCCTTCTTATTCTTAGGCAGATCTTTGGACTCAAACTTCCAGTCAGTAGCAGCTGTTACTTCCAGCTCATCTACCACCTTATCTCCGTCCAAAATCTTGACCTTGATAGATGCTGGGCGCTTGCCATCTTGGTTATTGGCATCATCCCAAACCTTTTGACCAGAGACTTTAACAGTTTCTGGAGTGTAGGAGTTGGTAACGGTGAACTTATCAATCTTAGTTTCATACTGAGCAACGGCATCTTCAGTAAGTGTGTAGGCAATCTCTTGACCATTTCTATATTTAGGCAGGTCTTTAGATTCAAACTTCCATCCATTAGCAGCTGTTACTTCAAGTCTATCAACAACAGTGCTTCCATCCATTACTTTAACTGTAATAGATGTTGGGCGTTTGCCGTCTTGATCGTCTGCATCATCCCAAACTTTCTGACCAGAAACTTTAACCTGCTCTGGAGTATGAGAGTTGGTGATTGTCTGACCTTCTACTTTCGGACTGTAGCCTTTTTCTTTCAAAGCGGCTACTGTTGCATCATCCTCTTTGACAGAGTAGGTGATCTTCTGTCCCTTGTCAAACTGAGGCAGATTAGTGAAGCTTGCTTTCCATGTGTTGGCATCTGCCTTATCAGCAACTGTCAAGGTTAATGTCTTACCTGCGACAGCAACTGGCTCTTGACCATTTACTGAGCTATACAGTTGCACTGTGATAGAAGCTGGACGCTTGCCGTCTTGGTTATCAGCATCTTCCCAAACCTTAGTCACAGCATATTCTGTACTTTGAGGAGTGTAAGAATTAGTAATGGTGAATTTATCAATCTTAGTTTGATAGTCCGCAACTGCTTCTTCAGTAACAGTATAGGCAATCTCTTGACCTGCTGCATACTTAGGAAGAGCTTTAGACTCAAACTTCCAATCGTTAGCAGCCGTTACTTCCAGCTCATCTACGATAGTATCGCCATTTTTCACCTTAACCTTAACAGAAGCTGGACGCTTGCCATCTTGGTTATCAGCGTCATCCCAGACTTTTTGACCGGAAATCTTAATCATCTCTGGAGTATAAGAGTTGGTAACTGTGAAATCTTTGATTTCTTTAGTATAGCCAGCCACATCATCTTCCTCGATAGAGTAATCAATCTTCTGACCATTTTCATAGACTGGCAGATTTTCAAATTTGGTTTGCCATTGATCAGCAGCGGTCACTTCCTTGCTAGCAACTTCTGTCTTGACACCGCCAACTGTCTTCATCAGCTTAATGCTAATCTTAGTTGGACGCTTGCCGTCTTGATTGTCGCTGTCATTCCAGGTCTTGCTGGCAGTGATTTCTGTCTTCTCTGGTGTATAAGAGTTGGTGATATTGTAGCCGTTAAGACTGGTTGAATAACCCGGTACAGCTTCTTCTGTCACTGTATAGGTGATCTGTTGGCCATCCTTGTAGACTGGCAAGCCAGTAAAGTTGTATGACCAGCCTTCTGCCTCTCCGACTGTTTGGGTATTGACTTTTTGACCATCAGCTAGCAGATTAACTGTGATAGAAGCTGGGCGCTTACCATCCTGGTTATCGCCATCCTCCCAAGTCTTGCTTCCAGACACAGTCGTTGTCTCTGGAGTGTAAGAGTTAGTAATGTTATAACCATCCACTTTGCTAGTATAACCTGGTACAGCTTCCTCACTTACGGTATAAGTGATTTCTTGGCCTGCTGCGTACTTAGGCAAAGCCTTGGACTCATATTTCCAGTCGTTAGCGGAAGTCACATTTTGCTCATCAACAACCGTATCACCATTCAGAATTTTAACCTTAACAGAAGCTGGACGCTTACCATCTTGGTTTTCCGCATCATCCCAGACTTTCTGACCAGAAATCTTGACCGTTTCCGGAGTGTAAGAGTTGGTGATATTGTAGCCGTCCACCTTGCTCGTGTAGCCTGAGACAGCTTCTTCTGCAACAGTATAAGCAATTTCTTGGCCTGCTGCATATTTAGGAAGAGGATTAGATTCATATTTCCAACCATTAGCAGCAGTCACTTCCTGTACATCGACAATATCTTGGCCTTTCAAGATCTTGACTCTAACAGCATTTGGACGCTTGCCGTCTTGGTTTTCCGCATCATCCCACTTCTTCTGACCGGAAATCTTGATGGTTTCTGGCTTGTAAGTGTTGGTCACTACAAAGCCATCAGCAGCATTGCCAGTTACCTGAGATTGATAGTGAGGGACCGCGTCTTCTTCCAGAGAATAAACAACTTCTTGTCCCTTTTCATATTTGTTCAAGTTGGTGAACTCGATTGCCCACTGGTCAGCTTCGGTCAGAGTTCGGTTCGCAACTTCTGATTTCTGACCACCGACTTCTTTATAAAGTTTTACAACAACATTGGCAGGACGTTTGCCGTCTTGATTTTCAGCGTCATCCCATTTCTTGCTAGCTTTGATAGCGATTTTCTCTGGCGTACGAGTATTGGTAACAGTGAGATTTTCCTGATCTACTTCTGGAGTATCGTAGCCATCAAGCTGATCTTCACCGATTGTATAGGTGATTTTTTGACCATTTGCATCAAAAATTGGTAAATCAGTTGTCTGAGCTGTCCACTCCGCATCTGTACTGCCACCAGTTACGGTCACTGTCTTATCAGCCAGTTTTTGACCGTTAGCGTAGACATCTACAGCAATAGAAGCTGGACGCTTGCCATCCTGATTGTTTTCATCTTTCCAAATTTTCTTGACTGTCAGCTTTTTGCTGGCATTTGGATCCACCGTATTCTTGACTGTTTTGACTGCACCATCAGCCTTGATAGTCACCTTCATCGGATTGCTGTCCAGTACATAGCCTTCCGGAGCTGTTACTTCTTCTACTGTGAATTGACCTTTCTTGATTTCTTCACTTGAGAAAGGCTGTGTAGAAACCCGACCGTTAGCATCTGTCGGCGGCAGAGTAATCTCTTCACCGCTAGGAGTTGTCACCTTAAAGACAGCACCTTCCAGCATTTTGCCAGTCTTAGAATCTTGCTTGTAGAGAACCAGACTGTTACTGATATCAGCTGTAATGACACCTCCCTCTGTAATCCGGCTGCTACGCTCTACTGTAGAACTCGTCTGACCAGGACGGTCATCTCTGAATGGCAGTTTTTCATTATCAACTTCCATCTCAGCCGTATTCGACACCAAAGAACCATCAGCTGGTGAAGTTGTCATATAGTTCAACATAAAGGCACGATTGCCTGGGTTATTGATGGTTAGAGTAAACTCAGTATAAGTGTCATTATAGGCAACCGTATAATCTTGACCTTCTTTCAAGATAACAGAATTCGCAATACTTGATAAACTCTGTGTGTACTCCCCTTGGCGAAGGACAAATTGCTCCGGAACGAATTGCATTGGTGCACTGCTATCTGGAATGACATCCTTGATAACAATCGGAGAATTATAAGTCTTTTGCTGAGTATTGATACGAACAGTCCAGTTATGGGAGTAGTCTCCGCTCTTTCCTAGAATAGCCGAATTATATGGCTTCTTAGCAATGACTCCTCCAATCTTAGCGTAGTTTTCACCAGCTGTTGAAAAACTGCTCTGTTTGCGCTCGTTAATGGTTACCTTATGGCTCATCACCCCTTGAGTTTCCTCAGGCTTATAATTCCAGTCCTGATCAGCGCCTACTGTCGTCGCCTGAAAGTCAAAGAAGAAACTTCCTCTTACTCCACTAGCAGTTGTCTTAGACTTGTAATCTGCCAAATTCTGAATAGTAACCGTGATCAGACCGCCCTTACCTGAACCATTCGATGTCATCTTAGCAGCTCCGAGCTGGACCTGCGTTTCATTATCTGTCAGGGTAAAGGTTGTACCATCAGCAATGGTTGCACCGTTCGGTACTGTAAAGGTAAAGGTATCCCCATCCTTGAGCTTGTTATCGTAAGCAGACAAATCAAAAACTAGCTCATAACGATAATTCCCCCCTTGAACCAAATTATAAGCACCGTTAACCTTGGTTGCTTCGCGGCCATTAGAATGGTCCCAGATTTTAATATCTGTGATTGCATTCTTCAAAGCATCGGCTTGAGCAGTTGCTGTAAATAGCTTCAAATCCAGCAAAAACAGAAGGGGCAGCATCAAAAACAGCAGCCATTTTTTCAGTTTCATAACATTCTCCTTTTTTATTTCGTTACCTAAATAAGTAATTAATCTTATTGTAACAAATACTTGCTATAATGGCAATATCATAGAACTATTTTAGTAAAGAAAAAATAGAAATTTTTCTGCTTTTTTCATACAGTGAAAAAAACTGATATTCTCTATTGGCATTTTCACAAAAATAAGTTATAATAGAATCTCAAGCGGAGGTGGTGGAACGGCAGACACGCATGCTTCAGGCGCATGTGCCCGTACGGGTGTGAGGGTTCAAATCCCTTCCTCCGCATAAAAAGCAATCCTATCATGATTGATAGGATTTTTTGTTATTATGAAGTAGAATTGCACTGCTGAGAAAAGCAAGAAAGGTCAGTCCCCCTGTTAAATACTTCTCTAATAGACTCGCAGTTACAAAGAAATTGAAAACAGTAGCCAAAAAGAGAAAAACAGTTCCGCTTAAGATGATCTTTCTCAGAACAGAAGACTTCAAGCTACTTCTTAGCCAACCGCCAAAAGATAGATAACTAAGACCAAAGAAACCCCACAGCAAGAAAAGCAGGAAGTTAACTGGCCGCAACCATAAAGGAAATACTATATAAGCGCCGCCAAATACCAAACGTCCCAGAGGCAAACCTAGCATAAGCAGGAAATGGAGCAAAGACTGCGAAAAACAAAGCAGGGCAGAAAACAAAGACAGACATTTCACTTTCATATTTACCTCATTAGCAAAATAGAAGACCAGCTATATAGAGCAGATCTTCTATTTTTTTATAGTCCTTCAGACTTCAAAGCGTCTGCCAAGCGAGCAAATTCTTCTAAACTAAGAGCTTCTCCCCGAACACTTGAAGATAAGTCAGCTCGTTCTAGAGCTGCTGTTAACTTGTCTTTGGTCTCCTCTGACTTCCCAAAACAACTGGTCAGGTTATTCCAGAGAGTCTTCCGGCGATGGACAAAGCTAGCCTTGGAGACCTTGAAAAAGAATTTCTCGTCCTGGACCGCAACTGCAGGCTGGTCTCTGCGCACCATCTTGAGAATAGCCGAATCCACATTTGGCGCTGGCACAAAGACTGTCCGTGGCACAATAAAGGCAACCTTGGCCGTCATGTAATACTGGACCGCAATTGACAAACTGCCGTAAGCCTTGGTATTCGGCTGAGCAGAAATCCGATCCGCCACTTCCCTCTGCATCATCACGACAAACTCACTAAAAGGAATCCCGCTCTCAATCAAATGCATGAGAATCGGCGTCGTAATGTAGTATGGCAAGTTCGCCACTACCTTGATAGGCAGGTCAGGATTTTTAAACTCTGCTATGTACTGGGCCAGATCAACCTTGAGAATATCCTGATTGACCACTGTCACATTGTCAAAATCGCGCAGAGTATCCGCCAAAATCGGTACCAGGCGATCATCAATCTCAAAGGCCATGACTTCAGCGGCACTTTCTGCCAAAAATTCTGTCAAAGCCCCAATACCGGGACCAATCTCGATGACATTGACCTTTTTGTCAATCTCAGCTGTGTCCACAATCTTCTGAAGGATGTTGGTATCCGTCAGGAAATTCTGACCGAAAGATTTTTTAAAAGTGAAACCGTGACGCTCCAGAATGGCACGGGTCACACTATGGTCTGCAATTCTCATTTTATCACAAATACAGTGTGCTGTATTCTTCCTTTCTCTTCTTCTATTCTGGCATATTTCAGAGGGCTTGGATATACTCCAGCTCTCCTATTGAATCCTTATATGATATGTGGCTCATAGAACCCTTTATCTAAATTTTATCGTAGACTTTTTAAATGCAATATCTTTATCCAAAAGCTTCAACAGGGGAGTTATGTATTCAGGATTTGGAAACTTAGGACCGAAAATGACTTCCCCGATTTGAATTGGATTTTCACGTTCTACATAAAGTTTCCCTATCCCAGAAGACTTATCGATCTTGAGTTCCTCATTGCTAGGGTCTAAGCTAGCGTAGCGTAAGATACGCAACTCGTCCTCATATTTGTAATCCACAGATTTAAATAAGTAACGAATTTCCTCTATACAGTCAGAAATTGCTTTTTGATAAAAATCATCTTCTTTGTTCAAATCCTTATCTAGTTTTTCCTTTAAAGTTTTCAACAATGTTTCCAACTCGATTATTTCTTTATCATCAAAGAGCTCTGTTTTTTCTATGCTAAACTTACCGCCTGAATCATTGATATAGGCTATTCGATAGAGATAATCAACATTTCCTTTTGAAACACTATGTTTCTCTTCAAAATTCAGTTCTGTTTCTTCGTCATTAACAGTATTGGCTGAATTATCCTTCTCACTCTGTAAGATAGATTTTTCAAAACCACTATTTAATTCAGATTTAATTAAAGACATTTTATCAGAAAATTCTAAAGAGATCTTTTCTTGACGCCAAGAGACATCATTGAAGGATGTAAATCTAGAAAAGTCATCTTCCCGAAGTACAATACAAATACCTTGGGCATCATCACCATACTGAGACCACATGGCTAAATCATCCGTTTTAATAGTAAAGCTCATTAAAAACCATGAGCTTGGCTCTAAAATATCTCGTCTATCTAAGCCCAATATCTTTTCTATGATGATACCTTCCTCTGGATCATTCATATAATTCGCATTATTCAGACGAGTTTTTCCAGATATGAAAAAGTTTGATTCCTCCTTCTGGTCCAATAAGCTTTGAAGCACGCTTCCTTTAGTGTAATGGCCAAACTTAAGATTTTCCTTTTTATCTTCATCTTTCAATCCAAGTTGGTATTTGATTTTTTGAACATACTGGTAGATAGACAGTATGTTTTTTAGTTCATTCGAGTCTTCTTTATAACGCTCTACCCACGTTTGTAAAATAGCATATTTGGTATCCCTTAAAAGACCTTCCTTTAAAATAAAGATGAATAGCTTGTACTCCTCACCGTCACAAACCTTATCATTACGAAAAAATAAATCATCAAAAGTTTGTAGCATAAATTTGGAGAATTGTCCATAGAGTTTTTTTATTGTTTCTGTTGTTTGAAGGCGTTCGTCTACCTCCGGTTGAAGTTCAAATAAACATACCAAGAACACACTATATACAAAAGCAATTACTTCAGAATCTTGGAAGCGCTCATGTAGATTCTGTACTTTCTCAACAGTAACCCCCAGTTCCTTCAACTCAGACTGCTTGAGTGATACATTGAACAAAATCATAGCATAACACAATGCTATATCAAGTGAATCTGGAAACTGTTCATGCAAGGCATGCAATTGCTCAACAGTAGCCTCCGGTTCGTTCAACTCAGACTGCTCGGTTGATACATTGAACAAAATCATGGCAAAGACTTTTGCTATATCAAGTGAGTCTGGAAACTGTTCATGCAAGACATGTAATTGCTCAACAGTAGTCTCCGGTTCATTCAATTCAGGCCACTTGAGTGATACATTGACCAAAATCCTAGCATAATGCAATGCTATATCAGATGAATCTGGAAACTGTTCATGCAAAGCATGCAATTGCTCAACAGTAGCCTCCGGTTCGTTCAACTCAGACTGCTCGGTTGATACATTGACCAAAATCCTAGCAAAGGCTTCTGCTATATCAGGTGAATCTGGAAACTGTTCATGCAAGGCATGCAATTGATTAGCAGTAGCCTCCAGTTCACGCAACTCAGACTGCTTGAGTGATACATTGAACAAAATCATAGCATAATGCAATGCTATATCAGGTGAATCTGGAAACTGTTCATGCAAGGCATGCAATTGATTAGCAGTAGCCTCCAGTTCACGCAACTCAGACTGCTTGAGTGATACATTGAACAAAATCATAGCATAATGCAATGCTATATCAGGTGAATCTGGAAACTGTTCATGCAAGGCATGCAATTGATTAGCAGTAGCCTCCAGTTCACGCAACTCAGACTGCTTGAGTGATACATTGAACAAAATCATAGCATAATGCAATGCTATATCAGGTGAGTCTGGAAAGTCTTCATGCAAGGCATGCAATTGATCAACAATACACTCCAGTTCATGCAACTCAGACTGCTCGGTTGATACATTGACCAAAATCATAGCAAAGGCCTCTGCTATATCAGGTGAATCTGGAAAATCTTCATGCAAGGCATGCAATTGATCAACAGTAGTCTCCAATTCATGCAACTCAGACTGCTCGGTTGATACACTGAACAAAATCCTAGCATAACACAATGCTATATCAGGTGAATCTGGAAAATCTTCATGCAAGGCATGCAATTGATCAACAGTAGTCTCCAATTCATGCAACTCAGACTGCTCGGTTGATACACTGAACAAAATCATAGCATAACACAATGCTATATCAGGTGAATCTGGAAACTGTTCATGCAAGACATGCAATTGCTCAACAGTAGTCTTCCGTTCATGCATCTCAGACTGCTTGAGTGATACATTGAACAAAATCATAGCAAAGGCTTCTGCTATATCAGGTGAGTCTGGAAAGTCTTCATGCAAGGCATGCAATTGTTCAACAGTAGTCTCCAATTCATGCAACTCAGACTGCTCGGTTGATACATTGACCAAAATCCTAGCAAAGGCTTCTGCTATATCAGGTGAGTCTGGAAACTGTTCATGCAAGGCATGCAATTGATCAGCAGTAGCCTCCAGTTCATGCAACTCAGACTGCTTGAGTGATACATTGAACAAAATCATAGCA